>NZ_NIPR01000004.1 GCF_002872255.1 Companilactobacillus nuruki
ATAGTGTTAAAACTTTGTTCAGTTTTCAAAGGTCTACCAGCTGATTAAGCGCTTACGCTCATCAGCGACTTAATTATTTTATCAAGGAGACAAGTTGATGTCAAGAACTTTTTAAAATAATTTTTCTAACAACTTATCAATAAAACAGATAAGTTGTTAGATGTCATCTCAACAGACAACTTAATTATCTTACCGAAGATGCAAGATCAAGTCAAGCATTTCTTTAAAATAATTTGGAATCAACAGCCAAGCGATAAAGCTTGAAAGCGTTGATGCCATTGCTCTGTCGCAACAACAAGATATATATTACCAATTAGCAAAGAGGTGTGCAACCCTTTTTTACAAAAAAGTTCATTTTTTTATAAAAAAGATCAATTAACATTGTCATCCTCCCTTTAAGATACTACTTTCAATGTTTATTCAGACAAAAAAAGTATCAGAAGCAGATTGCCTCTGATACTTTAATTACTTGTTAGAGCTTAATTCTGGGGCATCAGTTTGATATAGATCCACCATTGACTTGTTATCATTCTGAGCCAATAAACTAGTTCCATTCTTCTTCTGTGCTTTCTTAAGTTCTTTTAGAGCCCTTTCTTTCTTATATGAATAGTCTTTTTTATTTACAGTAGTGAAACCAGGTAATTTATGGAATCTCAAAAGATCACCATTGATAACTCGATCAGATAATGATAATTCTGTTGTAACCTTATTGGATAATTTCTCCTTCTCCGCATTTGAGATACTCTTATCCACTTTCCCGGTCTTAGTATTGTAGTATGTACTTCCGACCTTAGTTACCTTAGGTGTTACAAAATTACCGTTTCTAAATGCCACAACTTGCGAGTGTTCACTTGATAGTAAATCACTACCAAACTGAATACTATTTTTGTCACTAATACCGAGTAAGTTCAATAATGTTGGGAGAACATCAATTTCGCCACCATAAGTATGGTTAATGCCTCCCTTTAAACCATCCATATGAATCATGAATGGTACTCGCTGATACTGTGCATCATTGAAATCATTAAAGCCCTTTATTCCAGTTAATTTAGCCATAGCCTTTTTATGGTTATTAGAAATACCATAGTGATCACCATAAAGAACTACCATACTGTTCTTATCCAAACCAGTCTCTTTTAACCATGCCATAAATTCACCAATCGACTGATCCAAATAATGTGCTGTTTGAACATAACCATCAACAGTTTTATCTCCAGTATCAGTTTTTTCAATGGATTGATTCTTTTTATCTAGAGTATATGGATAATGGTTAGTTACGGTAATCAGTTTTGCATAGAATGGTTGTGGTAATTGCTCAATATACTTAGTTGAATCCTTCAAGAAAATCTTATCTTTCATACCATAACCAACGTTATAACTCTTCTTTTGCTTATAATAATTAGAACTAAAGAAGTAATCATAACCCCATGATTTATAAGCATTGTCACGGTTCCAGAAACTTGGTACATCTCCATGGAACGAAGCAGTAGTATATCCAGCCTCTTGACTTAAAATTGCAGGTGCAGCTTGGAAGGTATTAGTTGTACCATCGGTAACCATTGCTGACCCTTCTGGTAAACCAAATAGTGAATTTTCAAGCATCAGCTCGGCATCAGCAGTCTTACCCTGGCCAACTTGATTGAAGAAATTGTCAAAACTGATCGTATCATCTTCATGATAAATCTTGTTCAAGTTAGGTGTAACCTCTTCACCTTGCCACTTATAATCAATCATAAACTGTTGCAAACTTTCCAAATGAATAACAAAGACATTTTTTCCCTTTGCCACTCCAGTATATTCAACATTAGGTTGAACATAATTATTCTTCATGTATTTCTCGATTGAATCAATGTCTGAACTCTTTGCTTGCGATTTAACAGCATTAGTCTTGGTTGTTTTAACAACATCATAAATATTGAAAACATTTAGTCCCAAATATTTAACAATATAATTGTTATCAAAAGTTCTTGTTAACAATTGTGAACGATCGCTTTCTGCCAATGTAAGATTAGCACCAAACAAAAGCACCGCTAAAGAACTGATAAGCACCGGGACCTTCCAATTAAGACGTTTAACATCCATCTTAATAACATGAAATGCTAACAAGAGAATCAAAATAATAACATCGGCAAAAACCAAGAAATCAGTTGGCTTCAAAATTCCCATAATACTTTTACCAAGATTATTTGAAACCGAACCCGAGCCCTTGATCAAAACCATAGTTAAAAAGTCTGAGAACTCACGATAATACAAGATATTTGAGAATAACCAGACAGTGTCCAAGAAATCAATAATCAAAAGGAAGATATAAGACTTTCTTCCTTTCATATATAATGAAATACCAAACAAAAGCAGCATAACTGGTATCGGATTGATAATCATCAAAAAGGTTTGAATTGAACCCTTAACACCTAAATTAAACTTAGTTTCATAAGCATAAACGGTTTTAATGGTATATAAAAATACTGCTAGGAGTACGAATCCTAGCCTAGTATTTAAAAAATTGGAAATACTTTTAGTAATACGCTTCATTATTTTCGCTCCATAGATTTATTAGCAAATTGTTGTTCAATTTTTGGTTTCTTCGAAACAGCAATAATCCCTAAGAACATCCCCAAATAATACGTAATAAATCTCCATAAAAACATACCCAAAATTAGTCCTGAAGGAGAAGGTATAAATCCAGCAAATAAAGTCTTAAAACTGAATTCTGCCCCACCTGATCCACCAGGGATTGGGAAGATCGAGACAATCATTACAATCATAATATGCATGACTAAAACATCAAGAATATTAACATGATCACAATTCAATGCCAGTAATACAAAGTAGACTACGAAATAATATAAAAATAGTTGAACGATTGTTAGTAATGAAGCTTTAATAACTTTCTTCTTCTCTTGCTTCAAAACTAAACTCTCTTTGTAAAAACTATCAATACTGTTCATAGCTGACTGTAAAATTTTATCACGTTTTTCCTCTTTAAGAAAAAATAAAACCGGTTTCAAAACGATTTGTACCATTTTTTTTGTGAAATCATAATAATACATGATCATTAACAAGAAAGAAATAGTAACAACATGAATGACCATTCCAAAGACAATCAAAGTTGCTAGTCCTGAAAAATGCTTAGCAACACTATTAAAACTAACCAACATTGCAATAATGAAGTTAACTAAAACCATTGCCTGATAAATGACAAATTTCATCAATAAGACCGAACTCGCACGTCCACCATCAATCTTAGATTGCATGAGTCCCACCAGTTGAGCAGGTTGACCACCCGATGAGAAAGGAGTTATTGCATTAAACAAAGCCTGAATTAATGGAATTCGATACATTTCCCACCAACCAAACTTTCGATCTTCCTTTTTTTTCAAAAGCGTATGCAAAACCATTGCTTCTACGCCATACGACAACAATATTGACAAAAATGCTACCGCCAGCCAGAAGTAATTCATATTCTTAAAAGTTGAAACTAAAGAATTAAAATCAATATTTCTGGCTTCCCACCAAAAAATACCTATTCCTAATCCCAGCATTACAAAAAGTGCTGTTATTTGTTTTCTACTCATTATTTATCCCGTTTAGCAATTTTATATTGATCCATATAGAACTCATACCAAATCTTACTCAAATTATCTTCTGAATATTGATTGGTTGCTTCTTGCGATTTCTTTTTAAAATTATCCAAAATAGAACGATCTTGATTCGCTTTATTAATAAAAGCATTCATATCAGCAAAACCTTCTGCCCTTTGATAATATCCATCGATAATTGCACGATATAATTCCAAATCCCTTAATAACACCGGTGCACCACAACTAAAGGCTTCTAGAACAGACATTGGAAATAATTCATCATATGAAGGTAATAGGAACAAATTACAAATATTATAGTAATTTACCAAATCATTTCGATCAACAATTCCAGTAAACTTCATATTACTAGGTGCATTATCAATCATGTCCTTGTATCGGTCATATCCATCAGTGATTTTTCCAAAAGAAAATCCACCTGCCCAGATAAATTCGATATCAGGATTAGTTTGAGCCAGTTTATAAAAGTCATCTACGCCCTTACGTTCCTGAACCTGACCATCACCAAAAACAACAAACTTATCTTCAGGGATTCCCAATTTTTTACGGAAATCAGCTTTTTCCTCAGCAGTTTTCTCATAAAAATTGTCAGTCGATACGAAATTAGGAATATATTTAATTTTATTTCGATCTAATCCGTGTTTGACCAACTTATCAATAAAGGTTGGATTAACAACAACGATTTGATCCATTCGTTTATAGAAACTAATCACATATTTATAAAATACGCTCTTTGCCGGTTCAGGTAATTTAATACTACCCTCAAGAGTCTCTGGTAAGAAATGAACATAACCAATCTTACGACCACGCTTCTTGGAAAATGTGGACAAGTAAAATTGAGGATCAATCGTATGATAATGACTCAAATCGCTTTGATGATAATCGTTTATTTTCACATCAAATTCATCACTAAAATGATCCTTCAATAAATTGATCAGTTCTTTATAAGCACTACCAACACCTTGTCCTGCCACTTTATCTGCGGACGAAAACATATTAATTTTAATCATTTGAATACTCCTCTGGATCTATTGATGAATCTGACAGTTTCTCTTTAACAAAGTAATCTTCAGCATGACGATAAAAATCAAGAATCGAATTACCAAATCCATCAGACGAAATACCATATAGAACTTTTTGTCTAGCTTCACGATCATCAAAAGAATTAGGATGATCCAAATAAGTTTTAATTTTTGGTACTAATTGATCATCTTCACTGAATGTTACACCAACCGAAGGATCAGTCAACAAAGCATCCGTATAAGGAGCACTTCTTACAACAATCTTTGTTCCAGAGGCAATTGCCTCTATATAAGTTAATCCTTGAGATTCAGTATCACTTGATGATACAAAAAGATTAGCCATATGGTAATAAGGTGATATTTGATCATGTTCAATTTCACCTGTAAAAATAACATTATTACTGATGCCAAGATCCTTGCTCATTTGAACCAATTCGTCCATATCCGGACCATCACCACAGATAACTAACATGATTTTAGGATTATAATCCAATAACTCCGGCATTGACTTTAACATATGATCAATTTTTTTCTCTAAAGCAATTCGACTAAGCATCAAGATAACTGGAGTATCCTCATCAATACCAAGTTTTTCACGGACAGCCGATGCATTAACCGGTTTCGTATACTCAGATAAATCTACTCCAGTAGGGATAATCGAAATGGGTGTCTTAATTCCATAACGATCCATAGTTTCCTTAACTTGTTTACTTGGAGCAACAACCCCAGAAGCATTTTTCAAAAATAATTTAGTCATCTGTTTAACATGATATGGCTTCAATAAATGACCATTTAAAACGTAATGCAAATAATCTTCATACATTGTGTGATATGTGTGAACAAATGGAATCTTAAGTTGCTTAGCAACAAATTTACCAATCATACCAAGTGAAAACTCGGTCTGTGTATGAATAATATCCAATTTTAATTCCTTAGCTAAATCAACCGCATGAAACATTCCACGAATAGCAATTCTTCTATCAGTAAATGAGATAAAAGGTACACTAGTCAAACGAAAAATGTTTGGTTCAATCGTGTTCTTAGGGACATTAGGATCAGTTGTTGTAAAGATATAAACTGAATGTCCTTTTCTCTCTAAGTCATTTTTCAATGTCTGGATTGATGTAGCTACCCCACTAACTTGAGGGAAGTATGTATCGGTAAAAATTCCGATATTCATATAAACACATCTCCTCACAATACTTTATAAAGTAGATTATAACAAAAAAAAGAAGGAATCACTTCCTTCTTCTCTGTCTAGTTTATTAATTTACGGAAATTTTGATTTTTCATCAAGAAATAAAAAATTACAGCTCCAATAGCAACAACCACTAATTCGCCAAACCCAACCGTTATCAGATTCAACCAGAATGGCAATTTAAGCACAAAGTGTAATTCCGCTCCAACGATAATTCCGTTTACCACCGCACAGATAACTGGTACTGTCCAAAGTAAACTATTTTTTTTAGGAATTTGTGTAATGATCAAACAAGCAATCGCTGTTGCTAGTGTTCCTAACACAATATCATACATTCCAAGTTGAGCACTGAAAAGATTGGAAATAAAACATCCAATAATCAATGACCAGCTATATTTATGATCGAAAAATGGCAATAACATTAAAATCTCAGAAACTCGAAATTGAATTTGACCATAAGAAAATGCTGAAATTCCTGGAGCTATAGTAATTGCAACATAAAGTGCTGCAATTAATGCTAATTTGGTAATATCCCTTACTTTTAAATCATTCAAAATAAATCCTCCACTGTTTTAATTAAGCAGGTTAATCAGTGTAAACTGCCTTTAATAGGTTATCTTATTTTGAGTTTACTATCAAGTGAAGAAAATTTTTCAATTAAAAAATGCTAGATCTGCACCATTGCATCCTAGCATTTATATATATTCTTAGTCTAATGTTCCTCTAACGCGTAATTGTTCATCGATCAAATCCAAAACTTTTTGACGATCTTCTGGATTTTCAACAAAATCATATTTATCACCATCAATTTTCATTTTAGGACTGTAATCGTAATCATCATACCAACCATCATAACGTGCTAATAGTTGTTGATAATATTCTGGTAATGTTGGATCTTGTTCTGGCTGTTCATATGAACGACCACGCTTTTCAATACGATGAAGCATTGTATCATAAGATATATCCAAGTGAACTAGCAAATCTGGGGCCTTCTTGGCGGCAGCATATGGTAATTCTTGCATCATATTGTCTAGTAATTCATCGTAAACCTTAACCTCTTGTGGAGTGGCTCTTCCCATATCTGCATTCATATGGAAAAATAGTGAATCTTCATAGATAGAACGATCCAAAACATTATTATCTTGTACCATAGCTTTCTTGATTGATTCAAAACGTTTGTTCAAGAAGTAGATTTGTAGTAAAAATGCATACTTCTTAGGATCTTTATAAAATAATGGCAAAACGGGATTGTTATCAACCTGTTCATAGAAAGCTTCTGTTCCTAAATGTTCTGATAAAACTGTTGCCAATGAACTCTTTCCGGCACCAATTGCACCGCTCAATACGATCATCATTATTCTCCTCCATACCTCATTTAATTCTCTTAATTTGTAAAAAACAACATTTCTTATAATATCACTTCTATTCTATATATTGTATAGATTTCATTAATTTCACAAGATATAGTATTTAAATTTGATATAAACTTCCTATTAGTAGGCTTTCAAAAAGATAATTAATTTATTGATAAATTTCTCATATCTACTGTTTTAAATATAACATTATTCTATAATTAGATAGTATTCAATTATAGGAAGGGGAAATAATATGGGGAATAAATTACGCAATTTTTTGGTCACTTTTGTAGCTGCCTTCGGATTAGTAGTTTTAATGTTTTCATTTAACACTGATAATGTTAAAGCTGCCGATTATGATAGTAGCGATATGGTAACTAGTGGTGCTATTAATAATCAAGACAAAGATTATAGTTATAGTAGTGATGTCGGTCTTACTTATACGTACGATAGCAGTCACCTAAGTCCTAATAAATTGCAAAGTGGAGATACCTTGACAATTAACTTACCTGATGAGTTAGTTTTCAAGCAAAATGGGACTTTTGATATTACCAATAATGATGGAGTAGTAATTGGTACAGCTGTTGAAAGCCCAGATAAAGAATTAAAGATCACTTTTAATGATGCAGTCAATGACTTAGATCATGTTAGTGGAACCATTAACTTAGACAGTAATGTTAGGGTTGATAAAAATACTTCTGTCGGTTCACATGAGGTTGATTTTCCAACCGTAAATGGTAACCAAACTAGTACGTTGAACGTCAGACCATCTAGTAGCAGTGATATTACTAAAAAAGGTGTTTTAGGTACTGATGCCAATGGTAATGCAATTGTTACTTGGACTATTCTCGTTAACCGTAACGAGCTTAATCTAAATACTCTTACAGTTAATGATATTATGTCTGATCCTAATCTTGATGTTGATTGGGATTCTCTAGTTGTTCGTGAAGCAACCTGGAAAAACAAAGATACTGGTGTTTACAGTAAAGGTAGCGTGGTGAACAACTATACTACTAGTCAAAACTCTGATGGTAGTTTTTCACTAAACTTTGATAGTCCTGTTGGAGCACAAATGTATGCCATCAGTTTTGAGTCTAAACTAAAAGATCAAAGTCAGGCATCTGATGGAACGGTCTTCAAAAACAAAGCTAGTATGAATGCAACATTTACTGGCAATGGTGGATCAGGTGGTGAACTAAATGGCAGCGCCTCGGCTAACGTATCTGGCAACTCAAACTCTGGTAATGGTAGTGGAAATCTTTTAGGATCAGTAATTTTAACTAAAAAGGATGCCAATAATGAAACTACTCTCCTACCAGGAGCCAAATATAGTCTCTATAAAAAAGACTCTGGTTCTGATACATTAGTGGTTTCAGATTTAACAACAGATGCCAATGGTCAAATCAGTTACGATAAACTATCTGCTGGGGACTATTACTTTGTTGAAACAACTCCTCCTGATGGTTATCAAAGCAATACCAACCAAGTTCCATTCACAATAACTGGTCAAACAACTGAGGCTGTTGACGTTACTGCAATGGACGAACCTGTGGAATCAAAAGAAGGTTCAATTCTACTTGAAAAAGTTGATTCAGCAACTGGCTGGCGTTTACCTGGAGCTGTCTTCACAGTTAAAAATACTGACACTAATGAAATACATACTGTAACAACTGATCAATTAGGTTTTGGTTACTTATACAATTTACCTTATGGTAATTACGAACTAGTAGAAACTAAGGCTCCTGATGGTTATATTGCAAACAATCATAAAGTTACCTTTACTATTGGTGACGGTGACACAACTCCAGCTATCATTTCTATTTCAAATGAAAAAATTGATGGAAATGATGGAGGTGAAGAAGACGATGATGACACTTTCAATGCTTTTATGATCAAATACGATGCTGATGAGAAGGAAAAAATCGGTGTACCTGGCGCTGAATATACTTTATATACCGAAGATGGAAAACCACTTTCAGTGTATACAACCAACGAATATGGCGTTATTCAAGCTGATAATCTTAAACCTGGAACATACTATTTCTTAGAAACTAAAGCCCCAGAAGGTTATGAATTGAATCCCGATAAGCTGTACTTTACTATCACTGACAAAGATGTTAGTTTCCATGAGGAAGATGACCTAGTTACATCTGATCCTAAGAAAACAACAGGCGGTGGCTCTGGTGGCGGTACTGAAGAACCTGGTTCTGAAAAACCTGATCCTGAAGAGCCAAATACTGAAGAACCCGGTACTGACGTTGATGGTAATGAAGATAACGGTGGTGGTATTATAGTTGATCCAGAAAACCCTGGCTCAAACAATAATAGCTCTGACGGTGGAATCATCACTAACCCTATAAATCCTGGTAACTCTAACAATGGTTTATCAACTGGTAATAAAAACTCAAGTACACTTCCACAAACAGGTGAAAAATCTGGTATTATTGCAAGTTTACTTGGCTTAATCGTTCTTTTTGGAACACTCTATTTCAAGCGTCGTAACGCTTAATTTACTGTATAAAAATAGACTGAGAAAAATTCTCAGCCTATTTTTTTTATTCACTCTTAAAAGGCTCCACCAGAGCCTCCACCAAAACCGCCAGATGAACCACCAGTAAATCCACCTGAACCACCAGAAATACTAGAACTGCTGCCTGCTCCACTCGTCAATGCACTAGTAAATGATGACTGAAAACTGCTTGCTCCAGAACTAATAAAGCTATTAGCACCAAAATAAAACGGTACTATTAATGATTGATTAATTTCTTCAGTACTAAAGTTGATCTTTAAAGCTTTAATTACTTTATCAGAAACACCAAAAACAACTGCATAAGGCAGAAATTGTTCCCAGAGAATTAAATCTCCAACCTCGGCCATCTTAATATCATCAATATCTTTTAGCATCCTTTTAAAAGCCAAAATTTGATTAACTTCTTCTTCTCCCAAATCAGAATAAGGAGTAATTTTTTTCTTGGCCCCTATCCAAATCAACCAAGAAATAGATATTAATACTGCTAAGACAACTGCCGTCAACAAAACATTTCTATTAAAAATCAAAGAAATAACGAAGATAACCGCTGAAATAATAGAAATTGCGATTGCCATAAATCGAAAATCATCCACAATATCGATATTCTCTTGATCAAAATATTTCTTTCGCCCCTTAGCAGCATTCTTCGACCACTTATCAAACTCTTGATTTAATTTCTTTCGTTTAAAACTTTGTCCAGCACTTTTAATCTGACGTAAATTAACCTTTTTTCCGTCACCAATTTCTTCAATCAGATATTTAAAGAATGAATTGCTAGGTTCTTTTAAAGCAATTATTTCATAGGTAGAACCAAATTTTTCGATTTTCATTCGCCTTTTACCAACTTCAACTAATAAATCGGCTGTTAACCCCAGACTATCTGCTTTATCTGAACGATCCAATAAAATTTTAGTAAAACTAGGTAAAAATCTTGGTTCATTAAAACTATGATACAACGGCGTAGGAATAATATGTTTATTTCCACGATTCTTTAAAAATCCAACTAATCTAACTAAATAAATTATCATTAAAACTAATGCACCAAAAATCATTAACGAACGATAAATCCAAATTCTTCTTTTACGACTAGCATTAGCATTCAATACCAATTGTTTTTCTTGGTTCAAAATCTTAGATTTTTTATCTTTATTAATAACATTCGGATTATCACTAGTTACGTCAGTTGGAAATATCATATGAGTTTCAACATGATCATGAGCAGGAATGATCCCTAAAGTCATAACAACTCGAGCTTTCTTTTGATCGACCTTAGTATAACCAGATAATGGACCATGTGACCATGCTTTTAATTCAGGAATATTTCTTTGGGGTAAATTGATTGCTATTTTTACATTATGCAAGTTTTTATCCCAGCCTTGATTAATAACTAGCCAATTTAATTCAGCGGTGTCTCGATAATTAGTTACCATTCCTAATAACCGATATTTATAAACAAAAGTCAGATTATCATTTGAAGTAGTGTGATAAACTTTTAGTTTCATTAAGTTATTAGTTCTATTCACTTTGAAGGTATTATTTTGCCCTGAATCATTAGGCATCAGCTTAGTAGTCTGTTTACCTTTTTTTATGTAAACCTCTGGATCAGTTGCTCCTTTGCTACCTTTAATACTCTGATTGTAATATACTCCGTGAAAATCTCCATTAAATTGATAATCTATTTTTTGTGTTAATTCAATATCTCCGTTTTTTTGAATATCAGCTTTAATATTATATTTTTCAATCTGGTAGTTCCCACTTGCTTTAACAATTGTTGGAAACTGGAAAAATAAAAATATTCCTAAACAAATGAACATAGTTTCCAATATTTTTCTCATCATATTCTCCCCAAAACATATTAAACATAGTTTATCATACTTAAATTTCCCCTCTTAACAGCAAAACACAAATCCAATTATCATTTCTCAGTGATATTTAGATTTGTGTTTTTATCTAACTAAATTTACTAAAAGGCGCCACCAGAACCGCCACCGAAGCCTCCAGATGAACCGCCTGAAAATCCACCTGATCCTCCTGAGATACTTGATGAACCGCCAGCACCCAAAGCTCCAACAAATGACGATTGGAAACCACTGCTAGTTGAAGCAAAGAAACCACTCATACCAAAATAATATGGCAAAACTGCCGATTGTTTTATTTCATCAGCACTAAAATTAACTTTCAAAGCACGGATAACATTATCAGATATGCCGAATGCCACTGCATATGGAATAAATTGTTCCCAAAGAACTATATCTCCTACTTCGGCTAATTTAATATCATCAATATCTGTTAACATCCGTTTAAAGGCTCGAATCTGATTAACTTCAATTTCACCTTGCTCAGTATATGAGGTTATTTTCTTATTCATAATCCAATATATTACCCAAACGATCATAGCCAAAGAAAATAGTGATAACCCTGTATAAACAGTAAACCTAGCAAATAACATTTCAATAATTATCAAAATGAAAATTATAATATCGGATGCGATGGCAGCCGACCTAAAACTATCCAATATACTTATATTATGACTATCAAGATATTTATCACTGCCCTTGGCAGCATCCTCAGCCCATGTATCAAAATTCTTTTCAAGTTGAGACTCATCATCAGTCTTTTCTCTAGCCGCAGTACGGATCTGCTTTAAAGTAACTTTCTTTCCATTACCAACTTCCTCAATCAAATACTTAAAAAATTTATTAGTTGGTGGTACCAATGCCTCAATTTCGTAATTCTTCCCAACCTTTTCAATTTTCATATGTCGTTTGCCAACCTCATCCATCAGATCGGCGGTTAAAGCCTGACTATCTGCCTTAGTTGCTTTATCTAAAATGACTTTGGTCAAACTAGGCAAGAACTTAGGAACATCAAAACTATGATATAAAGGTGTGGGAATATCATGTTTATCAACTGGATCATTATGTAATTTAATGAACTTGATTAAATAAATAAGTACTATTATTGCTAAACCTAGAACTATTAAAATGCGATAAATCCATATACTCTTTTGACGACTAGCATTAGCCTCTTGCGCGTATGCTCTCTCTTGTTTTTGAATATTATGTTTATTATTCTTATTGATCTTATTAGGATTAGTAGCAACAATTGTAATTGGAAACAATAAATGCGTCTCAACAAACTTATTTGCCTGTAATTCGGAAACAGTCGCAGTAACTCGGCCATCTTTTCGATCAACTTTCGTTGAACCATCAAGTGGGCCATGTACCCAAGCCTGTAATTGAGGAACATTTTCTTGAGGTAAATTAATTGTAATTTTAACATCTTGTAAAGGATTATCCCAATTATCAATCGGACGCCAATTTAATTCAGCAGTATCCAAATAATTAGTAATTAATCCACGCAAACGATACTTATAGATAAAGGTCTCATTACCTGATTCTGTGCTGTGATAAACTTTAATTCCCATATTTTTTTTAGTTTTAGTTAGTTTAAAAGTCTCATTTTTACCAGAGTTGCTCTCTTTTAAATGATTTATTGAATATCCTGTATCAACCATAACCTGAGGTTTCGTAACATCGGCTACCTTATTCAAACTTTGATTATAGTAGACTCCTTGAAAATCTCCATCAAATTGATAATTGAGCCTTTGTGTAACATCGATATCACCGTTCTTTTGAATATTAGCCGTAATATGATAATGTTCAATCTTGAAGCTTCTAGCGGCATTAACAGTTGTCGTTTGAAAAAAAAATATAAGTCCAAAAACTATCCAGATAACTCCCCATAACTTTTTCATTTTTTTACCCCAAATATATGTGTCTTTATGTTCATTTTATCACAACAGAAATCATTTCCTATTTAATTGAGTATACAAAAAAAGCGATCATCAGAAAGATTAATACGCATTCTTTAGAACACGTTGAATCTCTCTTTCTTGATCGCGTTTTTTAATTGTTTCACGTTTATCGTATTGCTTTTTACCTTCAGCTACGCCAATTAATACTTTAGCAAAACCATGTTTCAAATAAACTTTTAAAGGTACAACTGTAATACCCTTCTCTTGAATACTTGAGGTAATCTTGCGAATTTCTTTCTTATGCAAAAGTAATTTTCGATTGCGTAATGGATCGTGATTAAAAATATTTCCTTGATCGTAAATGCTAATATTAACATTTTCCAACCAAAGTTCACCATTCCTGGCCTGTACGAAACCATCTTTGATATTCATTTTACTTGCACGAACCGACTTAATTTCAGTTCCCGTTAAAGAAATACCCGCCTCATAAGTTTCTAAAATATTATAATCATGACGAGCTTTACGATTATTAGCTACTTCATTAGGAGCTTTTGTATGATGTTTCTTCAAAAGAATCACCGTCTTTCGTATTTACCACGTCTCTTATGGTTTTTATCTCCATGATCCTTATCATTGTGGCGACCATGACCACCACGTCCACGGCCATGTTGCATTGAACGTTTCTTCTTAAATTCTGCTTCACGTTTATCGGCTTGTTCTTGTTCATCCGGTGTAAGAACACGCTCAAAATCAATTTGACGATGTTCTACATCAGCTCTGATCAATTTTACCTTAATTGGTTGACCAACTTTAAAGGTCTTACCAGTTCCACGGCCATGCATTGACATACTCTTCTCATCGTATTCATAGAAGTCATCCTTCATATTAGAAATATGAATCAAACCTTCAACCGTATTATCAAGTTGAATAAACATTCCAAAACTTGTTACTGAACTAACTACAGCGTCAAAAGTATTTCCAACTTGATCAGCCATATATTCTGTCTTCTTCAAATCATCAACTGCACGTTCTGCATTGATAGAAATTCTTTCACGACCAGAAGTGTGTTCAGCAATATCTTTTAACTTATTGCCCCACTTAGCTTGTTCATCATCTGTAAAGCCATTTTCAGCATAACTGTGAATCATGCGATGAACAGTTAAATCTGGATAACGTCTAATTGGTGATGTGAAATGGGTATAGTATTTTGCGGCCAAGCCAAAGTGACCCAATGGTTCGTCAGAATATCTAGCTTGTTGCAAACTTCTTAACAACATTATTGTAACAACTTGTTCCTCTGGAGTTCCAACAACACTCTGCAAAACATTTTGGAACATCTTTGGAGTAATTTCTTTCAAGTTACCTTTAACCTGTACACCTAAAGCAGCAGCAAATTCAAAGAAATTCTTTACCTTTTCTTCATCAGGCTTCTCATGAACACGGTACAAGAAAGGTACATGCTTGATATTATAATGTTCAGCCACTGTCTCATTAGCTGCTAACATGAATGATTCAATCATCTTTTCAGATGTTCCACGTTCTCTTAGCTTAATATCAATTGGCTTACCATTCTCATCTACAATAATTTGAGCTTCAGTTTCTTCAAAATCAATTGCACCGCGTTCATGACGCTTATTGAAAAGAATCTCATGAAGTTCTGCCATATCCTTTAGCATTGGTACAACTGGAGCATATTCTTCAGTTAATTCAGCATCATCATTCAAGATCTTATTAACATTATTATATGTCATACGATACTTAGATCTAATTACACTAGGATAAATATCATGTTTAACTACATTACCATTATGATCGATTTCCATCTCACAAGTTAATGCTAAACGGTCCTCACCAGGATTCAATGAACAAATACCATTAGACAATCTAAATGGCAACATTGGAATAACTCGATCTACTAGGTAAGTACTTGTCCCACGAGCATAAGCTTCCTCATCAAGCGGTGAACCTTCCTTAACATAGTGAGTTACATCGGCAATATCAACTTCCAAATGATAATTACCATTAGGTAGAATATCTAATCCAACGGCATCATCAAAGTCCTTTGAATCATCCCCATCAATAGTTATAACCATGTTATCAGTTAAATCTCTTCGACCAACACGATCTGAGTCTAAGACATGATCTGGGACTTTCTCAGCTTCTTTTAAAACCTCACTAGGAAATTCTGGATTAATATCATTATCAACCACGATCGACATAATGTCGACACCAGGATCATTCTTATTACCAATAACCTCTAATGCTGTACCTTCCATACTTTGGGGATGTTTAGCATCAGGATATTCATCAATCGATACTTGGACCATGTCTCCTATTTGGGGGTGTAAGCCCTTATCTGAAATAAAGATCATATAAGAAGCAATCTTTTTTTCATGACTTTGAACGTAACCATAATGTCCTGTTTTTTCAACTTGGGCATCACTATACGCATGAAACTCACCAACAGCCTTGGTCAATGAGCGCTCTTCGATTTGAATGATTTCTCCTTCAGGTCCCTTATCAATCCAAGGGTTTGAAGGCTTAGTAATCTTCACTTCAACTGTATCGCCACTAACAGCAAATAATGTATTACTCTTAGCAATAAAAGCATCAGGATCTACTTCATCATATCTAACAAAACCAAATCCTTTATCATTTCCCTTAAAGGTACCTTCCACAACTGTTTCAGGAGAAGCCATTTTGAACTCATCCTTGTTAGTTAAAGTGATTTTACTTTCACCCTCAAGAACAGCTAGTGCCTTAACAACTCGCTTAAAAGCTGAAGCACCATGCATTCTCAAAATGTCTTCAATTTGTTCAGACTTATAGCGACGATCAGGATTACTTCTGAAAACCTCTAATATATCTGCAATTAATTTATTTTCTTTATCTGGCATTTCTTTCCTCAATTATTTTCTAAAAAATTTAACACGTCACTCTGAACTTGATCATGAGCGCGGTTAATAGTCAAAACATGCCCTGCATCATATAAATGTAGCTGTGATGTTTTAACGTCCTCTGCTACAGCTTTAGCAGCATCAGGATCTACCAATTTATCACTCGTACCTTGACCAATAAAATATGGTCGTTTTATTTCAGCTAAATTTTCAGTAACCATGACGGATGACTTTTGTATCTCTGTCAACTTCCCATCTATTTTAGAATTAATCATTCTAATTTTAGAATCAATCTCAAATTCTGTTAGATCCTGTTGAATAGAATACACCTTTTTTGCATAAGTCAAAAAGGCTTGTTTGATTTGGGAAAAATTATTATTATGCAGCGGTGAACCAAACACGCCCCCTGCGTCAATTCTCGATAAATCTTCCAATGCTTTAGTAGCAAAAATTGCACCCAAAGATAATCCAAACACATAAACTTTTGTTTTCTTTTGATCTTTTAAGAACTGGATTGCCTCTTGAGTTTGCTGCCACCATACCTCAGGAGAACCTTGTTCCAAGATATCTAATGGCTCTGATGTTCCATGTCCTGCAAACATTGGTGCGTAAACAGAATAATTATTTCTCTGTAAAAACCTTCCTAACAGACGCATATCATTCGGCGTTCCTGAGAAAGAATGTAACATCAAAACTGCACTGGACCCACTATCAAAGTAGAATGGTTGAGGTTTCAATATTTTCATATTTTACTCCTTATAACAAAAAACCTCCTGAGTAAACATCAGGAGGATTAATCGCTTAGTGAGATGATAAGTATACTAGTACGATTGAAAAAACAAAAAACAATACTAGTAAAACGTAGGTAACCTTAACCATGAAGGCTTCAAAACCACGTTTCTTCTGGTTGCTGAATAGGTCCCCACCACCACCAGATAGTGCATTCAAAGCATCTTGTTGCTTTGTTGGTTGCATTAATACGGCAATGATTATCAAAATGGATACGATTATCAACAATGTTTCGATAATATTATACACCTGTAAAACCTCCGTTCATGGTGTTGAAAGCTGAAATCACTTCTAAAACAATACCATAAAATTAGTCAAATTTCTAGTCAATTCCATCAATCAAATCTTTTAGCTTTCGAAAAACTTTGGCTCGTTGACCAGCATTGACCATACATATCAAACGATCGCCTGCTTTGATCAAAGTATCTCCTCTAGGTATTAATTGACGTTCACCACGATATATTGCCACAACTAAAATTTCTTTAGGAAACGGTATATCACGAATATATTTTCCATCAATTGAACTTCCTTCATAAATAGGCAACTCTAAACGATCATTAAATTTACTGACACGATTTAAAAAATCTGAATTAATATTCAGACGCTCTTTAAGAGCCTCATAGATTGGTGCCCCATTTAACAAATCAACAACAATGTATGCGACTAATGATAATACTGCTAGTGGCATCAAATGTTTGAGTGACCCAACCATCTCCGTAACTAATATAATTGCGGTGAAAGGTGCTTTACCAATACAAGCAAAATACCCTGCCATAGCAAATATAATTAAATTGCTCTCAAAATTTATTGGTAGTAAACCTAATTGATTCATTACAATCGCGTAAATAGCACCTATAATCGCACCTAGATTTAAAATTGGTAAAAAGATTCCTCCAGGTAGACCCGAACCATACGACATCATCGAAAAAACGAATCGTAAAATAAATAAACCTAACATCAATAACAAACTAATTTTATATTGAGCCAAATTGACAATGATTTCATTACCACCACCAATAAACTGGGGAAACATCATCCCCAAAGGAATGATCATCAGCAATGGAATAATTCCCTGAATATAACGTGGTAAACGGGTCAAATTATATATTGAAGGCATAGATAGAGTTGCAATTTGATACAAACGTCCCATCAAGCCAAGAATTATACCTAAAACAATCAAATGCCAATAATATTTAACTGGCAAACTATATCGATATGGAACTTGTAGAACTGGCTGCAAACCAAAAATATACAATGCAATTAGATTAGCACTAACTGAACTAGCCAACGCAGTTATCCAAACCAAGGGGGAAAAATTATGATAAACCTCCTCTAAAACAAACATTGCTCCGGCTATTGGTGCACTAAAAGCAGCTGATAGTCCAGCCGCTGCTCCACTGGCTATTAAAACTCGTTGATTAACTCCCTTATTATCATGGGTCAACTCACCGACACCTTGTCCAACTGCCGCTCCCAATTGAATCGATGGTCCCTCTCGACCAAGAAATAATCCTGGCCCAATACTCATAATTCCTCCGACAAATTTACGCCAAAGAATCGACCACCAATTCATTTGCATTTCTCCACCTAATTGCGCTTCGACCTGTGGAATACCAGACCCTGAAATATTAGGTTCTTTCTTTAAAAGATAGCCAACAAATATAGCCACAATAATCATTAATAAAATTAATCCCACTACTAACAAAATATTAGAACGAGCCGCAATATAAAGTCCCTGAAATATTTTTAATGAATGGGCGATTGACCAGCGAAACATACTGACAATAATTCCAGAAACAATTCCTACTAGAACGCCCTCTAAAGTTAATCTTAATTTCTCATTATCCGTAAATGACATCTTACTCCCCTAATATTACAAATCCAATTTAGGTACATCATAAATTGATGGCGATGGTCGGTAAAAACCTGCCTCCAATAACTCCATATCAGTCAATATTTCTTTGTCTTTAACTAACCTTGCTTGATGATTTACCAAAGTCTGATACACAGAATCGTAATACAAACCATAATCTCCTAATGGGGTCTTAATTTGTTTTTCGACCCAATCTCCATTAGCGTTACGATATTTAGCTATCCCATAATACATTGGACTATCTTCTCCAAAGTTTGCTGTTCCTGGCATAATGCCGGCCTTTAAATCATTTTCTTGTTGGTCAGCACCATACTTGATGAATGATCCATTCATTCCGTGAACAATAAAACGAGGATATTCCTTAGCAACATCAGTACTTACTTTGATCTTTACTTTCATTTTAGTACCATAGTGTAAATCAACATCAAAATAATTATCAACAGCATCAGAGACTTCAGTGTTACGAATATCATAAACCATTTTCGTTGGCCTTCCAAAGATTGCAATCATTCGATCCATTAAATGAATTCCCAATCCGTAGAATTCACCTTGTTCTTTTGTACCCTTGCTAGTAACAGTATTAGGACGATAATAATCAATATGTGACTCAACCTCAACAATATCTCCTAAAAATCCCTGATCGATAACTTGCTTGGCTGCTAAATAGTCGCCGTCAAAACGACGATTTTGATAAGGCATTACTAAAACATGATTTTCTTTTCCTAATTGAATTAATTCCTTTGCATGATCTAACGTATCAACAAAAGGCTTTTCCACAATAACCGATTTTTGGGATTTAATAACTTGTTTAGCCAAATCATAATGGGTTTTAGCTGGCGTACAAATCGTTACCAAATCAATATCCTGATCATTCAAAATATCACTCAGATCGTTAGTGAAATTCACTCCCATGTCAAGATATGGTTTCGCCAATTCTTCGTTGACTGCTCTTCGCGTATAAATAGTTTTCACCTGAAAATTATCTCTAACATTAAGATAGGGCAAATGATAACGATTAGCTGATTTTCCAAATCCAATAAATGCAATTTTTAAGGTCATCCTTAATTCCTCCAACAGTTGATACTATTATTGTACAAAAAAAACAGCCCTAAGGCTGTTTTAATTAATTACTTATTCGTAATTATTTGTTCAAGTTATAGAAACTCTTGATACCCTTGTATTCTGATTGGTCGCCAAGTTGATCTTCGATTCTCATCAATTGGTTATACTTAGCAATACGGTCTGTACGACTCATTGAACCAGTCTTGATTTGACCTGCGTTTGTAGCAACAACAAGGTCAGCAATTGTTGTATCTTCTGTTTCACCTGAACGATGTGAAACAACAGCTGTAAAGCCAGCTTCTTTAGCCATTTCGATAGCTTCAAATGTTTCTGTAAGTGTACCGATTTGGTTAAGCTTGATAAGGATTGAGTTTGAAACTCCCATTTCAATACCCTTCTTCAAGTAGTCTGTGTTTGTAACGAACAAGTCATCACCAACAAGTTGTACTTTCTTACCAAGTTTAGCAGTAACTTTTTGCCAGTCTTCCCATTCGTTTTCATCGATAGGATCTTCGATTGTAACAACTGGGTACTTTTCAACGATACCATCAAGTAAGTCGATAAATTCGTCTGCTGAAAGAACAGCACCATTTTCGCCTTCACCCTTTAGTTCGTACTTCTTAGTATCAGCATTGTAGAATTCTGATGAAGCACAGTCAAAACCAATAGCAACATCTTCACCAGGTTTGTAACCAGCTTTTTCAATAGCTTCAACCAAAATCTTGAAAGGAGCTTCGTTGTTTTCAAGGTCAGGAGCAAAACCACCTTCATCACCAACAGCTGTGTTCAAGCCACGGCCTTCAAGAACCTTCTTAAGTGATTGGAAAGTTTCTGAACCCATACGTACAGCTTCACGCATTGACTTTGCACCAACAGGCAAGATCATGAATTCTTGGAAATCAACGTTGTTGTCAGCATGCTTACCACCATTGATAACGTTCATCATAGGTGTTGGCAATACATGAGCATTAGGACCACCAAGATATTCGTACAATGGAAGACCTAATTCATCAGCAGCAGCACGTGCAGCAGCAAGTGATACACCAAGAATAGCGTTAGCACCCAAAGTACCTTTGTTAGGTGTACCGTCAAGGTCGATCATTGCTTGGTCAATAGCACGTTGGTCAGTAACATCCATGCCAATAACCTTTTTAGCAATCTTGTCGTTTACGTTAGCAACGGCTTTAAGAACACCCTTACCACCAAAACGTGATTTGTCGCCATCACGCAACTCAACAGCTTCGTGTTCACCAGTTGAAGCACCTGAAGGAACAAGTGCGCGGCCGAAGCCACCTAGTTCAGTATATAGTTCAACTTCAACGGTTGGGTTACCACGTGAATCAAGAACTTCACGGCCTAAAATATCAGTAATTACAGACATATTTTAAAAATCTCCTTTATGATTTTAATACAAACTAATTTTAACCTTTTTACTACTTAAAATAAATAACTTCTATGAAAGTTATTATTTATTAAAGTTAGTCAAAGCGATAAATGATTCTGGATCCATTGATGCACCACCAACAAGTCCACCATCAATATCTTCTTTAGCCATTAATTCTTTAACGTTAGCAGGTTTTACAGAACCACCGTAAAGGATACGTACCTTATCAGCAGTATCTGCATCATACAAACTAGCAATCTTTTCACGGATTACATGAACCATTTCTTGTGCTTGATCAGCAGTAGCAGTTTTACCAGTACCGATAGCCCAGATTGGTTCGTAAGCAATAACAGACTTAGCTAAGTCAGCAGCAGAAATACCTTTAACAGCATTTTCAATTTGACCTGTTACCCAGTCTTCAGCTTTGCCAGCTTCACGTTGTTCTAGAGTTTCACCACAACAAATGATTGGCAATAGATTGTTCTTCAAGATAGCAAGAGCTTTCTTGTTGATGTCTTCATCAGTTTCACCGAAGTATTGTCTTCTTTCTGAGTGACCAATGATTACATAATCAATACCCATTTCTGAAAGTGCTTTAGGACTTGTTTCGCCAGTAAATGCACCAGCATCTTCAAAGTATGAGTTTTCAGCAGCTGTCTTTAGAGGTGTACCTTCTGCACCAGCAACAAGTGTTGTTAGATCAATAGCAGGGGCACCAATAATAGCTTCTACGCCAGATTCTGGCAACTTACCTTTGATTCCGTCTAAAAATTCTTGGGTTTCCTTAGGATTCTTGTTCATCTTCCAGTTACCCGCAATAATAGGTGTACGCATAAATTAATTCTCCTCGTGAAAAATAATTATTTATCTGAAATTGAATCGATACCAGGTAATACTTTACCTTCTAGATATTCTAGAGAAGCACCACCACCAGTTGAGATGTGTGTTAGCTTATCAGCAATACCAAGACTCTTAGCAGCAGCAGTTGAGTCACCACCACCTACGATAGTAATAGCATCTGTTAATTCACCCATAGCACGTCCAACTTCTAATGTACCTTCAGCAAATTTGCTCATTTCAAAGGCACCCATTGGTCCATTCCATACAACAGTCTTTGCACCAGCTAATTTGCTTTGGAACAATTTAACTGTCTTAGGTCCGATATCAAGAGCCATTTCGTCATCAGGGATATCAACACCATCAGTAGTTGTTGCTTCAGCATCATTTGAGAATTCTTTAGCAACAATATGGTCTACAGGAAGAACAAGTTTGTCGCCAGCTTTTTGAAGGAGGTCTTTAGCTAGTTCAACTTTGTCAGCTTCGAATAGTGACTTACCAATCTTGTGTCCTTGGGCAGCTAAGAATGTATAAGCCATACCACCACCGATTAAGATGTGATCTGATTTTGGAATTAAGTTTTCAATAACACCAATCTTATCTGAAACCTTTGCACCACCAAGAATTGTTACAAATGGATGTACAGGATTGTCAACAGCGTTACCTAAGAATTTGATTTCCTTTTCCATTAAGAAACCAGCAGCGACTGGTTTACCAGCAGCTTTCATAGCTGTTGAAATACCAACGTTTGAAGCATGGCTTCTGTGGGCTGTACCGAAAGCATCGTTGATAAATACGTCACCAAGTGATGCCCAGTATTCGCCAAGCTTAGGATCGTTCTTGCTTTCGCGTTTGCCAAAGTCGTTGTCAATATCTTGGAAACGAGTGTTTTCCATCAATAGGATTTCACCGTCTTTAAGATTGTTAACAGCATCTTCAAGTTCTTTACCTTCGTTAGTTGGTACAAACTTAACAGGCATACCGCTTAATTCTTCAAGTTTAGCAGCAACTGGTTTTAATGATAAAGCTTTCTTGTCTTCGTCACTCTTAATACGACCCAAGTGAGATAGCAAGATAACCTTTCCACCATGTTCTGAAACATATTTGATTGTTGGGATTGCACCAACGATACGGTTTGTATCGCCGACAACACCGTCTTTAATAGGAACGTTGAAATCAACACGCATTAAGACTTTTTTGCCTTTTACGTCAACGTCAGAAACAATAAGTTTAGCCATTGTAAATAAATCCTCCAATATTTTCCTTAAAAAAAGGCGGAAGGAGTTATCCTCCCTCCGCCAATTTAAATCACACTAAATTAGGTTTTATCTTAAATTAATTACTAGTTAAATTAAAAATTAGTTTAAGCTAGCAAATTTTTCAAGTGTACGAACCATTTGTGCAGTAAATCCTGATTCGTTATCATACCAAGCAACAGTCTTTACAACTTGAGCGGCACCTGAACCAACAATTTGTGTTTGTGTTGGGTCAAAGATTGAACCAAATGGTGTACCAATAACGTCTGATGATACGATTTGGTCATCGTTGTAACCGAATGAAGGGTTGTTTTCTGTATACTTCTTAACAGCAGCGTTTACTTCGTCAACTGTAACTTCTTTGTCAAGAGTTGCAACTAATTCTGTAACTGAACCTGTAATAACAGGTACACGTTGTGCATGTCCATCAAGCTTACCCTTCAATGCAGGAACAACTAGACCTAGAGCCTTAGCAGCACCAGTTGAATGAGGGATGATGTTTGCAGCAGCAGCACGTGCAGCACGAACATTACCTTTACGTTCTGGACCATCTTGAAGTTTTTGAGTAGCTGTGTAAGCATGGATAGTTGTCATTGTACCAGCTTTAATACCGAATTCTTCGTTTACGGCATTTGCTAGAGGTGCAAGACAGTTTGTTGTACATGAACCAGCTGAAGCGATCTTAACGTCGTTTGTTAGGATGTCATCGTTAACACCGTAAACAACTGTAGGCATGTCACCTGATGGAGCTGAGATCAATACACGTTTTGCACCGGCATCAATATGAGCTTGTGCTTTTTCTGTTGATGTGTAGAAACCAGTACATTCAAGAACGATATCAACACCGTCGTTAGCAACCCATTTAAGGTCTGCAGCGTTCATTTCAGCATATACAGGGATCTTCTTACCGTCAACAACGATAGCTGCATCTTCAGCAGTGATCTTGTCAATTTCGAAGTTACCATGAGCAGTATCATACTTCAATAAGTGAGCAAGCATAGCAGGTGAAGTTAAATCGTTAATTGCAACAACTTCCAAATCTGTCTTGCCAGCTGCTTGAAGTGCAGCGATACGGCGGAATGCCAAACGACCGATACGGCCAAATCCATTAATACCAACTTTTGTAGTCATACAAAAATTCCTCCTTCAGGAAATCAAAAAAATATTATTTTAAAGGGTTATCCCTTAAAATCAACTTTGAGGCACCTTCATCAGTAATTAATATTGTATGATGAGGTGCATTTTTCATATATGATTGAATTGCTCTGGCCTTACTTTGACCACCCGCAATTGCAATCACATATTTTATTTTATCAAGGTCCCGGACATGAAGTCCAATCCTGGGTACCTTATAAACAAGTTTACCACTTTGATCAAAGAAATCACCAAAAGCTTCTGAAACAGCCTTACCATCATCAACAACTTGTTGTTCATGTTTTGAAAGATTTCTTCGGTCTGCCATAACACTTGCAGTTCCAATGCTGTGAATCACAGCACTACTCCTATATATTAAATCAAGAACCGACTTAATAGAAGACTCTTTTTGCAAAGATTCAAAACTTTTTTCACTAATGTCTTCTGGGAGATATAATGCACGGTACTGGCCTTGTGTTTTTAAAGCCATTTCTGCACAAACACTATTTGCCTGAATTGAAACTGATTCACCTACTCCACCACGAGCTGGCAAAAATACCAACTGGCGATTCTTGGATAAATCGGGCGAAAGGTTTCTGGCAACTTGTGCCAAGGTACTACCACCAGTAACCGAAATCATCGATTGGCCACTTGGTAATATCGAACCTAAGAGTTGATTAAGCCTACGACCAAAAGAGTCGATTACCCGATATTGCTTATCAGCATTCCCTGGTAAAACGATACAACGACTAATTCCAAGCTTTTCGCTCAATTTTTTCTCTAAAAGAGCTGTCCCTTGATAATCAGCCAACACTTCGGTCAATCTTACTACTGCAGCATTTCCTGTCCTAGTTAAAGACATTCCAGACTTTGATGAATCAATTAAACCTTGTTTTCTCAACAAATCGGTTTCCGTTCTCAATCCACGTTCAGTAATATTAAGATCATCAGCTAATACTCTGCGCCCAACAGGCTCCATTAATGAGATACTCTGAAGTATTTTAAATCGCTTTTCCAGAGTCTTAATGAAGTCTGGGGCAACTAAATCCAGCAATTCTAAATCTTCATTATTAGTCATTTGATATACTCCATGGGACTAAAGTCGTCCCTGTATGTCTGTTTACGACCCATGTACTCAAAAAATAAAAGCCCAGATGAATAATTCTCATCTCTTAAGCACAACTGTAATTATAAACTCTCTTGTGAAAATTACAAGTGATATACTTACAAAATGTCTAATTCTTTTATTTTTTTTGGCAATTTACTTTTACCCCTTATATGCGATAGAATGAAATAGCAAGGCGCTGTTAGTGTAATGGATCGCACGCAGGATTCCGGTTCCTGAAATACGGGTTCGACTCCCGTATAGCGCATTTTTTGTTTCACAAACTATCAGTTATCGTTGTTGATAAATCAACATTTTAAATTTCATTAGGTAATTAACAGAATATTATTACAAAAAAAGAAGATAATAATTCGGGTTTTTCATCCGATTATTATCTTCTTTTTTACTTTTTTAAATTTCTAAAGATAAAATGACGAAGAGTCTGGTTAAATTCATCTGGAACCTCGGCCATGATATCGTGTCCACAATTTTCTAAACAATACTGTTTAATAAAACTATTCTGTCCAGCTAATTTCTTAGCAAAATTGCAGTTAAAGTATGGGCTTTGCTTGGCAACTACCAAGTCTATCGGGATTTGAGTTTTTAGGAGTACTTTTCGCCAATCCTTTTGAGCATGATCCAATAATAATGGCAAATTAGATATTCTATTAAATGGATATTTGGTTTTGGCCTCATTTAAATCAAAGACTATTCTATTATCTAAACCATTGACCGTCTCATGTGCCTTATCAGGTTCAGATAATTTCTTTTTTAAATTATTAGCATTAAGATTTTCGAATCCATATTTCCAATTTGAATCATTTAGCATTTTGGGTGACTGATCAATTGCCATTAACGCCTTAATATTTTGATAACGACTCAAGTAATCATAACAAATACTAGCTCCCATAGAATGTCCAACCAAAATAGGTTTATCCAAATACAAATAATTAATCAATTCTGATAAATCATCCGTTAAACGATCCATTTGTAGTCCCTTATCAGTTCTCTGCGAATGTCCATGATTTCGATGGTCATAGGTAATTACTTGACAGTTCATTTCAGTTAGGTAATCAACCTGCAATCTCCAAATCTCTTGATAACCTCCAAATCCTTCTACTAATACAACCGGTTGTCCTTGACCATACTTATGATAATCCAACTCAACTTTATCATTTGTTAAGAATTTCATTCTATACTCCTATATAAAAAAGGGTGGAAACTTATCTTTCCACCCTATTCGAATCTATCCAAGGATCATGAACTAAAATTGGTTCTTTTAAAGTTTTCACCATTATCGTTGAACGACTATTAGCATATTCCTCTAATGAAAAGCCATTGTTTCCTTGGATAACCTGCAAATCGGCATGTACACCAAACATATTCAATTTTTTTAGTAAGGCTTGCGCACTGCTTTTACTAATAGGCTTTTCAACTTTCCAGATAAGATCTAGATCACTGGTAACCTTGGCAGTATTAGTTCTTGTAGCCAATTCAAAACCTACACTCCCACTGATACCCCAATTGTATCCTGATAGGATCTTAGAAATACCTGGTAAAGCAGACATTGCTGGTAATTTCTTTCTTTCAGCCCCCAAATCAACCCATGAGCCCTCTCTCACTAGTTGATATGGCGTAATAACTTTTTGAATGGCTGAGGTACTCACATATGTGGCAAATCTTTGCTCTCTTTTAATCCCTCTTATGCCAACCGGAATCCATCCTTCCACAAATGGACTTCGTCTAACTACAACCGTTAAAGACTTTGGAAATATTTCTTGAACCCACTTTGGCTGATCATTATTAATCAATTCCATAGGAGAACTAATTTGTATTAAATCATGTGTTTCTATTACCATTGTTCATCAACTAATTGACGCACTTGCAAAGTTGCTTTGCGACCACTGGTTTTAGCAATGGGAGTCTCATAGCGGAAATGTAAATTAGCAGGTTGGTCAACAGTACTTTGAATAGCTTCATCAATAATATTATTGATCTTTTCGACGTTTTCTGATGTTGCTTCCCAAGAACCGATTCCTTTAACTAATTTATACAAAGCACCCAGTTTTTCGTAATTATCAATATCATATGCCATAGCCGGAACATGCTTTGTTGCTTCTTCTAATTCAGCAATTGTACGTTGCGTAATACGAGCTGCACTGGCCTTTGACATAGCTTGAATAGTAATTGATGTATCATCAAGCGCAATTAAACGATTCGATTGTAAACCATGTGCTAAGAACCCTCCTGATACAGCATCCCCAGGAATAAAGGCGATGACTGGATGACCTGCCTGTCTAGCTTTGGCATATGCTGCTGCACTAGAACCAAGAGCCACATGAATCCCAATCAATTCTTCTTGATAACCATAGGCTTGACTAGGTACATCAACAACTAAAATAATTGGACGCTTATTTGTTTTATCTTTGTCTTCAGCAACAATCTTATTGACAATACTTGCCACCGCAAAGCCCTCTTGTAGACCAACTTCACCATTTCTAACTCTTGGATAAGCATTATCCGCATCTGGCACAATAGCAATGTATTCTTTACCATTCTTTTGAGCATGCAATACTGTTGGAACTGAACTAGTAGCTTTTTCTATTCCAGTTAATTTTTCAAACCAGAGACGACCGCGGCTCTTAGTACCCTCCTTAGAACCTGAAACCGCTTCGGTTATTTCATGTTTAGTAGTCTCAACGGTTCCATATAACTTGTCATAAGACGATATATCTAACTTCTTGGATAAATCTAATTTATCCAAAAGACTTAGATAGAAATCAGCATTCTCTGTTCGATGGGCATCTTTTTTAGTTTCTATTTCCTTAATAACGGCCGCTTTAATTTCGTCAACTGTATCATCAACAACCTCATCAACTATACCTGTTTTTGCTCTTTGTTTAGTGCCTAAGGTGTTCCAAATCAAATTCTTGTCACTTGAATCAAACTCTCTAACGCCTGCTTCTTGTTCGATAACCTCAGGACCATTCAAACCAATTCTAGCCTTGTTTGTTGTAATTAAATAAGAAAGAATTGAGGCAGTAATTGACATCCCACCAAATGAACCAACACGTCCGGGAATAAGTCCAATAACTGGGACATACTTTTTCAAAGCAATTACTACATTTTGAATTTCAGAAATTGATAGTAATCCATAATTAGCTTCCTGTAGACGGACACCACCAGTATCTAAAATAATAATTGGATAGATAGTTTTACCATTTTGGTTATCGGCTAAAGCCTTCTCTAAGGCTGCTACAACTTTAGCACCACTGACTTCACCAATACCGCCGCCTTGAAATTTTCCTTCGATTGAAACTACTAAAACATTTTTTTGTGAGATTGTTCCTTTCATCAAAACAATTCCATCATCACTTTCTGGAACAATATTTTGAGGTTCCAAATGTGGTGAGATCATATTATCAAGTGGTCCCACTAATTCTCTAGCGGAATCAGCATCTAATAATGAAAGAGCACGTTCACGTGCATGCAATTCAACAAAGCTATTTTTCATCTTCCAGTTCCTCCAATGCTTGAGTTAAACGAAGATTAACAACGCCCGGAGTTGAACCAAAGTCGTTGATCTCAATATTTGCTTGAATAGGATATCTATCAAAAAATCGTTTCAAGACATTCTCCCAAACCTCTTTAAATCCATCACTACCAGTTATGATATTAACTTCTGTTTGTTTATCTGTTGGTCTAAGAATAACTTCAAGATCACCAGATGCAACAACGCCTACATGAACTGGTTTAGAAATTGCATCTTTTGTGTCGAAATTAAAATGTAGTTTTTCCATTTCTGTCTCCATTTCTAATTCAATTGTTTTAAAAAATAACTTGCGGCAAATAAATCAGCACAACCACCAGGAGAAATATTATATTCTCTTGTAAAATTTTGTAATTTAATAAATTCTGGATTATCAATTACCTTCACCGAATTGGTTACAATTTTGGAGGATAATTTTTGAAAGTCATATAAAGTCTGTAAATTACTACGATACACAATGTTTGTATCGTTAACATTGGCATATAAAATTAATAGCCGTCTTAGCCAAGTATCAAAATCATCCTTTTGTGGTTGATAAGCCATGGCCAATGAAATATTAGGAAAACCATTTTGTGCCTCACCTTTAGCTCCATTTATAGAATATTTTTGATGAGTCACCATTCCATGTGTCAATTGACCATCAGGAACAAACTTATCCGGTAATCTCGATAGCCTTTTAGCTCCCAATAAAATTGTTTCCATATCTAATGTTTGCTGACTACTGATAACACTGATTAATAATCCTAAACTCCAAATAGCTCCCTTATGAGTATTAATACCATCGGTGGCCTTAAACATATCTTGTTCAGTTAAACGGCCAATATGACCAATCATTTCACGCAATTCTAAATCAATTGGATGATGATAAGATATTCTTGCCATATCCTCAAAACCATTCAATAAACTATCGGCTGACTTATAAAATAATTCAATATCCATATCGCTATGTGAGCCATTAGAAACTGCATCAACTAATCCAGGTTTAGGTGAAAAACTCACTTCCCACTTCAATGCCTTAATGCCCTGCTGAGCTAATTGCAAAAATTTTGTTTCAATCATTAATTATGACCAACTTCTGAATTTTGCAGGTGGATTATATAATCCATCTGACCATTTAACTAAGTCATCCATATTTTGAGCAGCCAATAATGAACGTTTGGCTTCACTACGATGAACGCCCAAATCTTCTGGCAATGCAACAATCCCTCTAGCACGAAGATCAGCTAATTGTTTAGAATCACTTCTCAAACCAACAGGAGTTACGCCCGCAATCGCTTCAATTGCTGCTTTTCTTTCAGCCATACTATCAGTCTTATAAAGATAGGCAATTCCCTCTTCAGTCACAATATGCGTTGTATCTTCGCTGTATATCATAATTGGTACATTGGCTAACTTAGCTTCCTTTTGAACCTCTTCGGCATCCAAATGATCAACAAACACTGGCTTTTTATTTGATCCAAATGTTTCAACCATTTGTACAACTAATTTTTGTCCTTTACCAAGTGGATCATCATCAGGACGAAGGCTTTGCCAAGCTGGTGTTGAATGACGGCGACCAGTTGGATTACTTCCCATATTAGGTGCACCACCAAAGCCTGAAAGACGACCATTGGTTACAGTTGATGAATTTCCATATTGATCGATCTGCAGGGTTGAACCAACAAACATGTCAAGTGCATATTGACCAGCCATTTGGCCAAAAGCACGGTTAGAACGCATTGTTCCATCTTTCCCAACAAAGAAAATATCCGGACGATGAGCAATATAGTTTTCCATGCCGACTTCTCCACCAAAACTGTGGATTGTTTTGACCCAACCGCTCTCAATTGCTGGAATCAAAGTTGGCGTTGGATTAACTTCCCAATTAGGAACGATCTTTCCTTTAAGACCTAATTGTTCTCCATAAGTTGGCAACAACAATTCAATTGCTGCTGTATTAAAGCCAACCCCATGATTAACAGTTTGAACATTATGTTTTTCATAGATACCACGAATTGCCATCATACCCATCAAAATTTGTAATTCTGTAACATTTTGAGGATCACGAGTGAATAACGGCTCAAGTTGATAAGGTTCATCAGCAGGTACAACTACATCGACCCAATCTCCTGGAATATCAACTCTAGGAACTTTATCAACTATTTCGTTTGCTTGAACAATGACAATTCCATCCTTAAAAGCTGCTGACTCCACAATAACTGGAGTCTCTTCAGTATTAGCACCAGTATAAAGATTTCCATCATGATCAACTTTATCTGCTGCTACTAGGACAACATTAGGAATCAAGTCAACATATAGACGTGCGTACAATTCCAAATAAGTATGAATATCGCCAACTTGCATTGTTCCATCGGCAATCATTTGAGAAATTCTTGTACTCTGTGGACCAGCAAATGAAAAGTCTAATTTCTTTGCAATTCCAGTTTCAAAAATATCCAAATGCTCAGGACGGGAAACACTTGACATGATCATATGTAAATCATGTACTTTTTCAGGATCAACTGAAGCTAACGTTTGCGAAAGAAAACTTGCTTGTTTTTGATTATCTCCTTCCAAAACGACTCGGTCGCCCGAATTAATAACACTTTCTAATAATTCTTTAGCATTTTCTGTTTTAACGAACTTACCATCTAAGATAGATGAAATACTTGCTAATTTAGCAGTTTTTGCATCACGATTTTGAGTCCAACTTCTTTTAGCCATCGATTATCCTCTTTTCCATTTGTTTAACAAAAATTCAATATCATCCAGATTCATATTATTCATAGTAATGGTTCTAAAATCTGAAAATTTACTTTTAACTAATCTAGTGAAAGTCTGACCTGGTTGTAATTCTAATGACGTATCAATTCCCATTTCCTTGGCTACATCCATCATTGTGTCCCAATAAACTGGATGAACTAAATTATTAATCATGTCATATTTGATACCAGCGGATTTTCTGACTGCGTGACCATTGTAATTAGCTAAATATATGCAGTTGGGATCGTTTATCAAAACATCAGCCAACGCTTTCTCTAACACATCTGCTACTGATTGCATCAATGGGGAGTGCGATGGAACTGGTACCTTTAATAAAACTGCTTTTTGAGCACCATTACTTTTTGCCAAATCCAAAACTTTATTTATTCCTACAATAGATCCTGAGATAACTGTTTGTAATTCAGAATTCTGATTTGAGGTAAAAACGGGCTGAGTTTCTTCATTAATCTTTTTAACTAAGGTATTAACTTCTCTTCTAGTTAAGCCGACAATTGCTCCCATGCCATAACCTGTTGGATATGATTCTTGCATTTTTTCAGAACGTAAATAAACTATTTTAATTGCATCATCCTCGTCAATTGAACCACTAGCGACACCAGCAGCAAAGATTCCTAACGAATGACCTGCCACAGCATCAGGCTTAAAGCCCCTTTGTTTTAACTGACGAATATTAAATAACTGTAAAATTAGGATTCCCAATTGAATCTGAACTGAATCTTGATACGCTTTATCATTATCAGTTAATTCAATCCCAGTTAGATCTTTAACTTTTTGAAATAATTCAGCAGGAACGTCTTTTAACATTCGGCTTTTTTGACCACCCTGACCGGGAAAAATCCATAAAGTTTTAATAATTAATCACCCCCATCAAAATCCTTTCCATTGATCTCACGGACTTAGTATAAGAAACCTTTCATAACATGTATAATATATAAAAGTCATAATACTTAACCATTTGGTTATATAAGAGGTGAAGAATATGAATATCAATCAATTAAAATACTTCGTAGTTGTTGCTAATCAAGAAAGTATTACAAAGGCATCAAATATCCTTTATGTATCCCAGCCTGCTGTTAGCAAAATGATTAAACAATTAGAGGATGAATTGAATACTAAACTTTTCGATCGTACTGGCCGAACTTTGAAATTAAATCGAGCCGGAAAACTATTTTATAGTTATGTCAACGACAGTCTTGAAGAATTGGATCGTGGTATTAATGCTATCAAGGGTGGCCCTGATAAAACTGAACAACCAATTTCTATTCTGATGGAGGTTGCATCACCTTTTATTCCGACAATCGTTACCAATATTAAAGAAAAATTCCCTAATGTTAGGCTGACTATTGCACAACATAACGTTAGGGAAACTGACTTCAAACAATTTGATTTTATCATCACTACACATCCTTTACAGGGATTGACTAATGTTCCTGTTTTAAAGGAGGAAATCTTTGTTGGTTGGAACATTAACTACGGTTATAGCAAACAATTCATTGATCCTGAAGACTTAAGAGGTGAAAAATTAATTGGATTATCTAAAACAAATCCACTTCGAATTACAATTGATAAATATTTTGATAAAAGAGATATTACCTTAGATTACATGTACGAAGCCGATGATCCGGCTACTATTCGTGGTTTAATTGAAGCAGGTGTTGGATTAAGTTTTATACCTTCAGTAACCTGGCAAACTATCCAACAAAAAGTTCAATTAGCACGTCTTACACCAACCCCATTACAAAGAACTATTTATCTTAGTTCCCCTTACAAAAATCTTAACGGTATTCAAAGAGAAATTAGTAACGAACTAATTTTGATATTCTTAAAATTTCAAAAATCTGAATTAAAAATTTAGTTGCTTTTTATTTTGGATGAGCATATATTGACCATAAGCGTTTCCTTTTGTTGATCTCACAATCTTTCAAAAGGAGATTATCAAATGAATAGAAAAACAGACATTACAAGTCCAGCTGATATAGGTGACTATATGAAGGTTTTTGCTTGTACTGCCGTTATGATGCAGACCGTGCTTAGTTTAGTTTTATCGACCAATCCTAGTTTTAATTATCAAACTCCTATTGGGATTATTTATAACCTAGTAAAATTCACTGCTCCAGCCTTTATTTTTGGTATTTTATATACAACGACTAGAACAACGAATCAAAACACATGGAGTGACTATGGTGGATATATGCGTAAACAGTGGTCTGCTCTTTTTGTACCCACAATCTGGTGGACTCTGGCTTATCTATTAATTTTTCCAAATGTCCAACAAGTTAACAAATTTAATGATCTAAGCTCATTTTGTTGGCATTTTATTAATGGTAATGCTGCGCCGCATTTGTGGTACAACACAATGATGCTGCAATTTATTATCCTCATGCCATTCTTTTGGGCCTTAGCACACCGGATCAAGGGTAATTTTAACCGTGCAATTATTATAATTGCTTTAACTGTTATTATATTCGGGGCCTGGCTTTACTTATACGATACCCAAGTTTTTCATGGCTCACATGAACAGAGCTGGTACTTATTAGATAGAATCTTCATCAGTTTTGTAATCTATGGAATTTTTGGTGTTTTAGCTTGGATGTTTCGTGATAAATTTGAAACCTTTATTAAAAAAGCACTTCCATTTTTAATAGTTATTTTTTTAGCTGTTTTTTATTGGACCAATAAGGAACTTTTCGGTTACGGATATCCTGTTAAATTGATTAATGCCCCCTACTATAAACCTTCAATGACAATTTATGCCTTAACAGTTATTTTCTTAATAGCTGCTCTAGCAATTCATCACATTAATAATAATTCCAGTGCCTTACCAATATTTCATTTTTTGGCTACTTATGCTTATCGAGCTTATTTGTCTAATGTTTTCTGGTTACAAATTATTTGGCGGTTAGGTGGTAAAAATCTATCAGCTATCAATCCTATTCTAGCCCTTATTATTTGCTATCTTTTAACTTGGGTATTATCATTTGCTTCTGCATATAGTTTTCATATTATCTGGTCAAAAACAAAATCTTTATTTAAAGATTCACATGTTAGAGAACCAATTGAATAAATATTTTTATTTTTAAGCTTTGTTTGTTGACCCCATACTGATATTATGCTAAATTAGCACTGTGCTATTAAGAGTGCTAATTAAAAACAGGAGGCATTTTAATGTTAGTTCCTACAGTTGTTGAACAAAGTTCTCGTGGCGAACGTGCCTACGATATTTACTCAAGATTATTAAAAGATAGAATCATCATGTTATCTGGTGAGGTTAATAGCCAAATGGCTAATACAGTCATCGCCGAATTGTTATTCCTTGATGCTCAAGATTCAGATAAGGATATTTCCATGTATATCAACTCCCCTGGTGGCTCAGTTACTGATGGATTAGCTATCATGGATACAATGAATTTCGTTAAGTCTGATGTTCAAACAATCGCTACAGGTATGGCTGCTTCAATGGCCAGTGTACTTTTGTCATCAGGTACTAAGGGCAAACGTTTTGCTTTACCTAATTCAACCGTCCTAATTCACCAACCACTTGGTGGTGCTCAAGGTCAACAAACAGAAATTGAAATCGCTGCTCGTGAAATTTTGAAGACCAGAGAAAGATTGAACCATATTTTGGCTGATAATTCAGGTCAAACATTCGAAAAACTTCAAAAGGATACTGATCGTGATAACTACATGACCGCTCAAGAAGCTAAGGATTATGGTTTGATTGACGAAATCATGACAAATAAAGGTGACAAGTAAATAGCGGAAAGTACGCTTGGCTTGAACGAATTAAAATAGAAGCTAGTAATCGTCCATTGATTACTAGCTTTTTTTATTTGGTAAAATTTATCTATACTTATATTACTTTGGACTTTATTGAAGACAATAGGTACTTTGAAAGCGCTATATATCAAGCAATACGGTAGACACCTTTCTGATTTTAGGCTATCCTTAAATTGTTATTAGACTAAACAAAAGAAGGGATATTTTATGAATAAAGGTGAAATTCAAAATAGCTTAGTTCGTAAGTTATTTATCATAACCTTACTTTCAGGAACATTTACAATGTCGATTAGTCAGTCTTCTCTTTCAACTGCTTATCCTACATTGATGCGATTCTTTGGCGTTACCGCACCAACAATTCAATGGCTGACAACTGGATTTATGCTAATAATGTGTATAATGATGCCAATTAGTCCTTGGCTACTAAACAACTTTTCATTTAAGAAAATCTTTTTAAGTGTAGTAGCAATATTTGCTATTGGAACTCTTGTTATTATCATTGCTCCTAATTTTCCATTAGCTATGTTTGGAAGAGCGCTTGAAGCAATCGGTGTAGGAATATTATTTCCTTCATTCCAATCCGTTTTAATGACCATCACTCCCGAACAAAATCGTGGTGCTACCATGGGATATGCTGGTCTGGTGATGGGATCGGCTTTAGCTTCCGGACCTATAATTTCTGGTATTGTTTTAAATTTTGTTCAGTGGCAAGGATTATTTGTGATCTTCTTAATCATTATGATTATTATCTTTATCAGTGGTTCGATAAACATCAAAGACGTTATGCCACGAAACAAGACTACTTTAGATCTTATCTCAACTATTTATCTTTTAGGATTAATTGGATTATTATATGTTGTAAATCAAGCCGGTGCTACTAGAAGTTTTGGTGGTAATCTAATTATTCTCTTAATTATTAGTATTATTTTTACGTTTTTATTTATCCATCGTCAATTAACAAAAAAGCAGCCTTTACTAGATTTAAAAGTAATGAAAAATTTCAACTTCGACTTAGCGGTCTTATTAACCGGCTTTTCATATATCTCATTGATTGTTGTAACAATTATTTACCCACTCTACTATCAAAACATTCTACATTCATCAATTTTAATTTCCGGATTAGCTTTAGTCCCTCCAGCTATAGTTTTAAGTATTTTAAATCCTTTGACGGGTAAATTAGCCGACAGAATTGGCTTTAAATCAACACTGCTAATCGGAATGACAATGATAGTTATTGGCTGGTTCTTATTATTCATTATTCACGCTAAACTATCGATCTGGCCAATGATTTTAATTGCTACTCTAATTGAAGGAGGCAATGCCTTCGTGATGATGCCAGCAACGACACTAGGTGGAAATTCTTTATCTGAAGAATTGATTCCCCATGGTACAGCGATTATTACCACAGTTCGTCAACTTCTGGGTTCTCTAGGAGTTAGCTTAGCAACTTTAATTTTAGTAACCACCAATCAAAATCATCATTTGCCTGCTAACAGTGGTTTAATTGGTTATCAAAGAGTTTTTGGGTTCTTTTTCCTTATGGCAATTATTGGTTTATTATTTGCTCTATTAATTAAAAATAATAAAAAAGTTCCTCAATAAAATTTATTAGAAGCCTATTGCTTTGATAGGCTTTTTTTGTTGCCCTTAAATGACGTATAATTAAATTCTGAGCTATCTATCATATAGGGGTGAAACTTTGAACTCAAAAGAAAAATCTAAAATCATAAATATATTATCAATAACTTTGTTCTTCTTAATGTTACTGATCTGGACCCTATGGCAATTTCATTTTAATTATATGGTTTCAATGTATGATACATTTTTTCATACTCAACGTATCTATGAAATTCGTTTAGCATTTTTACAACACACACTTCCTAGTTGGGTCAACTTCAATACCTTTTTCAACACTGGTCAGGCCATTAATGGTATGTATCCTGATTTCACCTTATGGCCTTTAGTCCTTATTACCAATTTTTTAACGCCAATTCATCAAATAATTGCTATTCGTTCGTTGGTCTTTGGATTAACATTTATCGTTTCATTTTTATCATTAAACAAACGTTTTGATACTCAAAATGCTATTCTAGCTGCTACTATCTTTACATTATCAGGTTCGGCTATCAAAGATTTAACTAATGAAATGCAAACTGGTTCAGCTATCGTCATGATTTTTGCTTTCCCACTTTTATTCACATTTAAAGAGGCCGTTGAAAGTAAAAAAATTGATTATAAATTAATTATCAAAACAGCTTTATTGATGACCATTGTAATTAATTCTCATCTACTTAGTGCAGTTGTTATAGCTATGGTTACTGGAATCTTTCTAATTATTGAAACAATCTTAAAAAAGAATTATTCCGCTTGGATCAATCTTTTAGGTGCGGCACTTTTGACAGTAATTCTTTGTTTACCTGTTATTTATCGAATTTTAAAAATATCTAAATCGGGTCTCTTAGCTCCATTTGGAAAAGGAACTGTCGTCAGTGATTCCCTGTTTGCTCTTTTTAGTACTACCACTTGGAACGGAAAATCAACAATTTCTATTGCTTCAATTATTCTGTTATTGATTGCAATAATTGGATTCAATAAATCAAAATTAAGGCAATTAATTCCTTGGCTTTCTATCGAATTAGTTTTGATACTTTTTTGTACTAATATTGTACCTTGGAATTTACTAGAACATTTGCCTATCTTAAATACCTTTCAAGTCGCTAATTGGCGGTTTGCACCATTTTTGGGAATGATTCCTTTAATTTTAATATTAGTTAATTTCAATCAAAAATATACCCGGATAATTCTTTTATCAATGGTCGTAATATCTTATTTAATGGCAATTAGAACCGCCTACGTTGCTCAATATAAATTTAAAGTTACCCCACAATTGGTTACCGCAACTACCACTGAACAGGTGCCTATGAATGCCACGGTTAAATTAACTTCATCAGGTATCAACAGCAATAAGTTAGCTCGTACATTAATACCTGATTATGCTCCAAATAGTGTACCTTTAGAAAAAAATACCAATGGTGCCAGTCTTGATTCTCAATTGATCTACTTAATTTCTAATCACCTAGCAACTACAAAACAACGTGATATTGCTTTGAGTCATCAAAGTAATATTAATAGCGTTACTTTCAAAGCGAAAAATGTTCCCAAAGGAAGTATTTCGCTTCCTGTATTTGGTTATAGAACTTTAATTTATCACATATATCTAAATAATCATCGTATTAAAGGAACCTTGAATCCTTATGGTTTTATTACTGTTTATTCCAAAAAAGATTTAAAAAATGCTACTTATAAGGTAGAGCAAGTACAACCTAAACTTTATCGTCCTTTAATTTTGATTTCATTTATACTTTATGTCAGTCTTTTAGGGATACTTATTGCACCGATTTTCAAGAAAAAATAGTATAAGAATAAAGCTATATCGACTTAAATTCAGTCAATATAGCTTTATTTTTATACACATTTTATTAATTAATCTGTAGTTTGGTTTTTTGATTCATCAACAAGCATTTGCTTCTCGGCGACTTTAAAGAATGGATAATACATTGCACCTGCAAGCACTAATTCAACAGCTGACCAAACTGCAGCACGCCAATCCCAACCAGTTGCCATTAATGGACCAATAATCGGAGGCATTGTCCATGGAACCATAGCAACAGGAGCATTCATCAAACCCAAGCTAATTAGTACATAACTGCCAGTTGCAAGAATCAATGGAATAACAATAAAAGGAATCATTGTTAAAGGATTCATAACAATCGGAAAACCAAAAATAACTGGTTCATTAATTTCGAATAAGGCTCCTGGAAAAGCGACCCGTCCAAGGTCACGATAAGTTTTGCTCTTCGAAAATAACATTAAAATAACTAATGTGATTGTTGCACCTGTACCACCAACGTTGACCATCAAACTAGAGAAACCAGCCGCAGTTGCATATGGTAATGGTTGATGATGTGCAAATGCGGTAGCATTAGCAGCTAAAAATTGTAGAAAAATCGGATCGGCAATACCTTCCAAAGTCATATCTCCATGAATACCACAAACCCATAATAAACTCACAAGAAATGTATAAACTAAGATTCCTGGAAGAGTGTTCATAGCAAATAATAATGGATGGAAAATAGCTTGAATGACTTGATTAATATCAATATGTAACGGCATTCTGATAAACCAAAATAATAATAGGATTACAAATCCTGGCAAAAGTGAAACAAATGAGTTAGACACGGCTGCTGGAACACCATCTGGTAATTTAATAACAATATTCTTCTTAATAAAGAAATTAAAAATAGTAACAGAAATCATTGCCGTAATAATTGCAGTAAACAAACCTGAAGATGAAAAATTATCTGTATCTAATTTAAACTTATCATTAAAAGATACGATTACAAAGGCCATTGTTGATAACCCTGAACCAGAAATAGGGTCGATCTCTAATTCCTTAGATAATTGATACCCAATACCAATTGCAGCAAGTAAAGAAATGATTCCAAACGAACCATTAACGGCTACCCCTATCATATCCATATATGGTTTGATTAAATTTGTCCACGCCTTAATAGGAATATTCCCCAAAATAAGAAAAATGCTACCACTGATAATTGCTGGTAAAGTTAATACCAGGCCATTACGAATAGATACTAAATATTTATTATTACCCACCTTGGACATAGGTGGCATAATAGTATTTTGAAGCCAATCCATGAATTTATTCATGAATTACTCCCCCCTCTCTTTGCCGTTAGTTTATCTAACGACAACTAAAAGTATATTCCAGGAAGCGCTTTCTAACAATAGGTATATACCATTTTTACTAAATAATTGACATTCTGTCAAAATATCTAGCAAAATACGAAAGGACCATAATAACGTATAAACAAATAACTCATTATCTAAATTTAGAATCTGCGTTTTTTTCCGCTTAAACTAAAAAACCCCAGCAATCAAAGTACGATTACTAGGGGGAGTTAATGCTAGAAAGATTAATTTGTTAAGCTTCAGCTAATTGATTTAACTTTCTTAAACGATGATTAATACCTGATTTAGAAATAGGACCACTGGGAACCATATCACCAAGTTCCTTCAATGAAACCTCGGGATTCTCTAAACGTAACACTGCAATTTCACGTAATTTATCTGGCAATGAATCTAAGCCAACGGTCGCCTGTAAATGCTTAATATTTTCAATTTGTCGTTCTGCGGCAGCAACTGTTTTATTGATATTAGCATTCTCACAGTTAACCAAACGATTAACTGAATTACGCATATCACGAACAATTCTGATATCCTCAAATTTTAACATTGAATTTGTTGCACCGATCAATTGTAAAAAGTCAGCAATTTTTTCGGCTTCTTTCAAATAAACAATATATCCATTACGTCGTTTAGTCGTTCGGGCATTCAAATGAAAATAATTCATCATCTTAGCAATGCCCTCATTATGAGTTTCATACAATGAATAAATCTCCAAATGATACCTTGATGTTTCAGGGTTATTAACACTTCCAGTGGCTAAAAAGGCGCCACGAAGGTATGAGCGCATTCGTTGATCCTCATTTAAAACCTCTTCAGGAACATCAGTATTGATCGACAAACCCGACTCATCTAAAATATCCAAATCAGTCAAAACTTTATTAGTATCATATTTCAAACGAACTAAATATTGATTATTCTTTTTCAACTTCATCTTTTTACGCACAAGTAATTCTGACTCTATACCATACTTTTGCTTAATCAAAGAAAAAATTCTTCTGGCAATGGCAGCATTCTCAGTCTGTGCGGTTAAGACAAAATGATGATTTTGTAAACTCAATGATCCATTCATTCTTAACAGAGCCGATAACTCAACTCGAGCATGTTCTGGATGGACGACAAGTTTTGTGAGTTCTTGTTTAACCTCACTTGCATAAGAAACCACTAACGCCTCACCTCATTTTTTCTATTACCTGATTGCAGTGATAAATTAATTATCTCTTTAGCAACCTTTTCCCCATCATGGAATGCTCCCTTATCATGCAATGATAAAAAGTCATCTTGAACAACCTTACATCCCATTTTGCGTAAGCTTTCAAAATCAGTATCAACCTGATTAACATATTCATCATATTTTTTATGATCCATATAACCATCGGGAACTTTACGAGTGTTAACCAAAACGGTATCAATAAAATTACCGCCCAAATGCTCATTTAATACTTTAACGTGATCAGCATCAGTGAAACCTTCAGTTTCACCAATTTGTGTCATAATATTACAAATATAGACTACCTCGGCTGACGTTTGCTTAACCGCCTCACCAATATCTTTAATCATTAAATTAGGCAAAATGCTGGTAAATAAACTACCAGGTCCTAATACAACAACATCGGCTTGCATAATTGATGCAATAACTGAAATAACTGACTTTGGTTCCTTTTCAGGTTCATCTGAGTTAGTAACCCAAACTCTTTTGACATGCTTACCAGAATGGGTAATTTCATGTTCTCCAGATAGAGTAGTTCCATCAGTAAATTCAGCGTTCAAAGTCAATTTTGTATTGCTAGCTGGATAAACTTGGCCATCGACATGCATCATTGTAGATAATTCTTGAACCGCATCGAAAATATTAGGTGACATTTCAGTCAAGGCAGCAATGATTAGATTTCCAATCGCATGACCAGAGAAGAAATCATCGTTAGTTTTAAAACGATATTGAAAAACATCTAAATCCACTTTTGGCAAATCAGATAATGATGCTAAAACATTTCGAATATCCCCAGGAGGGACAACGTTAATATAATCACGAATGACACCAGATGATCCCCCATCATCAGCCACAGTAACAATTGCTGTGATATTAGCATCCATATTTCTTAAACTATTTAATACTACCGGTAAACCAGTACCCCCACCTATAACTACAACTCTTGGACGACGCCCCTTAACAACACGAACTATCCTATTTGTTGCCATGTTCGATTACCTTCTTTTGAGATTTTTCCATGTCACGGTGAGTAACATCTACATAATATTTCTTTTTCAAATCTGTACCTAAACGTTGTGCAATAGCTACCGAACGATGTTGACCACCAGTGCAGCCAATTGCTATTGTTAAACTGGTTTTTCCTTCCTTTTCATATCCAGGAATGATATCTTTTAACAAGTCATAAAATTTATCATAAAAATTCTTAGTTTCAGAATCATCCATGACGTAATCATAGACGGGTTTATCCATACCAGTTTGGGTTTTTAACTCTTTAATATAAAATGGATTTCTTAAGAATCTAACATCCATAACAATATCGGCATCAATTGGCAAGCCATACTTAAATCCAAAAGACATTACCTCAATATGAAAGGTAGGTACTGCACTACTTTCTTGAAAATTATCAAAAATCTCTTCTCGTAATTGTCGCGGAGTTAGATCAGTAGTATCAATTTCAACTGATGCTCTACCTCTTATTTCGGAAAGCAATTCTCTTTCTTTTTGAATTCCATCTAACAATCGACCTTCCATAGCAAGTGGATGGCTACGACGAGTCTCTTTATAGCGAGAAACCAATTCTTCATCAGAAGCATTTAAGAAGAGTATCTTCATATCAACTTTTTGACTCTTCTCTTGTTCATCCTCATCGACTTTTGAAAGCATAGAGAAAATCTCATCATAAAATGATCTTGATCTAATATCCACAACTAAAGCTACTTTATTTATTGTACCTGACTCATGGACTAGCTCCCAAAACTTAGGAAGTAAGTTGGGTGGCATATTATCAATACAGAAATATCCTAAATCTTCAAAGGATCGCATTGCAACAGTCTTACCAGCTCCACTCATCCCAGTAACAATAACCAAATTAAGCACATCTTTTGCCATACCGCACCTCGCATTCGATTATAAGCATAACATAACGGGCCGGGCGTGTCACTTAGGCATAGATAAATATTTAAATTATTTTTTATCATAAATTTGTATTAAAATTAAATTAATCAGGGGGGATCTCTTATGGACACTGTCTTTTTAGTACTCTTATTAATAGCGGCCGTCATTATTGCCAATATTTTTTCTTGGAAATTTGACAAAATTCCGGTTGCATTCATTCAAATTGCAGCAGGTTTAGTTTTATCGTTACTACCAATCTACAATCATTTTGAACTTGAACCAGAAATATTTTTATTGGTTATCATCTCTGTGCTGATGTTTAACGACGGACAGCACACCAGTTTATCCAGATTAACGCATCAATTTGGAACCACATTTTCTTTATCTGTTGAATTAGCAATTATTTCTATCTTGGTAGTCGGATTTATTACACATTTAATTATCCCAAGTATGCCATTAGCACTGGCCTTTGCTCTGGGAGCTATAATCACGCCTACAGATGCTGTTGCGGTCAGTTCAATTACCAGTAATATGTTAGTGCCGACCAATGTTATGAGCACTTTGGAAAACGAATCTCTCTTTAATGATGCATCTGGTATCGTCGCTTTAAATCTTGCCATTGCTGCTGCTATAACAGGACAGTTTTCACTCTTAAATAGTATCGGAAACTTCGTCTATGTTTTCTTTGGAGGAATTATTTTGGGTGGTATTTTAGGAGCATTTATAGTGGGAATTCGTTTGAAATTAATCAATATGCACGTTGACACTCCTTCTGTAATGGTTCCATTTACTATATTGACTCCATTTGTTGTTTATTTAATTGCTGAAGCTGCTGGCGTTTCTGGAATTCTGGCCGTTGTTGTAACTGGATTAATTCATGGTATTCAACAAAATCGTTTACGTTTAACAAGTTCTCGTTTACAAATAGTTATGAATAGTACCTGGCAGGTTATTTCTAGTATCCTAAACGGAATTGTCTTTGTACTCCTGGGATTATCTTTACCAAGCGTAATTATTAATTTGCATAAACATGACACTAGTTCTGTTTTTATCCTTTTGGGAGTTGGGGTGGTTCTATACGTTATTATGACTGCCTTAAGATACTTTTGGACAAACTGGGATTTTGCTCGTATCAGAGCTTGGGACAAAAAAGAAAAGCACGCTAATAGTATTGTTATTGCGTACAGTGGTGTGCATGGAACCATTACCTTAGCAATGGCCTTCTCGTTACCTTTAACCCTCAATGGTCAACCTTTCCCTTATCGAAATGATATTATCTTTGTGGCGGCTATTGTTATCTTAATTAGTCTTTTAGTTCCTACAATTGCTTTACCCTTCCTATTACCACATCAAGTTAATAAATTTACTGAAGAAGAATTAACAGCAGCTAAGGGACAAATGGTCGATGAAGCCATTTCTTCCATTCAAACACGACATAGTAATTCAATCAGTGCCAGCCAAGTAATCAATATTTTGGACGGTCAAAGAACCGTTGCTGGTAACATTGATAAGACAAAATTAAATATTATTTTTGATAATTGTTTTGAGTTAGAACAACAAACTATTAATGATATGCTTCAAAATAATGAAATTTCTGATTTGAATGCTGATCTTTATATGCGCGTTTCACGCAGGACTATTATTCAATATCAGCAAAGTAACTGGCAAAGATTTGTACTATTCCTAAAATTCAATCTAAGTAAGGTTTCTTTTAGTAAAAAGGCCCGAAAACAAAGAAAGATTTTTCATCAAATGGCCCGCCAAAAACCGGATAATCGTCAAGAAATGCTGAAACGTAACAAAGAAATGTGGCAACAGATGGCAATAACTGAAAAGAAACCATATGAAAAAATCACAAGTTATCTAAATCAAAGTTTAATTAATGATGGTAAAAACAATCGTGAAATAAGCATTGTAAGACGTGCATACGACGAGCGTCACCGTCGATTAACCAGCAGTTTTAATAGTCGTGATGATTTTGAAGCCGATCAAAATGAATTATTGATTGAGGCTTTTCAACAAGAAAATACCTACATTCAATCCAAAATTGCTTCAAAAGAATTTAGTTCTGAATTAGGTAGCGCATTATATGAACAAATCTCTACCGATCAATTGGTATATTTACAATCTTTAAATGAAGAGTAAGAATACAAAATATAGGACCATATCAAACAGAAATCATGTTGTTTGATATGGTCCTATATTTATTCCATAGAGAGATTAGAAATCTGACAATTTCTTTTAATACAATTGGTATATATAAATTATTAAATTTATAAAAACTGTTATTTTGCCTATTAAACAAGTGTTTCCAATTATATGAGCCCTAATAAAATATTTTTGGTATATATATTTTTACGTATTAATATAAAGCCAAAAATAAAAAAGAAGGTTCTAAAAATGTCATTAAATAAAAAATATTTATATTTTGGAGCATCATTATTTTCAGCTATTCTTCTAATTCCTCTAGATACACAAATTGCAAAAGCTGAAACAACAACTACTAATAACACAGATAAAACAATGTCCTCAAATTCTTCCACAGTACCTACACCACAACAGACGACCGATCCTATTTCTGACCCAAACAACGCTAAACCGATGCCAACAACCACTCAACCAGCTCCCACTAATACCATGACAACGCCTGATAATAATCCGGCCCCCTCGAGTACTCCCAAAGTTCCCATATCACAATCTTTAACTTCTGCGGCTCAAATCAAACCAATACCGCAAGTCACTCAAGTTATAAGTTCTGCTGATTCATCCCAACAAACAACTAGCAGCACAGGAACAATCAATAATATTCCAGATAATACAATTATTAACTTTACCGATCCACTGTTAGGTGCGGTAGTTAAAAAGCAACTAAATATGCAACCAAATGACAATCTTACCGCTGGCTCTTTAAAATCATTTACCGGAAATATTTTTAATGCCAACGAACAAATGTATCTAACCGGACAGACACAAACCTCCTTAAGCGATCAACAAGTCACTCCTATCGAAAGTCTTAACGGTATGCAATATTTACAATTGTTACCTACCAAAACCAATGTAATGTTCCAAGCCAAACTAGCCTCTGATCCTAAATCTGATCCAAGTCTAACACCCTTGAATAATCTAAAATTCTCTGCACTTGATATTGTTGGAAATTTCAGTAATCCTAATGCCAAACAAATAGATACTAGTCAAATATCTAAATTAAACGTTTTGAATTCATCAGAAGTATCATTGAATGGTGACCAATCTGTCTCTTATGGTTCAGGCATTACAAACCAACAATTGAAAGAGATTAGTCCCTGGCTAATTAACTACGTCAAGAATGTCGTTAATAACACAGCTAATAAAAATACGATTCAATTAAGTAATAGTTCAATTACCGATTTCTCATCATTAAAGGGCTTAGAAAATGGCAACAAGGTTAACATTATTGCTGATACCCCGGTTCACATTGATCAAACTCCAATTTATGCGATCAATAATCAACCCATTGCCTTTACTGCTAAACCAGTCTTAGGCATAGATGGTGATGATTTAGCAAACGGATATCATTTTTCCAACACAGTTTCTCAACAATACTTAACTGAAGATGACTTAACAAATTTAGGAAATGATAAATATATTTTGGAACATCCTGCACCCAATGCCCAAGTACTGGCCTATGGCTACCTTGGCTTTGGATATAGCAGTAATCCTAATAATTATGTTAATAAAAATTATGGTAATGCTACTCTGCAATATTACATTTTAAATGGTCAACCACTTATCTGGCAGGATCATCCTAATATTACTGTTAATTACTTAAATAGTGACAACAAGCCTTTATCTGTTAACGAAAAAGCACCTCAATTGATTAATGGTAACAACATCGGTGATCCTTATGATTTAACTAATATTAGTCAAATAAAGGGCTATAAACTTATTACACCTGAATTATTAAAAGGAAACTACACTCAAGATCCTCAAATAATTAATCTAATTTATACTGAAAACCCAATAAGTAATCATTCATCATCAACCAATACTTCTACCCAATATATTCCTGTCTATGATGATAACGGTAATCCTATTAATAACACTTATGTAAATGTTGAAAATGAAATTATCAGAGCTTCAATTAGAAAGAATAATCAAACACTCTATCAAATCACTACTGGTCAATGGGTACTTGCTAACGACTTCTACGCTCAAAAACAAGTTACTAAAGACTTTAGAACTTTTGATAAAAATACTAAGCTAATTGATTCTCAGGGTAACATTCTTAGTACAACTATAGCTCCAAATAGTGAATGGAAAGTTCTAAAAATTATAGAAATTAACGGAAAAAAATACTATGAAGTTGCCCCTAATGAATTTATTCTCTTCTCAGATGCTATCGAATTTATACCATTAGATGACATTGGTCATGTACACTTAAATGATTTAAATAAACTTTACAATTCTAAAGGAAAACTCCTTAATTCTGAGTTGAGATCTGGTAGCGAATGGTTAACCGACGGATTTGCTATTATCAATGGACAAAAAATGTATCGTGTTGCAAACGATGAATGGGTCAATGCGTCAGAACTTTATCTCTATCAACCAACCAAAACAGTTTTTCATACTACTAAAATAACTAAACTTTTTGATCACAATGGAAGATTGCTAAATAACTACTTAAAGTCTCAAACCAATTGGAAAGTTGATCAAATTGTTAAGATTGGTGCTTCTACCTATTATCGTGTTGCTACTGATGAATTCATTTTGATCTGAGAACAAAAATAATTATTAAAAAACGGTCTATCCAAAGTATTCATGGATAGACCGTTTTTTGTAGATTAATTAATTCTGTTCTTTATTTTCCGCATCATTAGTTCTCTTAGTATCTCGTTCTAACACTGGTTTCAAATATTGACCAGTATAACTATCTTTTAATTCAGCAATTTTTTCAGGTGTGCCAGTACCAACGATCGTACCCCCACCTTCACCGCCTTCTGGTCCTAAATCAATCAACCAATCAGCAGATTTAACCACATCCAAGTTATGCTCAATTACGAGAACCGTATTTCCCTCATCAACTAGACGTTGTAAGACCTCTAACAAACGTTTAATGTCATCAGTATGCAGTCCAGTTGTTGGTTCATCTAAAATATAAAAGTTTTTACCGTTGGATTTTTTGTATAGCTCAGAAGCTAATTTCATTCTTTGAGCTTCACCACCAGATAATTGTGTGGCTGATTGTCCCAATGAAACATATCCTAAACCTACATCAACAATAGTTTGTAACTTTCGTTTGATCTTTGGAATATTATTAAAGAAATCCAAGGCCTCTTTAACCTTCATATCCAAAACTTGAGCAATATTCTTTCCTTTATAGGTAACCTCTAAAGTTTCAGAATTATAGCGTGTTCCATGACAAACCTCACAAGGAACGTACACATCCGGCAAAAAATTCATTTCAATTTTAATAATACCATCACCGTGACAGTTCTCACAGCGACCGCCTTTAACATTAAAGGAGAATCTTCCCTTTTTATAACCACGTAATTTGGCCTCATTAGTTTGAGCGAATAGATCACGCACATCATCAAAAACACCAGTATACGTTGCCGGATTACTTCTTGGAGTTCGTCCAATTGGGCTTTGATCAATTGCAATCATTTTTTCTAAATTTTCATAGCCGATGATTTTCTTATATTTACCAGGCTTCTCAGAATTGTGATTCATCTTTTGAGCCAAAGCACGCTTCAAAATTATATTAACCAAAGTAGATTTCCCAGACCCAGAAACTCCTGTAACCACAATGAATTTTCCAAGCGGAAATTTCACTTTTAGGTTCTTCAAATTATTCTCAGCTGCTCCAGTTATTTCAACAAATTCACCATTACCTTCACGACGTCTCAGTGGAACTGGGACAAATTTCTTTCCCGCTAAATATTGCCCAGTTAATGATTTAGAGTTCTTCTCGACCTCTTCTGGAGTACCAGCAGCGACTATCCTTCCACCAGCTTCACCTGCTCCAGGCCCAACATCAATTAAATAATCGGCTGCTCTCATTGTATCTTCATCATGCTCAACAACAATCAACGTATTACCTAAATCACGCATCTTCTTTAATGAACTAATTAGTCGATCGTTATCACGCTGGTGCAATCCAATTGAAGGCTCATCTAAAATATACATAACTCCAGATAAATTAGAACCAATCTGAGTAGCCAAACGAATACGTTGTGCCTCACCACCAGAAAGTGTTCCCGCCGATCTAGACAATGACAAATATTCCAAACCAACGTTAATCAAAAAGCTAAGGCGATCCTTAACCTCTTTTAAAATGGGTTTAGAAATCACAGTATCTTGTTCACCAAAAGTAACCTGCTTGAAAAATGGTAATTCATCTTTAATCGACATTTCAGATACATCAGCAATATCTTTTCCATCAATCTTTACAGCTAAAGCCTGACGATTCAATCTCTTACCATGACAAACAGGACATTTCAATTCTGTCATATATTTACGCATAACCTCACGCGTAAAATCACTATTTGTTTCCTTATATCGGCGGTTAATATTAGGAATAACGCCTTCAAATGGAACATCCACATCACGTACACTACCAAAATCATTTTCATAGTGAAAATGGAAAGTTTTGCCATTTGAACCATTTAAAACAATATCTTTATCTTTTTCAGACAATTCTTCAAATGGCGTATCCATATCTATCTTAAATTCTTTAGCAGCTTGAGACAGCATCTCTGGATAATATTGAGAACTGATTGGATTCCAAGGAGCAATTGCCCCTTGAGTTAAAGTTTTACTCTGATCAGGAATAACTAGATCCAAATCGACTTCCAGTTTCATCCCTAATCCATCACAGTTATCACAAGCACCAAATGGAGCATTGAAGGAAAACAAACGTGGTTCTAATTCGCCAACAGTAAATCCACAAAGTGGACAAGCATTTTTTTCAGAAAAAACCATCATATCTTGTCCAATTACATCGACATTCATATAACCATCAGATAATCGCAAAGCAGCTTCAACAGAATCAAATAATCTCGATTTAATGTGATCATTAATCACGATTCTATCAACTACCACATCAATATCATGTTTTTTATTCTTATCTAACTCAATGTCTTCACCAACGTCTCTGGTTTCACCATCGACTCTAATTCTGACATATCCTTGTTTCTTAATCTGATCCAAGGCCTTCTTGTGCTGTCCTCTTTTTGCTCTGACTACTGGAGAAAGAACTTGTAACTTCGTACCATCATCCAATTTTAAAATAGCATCAACCATTTGTTGGGCTGATTGACTGGTTATTCTTGTTCCATCATTAGGACAAATTGGTGTTCCAACACGTGCCCATAATAAACGTAAATAATCATTAATTTCCGTAACCGTACCTACAGTAGAACGAGGATTCTTCGAAGTTGTTTTTTGATCAATCGAAATTGCAGGACTTAAGCCATCTATTGAATCAACATCCGGTTTATCCATCTGTCCCAAAAATTGACGCGCATAAGAAGACAGACTTTCAACATATCTTCTCTGTCCTTCTGCATAAAGCGTATCAAACGCTAAAGAACTCTTTCCTGATCCTGATAGACCAGTCATGACTACTAATTTATCACGCGGAATTGTTACATCCACGTTCTTTAAATTATGAGCACGTGCGCCATGAATAATAATCTTATCATTTAACATATTTATTTAATTTCCGCCTTTAATTCCAAAATCGTATCACGCAAGTTAGCAGCAGCTTCAAAATCGAGTTTTTTAGCAGCGGCTTCCATTTGTTCATTTAAATTAGCAAGAAGCTCTTCGCGTTCCTTCTTACTCATATCCTTAAAGTCAATATCATCATTGATTTTTTCAGTTTCAGAAGAGCTATTATCGACCTTTTGGAACATTGAAATAGCATCCCTAATTGGTTTTACAATCGTCTTAGGAGTAACTCCATGTTCTTCATTAAATTTCATCTGTAACTTACGACGACGTGCAGTTGCATCAATTGCACCCTTCATCGAATCTGTTACTGAATCAGCGTACATAATAACTTTACCATTCTCGTTACGCGATGCACGACCAATAATCTGAACTAAAGAACGCTCAGCTCTCAAAAATCCTTCCTTATCAGCATCAAGAATTGCAATTAATGATACTTCAGGGACATCAATTCCTTCACGCAATAAATTAATACCAATTAATACATCAAATTTACCTAAACGTAAATCACGAATGATTTTGGTTCTTTCCAAGGTTTTAATATCACTGTGTAAATAACGAACCTTTATTCCTAAATCCTTAAAATAATCAGTTAAATCTTCAGCCATTTTTTTAGTCAAAGTCGTTACAAAGACCCGTTCATGTTTTTCAATTCGTTCATTTATTTCACCAACCAAATCATCAATTTGCCCCATAATTGGACGTACTTCAATTACTGGATCAAGCAACCCCGTTGGACGAATAATTTGTTCCGCTTTGTGATCCGTCCTTTCTAATTCATAAGGACCTGGAGTAGCAGAAACATATAAAATTCGATTAACATGCTTTTCAAATTCATCTAATTTTAAAGGACGATTATCTAAAGCACTTGGCAAACGAAATCCATAATCAACTAACTGTTGCTTTCTAGCACGATCGCCATTATACATTCCTCTAATTTGTGGCATTGTAACATGTGATTCATCAATCATAATATTAAAATCCTTAGGAAAGAAATCTAGCAGAGTAAATGGTGGCTCACCTTCTGCTCTTCCTTCCATATGACGCGAATAATTCTCAATACCTGAGGTATAACCCATTTCACGCATCATTTCGATATCATATTCAGTTCTTTGTTTAATTCGTTGTGCTTCGAGTAATTTTCCTTCTTTAGTAAATTTATCGACCTGCACGTCCATTTCCTTTTTGATCCGATCCAAAGCATCTTCCATCTTTGAATCACTGATCATAAAATGAGTTGCCGGAAAAATACCAATATGATCCATTGAACCTTTAACCTCACCAGTTAAAGCATCCATTTCAATAATTCGATCAATCTCATCACCAAAAAACTCCACACGAATAGCATTATCATCACGTGAAGCTGGAAAAATATCCACTACATCACCGCGAACTCTAAATCTCCCACGCTGAAAATCAATATCATTTCTTTCAAATTGATTATCAACCAATTCTTCTAATAAAGTATCACGAGCCATTTCTTGTCCAACTCGTAATGAAATAATACTATCTGCATATTCTCTAGGATCACCTAAACCAAATATACATGATACCGATGCCACAACTATTACATCATTTCTTTCCAAAAGTGAACTAGTCGCTGAGTGGCGTAACTTATCAATTTCATCATTAATACTTGAATCTTTTTCTATATAAGTATCACTTGAGGGAACATATGCTTCTGGTTGATAGTAATCATAATAACTAACAAAGTATTCCACAGCATTATTGGGAAAAAATTCTTTAAATTCTCCATATAGTTGACCTGCTAAAGTCTTATTATGAGAAATAATCAAAGTCGGTTTGTTCAAGTTTTTAATTACATTAGCCATGGTAAAAGTTTTACCAGTACCAGTTGCACCTTCAAGAATTACCTCTTTGTCACCAGCCTGAAAATCTTTGGTGATTTTATCAATTGCTTGTGCCTGGTCACCGGCAGGATCATATTTTGAGACCAAGTCAAATTTATTATCATCAATTCTATCTATCACAGAACCATTTACCCCCTCTTTAAGCTAAAAAATACATCTAACTCTTAGGTGAATTAGATGTAACAAGTTCCAACTTTTTTACGCTGGTTCTATATTAACATAGCGAACATATTTTCGCCATATATTTACTTATCAGTTGTTAGTCGAGGCAACATCAAGAAAATTGTTAATCCGACTAAGAATAAGATACTTAATGATGCCGCCCCAATTGTTGATTTTCCTGTTATCTGGGTCACAATACCTACTAAAACAGGACCTATAACCGCAGAAAACTTCCCTAAAATATTATAGAACCCAAAGAATTCACTTCCTGATTCTTTAGGAATTAATTTTCCAAAGTAAGACCGACTCAGAGCTTGAATACCACCCTGACTAGTTCCTACTAATACAGCCAATATCCAAAAATCTATTGTCGTTTTAAGTTTTAAAGCATACAAACATATTCCAAAATAAAGAATAATTGCTAATAAAATTCCCTTTCGAGAAGAAAACTTATTAGCTATCCAACCATACAAAATCGAAAACGGAAAAGCTATCAATTGAACTACCAACAAAACGATCATTAATGTAGTTGTCGTAATCCCCATGTCCATACCAATCGAGGTTGCCATTGTAAAAATTGTATCTACCCCATCAATATAAAAGAAATAAGCCACTAAAAACCAAGCTGCAGCTTTATATTTTCTTAGATGAGTAATAGTCTCAAAAACACGTTTGAAACTGGAGATGACTGGATGAGGATTCTCTGGTAATGAATAAACCTGTTGAACATTTTTGAGTAATGGGATAAAAAATATTACCCACCAAATAGCTGCCAACAAAAAACTCCAACGGGCAACACCGTAACTAGACAACATTCCAAAACCACTAGTCAATTGTAATATTAAAAATAAAATAAAGGCCATAACACCACCTAAATAACCATAGGCATAACCATTTGAAGACAAGGAATCCATCTTGTCATTATCTGCAACATCTGTCAAAAAACTATCATAAAATAAATTTCCAGCTGAATAACCAATTATTGACAGGATATACACAAACAATAATAGTTGCCATTGGCTAGGCGGCACTGCTGCTAATCCAAAGGTCATAATAATTCCTAAAAATGAAAAACTACTTAGTAGTCTTTTTTTATGATGTGGATAATCTGCTAAAGCACCTAATACTGGCGCCAAGATTGACACGATTAAAGTTCCGAAGCTATTTGCATATCCCCAAAAGGCTGTCGCATTGGCTTGAGTTACACCTGCATTCTGAGCTACAGATTTGAAATAAACTGGTAATACAGCCGTTGTTACAATAATTCCATAGCCTGAGTTGGCCCAATCATAAAAAATCCAACTCCATTGTTTTTTATTAAATCCCATAAATTCCCTCTATTCTAAGAAAACACCATCAATAGACTCACCTGCAATTGGTTCCGGGAATTTTAACCCTAATAATTTGGCAAAAGTCGGCGCTTCATCAACTAAATTTGCTTCTTCAATAGCATGTCCTTGTTTTACCATAGGACCATTAAAAATAATTGTTGTTTTATAATCTGGTTTTTCAGGATCATACCCATGCACACCCTGATAACGATCAGCATTTCCCATCATCTCTGGTTGTACCTTTTCAACGACATTACGATCACTTTCATCAGTAAAATAATATCCCGATTTGGCCTCAACCATCAGAGTACATTTCGGATCAGCACCTCTGGCAATGGCTTCTTGTTGGGAATAAATCCTTTCCACACCTTCAACACCAGCCAATAGGTCTTTTAATCTTTCTAACTGATCAAAATTCTTAGTATAAATATAGGTACAACCGTCACAAGTTTTAGCCATAACCGACCATTTGGAGCCAATTGTCTGATCTGGTTTAGCAACCAACCATCCCCGTTTAGCAAACAAAGTATTCAAATGAATCATTTTATCGACATTAATTTGATAATGATCCCCCAAGATAACAAAATTAGTGTCATCGAAGGTTCCAGCTTCCTTTGTTGCTTGAATAACTTGTGATACGTGATTATCTAACCGATGTAATGCGGCCATAGCTTCATCTGATCGAACACCATAACGATGACGCATACTATCCATATCCACTAAATGAAGCAAAGTCAAATTAGGTTTTTTATTTTTGATTGTATCGACCGCACAAGCTGTAATGAAATCATCCAATTGGGGCTGTTTGATGCCATTACGTAATTTTCCATATTTTTTATTCATTTCTAAAATAAATAGCGGTGAACTAGCCTTTAGAGATACCAAAACTTGATTAGTCCAAATTCGATTAGGAAAAATTTCGGCCAGATTGTAATTAATTTTACTTCCTGCCGTAACTGGCCATAAAAAGGCTGCAGTCGTTAAATTTTGTTTTCTTGCTAAATCATATAACGTTGGTGACTTAACATCCCTTTGATACCAAAACCAATCCGGTGACCGTCTTTGAGGTTGAATTTTAGTATTATTAATAATTCCATGAACATTAGGATATTGTCCTGTAACAATTGTTGTGTGTGAAGGATAAGTTAAAGTTGGATAAATCCCTTTAATCTTTTTTACCCATGTACCACCCTTAACAAGTTTATTCAGTGTTGGCAATTCAGATTGATGTTCATTAATATCTCTATATCCTAGAGAATCTAACGAGATAATGACTAAATGTTGATTAATAGACAAATTATTTTCCCCTTTTTCACAAACTACATGAAAATATTATATCGCAGTTGAAGAAGCTTGGTAATGAAACAAAAAATGTCTGAGACAAAAATTAAGAATTATATTAATTCACAACTTATTCTCCAAATAAATAGAGTTCAGGACAAAATATGACTTTTCCGCTCAAAACAAATGAGACCTAGTAATCAAAACACGATTACTAGGTCTCATTTAACTTAATGTTTGAAGGCTGAACATGTTTTGTCCCGCTTTCATACTATTCTATTATTCCCAGCCTTCAACTACTGAAGAGAATTCAGCCAATTTATTAATTGAGTTTTCCTCAGTATCAGCTTTAACGCCAATATAGAACTTAATCTTTGGTTCAGTTCCTGATGGTCTTGCAGCAATCCAAGTTCCATCTTCCAAAACGTATTTCAAAACATTAGCCTTAGGTAATCCTGTTGTCTTAGTTTCTGTCGAGGTAATATCTGTATCGTTTAAATAATCAATTGATTCAACGACCTTAACACCATTAACTTCAGAAATACCTTCATCACGTAGTGTTTTCATAATTTGGGCCATCTTCTCTTTACCAGAAATTCCTTCAAATGTCTTAGAAATCGTCTTTTCATGATAGTATCCAAATTCTTTATAAAGATCCTCTAGAGCGTTATAGATTGTCTTATCTTCTGATTCGTAATATGCGGCAGCCTCTGCTAATAACAAAGTTGATTGCATTGCATCCTTATCACGAACAAATGGTTTTACAAGATAACCATAACTTTCTTCAAAACCAAAAAGAAATTCATTACTACCTGTTTCTTCAAATTGTTCAATTTTTTCAGCGATATATTTGAATCCTGTTAAAACATCGAACATCTTAACATCATATTTATCAGCAATTGCTGTAGCCAATTCGGAGGAAACAATTGACTTAACAACTGCCCCGTTTGCTGGTAAAGCATTCAAGTTCTTCTTAGCCTGTAATAAATAGTTCAAAAGAACTGATGCAATCTGATTACCAGTCATTAGTTTATAAGAACCATCTGGTTGTCTAACCGCTGCACCCAATCTATCAGCATCAGGATCAGTTGCAATTAGAATGTTAGCACCAATTTTTTTACCACGTTCAATCGCCAAATCAAAAGTTTGAGAAAACTCCGGATTTGGAAATGGCGTTGTAGAGAACTCTGGGTCCAGAATGGCTTGCTCAGTTACCATATTAAAATTCTTAAATCCTAATTTTTGGAAAATTCTTGGAGCAATCATTTTGCCGGTTCCATGTAATGGTGAATAGACAAACTTCATCTTATCACCAATATCTTGAATCAACTTAGGATCAACGATAACTGTTTCTAGATTCTTCATATAATCTAAATCAACATCTTCACCAATTAAAGTCAAAAGTTTTTCTGCACGTAACTGTTGTACTGTCTTTACTTTAATGGCAAAAAGATCACTTGCTTTACGAGCAAAGCTAGTAATATTATCTGATTCAGTAGGTGGCATTTGACCACCATCAGGTCCATAAATTTTAAAACCATTGTATTGTTTAGGATTGTGGCTAGCTGTGATCATTATACCTGCATAAGTATGCAGATTTCTTACAGCAAAAGATAATTCTGGAGTAGGTCTCAAACTGTCAAATACAAAACTGTGAATGTTATGTGCACCAAGTACTTTAGCTGATTCATAAGCAAAATCTTGTGAGTAATAGCGAGAATCATAACTAATTGCTACACCTTGCGATTTAACTTTTTCATCTAAAGTATCCATAAATGCGGCTAAACCTTCAGTTGCTTGACGAACGGTGTAAATATTCATTCTATTAATACCAGGTCCAATCAAGCCACGCATACCAGCTGTACCAAATTCCATAGGTTCATAAAATGCTTCTTCAGCTACTTTATCATCCTTTTTAATTTCGTCCAGTTGTTCTTTCATATCTGGATCTAAATTTTTATAATCGAGCCATTGTTGCATATTATCTTGCCAAGACATTAAATTTGTCCTCCTAATTTGTAAGTACTTACAATCATTATAGCAATCATAGAGTACTATTAAAATTTGATTTACATAACTTTAACAATAAAAATTTAAAATCGCCTTAAAATTATGTCCAAATTAACAAATTAGTTGTCACTACTAATGATTCTATCAATATCCGTTTCGTAATATTTGGCCAACGAGATCAGGGTATCAATGTCAGGCATACGAATACCAGTTTCATAATGAGATAAAGTTGTTACATCGATATTTAAATGCTGAGCGACTTCCTTTTGAGTTACATTTTTTTCTCTTCTAAGATCTTTTAAATTTTTTGAAATATTAAAGCCTGACTCATGCATTAGATTATGAAGGTTTTTATCTACTACTTCACGCATAAGAATCACTTCCAGTCTTTTTTGATTAATATCATTATATGTTTAAACATATTTGCAATGTGTTCAATTTTAAAAAAATTTATTTTCAATATGTAAACAAATATTGATAAATCGGCCAATTCCAATTTGGAAATATACCAATAGACTAGACGCTATGTATATGAGTTGATGATCCCTGATTTGCCATTATACTTTTTATATAATTGTATAAAAAAACAGCTAGACCAATAGGCCTAGCTATTTTCTTAATTACTTAGTAGAAACTTTATCATCAGCAATTTCTTGAATATAATTATAAGCTTGTTGTCCAGCAATACCGCCTTCACCAACGGCCGTTGCAATCTGACGTAGATCTTTCTTTCTAACGTCACCAACAGCAAAGATACCAGGGATTTTAGTTTCCATATGTTCATTAGTATCGATCCAGCCGTTTTCATCAAGAATTCCTAGACCCTTGAAAGGAGTCGTCATTGGATCAATACCAACATAGATAAAGGCACCCTTTGCAGGAACAACGTGCTCTTCACCAGTTTTCTTATCAATATATTTAACGCCGGATACTTTGTCATCCTCACTAGTGATTTCCTTGACATCAGCATTCCAGACAAATTTGATTTTATCATTCTTAAATGCACGATCTTGTAAAATCGCTTGAGCACGTAATTGATCACGACGGTGAATAATTGTTACAGATTTGGCTAATTGTGTTAAATAAATACCTTCTTCAACAGCAGAATCACCACCACCAACGACAGCAACGTCTTGTCCCTTAAAGAATGCACCATCACAAACGGCACAGTAAGAAACACCTCGGCCTGATAATTCTTCCTCGCCAGGTACCCCAATCTTTTTATATTGTGAACCCGTGGCAATGACTAAAGCCTTTGTTTCATAGTCTCCATCATCAGTATGGATGATTTTAACATTTCCTTTATCCTCAACGGACTCAACTGCACCATAACCAAAATCAGCCCCAAATTGAGTAGATGATTTATACATCTTTTCACTCAAATCTGGTCCTAAAATTGAATCAAAACCAGGATAATTTTCAATTGCGGCAGTATTATTCATTTGACCACCATAAATACCACGGTCAAGAATCATTACTGATAGATTAGCTCGTGAAGCATAAAGGGCAGCTGTCAAACCACCAGGACCTGCTCCAATAACTACTACATCGTATGTTTTCATCGTCGATTACCTCCTATTACTCAACAAATATTACCATTTATTTTTTTCTTAGCAATTAAATTGCTCACAACTCATTATACCAAGGTTCATTTTGTTTCCTTCGACGATAAACAAATAGACAAATTGCGACGGCAAACAATATCAAAGAAAGAACTTGAGAAACTCTAACACCAGGTAAAATATATAAACTATCGGTTCTCATACCTTCAACGAAGAATCTAACGGCCGGATACCAGATTAGATAAGATAAGAAAATCTCTCCACGTTTAAAGAGATGCTTTCTATTTCGCAAAACTAATATTAAAATCAAGCCAATTAAATTACCAACTGATTCATACAAAAAGGTTGGCTGACGATAAGCTCCGTTGATATACATCTGTTCAATAATGAAATGTGGTAAATGCAAAGATTGTAAGAAGCTCAAAGTCGTTTTACCACCAAAAGCCTCTTGATTCATAAAATTTCCCCAACGCCCAACAATTTGGCCTAATAGAACTGATGGTGCAGCAATATCTAACATCAGCCATGGGGAAATACTTCTTTTCTTGCATAAAACTAATAACACAATAAAGGCCGCAATCAGACCACCATAAATAGCGATACCACCATGCCAAATTTTAATGATCTCACTGGGATTAGCTAAATAAAATGGTAATTCAAATATTACATAGTACAATCTTGCACCAACCAAAGCAATTGGAACGCCGTATAAAACCAAATCCAAAATATTATCTGGGTCCAAGTGACGCCTCTTGGCCTCACGCATTGCCATAACGACACCGACTAAAGCTCCTAAAGCAATGATGATACCATACCAATGAATTTGTAATCCTCCCAGATCAAATGCAATTGGATTTAATGCTAATAGGCTAAAAATCATTACTTACTTTCCCCATCATTCTTTGCTTTATTTTCATTCTCTTTGATTAATAATCCCAAATTATCTTCAAACTTTTTAGTTGCATCATAACCCATCTTCTTAGCACGATAGTTCATCGCAGCAACTTCGATAATAATTGAAATATTACGACCAACCTTAACCGGAACAGTAATTTGTGGAACATCCACATCAAAGAACGTTCTCTTATCTTCCAAGGTTCCAATTCGATCATAATTTTTATCAGCCGACCAATTTTCAAGGTTGATGATCAATTGAATTTCACTTTGAGAACGAACTGCTCCAGCACCAAAGAGGTTCATGACATCGATAATACCAATCCCACGAATTTCTAGCAAATGATTAAGAATCTTGGGTGCTTCACCGACAATGGTTTTCTCATCGCGTTGATAGACGTCAACGCGATCATCTGCAATTAAACGATGTCCTCGTTTGACCAATTCTAAAGCAGTTTCACTCTTACCAATTCCAGAGTGACCTGTTAAAAGAATTCCAATTCCATAAACATCAACTAAAACCCCATGGATCGATTCCCTAGGCGCCAATTTTTCATCCAAATATTCAGTAATCATACTTGAAAGACGGGTAGTAGGTAATTCTGAACCAATCACAGGAACATTGTGTTCACTTGCTGCCTTTAAAAGTTCCTTGCTAGGTTGAATATTTCTAGAAATCAATAGAGCTGGAGTATCCTCACGACACAACTCCAACATTACCTTGTAACGATTATTGGATGTCATTGACCGTGAATAGGCCGACTCTGTTTGTCCAAATAATTGAATACGTTCACTTGGATAATAATCAAAATAACCTGTCAATTCGATTCCTGGACGGGAGATATCACTTGTCGTAATCTTCTTTTCTGACAGTATATCTTCACCGTTATAAACCTTTAGTTCATTATCTTTAACCATTTCAGAAACAGTAACAAAATTTGTCATAACCGATCCTCACTAATTCTAGTTTTATAATAATTTTATCATTAAAAATACAAAAAAAACGCGTTCTAAACGCGTCTTTGAAAATTATCCATGGTATAGCTGTTAATAATAGAATTACAAATCGCTAAAATGACTGCTACAACTAGTGCTGAACCAAAACCATTAAAGTGAAAAGTTGAAGATCCTACTAAAACAGAAGTTAATTCCAAGGTTATCGCATTTATTACAAACGAAAACAGTCCAAAAGTAATAAATGTAATGGGTAAAGAAATGATATGCAACAGTGGCTTGATTGTCCAATTGAGGATTACTAGCACAAAACTAGCTAGAACCGCTGTTCCTAAACTATCAATTTGAAACATACCTGGTAATACCCGTGCTATTGCTAGAAACAACAGCGTTTGTACAACCAGTCTGATTAATAACTTCATTTTATACCTCATTTAATTCAAATTTGAATCAATAATATTTTTTTGATGCCTTAGGAAGACGTTTCTTTCTAAAATCGGTCTCTTGAATATTACGCTTTTCAGGGAAAGAAAAGACACAAATAATATAAACCAAAATTGTTAAGAAATTAGTCAACGGCGTTAAAAAGATAAAGGCTAGGCGAATCCAAGTTGAGTCAACCCCAAAGTACTCACCTAATCCTCCACAAACACCTGCAAGCACCCGATTTGTACTAGATCTCGTGATTCTATGTCTCATATAGCTTCACCTCAACTTGTTCTGAAAATATACTCTATATTCAAAAAAATATCAATTTTCATCCATATCTTCATCACTTGTGATATGCTTTCCATCTAGTTCTACCACATGACCGGTATTCAAGTAAACTACCCATTCACAAATATTAGTTGCATAATCACCGACACGTTCCAAATAGCTGGCAACAAGCATATATGATGATCCACTTAATACATACTCACCGTCTTCTTGCATTGCTTTGATGGATAACTCATTTATTTTATTACTTTCAATATGAATATCCATATCCCGACGTGCAACCTCTTCGGCCATCTTACTATCACGCTTTAAATATGCCTCAAGAGCATCTTCAACAATACTTGTTCCTTTATCACCCATTTCAGCAATCAATTTTTCAATTTCAGGACTTCTTGTTTCACCTTTAACCCGAATTGTTTCCTGAGCGATACTGGCTGCATGATCACCCATTCTTTCAAGATCAGAACTGGCCTTCAAAACGGTCACTATCATTCTGAGATCTGAGGTAACAGGTTGTTGTAAAGCAATCATTTCAAATGATTCTTTTTCTAGATCCATTTCACGTTTGTTAATGTAATGATCATTACTAATAACCTCGTTAGCTAGAGACTTATCATGATCAACATAAGCCTTAACCGACTTCATAATGGCCTCACTTGCCATCATACCCATTTCTGAGAACCGTAAATGTAAACTATTTAATTGTTCTTCAAATGTAGTACGCATCTTTTTTCTCCTCTAACCGAATTTTCCAGAAATATAATCTTCTGTTTGTTTTTCTTTGGGATTTAAGAAAATATTTTTAGTATTATCTGCCTCAATCAATTCTCCATTTAGGAAGAATGCTGTTTTATCAGATATTCTAGACGCCTGTTGCATATTGTGAGTAACAGTAATAATCGTGTAATCTTCACGCAATGCCAGCATTGTATTCTCAACCTTGGCTGATGAAATTGGATCCAATGCTGATGTAGGTTCGTCTAATAAAATAATATCAGGTTTCACCGCTAAAACTCTAGCAATACATACCCGCTGCTGTTGACCACCAGAAAGTGATAAAGCACTTTGATGTAATTTATCCTTGACATCATCCCAAACCGCCGCATTTTGTAAACTCGTTTCAACAGCTTCGTCAAGTACTGTCTTATCTTTTACACCAGCTAATCTTAACCCATATACTACATTATCATAAATTGAAAACGGAAATGGGTTTGGTTGTTGAAAAACCATACCAACTTGTTTTCTAAGCTCAACGGTATCAACACTAGGTGCGTAAATATTTTGACCATTAAGAGATATTGTTCCAGTTATCGTTACATCAGGAATTAAATCATTCATTCGGTTTAAGCACCGAAGATAAGTAGATTTTCCACAGCCTGATGGTCCAATTAAAGCCGTAATTTCATTTTTGTTAAAATCTAAATTGATGCCTTTTAAAGCTTCTTTTTTTCCATAAAATAAATGTACATCGGAAGATGTTAAAATTTTTTCTGTCAAGTCGAGCGCTCCTATCCAAAGTGTCCAGAAACATAATCTTCAGTCGTTTTAATTTTAGGACGAGTAAAGATCTTTCTAGTTTCATTAAATTCGACAGCATGTCCCATATGGAAAAATGCCGTGTAATCACTGATTCTAGCTGCTTGTTGCATGTTGTGCGTAACAATAATAATTGTAAATTTGTCTTTCAAGCTCAACATTGTTTCTTCAACATTCGACGTTGATATTGGATCTAGGGCACTTGCTGGTTCATCCATTAACAAAATATCAGGTTTCATAGCAATTGCCCGTGCAATACAAAGTCTTTGTTGTTGACCCCCAGATAGCGCCAAAGCACTTTTGTTAAGATCATCTTTAACTTGGTCCCAAAGAGAAGCCTGTTTCAGAGTTGTCTCAACTATTTCATCTAATTTCTTTTTATCATGTAATCCATGACGCTTCAAAGCAAAAGTAATATTTTCATAAATTGATTTTGAAAATGGGTTAGGCCTTTGAAAAACCATACCTATATGTTGCCTAACCTCATAAATATCAACATTATTTTTGTTGATATCCAAACCGCGGTACATGATTTGACCCTTAACCGTGGCTCCTGGAACATTATCGTTCATTCGATTCAAAGATCGTAAATAAGTTGACTTACCTGATCCAGAAGCTCCAATTAACGAGGTGATCTTATAACGCTCGAATTGTAATGAAGCTTTGTGCATCGCTTCTTTCTCACCATAGAAAACTTGTAAGTCTTTAGTTTCCATGGCAATCTCATGTTCATCCTCATCTAAATGAAGGATGTATTGTTGATCATTTTGTTCATCCATATGTTACTCACCCGTCATCTTTTTATAAACTAAGTTTCCTATATATCTTGCAAGAAGATTGAAGATCAACACTGCAATAATCAATACGGCTGAAGCACCTGCGGAAACTTGAACCGCATCAGGAATCAATCCCTCAGAATTAACCTTCCAAATATGAACCGCTAAAGTTTCTGCTGGACGCATTAAATTCAAAGGACTAGTGATACTAAAAATATTAAAATTAGTAAAATCAAGTGGCGGTGCACTTTGACCAGCTGTATAAATCAAAGCAGCAGCTTCACCAAAGACTCTACCGGCACCAATAATCATACCAGTGATAATTCCTGGTAGACCATCTGGAATAATAACATGGATAACCGTTTCCCATTTTGAAAGTCCCAATGCCAAACCTGCTTCACGTTGAGATTGAGAAACTGATCTTAATGAATCTTCAACATTCCTGGTCAAAATTGGTAGATTGAAAACCGTCAAAGTCAATGCACCTGAAAGAATGGAAAAGCCAAATTTGAAACTGATAACAAAAATCAAAAAACCGAATAACCCTACTACAATTGAAGGTAATGAACTTAAAACTTCGATTGAAACTCTGATTAACTCGACGAATCTATTTTTACCAGCATATTCGGATAAATAAATTCCAGCACAAATGGAAATTGGAATTGAAATCAACATTGATAATATCAATAGGAAAAAGGAATTAAATAATTGAATTCCCACACCACTACCGGCTTGAAAGGCCTTTGAGCCTGATGTTAAAAAATGCCAATTAACATAACGTAGACCATTACCCAAGATATAGATCAATAGCCCGGCAAGGATGAGGACAATGATACCAGACATTACATAAATAACTCCTGTTGCGATCTTGTCCTTAGTTTTCTCATTAAACACTAGAACTCACCTCGCTTAGCAATCTTTCTTATTACAAAGTTGAATAAGAGTGACATTAACAATAGTAATAATGCTAGTGACCAAAGCGCATTATTTGCAGTCGATCCCATAATTGTATTTCCCATATTCATTGTTAGAACACTAGTCAAAGTTGATGATGGTGATACTAAGTTTTGTGGCAATAGCATTGCATTACCAATAACCATTTGAACGGCCAATGCTTCACCAAAAGCTCTGGCCATCCCAAACACCACCGCTGTCAATAATCCCGGTGTGGCTGCTCTCAAAACAACCTTATAAATTGTTTGCCATCTAGTAGCGCCTAAAGCCAAGGAAGCCTCACGATAATATCTGGGGACGGCTTTTAAGGCATCAACAGACATGGATGTAATCGTTGGCAAAATCATAACAAATAAAACAAACGATCCAGCCAAAATACCAAATCCACTACCACCAGCTATCTTTCTTACAACGGGAACAACTATTGTTAAACCAATAAATCCATAAACTACTGAAGGGATACCAACTAATAGTTCAATAACTGGTTGCAAAACTTTTCGTCCCCATTTGGGTGATATTTCTGTCATAAAAATAGCCGCGGCAATTGCAAATGGAGTTCCAATCAAAGCTGCTATCAGGGTAACCGAAAATGAACCTATGATCATCGGTGCAGCCCCAACAATTGGATGTCCCGCACTGTCTAGTTTATTTGGCGACCAAATTGAATGTGTTAAAAAATCAATTGGATTTACTCCATCTTTAATAAAAATAATCAGACCACGTGATGCGATAAAACCAATAATAGTTACAACTAGTAATACAATAATGGCAGTAAAACTGAAAGAAATAATCTTACCGCGGGTCTCACGTTTAGCAGAGACAGATTTTTTAGTTAAACTTTCTCTAATAGGATCTTTCAATTATTTTACCCCCTTAGTAACGGGCGTAACATTGCCCTTATAATCTTTTTGATACTTCATTTCATTTATAGGAACATAATTCATCTTCCTAACGACCTCACGTTGAATTTTATCAGTCATGATAAAATCAAGAAAATCCTTAGTCATACCTGTGGGTTTCCCATTAGTATACAAGTGTTCGTATGACCATATCTTCCACTTATTATTTTGGATATTCTCAATCGTTGGTTCTACCCCATCAACGTTAACTGTTTTAACAGTATCATTTAAATAAGGCATAGCTAAATAACTAATTGATCCAGCTGTATTATAGACAATTTGTCTAACCATTCCACTGGAATCTTGTTCTTGAGAGCGTACAAACGGAGTTCCATTCATAACATCGCTCTCAAAAGAAGCACGAGTTCCACTCCCATCGGCACGATTAATAATCGTTATGGCTAGATTTTGTCCTCCAACTTGTTTCCAATTAGTTATTTGACCTGAAAAAATTTGTCTCAATTGCTTTATTGTTAGGGATTTTACCTTAACATCCTTATTAACAACGGGAATCATTCCAACTGCAGCTATTCGATGATCCACAAGTTTTTTAGCATCAATATCTTTTTTCTGTTCCGCATAAAGATCAGAATTTCCAATATTAACCGCCCCTTGCTGAATCTGGCTGAGTCCTGTACCAGTTCCACCGCCTTGAACATTAACATACTCGTTAGGATTGTCTTTAGTAAACTCTTCCCCGGCAAGTTCCACTAGTGGTTGAGCAGCTGAGGAACCAACTGCTGTAATAGTTTCTTGGCTTCCGCTGCCTTTGCAACCGCTCAAAACTAAAATAGTAGGAATCATAATTGCAAATAATGCGACAAGTCTTTTTTTCAATGTTCTCACCTCTATCCAACTAGGATATTACAACAATGTATATTTTTTGTATAAAAAAAAGGCCACAACTAAATTAATTATTTAGTTGCGGTAATTTTTTTATAATGGTATGTCAACTGTAAAAGTCGTTCCTAACCCTGGATGTGATTCTATCCTAATATCACCATCCAACGTGTCTAGAGTTTCCTTAACTATAGCCAATCCAAGACCAGTTCCACCAGTCTCAAAACTTCTAGAACGATCTACTCGATAGAATCTTTCAAAAATACGGGCCTGATCTGCTTCCGAAATACCGATACCACTATCCTTAATTATAAATTTAATTCGATTCTCAATTTCATCATGGTGGACTTCAATATTAATTTCCCCATGTTCCTTATTATATGAAATAGCATTCTTAATTAAGTTACGAAAAATCAAATTGATTTTTTCTTTATTGGCTGTTACTTCTGGGTTACCAAAATACTCTTGTTTAACGGTTATATCATGTTTCTTAACTAGCAATGACTGACGATCAAGAATCTTTTTTATATCATCTTTTAAATTAATTACATCAGTCTTATTAACATCACGTTTTACTTTAGATAAAGATAAAATATCTTGAATCAATTCTGATAAACGAACACTTTCACTATGAATTATTTCTAGGAAATGATCCAACTTCTTAGGATCATCTTTGGCACCATTCAATAAGGTCTCAGAAAATCCTTCAATTGATGTAACCGGCGTCTTCAATTCATGACTGACATTGTTTACAAAATCAACTTGCATTCGCTCAATCTGACGACTTTCCGTCAAATCATATAATATAACTAAAACTTGTTGGTCAAAATCTTCACGTGAATGAATCAGACGAATAATGCTAGCATCAACATATTTTTGCGAATTACCAACCAATTGAATTTGGCGATGATGATTTTTATTCTTCCTCAATGTATGTTCAATCATTTGACTTAAACTATATGTTTTGACGTCTTCAATGAAAGGATGAATATTATTGGAAATATTTACATCCAACAAACTAGCCATTGCCTGATTATGTAATAAAACATCTCCCTGAGAGTTTAATAGCATAACACCTATAGGCAAATGACCTATTAACCCTTTAAAGCGTCTCTCACGTAACCTAACATCATCCCTTAAATCATTAATATCCATACTAATTTTGTTAGTTTGTTCCACAAGTCCATATAATTCGTCATCTGGTGCAAGAATCAAAGAAGCCATTTCTTTATTTTTCCGAACTCGTCGTAAGTTTTCAGTAACACTTTTAATGTCCTTACTCAATTGCTGACGTTTTCGATAGTAAAACAAGATGACCGAATCAGTAATTAAGAAATACATCAATGCCACAATAACAAAAGTCATTGGACTTTGATTCCAAAAACGATTATACCTTTTGGCTACCAAATAACGGCTTGAACCTGACATAAAATACATCGTTCTAGTTGAAAAAGTCGTGTTAGTAACATAATTTTTCCCAGGGGCAATACGCCCATTATGATATAAATCATAAGCATTTTTTTCTTTAGATGTATTCTCTTTAGTGCTGTCTATATAATCCAAGCCAGCAATTCTAGCCGCATCGGCTGGTTTATGGTTCTTTTTCAATTCCTGATAAGAAACCGTTTCTTCAGTAAACATAGTATTCTGAGAGTTTTCCAAAATACTATCGGAGAATGTTACCAAAATAAGAAAGATAGCTATAGAAATCAAAATAGCAACTATTGGACCTATTCTTCTTTTCATTGTTATACCTCTAAGATGTAACCGAATCCGTGTACGGTTTTTATTAATTGTGGGTTCTTAGTATCCTGTTCAATTTTATCACGGAGATGACTGATTTGAATATCAACCATTCGCATTTGGGAATTAGAATTTATTCCCCAAACATTATCAAAAATCTGTTCTCTTGAAACAACGATTCCCTTATTCCTGATTAAGAATTCTAATAACTCATACTCTTTTTTAGTCAAACTAATTTCCTGACCATCAATTACCAAACCCTTTACATCGGTATTTAGTTGAAAGCTTTTTTCATTACCCTGATGTGTTGTTCTTCTCAGAACCACTTCAATTCTAGCTAACAACTCCTTAATACTAAAGGGTTTAGTGACATAATCGTCAGCTCCACTGATTAGGCCTTCAATCTTATTATCCTCAGAATCAACCGCAGTTAAAAATATAACGGGAGTCAAATTACCTGACATACGCATCTTTTTCAATACTTCCAGACCACTAAGTTTAGGTAACATCTGATCCAAAAGCATTAAATCGAATTCATTTCTGCTGACTTTTTCAAAAGCCATCTGACCATCAGTAGCGGTAAAGACCTGATAATCATTGCTTTCCAAATTATATTCGATCAATTCTAAAATTGAGGGTTCATCATCGACAACTAAGATTTTTTTCTTCATTATTTGGCTCCTTGCAATTTCCATTGAAGATAAGCATAAATAAATGGATCTAAATCGCCATCCATAACGGCTTGACCATTGCTAGTTGAATAGTTTGATCGATGATCTTTGACCATTGTATATGGATGAAAAACATACGAACGAATCTGAGATCCCCAACCAATATCCAATTGTTCACCTTGAATTTCAGCATGCTTTTTGGCTTGTTCTTCCTGTTCACGCTGGAAGAGTTTAGCCTTCAACATATTCATAGCCGTTTCACGATTTTGTAATTGTGATCTTTGGGCTTGAGAACTAACGACGATTCCTGTAGGTAAGTGAGTAATTCTTACTGCTGAAGATGTCTTATTAATATGTTGTCCACCCGCCCCAGATGAACGGAAGACATCAACTCTCAAATCATCATCGTTAATTTCCACATTGATACTGTCATCAAGTTCGGGCATAACATCAATTGATGCAAACGATGTATGTCTACGGCCTGCCGAATCAAATGGCGAAATCCTAACTAAACGATGAACTCCACGCTCCGATCGCAATAAACCATATGCGTTTTTTCCAGTTATCATTATTGATACACTCTTAATTCCGGCCTCATCTCCAGGTTGATAATCTTCTATCTCAACCGAAAATCCATGTTGGTCAGCCCATCTTTGGTACATTCTTAGCAACATTGAACCCCAATCTTGCGATTCAGTACCTCCAGCGCCTGGATGAATTTCCAAAATAGCATTGTTAGAATCGTAAGGTTCCGACAATAACATCATCAACTCATATGAACGTAACTTATCGGCTAATTTGGCTGAATCATCTTCCATTTGCTGCATCAATTCTTCTTCAGGATCTTCTTGATAAAGCTCAACTAGAACTTGTAAATTCTCCAAACCTTCACTCAATGATTTGAAATTATCATATTTATCCTTTAAATCATTCGTCTCATCAATTAGCTTTTGAGCCTTCTCATGATTATCCCAAAAACCATTCTCGGTCATTCTACTTTCATTTTCAGCAATATTTTCTTCAAGACCTTCTAAGTCAAAGAGACCCCCTGAACTGCTTTATTTTGTCTTCCATTTCAGAAATATTATTTTTAATTTCTCCAAATTCCATAAAATCACCCTTATAAAAAAAGCAGGCCATAGGCCCGCTTTTATCTTTCCATATTTTGTCTGATTTCGGCCTTCATGAATAGTCTTGTAACATCATACTCAATATCAGAAACCATTTCTTCAAACATACGATATCCTTCTTCTTGATACTCAACCAAAGGATTCAATTGACCATAACCACGTAGTCCAATTGATTGGCGTAGTTGATCCATAGCATCGATATGATCAGTCCAATGTTCATCAACAACTCTAAGTATAACAACTTTTTCAAATTCTAGCATTTGTGAAGGATCGCCAAGCTGTTGTTTCTTTTCTTCATAGTTATTATGAACAAAGTCCATCAAGTATTTGACGATCTCATCCTGAGTTTTCAGTTGTAAATCAACTACACTCATTTCCTTATCGCCAACTAAGGCAGCCTTAGCAAAATCAGCAATTGCTTCTAGTTCCCAATCTTCTTGTTTACCTTGTGTATGTACATCAACTTGTGCTTTGATAGTACGTTCCATCATTGGAAGCAAGACACGATCTAAGTCCTTGTCTTCATTGATGACTTCCATTCGTTCCTTATAAATAACCTCACGTTGTTCACGCATAACATCATCATATTGAAGAGTGTTCTTACGTGTATCATAGTTATTACCTTCTACACGTTTTTGAGCTGACTCAACTTGTCTCGTCATCATACGACTTTGAATGACAGCATCATCATCTTCAATCTTCAAGGCTTTAAGAACACGTTTGATACGTTCTGAACCAAAACGTTTCATCAAGTCATCTTCCAGTGACATGTAAAATTGTGTCACACCTGGATCACCTTGACGTCCTGAACGTCCACGAAGCTGATTATCAATACGACGTGATTCATGACGTTCTGTACCTAGAACACATAAACCACCAAGATCTGTAACACCAGGTCCAAGTTTAATATCGGTACCACGACCAGCCATGTTAGTAGCAATAGTTACGGCACCACGTTGACCAGCATTCATAACAATTTCAGCTTCTTTAGCATGGTTCTTAGCATTAAGAACAGCATGAGGAATACCTTCTTGATCTAATAGTTTAGATAGGTATTCAGAAGATTCAACAGCAACTGTACCAACCAATAATGGTTGGCCCTTAGCATGACGTTCTTTAATATCCTTAACAACTGCCGCAAACTTACTCTTTAACGTTGGATAAAGAACATCTTCTTTATCTTCACGAATAACTGGCTTATTTGTAGGAATTGAAATAACTTCCATGTTGTAAATTTCTCTAAATTCTTCAGCTTCGGTCTTAGCTGTACCAGTCATACCTGATAACTTGTCATACATACGGAAGAAGTTTTGGTACGTGATATTAGCCATGGTCTTAGTTTCATCCTGAATTTCTACACCCTCTTTAGCTTCAATAGCTTGGTGCAATCCATCGGAATAACGACGACCATCCATAACACGACCAGTAAATTGATCGACAATCTTAACTTCGCCTTCTTGTACAACATAATCAATATTTAAACTCATGATGTAGTTAGCACGCAAAGCTTGATCCAAATGGTGGTTTAAAACAGTATTATCAATATCGTAAAGGTTATCTAAGCCAAAGTAATCTTCAGCTTTTCTAATACCTGTTTCAGTTAAACTAATTGACTTAGTTGGCCAATCAATCTTGTAATCATCCTTTTCAAGTGTTTTGGCAAAACGATCTGCACGAACATACATTGCAGTTGATTTTTCGGCAGCACCTGAAATGATCAAAGGAGTTCTAGCCTCATCAATCAAAATTGAATCGACCTCATCAACAATCGCATAGTGTAACGGACGCTGTACCATTTGTTCTTTATAAACAACCATGTTATCACGCAAATAATCGAATCCTAATTCACTATTAGTTGAATAAGTAATGTCACAATTATAAGCTGCACGTTTTTCTTCAGAATCCATACTGTTGATATTTAAACCAACACTCAATCCTAACCAATTGTATAGCTCACCCATTTGTTTAGCATCACGACCAGACAAATATTCATTAACTGTAACAACATGAACACCCTTGCCAGCCAAAGCATTCAAATAAACAGGTAATGTAGCGGTTAAAGTTTTACCTTCACCAGTTTTCATTTCAGCAATATTACCTTCATGTAAAGTAATACCACCAATCAATTGCACTCTAAATGGATAAAGTCCAAGGACTCTTTTAGCACCTTCACGAGCTGTAGCAAATGCTTCAGGTAAAATATCATCTAATGTTTCACCCTTTGCTAGTCTCTCTTTAAATTCAGGAGTCTTAGCTTGAAGTTCTTCGTCAGAAAGTTTGCTGTAAGCATCAGCGTAACTTTCAATCTTATCGGCAATCTTGCCCATACGTTTGACTTCTCTTTTGTCGCTTTCGACCCATTTTCTTAGTGGATTTGCCATATTAATATATCTCTCCTAAGTGTTATAAACATACTCTTAATAGTAGCATTTTTTTTTAAACTTTTAAACTTAATATCAATTAAACAGACTTTCAGAGTTACAATGATACACCATTTCTCTAAACTTTGTGTTAAGAATGCTTTACAATTTGTAATTTTAGAGCACAAAAAAGCTGAGACACTAAATGTCTCAGCTTTAAAATTATTTTTATTCGTTTGTTTCAATCAAACCATACTTACCATCATTACGTTTGTATACGATGCTGGCCCCATTAGTTTCTGAATCTTCAAAGATAAAGAACTCATGACCTAACATTTCCATTTGTAGAACTGCTTCTTCAGCATCCATTGGTTTTAATGATAGACGCTTTGTTCTAACAATTTCTGATTTATCATCATCTGTATCCTCAGATGTTACATCATCCAAAGGAATATCCTTTAGACTGCCACCTTCACGACTCTTACGATTTACACGAGTCTTGAATTTCTTGACCTGTCTTTCAAGTTTATCAACAACAAGATCAATTCCGGCATACAAGTCATCATTTAACTCTTCAGCCCTCAATGTAATATATGGCAATGGAATTGTTACTTCAACCTTTGTACCTTTTGAAGGGTATGTTTTCAAGTTTACATGAGCAATTGGATTACTTTCATCGCTAAAGTATTTCTCCATTTTAGAAATTCTTTTTTCGACATATTCGCGAATTGATGAAGTTACTTCGATATTTTCACCACGTACATTAATAGTTAACATAATAATCTCTCCTTCCGACGATAGGAAATTAAAGAGTGTTCTTACATCTCTTTAATGCAATTATAATATTCTCAGGCCAATATGACAACGTTTCCATCAGCTAGATAATGAAAACGTTGAAATATTTTTAAATCCTGACTCCCAAAATATATCATGAGCATACATCAAAGTTCTTCCCGTTGTATAAATATCATCCAAAATCAAAATACTCTGATTTTTTGACAACCTATTAATTTCTGGCAACGCCGAAAATGTTTGTGGAGTTTGTAATCGCTCCTGACGATCTTTTTGTGCCTGAGGCTTATCGGCATCTACTTTCACCAAAAGTAATTGTAAATCGAAGATATCTTTATACAATTCAAGGACCGGATCGAATCCTCGAAGCCGTTGATGGCTTTGACTAGATGGAATATAAGTAACCACATCAAATTGATTTTGTTTAGACCAGCTCATTATGTCTTTAAAAAATAACTTAGCTAACAAGACATCCCCATATCGTTTATACAGCTTGAAGTAGCTGTGTATGAACTGATTATACTCAAACAAAGCTTGATGGCAATTAATTATTTGATACTTCTGCTCCCAAATTTGACAATCTGAGCAAATACCAGAAACATTTGGCTTATAACACCTTAAACAATTGTTTTTATTTTTCAATGGTATCAACTGACTACGACATAATTGACATATATAATCCGGAATAATTTTTTTAAATAAAAATATCTCTTTTATTTTTAAATTATTTGTTATTGAATTACCACAGTTTAAACATTTCATCTTTTAGCCTGCCGATTTAGATAGTTGATCTCCCAACAAGCTTTACGGATTTGTTGATTATAATAACGATAATAAAAATGTACTTCATCATCAAAGGAATCTTTCCCTCTACCAGCCCTACCCGCTATCTGAATTAATGCTGTTTTAGAGAATTCCTTTGCCTGTGCCTCTAAAACTATCACTGTTATTTTTTTAAAAGTAACACCACGTTCCAAAATAGTCGTCGTTAATATTGCCTGGACATTCTTCTCACGAAATTGTTGAACCTTTTCTAATCTCAATTCATCTTTAGAACTAACGTCAACAAAAGTCAATGAGGGATATACCTTCTTTAATTTTTTAGCAAATGATTTCATCATTGGAATTTGTGGAAAAAATAACATAAAGCGCTGATTATTTTTAATTAATTTATCGAGATGTATTTTTAGAATAGGGTTTATTCCCCATAGTTCAATTTTTCTAAAAAGTAAATGGCAATAAGGCTCTGGCAGCGGATGTCCATGAAATCTTTGATATAGTCTAGTAATAGATATTTGTCCCTTATTAACCCTCATCAATAATTCTTTTGGAGGCGTTGCCGATAAATAGACGATCATACCTGACTTTTTCTTAGCTTTCTTGATTGCTTTGTGTAGCATCCTATTACCAGCTAACGGATATGAATCAACCTCATCAATTACTAAAACATCGAATGCATCTTCAAATCGCACTAATTGATGGACTGTTGATAACATTATCTGAGTCAAATGATATTTTTCGTCACTCTTCCCATGGAATAATCCTAACGTCGTGTTAGGAAATACCTTTTGTATTCTAGGAAATAATTCAATACAAACATCTACCCTTGGTGAACAAATTGCTATTCGCCTACCTTTTTGCAAGACTTGTTCAATCAAAGGAAAAATCATTTCGGTTTTACCAGCTCCAGTTACAGCCCAAATTAAATGGTCCTGCTTGTTCTCAAAGGCCTTTATAAGCTCTCTAACACCTCTCTTCTGATTAGAGGTCAATTGACCATTCCAATACAAATAATTGTTCTGAATGGGATATTTGACGTTTGTCGAGGAAATTAATAGTTTATCCGTTGACTGGATTTTTCCTAAGTTGATACATTGCCGACAGTATTGCAATTTAATCGGTAACTTAGGTAGTTCCATTAGGCAACGTCGACAAAATAGTTTATCATTTTTCTTAAACGTGGCCTCAAAGATTTTCGAACCACAATTCTGTAATTCATTTAAAACCATTGTATCTAACTCAGTAATATTAAAAATACGTCCACCTAAATACTCATTTATATTTGTCATACTAAAAATTACGCAAAGGAGAATGTTTTTGAAAAATTATAAAACTATTGCTCAGTCGGGGAGTTATGAAAAGGAAATCAAAAAATCGAGATTTATTGCTCATATTGCCCAAACTAACTCTGAAGCCGAAGCAAAAGACTTTATCCAGCAGATAAGGGATCAAGAGTCTGGCGCTACCCACAATTGCACAGCCTTTATCGTTATGGAAAATGTCTTGATTGAGAGAATGTCTGATGATGGGGAACCTAGTGGAACTGCTGGATCACCAATTCTAAATGTTTTACAACAACAGGAAATGCAAAACGTTACAGTTGTTGTCACCCGTTACTTTGGCGGTATAAAACTCGGCGCGGGTGGGTTAATCAGAGCTTATTCATCAACTACTGCTGAGGCTGTTAAATCAATAGGTTTGGTTGAGAATCGTATTCAACAGGGCTTTGAACTAACTATCCCTTATCATATGTTCGATAGATTTGAAAACTATGCCAAAAATGAAAAAATTATTTTGGAAGATAAACAATTTGCGGCAGATATTAAATGTCAAATATTCTTAGATTTGAAAACTGTCGATAAAGCTGTTCAAAACATCAAAGATTTGTTTCAGAATCAAATCAGAATTGTGGAAACAAAAAAAACTTATAAACAGGTTCCTATTGAAGCTAATTAACATACTATATAAGCCATCCTGATTTTAAATTTAATCAGGATGGCTTATTTATTTTTCAATATTTGTAATTATGCATTATAAAAATATTCGAATTATCCCTAATTCCCTTTGGAAGATTCTTTTTGCTATCTTGATATTCCTCATACATACCTCGATAATCAGCGTAATCTTCATACATATTATTACGAATTGAGTTTGGAATGGATTCCCAATCAACAAAGTTAATCCGTGATACGTAGAGTCCCCGATGTTCGACCATCGCAAATGGTTTATTATTCGGTGCCAAACCACCCTGAAATGTTAAAAATGAAGAATTTCCCCAAGCATCATCTGTTACTACCATATTTCTGAAAGGTATTCCTAAAGCTTTTGTATACTTTTTAGTTTTAGAATCCCTCAGGACATTTGAATAATCGGATTCAATCGCTGTCTTCTCCGTAGGTATTGCCGCATAGCCAATTTTAGTAGACATTAGTGGATTAAAACGGTCAATCCATTCATTTTGATATTGATAATTAGAGAAAAAGACATAACTCCCACCAATCAATACCAAAACTGACAAGATGACAAACAACCACAATTTATAAACTTTCTTCAATTTTAAATCTTTATCAATTTTTTCCACAGTTTCACTATCTCCCTTTAAAAACTCGTCTAAGGAAATCTTCAAAATGGAACTCAAATTTATCAATAAAGAAATATCAGGATAAGTTCTTCCTGTTTCCCAACTAGAAATCGTTTTATCCGAAACATTTAATCTCAATGCCAAATCTTTTTGAGTTAATCCTTCTTGCTTACGATATTTCTTCAATTGCTCATTTAATTCCATTTCGTCTCTCCTCAAACATAATTTAAAAGGTTTAAATAAATGTATACCATCCCACAAATGTAGAACTCAATAGATTCGGTCTCTGGAAACTGTAGAATTGTCTCTAGGGACAAAAAAAGCAGGCGCTATAACGGCACTTGCTTAATCTTTCTTTTCTAATCGTTTAACAAATTTCTGGATAGCTTTGAGGAGCGGTTGTCGATTGTCTCCAAGTAAACCGATTGATTCAATAAATAGCTCCAAACCAATAAAGACCCCAATCGTCAATAATACGCTTCCCCATAATGTTGACAGTGGATAAAGCATTGAAATAAAGGCAAATACTAATGACAAACCATAAATCACTAATACAGTTTGTCGATGTGACAAACCAAGTTGCATCAAACGATGATGTAAATGATGCTTATCCGCCTGCATGATTGGTTTCTTATTCAATAATCGTCTTAAAATAGCATAAACAGTATCAGTAATTGGAACACCCATTATTACTACTGGCATCAATAAAGTAATAAAAGTAACGTTCTTTAAACCCTTTAGAGAAAACACAGCCATCATAAATCCAATAAATAGTGATCCTGTATCACCTAGAAAAATACTAGCTGGATGAAAGTTATGTGGTAAGAACCCTACTAGGGCTGCCACCAAAACGAAAATCCAAATAGCAACATAAACATTAGTCAAATTGAGGAAGAAATAGGCCATAACTCCCATAGTGAACAACGCAATGATCGAAACACCTGTCGCCAATCCATCCAATCCATCAATCAAATTAACTGCATTTGTAATCGCAATGACCCAAATTATTGTTATCGGTAAACTCCACCAACCAAGTTCAAATGATCCAATAATTGGTAAGGTAACCTGATTCATCCTAATACCTGCTAAGAAATATATCACTAAAGCAGCAGCCAATATACCGGCCAATTTAGCCTTAGGAGACAATTCTCGAATATCATCAATGATTCCCGTCAAAATGATAATACATTCAGCCAAAAAAACACTGAATAACTCATGCGTTGGGAACTGTTCACGTAATAAGACAAACGTTGAAAAGTTAAATGCAAGAAAGATAGCCAAGCCGCCCATTGTAGGCATCGGCTTTATATTTACACGACGTGCGTTAGGTTTATCAACCGCTCCCAAAATATAAGCTAGCTTAACTACAAAGGGAGTTATCGCAGCCGATACTATCATTGTTAAAAATAATTTTACTATTACACTAAACATACCCGACATATTTAGAAAAACTCACTTTCCATTAATAGAACAATTATACAATATCTAAGGCTCAATCCAAAAAGAAATTAAAAAAGAGCGTATCTAAAGACACACCCCTTGATAATTATTTTGCTAATTCAACTTTTCTAACTTCACGGACAACTGTAACTTTAATATGTCCAGGATATTCAAGGTTCTCTTCAATCTCACCTTTCATATCACGAGCCAAAATTGCGGCTTGGTCATCAGAAATCTGTTCTGGTTTTACCATAACGCGAATTTCATGACCTGCCTGAATTGCATAACTATGATCAACACCTTCATGTTTATCAGCGATTTCTTCGAGCTTTTCAAGTCTATGGATATAATTTTCCATTGATTCTGATCTAGCTCCAGGACGTGATGCTGAAATAGCATCAGCCGCTGCGACAATCGTTGCAATAAGTGATGTTGGTTCCACATCCCCATGATGTGAAGCAATTGTATTAACAACTACTTCTGGTTCTTTATACTTGGTTGCGATATCTACACCTATTTCTACGTGTGATCCATCAACCTCACGATCGATAGCTTTACCGATATCGTGTAATAAACCTGCTCGTTTTGCTAGCATAACATCTTCACCCAATTCAGCAGCCATTACAGCGGATAATTTAGCTACCTCTATTGAGTGATTCAAAACATTTTGACCGTAACTCGTACGATATTGCATACGTCCAATAATTTTAATTAAATCTGGATTTACTGAACTGATACCCAAACTATAAATAGTCTGCTCACCAGTCTCACGAATATGGTCGTCCATTTCTTTTCTAGACTTATCGACCATCTCTTCAATGCGAGCTGGATGGATACGGCCATCTTCAATCAGTTTTTCCAAGGCCATTCGAGCAATCTCACGTCTGACCGGATCGTATGCACTTAATGCGACTGCTTCAGGAGTATCATCAATAATCAAATCGACACCCGTAAGCGCTTCAATGGTACGGATATTTCTACCCTCTCGACCAATAATTCTCCCCTTCATATCTTCATTAGGCAATGTAACAGTAGTAACAGTTGATTCTGAAACAGTATCAGCTGCACTTCTTTGAATAGCAGCAACAATCAAAGCTTTAGCGTCTTTTTCAGCCTTTTGCTTTGCTTGTTCATCACTTTCTTTAATCATCTCAGCACGTTCATGAACTAATTCTTTATTCAACTTGCCAAGAATAATTTTTCTTGCTTGTTCCCGAGTTAAGTTACTTACTCTTACCAGCTCCGCTTGCTGTTCTTTAAGAGTATCAGTCAATTGTTTATCTTTTTCATCAAGTTTATGTTGTCTGGCTGAAATATTGTTCTCGTTATTTTCGATATTTTCCTCACGCTTTTCAAGCGATTGGTCTTTTTTATCCAAAATATCTTGTCTTTCCAGAACACGATTTTCTTGTTTCTGAATTTCTCTACGACGTTCTTTCAATTCATCTTCTTGTTTCTCACGATAACGATGAACTTCATCTTTTGCCTCAAGTAGTTTTTCCTTTTTAAGGGACTTAGCGGCCTTTTCAGCGTCTGAGACAATATCCTCAGCAGTTTGTTTTGCTTGTGAAAGTTTTTTCTCGTAAGCATCCTTACAGAATGCATATCCAAAGAGTATACCTACGATTAATGCTACTACAGCGAAAGAGAAGGTTATGATAGCAGGATACATATGATACATGCTATTACCTCCATGTTTGCTTTTTAAAAAAGTTTGTTTGTAAAAATTTTGAATGTTACAGATTATTTACATACAACTTAATATTATAGAATAAATATGACCTGTCAACCAAATAAAACTAAAAAAGAGACCATTAAGGCCTCTTTTTATTTAATTTTTTTCTTTTTTATCTGAATCTAGGTTCAAATCAAGATTTTTTTCGTCTTCTTTAGCTTCAGTTTGATCCGAATCTTCACCAGTTTTTTCTTCTTCTGGTTTTCCATCCATTCCATAAGCATCACGAACTTTTTTCTTAATTTCTTCCATTTTTTCAGGATTCTCAGCCAAATAGGTCTTAGCATTTTCTCTACCTTGACCAATTCTTTCATCACCGTATGAATACCACGAACCAGATTTATCAATAATATCCTTATCGACAGCCATATCGACTAATTCACCAGTCTGAGAAATACCATGTCCATACATAATATCAACAAGGGCAATCTTAAATGGAGGTGCAACCTTGTTCTTAACAACTTTAATCTTAGTACGGTTACCGATCACATCAGTACCATCTTTAATTTGTTCGGCACGGCGAACCTCAAGTCTAATTGTTGAATAAAACTTCAACGCACGACCACCAGGTGTTGTTTCAGGATTACCAAACATAATACCAACCTTTTCACGAATCTGATTAATGAAAAGTGCAATTGTTTTGGTCTTATTGATAGATCCAGAAAGCTTACGTAAAGCTTGTGACATTAGTCTAGCTTGTAAACCAACATGTGAATCACCCATGTCACCCTCAATTTCAGCACGTGGAACCAAAGCGGCGACAGAATCAACAACAACAATATCAACGGCACCACTGGATACCAAAGCATCAGCAATCTCTAAACCTTGTTCACCGGTATCAGGTTGTGATAGCAATAGGTCATCAATATTAACGCCTAGGGCAGTAGCATATGCCGGGTCCATAGCATTTTCAGCATCTATATATGCAGCAGTACCACCTTGTTTTTGTACCTCAGCAACAGCATGCAAAGCCACAGTTGTTTTACCAGAACTTTCAGGTCCATAGATTTCAACAATTCTTCCACGTGGAAATCCACCGACACCTAAAGCATTGTCAAGAGCTAATGAACCACTAGAAACAGTTGAGATCTGTGTGTTCAAATCATCACCCATTCTCATAATGGCACCCTTACCAAAATCCTTTTCAATCTTTTTTAAGGCCACGTCTAAAGCCTTTTGACGTTCATCTTTTGCCAAATTGATTTCCTCCTAATGCATTCATCATTAGTTATATTATTAGTAATTAGTAAAAAAAGCAAGAAAAAAGCGAACAAATGTTTGTTCGTTATATAATTTCTTGAACGAGAGCAAATCCACAAAGAACCGATTTTTCACGAATTGCCTGACGTGTGCCAGAAAAATGAAATTCTTTAACTATCTCTTCGTTATTTTTCTTGTTATAAGCACTTATGAAGACTGTACCAACTGGATTACCTTCTAGTGGGTCAGGACCAGCTACACCGGTAAAACCAACTCCAATGTCAGCCGATAATTTTTGAGCCGATAATTCAGCCATTGCCTGTGCAACTGGAGCACTGACAACAGTATATTGAGTGATCAAATTTGGATTCATTCCCAAAACTTGTACCTTAACCTCATCAGAATAAGTTACAAATCCGCCATCAAAAATATTAGAAGCACCTGGTATAGCAGCTATTGTAGCTTGAAACAAACCAGCTGTTAAACTTTCTGCTGCTGTAATCTTTAATTGCGATTTTTTCAACAAATCAACTGTTTGTTCAGGAAAGCCGGAATATTCAGTTGGTAATCCATTTTCAAAATTATCTTTTTCAATTGTCTTAAAAATTTCAGCTACTTTACTTTTCATTGCTCTCTCTTTCAAATTACGTATTATGATTTGAAAATTTCTCTACTTTGATAAAAATAATCAGCACCAGAATAAATAGTGAAGATTAAACAGATATACAAGAAAATTTCACCAATAGGTATATTAATAGCAGAGAAGAAAATATTATGCATTAATAAGAAAATAATTGCTAACATTTGTGTGGTTGTTTTGATTTTCCCAGGCATTTGAGCAGCCATAACTTTACCACCAACCTCAAGAACGATTGTTCTAAGACCAGTAACTGCCAATTCACGACAAACAATGATAGCTACTACCCAGGCTGGAGCCATTTTGAAACTTACTAAGAAGATGAAAGCTGTCATGACTAACATCTTATCGGCTAGTGTATCCGCAAACTTACCAAAATTAGATACTAAATTATATTTACGGGCTATTTTACCATCAAGTAAGTCTGTCAACGATGCTATGATAAACACGACTGTTGCTAAAACATGATTCATAGGTATCAAATCATTAGCAACATAAATATCTCCTAAATTGGTCCAATTAAATGCCAATAAAATAATAAATATTGGAATCAGAATTATCCTTAGCATTGTTAATTTATTTGGTACATTCCAAACCATTAAAATATCCTCCAAAAATTACATAATTTTTCTAACAAAATAATGGTGCCCACCCTAAAAAGAATTAGACACCATTATTTTATTTTTCAATATTAAACGTCAAAGTCTTAACGATAGTGCTACCACTTTGAGACTTAGATAAATCAACATCCTTGCCGTCAATTGTGATCTTAGTATTCGTTACATTACCAGTTTGAATACTAAATGTTGTTGTATCACTAGGTACAGTAGTTGACTTCTTTTCATCAGCACTCAAAGCCTGTTGCCATGTCGTATTTGAACCTTCGCTAAATTGAACCCAAGCTTGACCGCCACTTCCTTCAACAACTACTTTTAAGCCACTTGAAGGAGCATTAGTGATTGTATAAGTACCCTCAGTACTTGATTCTTTAACTGTAAGTTCAGAACTAGTACTCTTTTTTGCCTTAGTAGTTGTTTTCTTAATCGTAGTCTTTTTGGTCGTTTTTTTAGTTGTTTGTGTTGTATTATCCTTTGGAATCGTCACACTTGAAGCATTTTGATTACGGTGAACCATTCCAAAAGCTATTACACCAATAATAACAAGAACGACAATACCTACAATAATTTGAGGAATATAGTTACCCAAATTAGAAAAGAAAGAATTTGACTCTTCCTTGATTGAACGAGTCTTAGTTTCTTCTGGTTTAGCCTCTTGAGTTGGTTGAGAATTAGGAATCTCAGCCTTATATTCTTCTAATAAGTCATCGCTAGACATTCCGACAGCATCAGAATATTGTTTGATAAAAGCTCTGACATAAAAATCACCAGGAAGATGATCAAATTGACCTTCTTCAATAGCAATTAGATATCTTTTTTGAATTTTTGTGATTTGTTGTAAATCATCAATTGTGTATCCTTTTTTGATACGTGCATTTCTTAACTTTTGGCCAATTTCGTCCATTATTTACCACCAATTAACTAATTTTTCTAAGTATAACATATATTATTATCCAACTACTAGCGACCTTATAACAACCAGCCACCAGCAAAATAAATCGTTTGTCCCGTTAAATAATTTGATTCAATATTAACTAGATAACTGACTAAATCAGCTATCTCATCAGGATTTGCCAACCTATCAGCCGGTATTTCATCCTTAACATTTTCTAAATCTTCACTAGAAAATTCCTGTGTATTCATTTTAGTATTCACAGCACCAGGCGCAACAACATTAACAGATATTCCAAGAGAAGCTACCTCTTTAGCATATGAATCTGCAAAAGAAGACATTGCTCCTTTTACTGTACTGTAAACTACTTCCATGGCTGAGCCAATTTTTCCATAGATAGAACCAATAAAAACAATTCGTCCATGATGCGTCTTGGCCAATTTCCCCTGCAATTGTTTCAGTATCAACATTGGTAATTTGACATGAATATTCCATAAAGAATCAATTTCTTCTTCAGAAATATCAACAAATAACTTGTAATATGTATTTCCCTGAGCAAAAACTACTGCATCTAAAGCAAATATTTGTTCGACCAAATCTTCAACTTTATCATGCTCCATATCAAACTTGATTGGTATGAAATCTTGTTCAGGATACTTCTCCACAAGTTCCGTTCGCAGCTTTTCAATTCGCTCTTGATTTCGATTATAGTGCAGATATAAAGACCACCCCTTTTGGGCTAGTTTTTTTGCACTACTTGTTCCGATATCTCCAGAACTTCCCATAACTAATGCATACATGTCTTACTTCCTACTTGGTAAAAGATTGTAATAGGTGCAATTATTATCTTTTAAGAACTTCGCTGATATTTCCAATACATCGTCTTTCTTTATTGAATCAATCATGTGAATTAATTGTAGGTAGTCGACATCATAAAAATATAGCTCTGCCATTTGATTAGCAATCGCCTCAGGCGAATTTTGAGCAAATAGATATGACCCGATCGCATCACGCTTAATTCTTTCAAATTTTGTATCAGACAAAACCTTCTTTAAGGATTCATATGAAAGATGAGAACGTAAATATTCTTGAAATTGTTCAGGATTATTAGTTGACCCACTAATAATGATAAAACAATAGTTGTTTTCTGCAACAACATTATAAGAAAAACTATCATCAATTATATTTAATTTACTCATCTCTTGATAATTCTTAGAAGATTCGCCAATTAAAGTTTCCATTATCATATTCAATTCAAATTGTTTCTTAACCAAACCATAGCCAGTCATTTTAGTATCTATTCGAATTCCATAAGCTGAACGGGCCTGGCTAATATCCATATTCTCTTGACCACCTTGACCAATCGGTGCAAATTCATTAAATACTTTTTCTATTGGTGTCTCTATTGGACGAAAATCAGATTCTTCAACAATATTTTCAACTTTTTCAAAATCAACATCACCAACTAAAACCAAATCCATATTATCAGGTCGATAATTTTGATGATAAGTTTCTAAAAGATTATTACGATTTATCTGTTGCAAAGAAGCACTTGAACCAGCAATATCTTCAGCAATTGGATCATTAGGATATAGTTGACCCAAAATTCTTTGTTCCAAAACCCATTCGGGCATATCCAAGTACATTTGAATTTCTTGATCAATAATCCCACGTTCAGAAGCCACATTTTTATCAGTGAAATATGGATTCTGAACTAAATCTAAAAGAATCTTCAAATTATCATAAGGATTATCAAGAGTCTGAAATAAGTAAGCTGTTTTAGTATAGCTGGTATAGGCATTAGAATTAGCGCCATACTTAGCAAACTTCTCGGAAACATCATATTCCGGTTTGGCAAATAATTTATGTTCAATAAAATGGGCTATCCCAGACGGCAACAGACCATTTTTAGTTTTAGTATCAACCGATCCAAAATTTGTCATGGCTAAACCATAGACTTGATTAAAACCTGCCATTGGCACAACGCTGATTTGTAGACCATTATCCAATTTTTTTGTTTGTTTCTCTAGTTTTTCCGTCATCCTAATCTCCAATCAACTGATATTGTGCAATTGAGTGCATATTATCCGCTACACTAGCAATATGTTCACGATCCAAACTTTCTAATTCAGCTTGAAATTGCTGGTCTGTCAATAAGGTCTTTGGATAAACAGTTTCCCAAATGCTTTGCATTATATAATACTGAATCGAATCAGTTGAAATTTTACGGCGTGTTAACATGACCTTTTGAGCATGATCAATCTGTGCATCAGTAAATTTACCATGTTTAATAAAATCAATTTGTTGATTAATTAATTCTAAAGCTTTATCAATCGAATCAGCATCAAGTCCAGCCTGAATCATTACTAGATGATTAAGTGGTTGATAAGTACTTGAAACTGAATAAGCCAAACTATTCTTCTCACGAACTTGCTGGAACAATTGTGACTGATCATCACCACCCAAAATCAAGTTCATGATCTGTGGTGCCAAACGATTGTATTTCTTAGAAACACCCTCAGTTGCATAGGCTAAAGCAATTCGACTCTGATTCAAATGTTTGTGATCAGTTTGATTTACAGGGCTCTTAACTAATTCTTCAAATTTATCAAATTCAATTTGTAAATCATTACGATCATTATTCATTTGATTATAAAAATCACTATTTTTCAATTCTTCAAAAAATTCATTCTCATCGACGTTTCCAACCACATTGATAACAATCGTATCGTTTTTTATAACGTCATAATAAGTTTGTAAAAGTTTCTCATTAGTCAAATCATTTAATTGCTCAATATTTCCAAAAATTGGTATTTGTCGATTGGGATTATCCCGATAAATCAGTTTAGCTAATCCTAAGGTACTAACCAAATCTTGATTATCTTGAATTGAAACTAAATTTGACATTAAGTTTCTTTTTTCAGTTTCAAAAGCTGTTTCATCGAATTTATTTCCAGACAAGTTAGGCTTAAAAATAATTTCACCCAAAAGCTCTAAGTTATCTTTTAACTGATCCTGTCCATCAATTAGAAAATTAGGATCAGCGAATTCAACACTGAAAGCTAAATCATTAAAATTTAACAAATTACGTGTGAAAACATTTATTTCTGAACCATATAATTCCATTTCACGATCATTTATCGCCCGAAAACTAGGATAATCAGCAGTTGAATTGGACATAACATTAGCCAATAAACGGCGACTGGTAGTTTCTTCTTTATTTAACGGACGTAAAAAATCTATTTGAATTTTTATTGTACGAAATTTTTTGATGGGATTAATATTTAAGAAAATATTCTTTGCTAATGTTTTTCTCAATTTTTCACCTGATTTTTCTTAATTGTTTCTAATTGTTCGGGTGTGATTAAAACCTTTCTCGGCTTACTACCCTCTGAAGGTCCCACGATACCCTTATTTTCCATTTCGTCAACCATTCTTGCAGCTCGATTATATCCAATGGCAAATCTTCTTTGAAGCATTGATACACTTGCTGATTGTTGATTAACGATTAAGTCAACTGCATCGTCCCAATATTCATCCTCTGGTTTATCACCACTATCAGAATTGCCATCATCAATATCAGTCGGGATCATATCTTCATCATAATCGGCTTCTTGTTGATTACTTACGAATTTAACGACATTCTCAACCTCAGATTCAGAAATATAGGCTCCCTGTAATCTAACTGGTTTGCTCTTCCCAATTGGCTGGAATAACATATCGCCACGTCCAAGTAATTTTTCAGCTCCGACAGCATCCAAGATGGTTCTGGAGTCAACACCACTTGAAACCGCAAAAGCAATTCTAGAAGGAATATTAGCTTTGATAAGCCCTGTAATAACATCTACCGATGGACGCTGAGTTGCAATAATAATATGCAAACCAGCTGCACGAGCCATTTGAGCTAGACGAACAATTGCTGCTTCTACTTCATGCCCAGCTACCATCATTAAATCGGATAACTCATCAACAATAACAACGATATAAGGCAGACGCTCCATTTTATCTTCATCACTGGCCGTTTCATTAAACTTATCAACATCATCATTGTATTCACCTATATTACGGTGACTGGTTTCCGCAAATAGTTTATAACGGCGTTCCATCTCTTTAACCGCCTTCTGCAAGGCACCAGCGGCTCTTCTAGCATCGGTAACAACTGGAATCAGCAATTGCGGTATACCGTTATAAACATTCAACTCAACCATCTTAGGATCAATTAAGATCAATTTCACCTCATCTGGTTGAGCCTTCATTAAAATTCCTGTAATAATTGTATTGATAGCAACTGACTTACCACTACCAGTCGAACCTGCAATTAATAGATGGGGCATTTTAGTAATATTAGCTTCAATGATATTACCAGAAACATCTTTACCTAATGGGACAACTAAAGGATTCGTTTTATCCTTTTGATGCTCAGTAATATCCCTAAATGAAACTGTTGAAATGGTTTTATTAGGAACCTCAATCCCGACAAATGGTTTGCCTGGAATAGGAGCTTCAATACGAATATCTTTTGCAGCCAAAGCCAAAGCCAAGTCATCAGCTAGGTTAACAATCTTACTTACCTTAACTCCAACTGCAGGTTGAACTTCATATTTAGTAATTGTTGGACCCAAACTAGCATTCTTAACCTCAACATCAACACCAAAACTTTTAAATGTTTGACGTAATTTTTCCTTATTCTCATCAATTAGTCGAACCTCGGACGTTTGATCCGCTTGAGTTACCTGTTTCAAAAGATCAACTCCTGGCAATTGATAACCCTCACCATTGGAATTATTAGTTTTTCTTGAACTTATTGGTGTTGGTAAATCTTTACCACCATCGCCCATCCCAGATGGTTCATTTTCAATTTCAGCACTGGCAGCCATATCTTCATTAGCTGAAACAGATGATGATTCCGTCTCATCTGGAACATATTTAGGAAAATCATCATTTGGTGTTTTATACTTCAAACCATCATCAACATTAGCTGTACTATTCTTTTCTTCAGGTTCTGGATTCTCCATTACTGGGGATTGCGTCGACGTTTTAGTTTCATTATTATTCTTTTGATCAACATAGTTATTATAATGGCCTGACAAACCATCTTTTATCTTAATAATCCATCCCTTAAAACGTATCAATATATCAGCCATAATGACCGACATTTGATGCATAGTCACATTAAAGACCATCAATACACCAATAATAATTAATAACGCCGTCACAAAATAAGTTCCTACTGTGGAGAACATTGGCATAAAGAAACTATACAAATACGAGCCAATCATCCCTCCGCCGACAGATCCATCAACTGATACTTGTGTTATGTCAGCAGCTAATGTGTTCCATGTAACAAGATTATAGTTGTGATAAAGCGACATACTCGAAAAGAATATGCTATGCAAAATTATTAATACACCTAGATATATAAAGATAAATCCAAAGTTTCGTTTTAGTTTCATAAGGGGCGGATGTCCACTAGCAAAAATCACCGCCGCTACAAAAATACTGATAAGTAGTAAAACTGGATAACTATCCCCCACAAAAATCCGATATAGATTATCGAAGGTTTTACCGACCAATCCGAATTTAAATAACCCTAAAATCGACAAAATAATCCACAACAAACTCAATAACGATCTAATAAGTCGTGAATTATCAACGGTTCTTTTTCTCTTTCTAGGCTTTGTAGTTGCCTTTTTTCTTACCATAAGTACCTCACGTGAATTTAAAAATTAATCATCTAAAATTATACCTTTTTTGAACGTTAAAAAAAACAGCCCTACTGGACTGTTTATTTATCTTCATGTTTCTTTAAATCATTCATTGCATCATTAGGTTTAATTTCAGGTTTATTAGTAAAGTTTAAAGAAACACCATGATTCAATGTAACACTAGTTATTTGATAAGTTAAGGTCTCAATATATTCAACCACCGGTCTTGATAATTGTTGAACTTGCTTAGCATCAAGATCCTCAATTTCGTCGTGATAGCCGACAGGTTGAACAACCTGACCGATTAATCCAGATACTTTAAAGGGAGCATCTTGAACATGAATTTCAAAAGGAACAACAACTTGAAAAATTTTTCCTTCATCTTCATTAATCGGTTGACCATCTTCCCCCTTCAAATCAGGATGTTCAATTTGAATATTTAAATCAGTTTTTACATCGGCACTCGGTGATTCTATATCATAATGAAATGATTGAACTGTTACTGCACCTTTATTAATTTTCATAATAATAACCCCTAATCTAATTTATCGTGTTCATAATGATGGCTTAATTCTAATCCAGCAAAGTTTTGTTGACGAACGGCCTCATAAATAACCAAAGCTGCACTGTTAGATAAATTCAAGGCACGAATATTATCGCTCATAGGAATTCTCAAACATTTATCAGGATTACGACGCATAAAATCCTCTGGCAAACCAGTTGTTTCTTTCCCGAACAAGAAGTAGTGATCTACCGATGTATCGCTAAAGTCTTGATCACTATAAACCTTATCAGAGAATTTAGTAATTAAATATAAATACTTATCGTCTGGAACAGATTTTAAGAAATCATCCAAATTATCATGATAAGTAATATCAACTTTTTCCCAATAATCTAAACCAGCACGTTTCATATGAGAGTCATCAGTACTAAATCCTAATGGACGAATTAAATGCAATTTGGTATTGGTTCCTGCACAAGTTCTAGCAATATTACCAGTATTTGCAGGCATTAATGGTTCATATAATGCAATATGGTTAGTCATTATTTATCTCCTTTAACAAAAAAGCGCATACCCTCGGTGATAACCACAGCAAGGACATGCGCTAGTATAGCCTCTCGTTTACTTGCTTTTGTCAAAATCGCTTCTGAGAAAAACAAATAACCACAAAACTCAAGGAATATTATATACGATATACCCGGTCTAGACAATATATTTTTGAATTATTTGTGAATTTTCTCCGAAGTATCTGTGTCATCCGTTTCTTCTTCATCTTCGCCGCTCTCTAAAAGCTCTTCTTCACTATACCAGCTAGAATTTCGCTTGAACCAGTTAAACATTCTAGTAAAAATAATTTTCAAAATGGCAAAAATTGGAATACCTGCAATCATTCCCACTAGTCCATACATTCCAGCCGAAACTAGCAAAACAAGAATTGTTGTTACAGGATGCATCTGCATTTTATTACCGACGATTATTGGGGAGATAACACGTGTCTCAACTGTTTGTTCAACTGCAAATACGATCAAAACTTTCAACACCATTGATGGTGCAATAAATGCAGCAATAACAAGTGATGGAACCAAGGCCAACGTTGAACCAATATAAGGGATCAAATTCAAAATACCAGCAACAATCCCTAATATCAGAGCATAACGTTGCCCTATGATCAAGTAGCCGACAAAGAACATTACGGCAACCCAAAACGCTACCGTTAACTGTCCCGTTATATATGAACTAAGTGATTGACTTATTTCAGAAAGCATATCACCGACTGACTTTTTAACACGATCAGGCATAAACTTAATGACTGATTCCTTAAACTTCTTATCATCCTTCAGCATGAAAAACAAAATGAACGGCGCTGTCATTAAAATAACAACAACATTAGTTAATACACTTACTGCTGAACTAATATTATTCATTGTTTGTGGTAAGATTTGATCCATTGATTTTTCAAAACTCTTAGTTACACTTGCATTTGTTTCAACCAAACGTTCTCTAAATATGTGCAACTTAGGATCAGAAAACATATTTTGAAGGCTACTGTTCAAAGAGTCCCAATACTGAGGCCAGTTTTTGATTAGTGAATCAACTTGGCTTTGGACAAAGGGAATCAATGACATAACGCCCCAAATCAATAATGCCAAAATAATAATAAAAACAAACGTAATAGAAATAATTCGATTTACATGAAATTTGTTCTCTAAAACGTTAATCAATGGATTGATCAGATAATATAATACCAACGCCAAAATAACTGGTGGCATCGTTATGCCAAGTATTTGATTTATTGGTTTAAAAACAAAGCTGATCTTGGAAAATAGAAAAATAATTAAAAATACTAAAAATACATTAATTAAAACCACGGTCAATTGATTATTAAGAAACCATTTATAAAACCAAGTTTTTTTTCTATCCGATGTTTCTTTCATTTATTGTCCCCCAAATTTTCTCTACTAAGATTATACTGTATATTATAATACTATACATTATTTGGAGGAATTCTAATGATTGAAAAGGTTCTCTTTAGTGGTTATACAAAAAAAGCCGGAAAAGGCGTTTATAAAGCCGACTTTAATTCTGACAATGGTGAATTGACAACACCAGAGGTTTTAGTTGAACTAAATGGTCCAACTTATATCGATGTTACCAACGACCTGAAATTAATTGCTTTAGCAAAGAAGGATGATCGTGGTGGTATCGTCATCTATGATATTAACGGTGACACTCCTAAATTATTGGACGAAGATTATTCAGAAGAAACATCACCTTCATACGTCAAATTCGATGCTAGTCGTAATTTGATTTTTAGTGCTTATTTCCATTTAAGTAAAGTCAAAATCGATCATCTAACTGATGAAGGAAAAATTGAACATTATTCTGAGGTAAGGTTTGAAGGACATGGTCCCCGTGTTGAACAAGATCAATCAAAGCCTCACTTTAGTGCCTTAACTCCTGATGGAAAATTAATTATTTGTGATTATGGTGCCGATCGTATTTACATTTACGATATTGAGGACCCTCAAAAGCCAAAACTAATGAATAATTATATTGCTCCTGCTGGGTATGCTCCTAGACACTTAGTATTTAACCCTACAAAGCCTTATGTATACGTTGCATGTGAATTAGCATCTAAGATACTTGTAATGGAATACAATGCTCAAACGGCCGGTTTAACGCTTGTCGACGAAGTTGATGCTGCTAAAGATGAACAAAAAAATACTACAGCCGCCATTCGTATCAGTAAAGATGGTAAATTCTTATATGCTTCAACCCGTGGTGCTGATACAATTGTCACCTTCAGCGTCGATAAAAATGGTGATCGTCTAAAGAAATTAAATACCGTTTCTACAAATGGTAAAGGACCTAGAGACTTTGATCTTGATCCATCCGAAAAATATGTTGTTGTTCCTAACCAAGATTCAGATGACCTATCAATCTTCAAGCGTAATCCTAACAAGGGAATTCTAACCAAAATTGGAAATAATATTTCCATTCCTGAGTGTACTTGTGTACACTTTATCTAGTTCCAAATTTAATCAGGAGAATAATTATTAATTATGTTCATTGAAATTATTAAAACCATCATCCTTGGTATCATCGAAGGTTTTACAGAATTTCTACCTATCAGTTCAACTGGACATTTGTATTTAGCCGATGAATTCGTTAAATTAAACGAACCAACAGCATTTATTAATATGTTTATGGTAGTTATTCAATTCGGGGCAATTTTAGCGGTTATCCTAATCTATTTCCACAAATTGAATCCATTCTCTCCTAAAAAGAATCATCGTGAGAAAAATCAAACTTGGAGTATTTGGTTTAAGGTAATTCTAGCTATTATTCCTTCCGTTGTCATTGGTTTACCTTTAAATGATTGGATGGATAAACATTTAACAAGCTGGCAAGTTATTTCTGCCACTCTATTGATTTACGGTATTCTTTTCATCGTTGTTGAAAATTGGCTCAAGGACAAACGTCCTCAGACTGCTGACCTAGATCATTTATCATATAAGACGGCATTTGAAATCGGGTTATTCCAAGTACTTTCATTAGTCCCTGGTACATCACGTTCAGGTGCTACCATCTTAGGTGGTATGACCGTTGGTACATCAAGATTCGTTGCAACTGAGTTTTCATTTTTCCTAGCTATTCCAACTATGTTTGGCGCTAGTCTTTTGAAAATCGCCAAATATTTTATGCATGGAAATACTTTTACTGGAGATCAAATAGTAATTCTTCTAATTGGTACCTTTGTTTCATTTATCGTTGCCTATGCTTCAATTAAGTTCTTACTTGATTACATTAAGCGCAATGACTTCAAGGCCTTTGGTTGGTACAGAATTATTTTGGCAATCATCGTTATTGCTTACTTTGGTTTAAAAACTATTCTATAAAAGAACGTCTACGGACGTTCTTTTTTTTATAAATATTGTTAGAATGTAATTACATCAAACGAAGAGAGGCTAATCATGATTTTTAAAGAAGTAGCTGTAGAAAATTTCACAAAAATCCCTACTGCCGTTTTAAAGGGTGCAAATCGAATCGAATTGAATGATAACTTGGCAGTCGGTGGTACTACACCAAGTCTAGGTGTTCTTCAAGAAGCCACTAAATATCTTCAAGAAAAGTCTGTTCCTGTGGTCGAAATGATTCGTCCCCGTGGCGGAAACTTTGTTTATAATGATTTGGAAATCAAAATGATGGAGGCTGACCTCTTTCAAGCTCAAAAATTTGGCGTAGATGCAGTAGCATTTGGCGCACTAACAAATGATGGCAATCTGGATGAAGATGCCATGGAACAATTAATTGCTGCTTCGGCTGGTATGCAGATTGTATTTCATATGGCATTTGACGCCTTGGCAGAAGATAATAAAAAAGATGCAATTGATTGGTTAATTGATCATGACGTCGATAGAATCCTTACCCATGGCGGTCCTTTAACAACACCTATTGATCAAACCCTTGGTAATATTAAGAAATATATTGACTATGCGGATGGTCGTATTACCATTTTGCCTGGTGGTGGAGTTAACTTCAAAAATGTTGATGAAATTGCTGAGAAACTTGATGTTAAAGAATTGCATGGTACTAAAATTATTGATGGAGTTAATAACTAAAGTACTTCGATTGCAAAATACGTTTCACTAATCTGATCTACTTTGTTTATGTTTCATTAGGGGTAAGTGTTAGATAGATTCTATTTTTATACATTGCAATAAATGTAAATAGTTCTATTTTAAATAATAAAAAAAAGTCTGTATTGATATCAATGGTGTTCTATTACAAACACGATTGATTAATCAATACAGACTTTTTATTTTGAAAAACTAAAGTCATTTTAATTTTTGTGGAAGGCAGAGACTACTTACACCCTTAATCAAGCTTTAACGAAATATTGCATAAACATCCCAGCAATACTGAAATAAATCAAAACACTGGTTAAATCACTTAACGTAGAAATAAATGGACCACTGGCAACAGCTGGATCAAAACCAAAACTAGACATCAACATTGGAATCAAACTACCAGCCAAATTAGCAACGGTAATAGCTGCACACATTGCTAATCCAATCACCATCCCTAAAACAAAATTATGTTTCCAAATACCAACTAGTAAAAACACCGATACACCAGTTACTAATCCCGTAACAAATCCTGTAATAAGTTCTTTACCAATTAATTTCAAAAATTCATGACGATTGATTTCTTCCACAGCCAATCTTCTAACAGCAACGGCCAAACTTTGTGTACCCGCATTACCAGCCGTACCAGTAATAGTAGAAATAAAGACTGCTAAAATACTAGCTTCCGCAAGTAACCCTTCAAAGTGGTTAATCAATGTAGCTGTAATCATACTCAACAATAACAATGTAATCAGCCAAGGCAGACGTTTTGAAGCTGCCTTAAATGGACCATCATTATTAGTTTCGTCCATACTAACACCGGCCAAACCAGAGTAATCTTGTTGAGCCTCATCATCAATAACCTCAATAACATCATCAACCGTAACGATACCAACCATACGATTAGCATGATCAACAACTGGAACAGCTAGAAATTCATAATCCCTAAAGACTTGAGCAACCTCAGCCTGTTCCGCATCAACATTAACTGTAATAATATCACTATTCATTTTCTCGCTTAATTTGTCATTATCATCAAGCAGAATCAAATCACGCAATGACATGACTCCAACTAAATCATCATGATGATCCAAAATATACAAGTAATAAATTGTTTCGGCGGTTTCGGCAAATTTCTTCAGAGCTCTAATTGCTTCAGCAGCAGTCTCTTCCTCATGAAATTCGACATAATCCGTCGTCATGATACCACCAGCAGTTTCGGTGTCGTAATGTAATAATCCCCGCAAATTATTAGCATCATTTTTAGGCATCTGTTCTAAGAACCTATCAACATCAACTTTTTCTAAATGTTCCAAAACATCAGCCGCATTATCATCATACATATCATTCAACATCTTTGAAGCATATTCCAAATCCATTTCTTTTAATAGCTCTGGAATTACAGGATTATCATCTTCAATCGTATCGAACATGTCACCCATTTCATCTGGCTCCAGAATTGAATAAAGCGTCATTCGCTCGGGCTTATTTAGTGTGAGATAAAAGGTACTTTGATCATAGAAGTGCATGTCTAAGTATGTCTTTCTAAACCTCTTTTTATCGCCATCATCAAGATATTTTTTTAATTGCGTAAATTTATCTTGAAGTCTCTTTTCGTTTTCATCCATTCTTCTCACCCCTTAACACACCCATTAACATTACCATATCTTCAGGTAATGGTGCCTGCAATTTCAATAGTTCTTTAGTAACAGGATGAACAATATTCAATTGATAACAGTGTAACGCTTGACGATTCATTCTAGTATCGACTTTCCCACTATACATATCATCGCCAATAATCGGATGTCCAATAGCATTGACGTGTACTCTTATCTGATGGGTTCTTCCAGTCAATAGCTTCAATTTCAATAGACTGGCATTAGGATAAGTTTCAAGCGTCTCATAAATAGTCTTTGAAGGTTTACCATTATCATGGTCAATATTTCGCATATAAAAAGCTATCGGATCAATTCCTATTGGCAAATCAATTAACCCTTCTTTTGGATCAATCTGACCGTAAACCATTGCTAAATAATATTTTTGAAAATCCTCAGTATGCAAAATCTGATCTAACAATGAATGCGCATATGATGTCTTCGCAAAAACCATTAATCCTGATGTATTCCGATCTAAACGGGTCACTAAATGAATAGAACTATTCTCATTTTTCTCAATCAAATATGCTTTGACCAAATTGGCCATAGTCTGACTATCTTTAGCCTTGGCAGGTAAACTAGCAATCCCTGGTGGTTTGTTCACGACTAATAAATAACTATCCTCATAAACAACATCAATTTTCCCCTTCATTGGTTCAATCAAATCCGATGGCTCTTCGGTATTCAAAATAATTAACATTTGGTCACCGATTTTCATCTTAAAATTAAAATGACGTTGTTTATGATTAACGTATATCAGTCCACCCTTGTTTTTCATATTATGCAATTGACTAGAGGAAAACTTGTGCTGGACTAAAAACTTACGAATTATTTTTTTATCATTTTCCCCAATTGTGAACTTAAGAATACGGTTATTTTTGTTCATCTTGACCTAAGAAAGCTGTTTCTACTCTAGTCCAGAAATGACGATGTCTATACTGAGCAAACTGAGCTCGTTGATAATTAAGCTTAATTGTTATCTTACGAACATTTTTTAGCTTAGTTGTAATTCCATCACAGCTGATTACATAATCGTCGGCCGTCTGTGGATAAAGATCAACTTGTTGATTGTGAGGAATAATGATTGGTGAGGAAATTGTTCGATAAACTCGATTATTGATCGAAGCAATTTCAATCATTTGAAAAACACTTATTTTGGGATGAATTAAGGCACCACCAACCGACTTGGAATAAGCCGTTGAACCCGTAGGTGTTGAAAAACACAGACCATCTCCACGAAAACTTTCAAAAAATTCTTTATCCAAATCAACCCTAGTCTTCATTGTTAATGATGATAAACGACGAACCACTGTTTCATTAATAGCAATTCCATGAAAAACTGATCCCTCTTTATTCTCAACCATCACATCTAATAATGGATAACTCGTTGAAGGTATATTATCCTGACATTCGATGATTCTATCCGCTAATTCATCGATCTCCGTATCAGTCCAATCAGAATAGAATCCCAAATGACCGGTATGTAGAGCCAAAAATTTCACTCTGTCCAAATGAGCCGCATAAGCATGAAAAGTACTCAAAAGGGTACCATCACCACCAACACTAATAACTAATTGGGGGTCACGTCGATCTAAAATCAGTCCTGCATCAAGCAATTTTCCACGCAACTTATTAGCCGCCGCAACTGATTTTTCTTTACTATTATTATTAATCCATAATTTCATTATTTATTATGCTCCGTAGGGTTATTTAAATCTCTTTTTCGATCGGTGAAATATTGTTGTGCATCCTGAATCTCTTCTCGAATCTTAGACATTTCCTCATCTAACATAAAAGAAGCCTCAGCAGCACGCTTAAGTCGCTCATTGATTTCCTCCGGAAAATCGCCCTTATACTTGTAGTTAAGCGAATGTTCAATTGTTGACCAAAAATTCATTGCCAAAGTTCTAATTTGAACCTCAGCCAAAATATTCTTTTGACCAGTAGATGTTTGAATAGGATATTCAATAACAACATGGTATGAACGATACCCACTTGGTTTACTGTTAGCAATATAATCGCGTTCCTCAATTACTCGCATATCTTCTCTGATATGCAGCAATTTTGCAACATCATAAATATCTTCCACAAATTGACATTGAATCCTAATACCAGCAATATCCTGCATGTCCTGTTCCAAAAGATCTGTTGAAATAAAACGGCGGTGCATTTTTTCTCTGATGCTATCAACCGTCTTGACACGCCCGGTCACAAATTCAATTGGCGAATGTTCATTTTTTTCTAAAAATTCCTTACGCAAGTTTCTAAATTTTATTTTTAACTCATCAACCGCCTGTGAATATGGTATCAAAAATTCGTTCCATTTAATTTCTGACATAATAACCTCTCTTTACTTAATTAAATATATCGTATATTCGAACAAGATTCACTCAATTCTGAATATTATGTTTGTGAGTTTATAATTTTACCTTTTTAACAAATGTTGGTAGAATGACTATGCAATAGAGAGATGGAGGGAAAACATAATGTGGGAAATATTCTTATATATTAATCCCTTATGTTCGTATTGTTTAACAGTGGAACAATCAATAATTGATTTCACTAGAAAACATGATATTGATACACAGTATCATTTCGTAACGAACTATAACATGGCAACACTTAACGATTATATGCAACTTAAAGGTTTCAAAATTAATGATATCGAGAAACGTACTAATGCATCTCAAGAAGTCGTCGAAGCAGCAAAACTTTATAAGGCTGCTACTTGCCAAGGGAATAAAAAAGCACGTAACTTTTTAATGAATCTACAAGAACAGGTTAACGTTCTTAACAATCCCTTTGATGATACCACTATCAAAAGCGCAATTAACAATAGTGGGCTTGATTACAAATCTATTATGACTGACAAAGAAAGTCTTTGCGTCACTCAAGGATTGAAGCGTGATCAACAATTATCAATGGAAATGCATATTCAAAAAGCTCCCACAGCTGTTGTTTTCGATTGTGATGACGAGGAAAAACCAGGTGTTATGATCAATAACTTTGGTGATATAAATTCTCCAGAAAGTATTAATCAAACTATTAATACCCTCTTGGAACGAGAATTACCTCAGTCAAGCAAATCTTTGAATAACTGTTCAGTGATTAGTTTAGATAAATTTAGAAGATAACAAAAAAGCCTTCACTTTCGTGAGGGTTTTTTTGTGGTTCAAAAATACGACTTATTTTAATCGTTTCAATAATGGTTGATTTAAATAATCTTTATTTGCTCCACAGGCAATCTGCCAAGCACGGTGCTGATAAATCGGCTCTTGTGGCAAAAAACTTTTATCCGCCAAAAATGATTCCACTGTTATTTTATTTTTTTCATAAAATTCCAACTTTATTCTTTGCGAAATCAAATCATTTTTTTGGCGTAATTGTTTAAGTAATTTTTCATTCATTGATTGTGCTAACAGCCTTGTTGTTGGTGGATGAAATTCAAAAACTTGATTCATATTATCTTCAGATAGAACTATTTTTTGAGAATAAATCTTACTAAATGGTCCAACAAATCTAATATGATGAAAAATAGTTAGTAATTTTGTTGAAGAATCTAACATCAATAAATAAAAACCTAATTCATTATCATAATTAAGAAATTTTAGATGCTCACGGCTTACCTTTGGGGCCAAATAGGTTCCACCAAGTATCCAGATGCTAGACATCCCCATTTGTTGATACCCATTTACCCTCTGTTCTAAAATATGAACATTCAATTTGGCACATTGGTATTCGATGGCTAACTTTTGATTGATCAATAAATCTGGTCTTTGTTTAGCTTTAGGTAAATAAAATTCATCAACAACCCCATACCCCATCGAAACAAAAGCCTTATGAAGAATGTTCTTACCTTCCACATGAACCGTTCGCTCATTGATGTCATTATCCACTTTGTTGATATGACGAAAGTATTTTCTAGTTTCTGTCAAAATCAGTTTAACTTTCTTATCGCAATGACAACAATAATAATTCTGGTTCATCAGAGCTGTTTTAGCATAAATCAACGTTCCATTTTTGTCCAAAGCTGCATACATTTTCATCACCTCTAAACAAAAATACGTAAAAAATTTCTATGATACTTCTTAAAAATTAATCAAAAAAAACAGGCCTAATAATCAAAATATGATTATTAGGCCTATAATTTTTTATTTACCAAAATAATATCTAGTCAATTCCAAAGCTGTTTTGTTCATAACTTGCTTACCATATTCTGATAAGACAGCCGCTGTAACCTTTGTCTTAAAACTATACTCACTAAGCAATGCTAAAACATCACTATAAGTCATTTCATGCATTTCATCAGTGAACAAAATAAGCTGCAAATAATATTTATTTTCATATTCCCAAAGATTAGAGATACCACTCTCTAGATGTAATAAGTTAGCCAATTGGACATAATCTTCAAAGTCTTTAAATTCAACAATAATAGTCTTAGTAGGTGTATCTGGATCATTCAAATATGGAGCTGTATCGCTATCATATTCTTCAGTTCCAACCTTGTTATCATCAATATCACTATCATCATTATTATTTTCGACTGAATTTTGTAGCCCATTAAATGGCAATGAACCAGTACCATCAGAATCATCGCTCTTACTGATCAACAATTCCAAACCTTCTTTGTTTGGCATTATTTGAAAAGTAACGGGCTCATTATTTGTAAAGACGTGATCCTTATCAACCTCATCCAAAATACTATAGAAGAACGATTCAATTTGCTTTTTATTACCCAGCAAATCTAGAACAGTAACCCCTCGTTCTTGTAAATCATCTGTACTAAGAATGACTCTGATTGTATTCTCATTAAGTCGATCCATTTCCATCATAGTCACCTCAATTCTGTATCTACATTCTAACAGTCTCAAAAACTATTTCAACTATCATAACCCGATATTGCTAGTCATTCGAATAATATACTAAAAGTAGAAAACATAGTCAAAAAAAATCACTTTAATCTATAGACAAAAAAATCATCCCTCACTAGGAGAGATGATTGGTTAATTTTAAAGTCCAGCCATTAATTGAGCCTTTTGAAGTTCCATAGTTCTAACACTTCTAGGCAAGAATCTTCTGATTTCATCTTCATTGAATCCAACTTGAAGACGTTTGTCATCCATAATAATAGGACGCTTCAAAAGACCAGGGTTTGTTTGAACAAGGTCTAATAATTGATCAACAGTTAAGTCGTCAAGATTAACCTTAAGGTTTTGGAATGCCTTTGAACGAGTGGAAATAATTTCCTCCGTTCCGTTCTCAGTCATTTGAAGTACTTGTTTGATTTCTTGCTTATTTAAAGGTTCTGAGTAAATGTTTCTTTCTTTGTAAGGAATGTCATGTTGTTCAAGCCATGCTTTAGCCTTACGACATGATGTGCAACTTGGAGATGTATAAATGGTTACCATATATAATCTCTCCTTTCCTGTGTAGTATCAAACTCTTTAAACACAATAATATTGTAACTTAGATTAATTATAAAATCTATACTTTTTTTAAAAAAAGTTACGAATATTTGTTCTAAAATAATTATATTGTGAAAACACGTACCCAATAAATAGCCATTTATATATTTCTTTCACAAATTACATAACTAATATTTTATCAATCCCATTAGTTATACTTTATGTATCTTTCGATGTAATTACACTTCGATTTCCAATCCTTCAAAAGCATGAACTACCGGAATATCTCCTGCATATTTTTGTGATTGACTTAACATGGTTTCTAAATCAACAGTCTGTGGTAAATGGCTAATCATCAAACGTTTAACATTGCTATCTTTTGCTAAAGTTCCAGCTTCCTTGGTATTAAGATGTGCCTTATGTCCAGTAACATCCTCTGGAAAATTGGTATCAGCAATCAACAAATCTGCATCTTTAGCAAAATCAACTAGTCCATCAAAGTAAGTAGTATCAGCCGTATAAACTAACACCTTACCTTCCTTATTAGTTATACGCATGGCATAAGCTGGAACAGGATGAATGGTTCTTAAAAATTCAAATTTCAAACTACCAATTTCAGTTGATTCATAATCATTATAGGCAATCCCTTTCGAGGCATTATCAACTGTAAGTTGTGCAAAGTTGACAAAATCTTGCGTATGACCATAAATAGGTAGTGGATTTTCTTTTTTAGCAGCGAGCCATTCATACTGCAATACACCAATATCTGCTGTATGATCATGGTGATAGTGAGATAATATAACTGCATCCAAATCTGTTGGTTTCATATATTTTGATAGAGCATTTAAAACACCGCTACCACAATCAATCAACATTTTCTTGCCGTTATCCTCTAATAAGTAACCGGATGTACCGATTCCATTATGAGGATATCCACCATAAAAACCTAAAACTGTAACTAACATAGAAAACCTCCAAAAAAATTTAAGTTGAAAGGATTTCAATAATTATGAACATAACATTAAAGCTAGGCACATATAATTTTTTAAAAGATCAGCTAACTTCTGCTGATACTTTATTAAAACCCTTATTTCATGCAAACGCCGATCATCTTTTAATAAAAAGTTTATCAACATTTGCTCAATATCGCAGTATAACAGGGACTTATGACAAAAATAATAATTTATATTCTTTAACTTATTTAAAATTAAATGCCGATCAAGCAAAATTATTTGAAGATAAATTATTCAGTACCCATCCATACTCCTTTAATTCTACATCAACTGCGGTTCTCCAAAAAAGAGAAAGCCCACGAGAATATTTAATTATTAGAACATTTACCGAACCCGGTCAAATCAAGGCTTGGCAAAGAATGTTACAAGATGAAATTCAAAAACAAATTCAAGGCTCCACTGAGGAAGACTTTGGTTTCTTCTCCAAAGCATATTCAGTTATAGACTAAATTTCTGTTTTACACTTCGCCAGGAAACTTGATAGCTGATAATTCCAAATAAACCATATAGGATTACATAGCCCCCATAGATTAAAATAATATTCTTGGAAATATGACGTCCAACATCAAACATGGCAATGGCCGCGTAAGATTGGACTAATGCAAATATTATTGGTATCACAAAGGTTAAGGTATTTTCTCGACGAATGATTCCCTTTATTTCGCTTTCTTCGACACCAATCTTTTGAAGTGTTCGCAATTGTCTAGACTGATAATCATCTCTTAGAAGTACTCTCAAAGTTAATACACTACCAAGTGCAACTAATAAAGCAACGCTGAATAGTGCCACAATAAAGAGATAAAAACCCCCACCTTGTTTAAAACGCTTTTTGATACTTCCTTGACGTAAGAACCCCGCTTGAGTATAGGTATCCTCATACTTGTGGGGTTCTTTTTTCATAACCTCAATACTGGACTTCGATAACGAAGACTTAAAATCGACCTTCATAAAGTACGCATCACGATAGCTATTTAACCTCTTTAATTGTCCTCGACTAAGACGATCTCCTTTTTTGAAATCCCATCCATAAAAAGTATCTTCTACCTCAGCGGGCATTTTAGTATAGTACTTATCAGGTACAATCATCATTGGACCAAAATGCATTGAACTACCATAAGGAAATGAACTACCAGTTCTAGCCGTTTGAATCATTGGCGAATTCTTAACCTGAATATTATGTTCATCTGGTTCACTATCATATCTAAATGTTGACGAACTATAATCAATTTTCAAATATTGATGTGAATTGATCTTGGCATTTCCTTTATGCATTCGTTTAGGTAGCGACATATAATCAGAATAAGACATGAAAGTCATTGGTTGACGAATATATGATTGTGTATTTTTACTATAATAAGAAACCAAATTAATCTTAACTGGTGTCTTATAAGTACCCTTTACCTTAGAATCTGTCTTTTTCAGTTCATCTTTAATTACTCGAACAGTATCTTTATTAGCAGCTAACTCAAACGGGTAGGCATTATTATAATTTTGATGAACCGCTTGATATCCAAAATAGCAAAATGTCAACAAAGCTAATGCCAGTGCTGATAATTCGGTAACAAACCATAAAATAGAAATATTTTGAAATAACCGATCTTTCATATATTTGAAAGAAAAAATATTTACACCTGAATACGACAAAGAGTGAACTCTTTCCAAAATATTAAGAACGAATGGTAAGAATCCAAAGTAAACTAAATACGTTCCAAATATATCAGCCGTCATAATATAAAAAACTTCAGTTAATGGCTTAGAAGAATAGCCAAGCATTCTTATATCTTTAAATAACATTGCCGTACAAAATTGAGCACTTAATAATAAAACAAATCCAAATATTCCCGCGGGAATCCTTAACCACCAACGAGTTTTGATAATAATTCGACGTTTTTTCTTTTGGAGAATTCGAATTGTTTTAATCGCATTGACAATACTCAAAATCAAGGTTGAAACAAGAAATACCTGAATCAAAAACCATAAATTAGTCAAACTAACATGCATTTCAAAATTAAATCTAACTCTCATCAAATAAAAAAGCAGCATCCCCATAAATTTTTGGAAAATGAGCATCAATACCATTCCTATTAACCAAGCCAAGGCCTGAACGATTATCGTTTGTAAAAAACTAATCATTACAATTACCCAGCGCTGCATACCTAATTTTTCAAAGGTCAAGAACTCATTACGTTGTTGTTTAATAAAAAATCCACCGACATAGATCATATAAACAAAGGCACAAAAAGCAAACAAACCACTCATAATTGAGGTTACGTCAGAGATAAAAGAATCCCACATATGTAAAGCAAAGTGTAATGAAGGATTATCGCCCATTGATTCAAGTATTCCAAAGATACCAATGGCAAAGCTACAAGCTAAAATATAGATTAAATAACTATCGCGCATATTGGATAAACTACGTCTAATAATTTTTCGATACATTGAAGTAATCCCCTCCTCCAATTGTTCGTTGCATGTTAATTATCTGTTCAAAAAATTTGTCTCGGTTACCCGGGTTGATTACCTCTGAGAACACTACCCCATCCTTAATAAATACGACTCTACTGCAATAACTAGCTGTAAAAGAATCATGGGTAGCCATTAAGATGGTTGTTTTTTCTTTTTGGTTGATCATTTGCATATAATTCAACAAGATAGTTGCTGACTTAGAATCAAGACTCCCAGTCGGTTCATCCGCAAATAATATTTCCGGACGGTTGATCAAAGCTCTTGCGGCAGCTACAATTTGGCGTTGTCCTAAAGATAGTTCATCAACCGCACGGTGTGATAATCCTTCAATATTTAAAAGATTCATCATATAATCAAATCGTTCTTCAATTAATTTTTTGTTCGAACGGTTTAATGCTAATGGTAAAATAACATTTTCTTTAACATTCAATGAATCCAACAATTCAAAGCTTTGATAGATAAATCCCATTTTATTACGTCGATACTTGGCCTGTTCACGATCATGTAACTGTGTCAGATCCAATCCATCAATAATGATCTGACCATGATCAGGACGTTCATTAGTGGAGATCATATTTAATAAAGTAGTCTTCCCAGCACCTGATGGACCCATGATACCCAAAAATTCACCATGTTCTACTTCTAGGCTGATATCTTTAATAGCATGAACCGCAGAACGTTTTTTTCCAAAATCTTTTGAAATATTCTTTACAGCAATTTGCACAGTTAATTCTCCATAATTAATTAATTATTGTTATCATACTATATAGTGTCTTTATTCTAGCACGGAGGAAATATTATCATGGCTAAAATTATGATTATTGAAGATGATCCTTCTATCTCAACATTAATCAGTGAAAATCTCAAGAAATGGCAAATGGATTCTTACATTACTAAGGATTTCAATAACGTTATTGAACAATTTAACGACTATCAACCTGACTTGGTTCTATTAGATATAAACTTACCTGTCTATGATGGTTACTATTGGAATCAAGAAATTCGTAAGATTTCCAAAACGCCAATTATTATTATTTCATCTCGTAATTCTAATGTAGATCAAATCATGTCAATGAATATGGGCGCCGATGATTTCGTTGAAAAGCCCTTCTCAGTTGATATCTTGATTGCTAAGATCAATGCCCTTTTAAGACGTACCTATGATTTCACTAAGAATGCCAGTGACGTCATAGAACACAATGGTCTTAAATTAAATCTTTCAAGCGGTACTGTTGAAATTGCCGACAACAAAATTGATCTTTCTAAAAATGAATATAAGCTCTTACAAAGGCTTTTGAAAGACCAAGGTAAGATTGTCACTCGTGAGCAACTTCTTAATTTTATGTGGGACGACGAACGATTCGTAGATGATAATACACTGACAGTTAACATCAATCGTCTCCGTGGAAAAATCGAAAAATATGGTCTCAAAAATTACATTGTTACCAAAGTCGGTCAAGGATATATTATTCCTTAATGAGGTAAAATATGACATTTCTTAAATACTTACGCGATCATATCTATTCCATCCTAATAGTTTTAATTGGGATGACTTTTGTTGAATTAGTTTTATATTTAGATCCTCGTGTCCATTTCCACATGGGTACTTTGATTTATACATGGATACTTGCAATGATTTTCTTAATAACCAATCTGGCTATATCGTACAATCACAAAAAAAATTGGTATTCTCAACTAGAAAGTTACCAGGAAGATCTTTCTAAGGAACTATTTGGAGCTCAAAATAATGAGCAAAAATTTATTCAAAACAAGATCAATAATATTTCGTTAGAATATCGGAATGAACTAACCAACCTCTATCAAAATCAAAAAGATCAAAGAGAGTACACGGAGTCTTGGGTTCATGACATCAAAGTCCCTCTTTCAGCCTTAAAATTATCTCAAGATGAAGAACTAGATAAAAATTTAATTGCAGAGGAACTGGACCAAATTGACTATTTAGTTGATCAAGCACTCTATTTTGCTCGGCTGAATAATTTCTCAAATGATTATTTGATTCAAGAACAGGACTTAAACGATATCGTAAAAGCCTGTATTCGCGCTAATAAACGGTTATTTATTAGCAAAAGAATCGGTATTAGTTTTGATGTTACCGACAAGAAAGTTTTAACAGATGAAAAATGGTTGAGTTTTATTATCAATCAAATAATTTCTAATAGTTTAAAATACACTGATCAAAACGGCAAAATCAATATTTTTACTACAACACATGATAATAATATTGAACTACATATTAAGGATAACGGTATTGGAATCGTTGACCAAGATATTAGTCGTGTTTTCAACAAGGGATTCACTGGTACTAACGGCCGTAAATCTGGCAGTAAATCAACTGGTATGGGTCTTTATTTAGTTAAAAAAATGGCCGATAAATTAGGACACTCTATCCAAATTAAATCTAAGCCTAATCAAGGTACAGAAACAATAATTACCTTTTTGGATCTGCCTTATTATAAATAATAAAATCCCCGTAAGTCCATTGCGCCTTACGGGGATTTTACTCTTTATCATCATCACGTTTACTTAACAATAGTTTTCCATCTCTTTTTTTAAATCTGCTAACGAAACATCATGATTAACTTTACGCTCACGTACTGATTTCTCATAAAGCTCATCATCAATATCGTCTTCTATCTTTTCGACAGCTATCGAGCGCAGAAAAGCTGATACGCTGACATTCTTCGACTTAGCATAGTTTTTTATCAGCTTCTCATCTTGACCGTCCAGATATAAAGAAATAACTGCCATCTACGTCACCACCTTATTTTCATGTACAGTCTATTCTGTTATACAATTTTTTTCAATAGTTAGCCCTTTCACGATTAAAAAACACATAAAAAATATTCTGTAAATTGATTAATTGATACTTAATATATAATTAGTTACTTTTGTAGATATATATCATGTCACCTTTGTAGAAAAGGGAGTAAGAAAAAGCCACAATAGATTGCTCTGATAAGAATCCTCACCTACTAATAAGGCTTTATATAGTAAGATTTAAGTCAATTATCATTAATAAACAATTCCAATAATATATATTATCAAAGAGTTCTAGGAATATTTTTTATAAGTTTAACTAAAATAATAAGAATTTATTCGAACTTTAAATTCATCATGAATATTTTTTCTGACACAAAAGAATGAAAGTTTAACCATACTCCAGAATAATATAAACTTGTAATCTACGACGTGAAACAAATAATTCCTAGTAATCAAAATTCGATTACTAGGAATTATTTAGTCTTAACGCTTGAACACTGAACATGTTTTGTCCCAATCTTCTACATTCTTAAGGTCAATGCATTCAATGCAACTACCACTGTGGATAGTGACATAACTACCGCTCCAATTGCAGGGCTCAAAATAAATCCAACTCCGGCTAGAACACCAGCGGCTAATGGGATAGCAATAATGTTATATCCTGCTCCCCACCAGAGATTCTCAACCGTCTTGCGATAAGTATTATGTGACAATTTCAAGAATTTGATGATGTCGCTAGGATCAGAATTATACAAAACAACATCAGCAGAATCAATTGCTACATCAGTTCCAGCTCCAATTGCTACGCCAATCGTTGCTGCAGCCAAACTTGGTGCATCATTGATTCCATCACCAACCATTAAAACATGATGACCACTTGCTTCAAGTTGTTCAATAACCTGATGTTTGTCCTCTGGCAATAATTCAGCTCTAAATTCATCAATACCCATTTGTTTGGCCATAATAGCAGCTGATTCTTTATTATCACCAGTCAGCATAATCGGAGTGATATTTCTAGCCTTTAGGTCCTTAATGAACTGAACTGTGTTCTCTTTGATTCGATCACCCAAAGCAACGAATCCTAGAACTTTTTGTTCAAGAACCAAGTAACTAATCGTATTACCTTGATCAAGATAGCTTTGAACCCTTTCTTTATCAAGTGCAATCTTATTTTCGTTAAGATACTTCATATTTATTAAATAGTACTTATTTCCATCGAAAGTTCCACTCATACCATAACCCTTGATGGCCTGAATATCATCTAAGGTAACTGATTCAACATTTTGATCTTTAGCATATTGAACAATACTACTTGCGATAGGATGGCTTGAACCACTTTCAATTCCGGCAATAATAGCTAATAATTTTTCATTATCGATGCTTGAGTCCAAACTCTGCAAACCATTAACTGTAAACTTACCTTCAGTCAAAGTACCAGTTTTATCCATAGCTACATAATCAATTTTGCGACTATTTTCCATTGCTTGATTATCACGAATAATCAACCCATTAGTAGCAGCGATTGAGGTGCTTCGTGACATTACTAGAGGAATAGCTAATCCTAAAGCATGTGGACAGGCAATTACTAAGACTGTAACTAATATGTTCAAAGCCGTATTCAAATTACCAAAGATCAACCAGTAAATAAATGCAACGATCCCAACACTTAAGGCAGCATAGAATAACCATCCTGAAACCCTATCAGCTAACATTTGTGTCTTAGAACGATTGTTTTGTGCATCTGAAACTAACTTACTGATTTGAGATAGATAACCTTCTCCAGCAGTCTTATCAACTTTGACTCTAATTGTACCTTCTCCATTGATTGAACCACCAACAACTTTACTATCTAGATTCTTTTTGACAGCCTTAGGTTCACCGGTAATCAAAGATTCATTAACATAACTTTCACCACTAATAACGTGTCCATCCAAAGGAATAGATTCACCAGCACGAATCTCGACAATATCACCGGCTTTTACCATTGAAATATCATGATCCATTGTTTTGTCATCATGTACCATATGAACTTGATTAGGAACTAGTGAAGCAATCTTTTGTAAAGCATTACCGGCACTCATTGTTGATTTCATTTCAATCCAGTGACCTAATAACATAATCACAATTAAGGATGCCAATTCCCAAAAGAAATCCATAATATGATTTTGGGAATGTAATAAATCATTCATAACAAAAGCGTACAAACTATAAATATAGGCTACGCTAATACCCATTGTGATCAAAGTCATCATTGCTGGTTTCTTTTCAGCTAATTCACCACGAGCACCAGTAAGAAATGGCTTACCACCGTAAAAATATAGTCCTGATGCCAAAACTAATACTAGCCAATCTGAACCTGGAAACTGAAATTGAAATGGTAGCTTCATGCCCATAAATGGCGACAGTATAAAAATTGGAATTGCCAAAACTAACGAAATCCAAAATTTTTGTCTAAGATCTCCCATATCCATCATATGACCACCATGCATCATCATATCGTGCCCACCGGACATATTTGAGTGATCCATCTTCATATCTGAATGTTTCATATCCATATCTTTCATATTCTCACCATCTTTCATTTCAAATCAGCCTCCAAACAGTTACATTCAACCATTTCTGGAGCTGTCCGTGCTTTTTTAGTTAAGGTTTCGATCAGCTTAGTTATATCGGTTTGAGAAATTTCAGAACTTTCAATTAGATCATTAATTGCCATTCCCTTCCTCATACAACAAAGACTATCGAAGAGGTCATTTACATTCTGATGGATTGCATCATCTTCTGCAACTAAAGGGTGGTATACATAAGGTCTTGTCCCTATATCGGCTTTAAGAAAATTTTTCTTTTGTAAACGTATGATCAAAGTTTTGATAGTTGGAGCTTTCCAATCTGTCTTTTTTTCTAGAATTTCGATAACTTGCTTACTAGTTGCTTGACCTAAAGTCCAAATTATTCTCATTACTTGCCATTCAGCCTTGCTCATTGTTTCAACTTCAGCCATGTTATTTCTCCCTTCTAGTTTACATATGTAATCTTTTATAAATATAGTTTACATTCGTAAACGTAAAAAGTAAAGCAAAAAGACTTTAAAAATTCATTCCACAAAAAATACGTTCTAGTAACTATTTGAAATAGTTACTAGAACGTATTCTGCTATTCAAAGAATATATTTCCTATTCTTATCTAATAGGACAAGCCCCACCGGCACAATCTGATTGATCGACTAGTTCAATATCCTTCTTATCGTGATTATCATTTTGTTGAGCAAAAACAGCTGCAACATTTTCGTTAACTTCTGATTCACGTTTTTGATAGACTTTTTTATCAATTGGCTCTTTTGGAGCTTGCTTGAAATCTGCACCACTGTAAGGCAATAGGGATGTTGATTTTGTTACATGCCTATATTGATACATCAATGGAGCAATTTGATCTGCTTCATCTGGTTGGAATGTGATGGTACAACTAACTGCATTATCTGACCAATATGTTTGTAAAAATGCTTGTGTGGCAAATTGTTCAGCAATTGAAACTGAACCTGCTGAAGCAAAATTAGGATCATCAGCGTTGGCAGCCTTAACTGGGAATTCTACACACATTGTATGTTTAGTGTAAACATCTGGTTCGATCTTATATCCGCATGCTTTTAATGCTGGCAATAGTGGATCTGAATCTTGGAATCTGATTCTTTGAATTAAGTAACCTGCATAATGGAAATGCATACCCTCAGAAACACCAGCCAATTTAGCAACAGTACCTGATGGTTTAACTGTTGTATGTTTGATCGATGCCTTGCATCCTAGATCCTTTGAGTACTCCTGATCTGCTTTGACAACTGTTTGATACAAATCATCAAATTTCTTCACAACGCGTTGATCGTAAATAGGTTTTTGATCAGTATCACCCGTTTCGGGATCTGTGGTAGGCTCAAAACCAGTCACAACACGATTACCAAAGGTAGTTAAAATCCAATCTTGAATACCAGACATAGAAACACCTATACGGCGATTCTTTTGAATAACATCTCGAGAAACTTCCCAATCATAATTACTGAAAGTTACACGCTTTGTATAACGAGCGGCCAGAGCAAATGCCTCTTCCAAACTCCAACCTTGCTCAGTCGCGATCAATGGAAAGACTTCGAATAAGTTACATGGTTCACCATTGCTTAGAGAGATCTCGCCACAAGGATTTGTTCCTTCGACTCCATCATCAATACCAGGTTGGTAACCATCAATTGCACGACCATAATTACGTGACAATTCCAAATTAACAATCCCAGGTTCACCATTATGAGTTATAGAGTCAGCAATTGGTTCATAACGTTTAAATTCTGAATCAACAGCCACACTATTATTAGAAGCCCAACGGTGATGGTAAAGTTTTGCTTGGTCTTGTTTCATAGTAATGAAATCATCATCCGTTGATCCACCTAAAGCAAGCTCAGCTGAACGACGAACATTACCGGCTACAACGGTTTTACCAATTAGATTTCCCATATCAGTACAATCAACAGAGGTCAATTTACGACCAACCGCATCATTCAAGACACCATTAATGTCAAAGAACATTTCGATCAAAGGTACAGGACCAGAAGCAGTTCCACCAAAACCCTTGATTTTGGCTCCCTTAGCACGGATATCAGTAATATCTAGAACAACGTCGCTTAATCCATCATTAGTATCGTTAAAATGAGCATCAATCATATTGGCGTTCCCGATGACCCAACCTTCACGAGTATCAGGTAATTTATAATTACGAGTTCCTTCTAAACTATTTTCAGCTAACCATTCATCACGATCAACCGCACCAGCTTCAATTGAGTCTGCATATGAAGCACTTTCCTTACCGATCAAAATAGTTAAATCAACCCTTTGATCTACGACAGGCATTAGTTTCATATTTTCAGGCACAACAGAGAAACCAACGCCGCCACCCTTCATCAATTGATCAAACATGAATGAGAATGGCATAGAAACAGCCAATTGATTCTTTTGAAGATAATCAGGAACAATGTGACTATCACCATATTTTTGTGGTCTGATGGCAACAAACCAGCAATTATTCAAGGCATCGCCATTACGATGTTGATATTCGGTTCCAGAGATCCAAAGGTTTCTCCCTGAAGGAGTGGCAGCTAAACCATAGACCAATTTATATAAATCTTGAGCTTCTTTAACTAAACCGGCATATTGTTTATCAGTTAAATTAGCATCCTTTAAACGAGGATCAAGATTGATATTTCCTTCGACCACACGTTTAACGGTTTCGGACCAATTTTCAGTCCGACCCAGCTCAGGTATCCAGCGAGCATATGTACGCTTATAAGTAACCCAACCTAGTTCACCCCAGTGGGGTTTAATTGTTTTTTTGACTTCGGCAATAAAGTCATCTGATAAAATAATCTTATTAATAGTATCCATTAATATTCACTCCACACATTTGAAATAACACTATATATAGTACCTTCAAAGAAGAAATATAACAATATATAGTGATTAATTATTACTATTGACATTTTGATAATAGATTTGCGTATTGATAATTCAGCAATTCAAAATGAAAAAAATTTGAATTCGTATTTCAATCAAATAATTTTCTTTATTGAAATACACTTGAAACCGCATTTACTATTCTAATATCGTTTAAGAATACTTCGCAATGATTTTTTTAATTTAAACTTATGGATGAATTTCAAGAGGTTAAAACCAAATTTTCTACTTGACACGAACGTATGGTTGTTAAATCAAGTCTCGTTAATTTAAATTAAAATATCTTCAATTAAAAAATACAGGTAGACTCTAAATTAGAATCTACCTGTATTTTTTAATTTAAACCTGTTTAATATGAACCGTACTCCCCTGAGATTTGTATTGTGCTAGAAAATTAATACCGTGTAACTTACGATAATGATTCCAATCCATCGTTCTAACCCAAATCCTGACATCTCTATCCCCAATATCAGACACCAAGATCTTCGAGTGACTGAATGGATAAACAACAATCAATAAAAGCGATAAAAGATAGCCACTAGGAAAAAATAGCAATCCTATAATCATAATTAATGTAACAATATCTAGTGATGTTACCCTACGATAATACAGCTTCGATTGGTCCAATGTTTGCATCTTAAAAGTCTCCTTTTATTTACAAATCTCTGTACGCTTTTACTATACTACCCGTCTATTATTTTGTTGAGGAGATATCTTAATCTTAAGTAATTTTTTAAATATTTTTGCTTAATAAATTTTTATAATAATCTCTAGTTTGTAAAAAAAATTAACTTTATAAAAAGATAACTTAATTTCAACTTTTGAACTCAGATTAATATTTTTCGGATATCACATGAATACACCCAACTTAAAATGCTGATCTAGCGACTATTTCCGAGAGTGACCAAATCAACATAATTTTTAAAATAATTTATTTAATTAAACTACTTGCTTTAACCCATTCATTTGTAGCAACTTGATAATATGTTTCACCATTTAAAACTATCTTATTAGCGGTTTTCCACTCTGAATTTGGTCCTAAACCACGACCACTAATCGCCTGACCATCTTTAGTATAAAGTGTAGCGGGAGAATTAGTAGTTGTAACAACACTAACAAATGGAGTTGCGGTTGTATTATTGTTATCAACATTTTGCCCTTGTACTGTAACTAAACTTGCATCAACCCATTCATTTGTAGCAACTTGATAATATGTTTTGCCATTCAATTCTATCTTATTAGCAGTCTTCCACTCTGAGTTTGCACCCAAACCACGACCTGTAATGACTTTGCCTGTCTTATCAACTAAATTAACTGGCGAACTACCGGTTTTAACTGTACTGACAAATGGTGTAATGGCGGCATCCGATTTAACATCTACATCACTTGCTTTAACCCATTCATATGTGGAAACTTGGTAGTATGTCTCACCATTAATTACCTTAGTTCCGAATGTCTTCCATGGTGTTCCTGGATCTAAAGTACGGCCAGTAATGGTATTTCCATAAATACTGTATAATTGTGCTGCCTTGTCTTTGACTGTTACAACTCCAGTTGATGTATCAGCTGACTTAGTAACTGTAACAAATTGAGTATTATTATCAGTTTGCAAAGTCAACGCGCTAGTATCAGTTGTATAGCCTGTTGGTATTTTATCTGAAGTTAAACTAATACTATCGCCAACTTTATCACCAAAGATTTCTGTACGGCCGACTTCTGTATTATCAGAGGTCTTGAAAATAATAGTATTGAAAACTTTTTTATTAACTGGAACGTTGTATTCTTTACCTTCAACCAAGGTAATAGTTTGTTCTTCATCATTAACCCAACTGCATCCAGCAGGAATATCAGTTAACTTATAAGTATTGCCAGCTCCTCCGTTAACCACCTCTGAGTTTACTAGTTTACCATTTTGATCAACATAGTTAACTTTAACTGAAATCATCTTAGCAACAGTAACTTTAACGTTTGCTTGATCAGCACCAAAAACTGGTTTATCACCCATCAATGCATAACCATCTGGGGCATAAGTGATGTCAGTTCCTTGTTTTCCTTGTAAAGTCTTTGACAAAATGAACTTGCCACTTTGATCGTAGTAAGACACATTATTTGTAACTTGTGTTTGAGTGGCAGTATCACTATCAGCATGTACAGTTACAGGATTAGTTACGGCACCTAAGACCATACCTGAAACTAAAAGACCACTAAATAATAAAGATGTACTTTTTTTCAAAATAATCCCTCCATCAAAATATATACATAATTTCATAGTAATTATATTCCTCAGAATTATTCTTTATAGCCGTCAGATAAAACTTATAAAACATTTAACATAATTTACAATCTTTTCAATTAAGATGTAATCATTTTGTAAACACTCTCAACTTCTTCATATGCTATTCTTATTCTGGGAATCATAAGGGGGAGTTACTATTATTAAAAAGAAATATTTCTTATTTACTTTTTTTATTTTGTTATTTTTATTAATTACTAATACTAAAACTGTTAAGGCCGATTCTTCAATTAACGATTATATTATCGATAATCAGATTCAGCCTGCTAAAATTCAATCTCAGGAAGGTACTTTTGGAGTTTGGCAAGGATATCGTTATGGCGTTGGTCAACCTGAAGGTATAGTGGTTCACGAAACATCTGAAAACAATGTTACAGCTCAACAATTTACCGACAGATTTAATTCCGAATGGCGTCAAAAACAAACTTATGTCCATGCCTTTGTCGATAATAATCAAATTCTTAATATTCATAACACTGACTATATTGTTTGGGGTGCTGGTCCTACAGCTAATTCACGTTTCATCCAAGTAGAACTTTGCCGCGTCAATACTTATGACGAATTCGCACATTCTTTATCTAATGATGCTTATTATATTGCTTCCAAGCTAATTCAATATAATTTGCCTGATGTTCCTGGACAAACTGTTTTCTCACATAAACAGACCAGTGACCTCTGGCACGAAACAAAGCATCAAGATCCTGACTACTATTTCAGTACTTGGGGTTATGATATGAATCAATTTAACGATTTGATACTTTCCTATTATGATAATTTAAAATCATACAATAACGTTTATAATCCTAATGACCATGTTATTAACGTCCGCAATTCAAATGGAGCATATGTCCCATTAGTTTCTTTGAATGATGACGGATCAGTTAGTTCAATTTCTAATCGTGCTTTAGCAAATAATACTCCTTGGTATACCGATAAAAAACAAACAGTTAATGGTGTACTTTATCATCGAGTGGCTACTAATGAATGGGTCGCTGACAGTTATAAATATTAAATAAAAAGCCAATGCAATATTCCATTAAAATGGATTACTGTATTGGCTTTTTTGATGCCTACAAAATCATATTAAATTTGTTCATTTAAAAATCTTTTTCACCCAAAGCATGTTGAGCGGCAATATTTAAAATACTCCATTGTCTATCAAATCCTGGTTGGAAGAAGAAGTCAGCATCTGCCAAATCTTCAAGAGTTAATTTATGTTGAATTGCTAATGCTAAAACATTTCCTTGTGCAGTCACATCATATGTTGAAAGAACCGATCCGCCCAAAATGATATGTGAGCTAGGATCAAAGAATAGTTGCACATATACCATTGGATTATTTTTTCCAGTAGGTACATAAGCTGGTCTCAAACTGCCTTGGTAGAATGATTTCTTAATTTCAACATTAGAACGTTGAGCAGTGAAGCTATTCAAACCACTTTCGGCAAAATGATAGTCAAAAACGCTAAGTGCTGATGAGCCAACAACCCCACTAAATGGAAGCGAAGGTGTTTCTTCAAATAGATGTTTAACAACATATCTAGCTTCACGGCGAGCAACCGTTGCTAAAGCAATGGGAACATGATTATTGGCTGGAATTGAAAAGGCTAACGTAGCATCACCAATAGCATAAATATCATTTTGGTTTGTTTGTAAATATTCATTAGTCTTGATCCAACCACGATTATCCAACTCAACTATATCCTTGAGCCAATCAGTATTTGGTTGGACTCCGGCTGCTTGAATGACCAAATCGCTTGGATATTCTCCTTGATCAGTCTTTACACTAGTAACAAGTTCTTTTCCAGAATATTCTTTGATATTAACCCCCGTTACGACTTTCACACCCTTCTCTTCAAGGTGCTTTTGAATAACATCAGTCATTTCTTTATCAAGGTAAGTTCCTAATGGTCGATCGATCACATCAAGAATCGTAACATTTTTACCAGCCTTCACACTGGCTTCAGCAGCCTCGATACCAATATAACCTGCTCCTACTATTGTTATATTTTTTACACTAGTATCTTCAAGTTTTGATTTAATTTGTTTGGCCCAATCGTAGCCACGCATTAAAAAGACATTCTTTAAATCATTTCCGGGTACGGGAATAGACTTAGGAGTTACACCTGGACTTAAAATCAACTTATCATATGAGTATTCTTGACTACTATTGTCTTTAACATTAAGAGCAGTAATAGTTTTCTTATTAGAATCAATCTTTGTAACTTGATGATTATTTAGAATTTGGACGTTTTTATCTTCAGAGAATTCCGCTGGACTGAAATTACGAACATCGTTAACATCTGTCACACTATTTTCCAAATATAATTCCATACCACAGGACATAAATGATACAAAATCCCCGGCCTCAAACAGTTTGATATCAATATCTTTATAACGCTTCAATAATTCCAAAATAGATTGATGCCCACCATGTGATGCACCTACAATAACAACTTTAGTTTTTGACATAAAACAACCTCCGCTTCTTAATAAGAATCATTACAATGTAAGAATAGTTCTTGATAGTCTCAATGTCAATTAATAACTTAATCTACATGTGTCAATATCTTAGTCTAGACTAAATTAAAAAATCATTACGAAGTCGCTTGAATCAAGGGTTCTTTCAAATCAATTCTGTTCATTTAATTTATTAGTCAATTTCAATATATTTCTAACTTTGCTTCTATTCTCGGGAAGGTAAAATGCAGGATTATTTATTTTATATTCATTATCTTTTTTTATCCAAAAAATTACTTCTGGATTTTCCAAAACATAAAAGTTTTTAGTTGTTAATCCATATTTTTTATATGTTGCTTGCTGTGTCTTATTATCTGGACTATAAAGTTTTATTCCAGCAATAAACTTGCTACCAATTTTAGGAATCGGTTTAGTAGAAATACTAGAATAAACAATTGTCTTTGGATTAGGTACACCAAACTGAGAACCAACAAAGTCGCCGTCAAGGCTACGAAAATAGTCCTCTGACTTAGCTAGTCCACCTGAAAACTCAGTTTTGATGGTTCTTCCTTTCAAAGACTTATCGCCACTAATAACGTTTTGTACATAAACTGTTCCCTTGGTCTCGGTAACCACTTTTCGTCCAAATTCCGATTGTAGGTTCAATACTTGACCTACAATAACGTTTTGATTGCCGTCCTTCAAACGTTGCAAGGACATTGTCGAATCATCATAACCACTGGGAATCTTTAATATTTCTTTATCATAATTAGGATCGTTTACATCCTTAGCTGACTTGATTCGTTTATTCCAGACCTTACGATTCTTTTTAATTAACTCGGAGCGTTTTTGTTGTTCAGCTTGTTGATTGGTTAAATTTTGATTCAATCCACAGCTTGTTAACAAGCCCAAGCTGAGAATCAACATCCCCCATATTAATTTCTTCATTCTAAAGAATCTCCTTAGTGATCTTTTGATCTAAATTAAAGATTTTGCCCCTTTTTGAATTGCCTAGCTATAAACATTGTAATTGCCGTTAAAAGTGCTGCCATTAAAGCAAGAACAATCAAAGATGATAAATTATCATATCCACCAGTAATTATCATATAAATAAAAAAAACTACGAAATCAATTGATATTGCATACTTATCTTTAATTTGAGTAGTCACTGGGATAAGTGCTAATAAGAACATCAAAAAGATCTCCCAAGGAAAATTATTTAAAATTGGCTTGTTTTGAAATAAGTTTATTCCTACTTCAATCAATAACCAAAACCCAATAAACACCAAAAAATTTCTAATAACTTGATTCTTCATATACTCTCACTTTCTAGAATTTACTTGTTTAAAGTTAACATATTTTTAAAATTCAACTCAATCTCAAAATAATTGAAAATTCAATATACCCTTATAAATAGTTATTTGAACTTTTATTTTGATAGATTCAATGTAGCATAATTTTATTTCAATGTCTTTTGCTTGATCTTAAAATCAAATCCGACTAACTTTAGCATAATTTCAAAAAAAGATACCAGCTCAATGATTATTGAACTAGTATCTTTCTTTAAACTATTCGTATTTTGTAACAACTTATAAATTATTTTTCAGTTTCCGTACTATCATTATCAGATTTTTCATTACTTGGCGTCTTAATTCGATAAAGACGTTTTTCATGCCACATAGTCATACTGATCAAGGCAGATAACGTCAATGGCAAAATGACAACCAGAATTATCAAACCAAAGATAACTCCTAAAGCAACTTGTATCAAAGTTGTTACGCCGGATGGAATCAATGCTGCAAAAGTACCGCTTAAGATGATAGCCGCTGAAATTACAACAGTTCCAATAGCAGTAGCTGCATTAAGCATTCGATCCTTCAAATCTGGCATTGGTTCATCCTTGAAACGAACCATTAAGAATATACTATAATCTACTCCTAAGGCCATCAACATTATAAAAGTGAAGAATGGTGTATTCCAGCTAAGTAAATTATCACCTAGGACTAGTTTTGAAAACATTCTCGTGATCCCCATTGAAACTTCATAGGCTAATAGCAATGTTCCAATAATAGTCATCGGTTGCAAAATAGATTCAGTTACAACAATCAAGGCTATTCCAATACCTATTGTCATAATCAAAGCTGTTCTTCCGAAGTCACCATTGGCAAGTTTTCTCAAATCGTTATTTTGTGATGTTTGACCACCTACAGCCACTTTAGAACCCTTCAAGGCACCATGCTTCAACTGTGCTTTCATATCTGATTGAATCGTCTTCAATTGCTTTGAGGTTGTTTCACTATTAGGGTCACCTTTAAAGACAATTGTTAGTTGAGCAATTTTCCGATCTTTATTCATATAAGTATCAAGTGCTGGTTTAAAGGCTTCAGACTTAATTGTATTCTTTGGCAGGTAGAAAGTATCACCAACATATGATTTACGCAATCCATCTAAATAAGTCTTCATTGTTGTATTTCCAGCTGCGATGCTGTCTAATCCGTCATTTGCAGAAGACAGACCTGATTCTAATTCTGTTACCTCAGAGCTCATTTGTTTTAATTGAGTATTCATTTGTTGAACACCACTGTTAACTGTTGTAGCTCCACTGGCAACACTGCTGGCACCACCAGTTAGAGTAGAATTAGAATTTACTAAAGTATTAGTTCCACTGGCCAAGGTTGACATCCCTGAGGTTAAAGTTGGGATTTGATTATTTAACTGACTCATTCCAGAAGACAATGCACTTGATCCTGTGTTTAGTTGACTAATTACTGTCTGCAATTGTGTTATCTCACTAGCTGTAGTTGAAGTATCTTGACCACTGTTTTGAAGTAAAGCCATTAATTGGCTAGCCTGAGTTGATAATGAGCTGACTTGAGATTGCAATTGTGACATTCCTGAAGACAATTGTTCTGAGCTACTTGTCAAAGTAGAAACTCCACTAGTCAATGTTGGCAATTGACTATTAGCACTCTGTAACCCACTGTTAATGCTAGAAACTCCAGCAGTATATTCATCAACACCACTAGATAATTCTTGGGCACCAGCCTGTAATTCACTAGTTCCATCGGCTAATTCTTGAACCTGGGCCGTACTGCCACTTATATTAGCACTCTGTAATTGAGAACTAGCTGAATTCAATCCTGATTTAATTTTTTCCAAACCTTTAGTAGATGTATCTAATCCTTTGGTAATACTTACCAATTGATTCTTAAGATACATACTCTTAATTTTATTTCCACCCGGTTGAGTAGCAGAGGTCACAGTCTTAACCCCTGGTTCTTTTTGAAGATAATTAGTCAAATCATCAATGGCGGCTAATTTGGCTTGAGTCGTCATCTTTGAACTACTTTCAATATAAACTGTTGCCGGAGCCGACATCCCTTTACTAAAGTGTCTTTGGATTACTTCGTACCCTTTTTTTGCTTGATAAGTGTCTGGTATCTCATCAGCATTATTAAAGTTCAAAGTAGAACTACTATTAACCAAAAATGGTACGGCCGCAATCGCAATAATACCAATAATCACAACCGGATATGCTAAAGCTGTGCGAGAAAGTCCATACCAGATTCGACTCTTTCCGCCTCCAGCTGTAACTTTGCTAGGCCAAAACATCTTTTCACCTAATATTTGCATGAAGAACATGTTCAGCGTTAACAAAACTGCTAATAATACTAAAACACCAATCGCAACACCGACGGCACTACGATAGAAAGAAAACTTAGCCAAAGAAAGTACCGAAAAACCGATCAAAACTGAAATTCCACTATATAAAATAGTCCTACCGCCATGTTTTTCAGCATCCCAAGCGGCTTCTGACGCCGATAGTCCTCGAGCTAATGCTCCCTTGAAATAGTTATATAGTAAAATATTATAATCTGTTCCGATTCCAAACAAAACAACCACTAAAAATACTTGTGTAAAGTTAGAAATTGGAAAATCTACTTTTTGAGCTAAATTCATTACAATACTCAATGATGTAACAAAGGCAACACCAACGTTCAACAATGAAATTAATGGAACGATTGGCGAACGGAAAACTAAGATCAAAACAATAAAAATAAAGATAATTGCAATAACTTCGGTCTTTTGGATTCCCTTCTCAGTTACCGTCGAAAACTCATCATTTAAAGCATCCGATCCAGTTACATATGTTTTAATACCTGATACTTGTAACTGTTTTTGTAATTCTTTAACTTGTTGTCCAACCGAATTATTTTTCTTAACCGTTACTTGAGCCAATTGTGTTGCTTTATCTTTAGCAATCAATTGCTTTTTAGTTTCGGCATTATCACTTGGACCCATTACATTAGTTATCTTAAGTAACTTTTTATTACTCAATTCATTTAACTTCGTGTTAATTTTGTCTGATTGAGATTTAGTTAATTTGCCACTAGACTTATTGTCAAAAACAACCGTATAAGTTCGTACCGATTTATTGCCATTAGCCTTCTTCTCTATCTTCGAAGCTTGCTGACTTTCAGTATAACTTGGTAAAGTGATATTACCTTTGTTTCTGACTAGTTGAGATACATTGGGCATTGCAAATACTGCAATCAAAACAACAATGATCCATCCAATCAAAGCAGCGGCATATTTATTATTTATCTTCCGCATCTTGATGTCTCCTCATAATATGAATACCATATAGAAATTTTCAGAAAATACATTGATTATAATAATTTTTCCGTTGTTATGATACAAGAGACAAATTTTAGATATTAGCTTATATTTAGACAATATTTAGCTTTTGTAAAAATTAAACGTTTTCATGTATGCTAAAATAAAGATAAACAGAATTCTAGGGGAAAATAATATGAAAATAGATGTAACTAAACATCTAACAATGGGGGCAAAGAGAACCTTAAAGGCTTTTCGTGTTGCCATGTTTGAACTATTAAGGGAAAAAGATTTTGATAAAATAACCGTCAATGATATCTGTCAAAAGGGTGAGTATCCAAGAGCCACCTTCTACAACTACTTTGACGATAAACTTGATCTTCTAAAATATCTTTGGTCATATATTGCTAAGGATATTTTGTCGCAACTACCCGATGATAAACAAAATGATGCAAATTTGATTAAAATATTTAATCTTTTGGTTCAATTTTTTCATGAGAATACTGCATTATTGGCGAATATTAAACAAAGCAACGGAGCTGACTCACATCTCTGGCATAATCTGGCAGGATATTTGAAACATGAAGCCAATCGCATTGTCTATCAGAATTGTTCAATTGATTCTAAACCGAGCATTCCAGCCAAATTATTATCACGATTTTATAGCGATCTAATTATTGGAATGTTGGAGTGGTGCCTGTTTGAAGAACCTAATATCCAGTTAAAAATTGCTGATGAATATTTACTAAAATTATTACATAACGATTTATGATATAAAAATAGAAGGATGGGATTAATCCCATCCTTCTATTTCTTTAGCTATTTTATCGTGTTGTACAGCAAGTGCTGTGTAATAAGCCATATTCTTGTATTTCTCATAGTTTTTGCTGTCATGCTTTGAAATTGCCAATGACATGTAAAATTCATCTAGGAAGTACATTCTGCCGTTCTTTTTAGCATATTCTATCCCACGGTGAATAATTTGAGACGTTAATTCCCGTTTGCCAAGTTTAGCAAATGCCAATCCTAATTCCTTACATAGATATAGAATTTCGAAATCCTTCGCATTAGAGAAATTAAAGTTTTCTTTGATAGCATCATAAACTATTTTGAAATAATATTCGGACATTTCGATATTATCTTGTTCCAAGCAAACTTTTCCTTTGATCAAAAATGATAGCATAGTATATATATTATCATTATCCATTTTTGTTTCTAAATTAATTTTATCAAGATTAAAAGAAGCATCTTCTAGCTTGCCCGCTCTGAAATCTACAATAGCCTCGATAAGATGTAATTGCGCCATATCCTCTTTATTAACATTCTTTTTAACTAAGGCCAATTTTTCTTCCAAGTCAGATGTATCATCTAGAACAGCATCCTGCTCGATATTATCTAATACATAAGTCTTTTCTCTTTGATAATCACTAGAAAAATCACTAAAAATTTGATCTAATGTCAAATCAAGTCGCTTACAAATTTTAATCAAAACTTCGATTTGCGGAGTCATATTATGTTTCTCAAGTTTACTAATAGTATTTTGATTACATAAATCCTTTGCTAAATCGCTTTGTGTCAAATTCAAACTGCGTCTTTTATTGTATACAACAGAACCTAATAGCATCCAATCACCTCATAAATTACATGGTATAATATCTTTATTCTACCACTTAGGAGTATATTTTACCTTATAGGAACATTTTAAAATTTAGTTTTCCTTTGTGATATTCTTAATGTGTGTAAAATATTATATAATGAATGAGGTGATTATAATGGGTTTATTTACATTTTTCTTAGACTGGGGTCTACCAGGTTCTAACCACTAGGAGGCAATATTTTTGATAAGTTTTTCAAACATATCCTGGTATTTAGCGAGTGCCACCAATACCCTTTTATTATTCATGGTTTTGCTAGTATTTGTACCAGAAATAGTAAATCGTTTTAATATTTCAATTATAATATTGTCTAGTATTTTGTTTACATTTGCAGATGTAGTTAAAAATGGCACTAGTTTTGTTTTAATAACTATTGTCATTTTTTATATGCTTAGAAAATCTAAAAGAAAAAAACTTTTTAAGTTATCCATTTTTCTTTTAGATCTTTTAATAACAATATCAACTCAATCAATTGCTAGTTATATTGTATTCAATCTTTTAAAAATAACATTTAGTCCCGCGCTTATTGAATCAGTTGTAATTTCACTACTAATATCCTTACTCAATTGGATTCTGGCAATCGGATTAGTCCTAATAATAAGATATTTAATTAACAAATTTTATATCTCCGATGAACTAATTCAATGGATAATACTACTTTCTCTTACAATCATAACTGCCTCATACATTGGATTAGTACTAACCTCACGCTACTTAAAAGTTCAATTAACATATCTTAAACTAACAACTGCCATATTATTCTTAATAATAGCTTTCATAACTATCGGGGCTTCGTTCTTTATTTATGGTCATATCAAAAAAATTCAGGCAGATGCTGAATTGAAAACCATTGAGAACACTAATCTTTACATACAAGAACTCGAAAGAAAAAATGAGGATCTTCGTGGATTAAAGCATGATTACAAGAATCTCTTGCTTTCATTAGAAGCAACAATAAAAGATGATAATAATACTGAGGCTATTAAAAAGATAAATGCTTATACCAGTACCAATAGTGTTAATACTAAAATTGAAGATAGTGGTTTATATTCTATCGACGATGAACTAATCAGAGGTATTATTGTTACCAAACTAGTTACTGCCAAAAATAAAAATATTGAAACTCATTTTGAAATAGCCGATTCTGTTAATTTTGCCAATAGCAACTCTGTGGAAATAACCAGAATATTAGGTATCCTTTTCGACAATGCTATTGAAGCTACTATTAAATCTGAAAAACCAATATTAGATTTTGCTCTAATATCCTACGATGACTCTATTGAATTTATAATAAAGAATAGTGTTTCTCCCAATCAAAAAATAGATATTAATAATATCTACACTAGTGGTTTCTCTACCAAGAAAAATCATTCTGGTTTGGGATTAGCTAATATAAAAAGAATCGTTGATTCAAATTCTAACTATTATCTCAATACCAGTTTTAAGAATGGTATCTTTGAAGTTATCTTAACGATTCTAGAGGTGAAATAATATGTTGTTAAATATTATTCTTTGCGAGGACGATAAGAACCTCTTAATGTATTATCGTCTTATAATAAAAAATTATATTAAAGACCATCCTCAATATGACATATCCTTCCCTATATACTCTCAAAATCCTCGTGAGGTCGAATCATATTTGGATACTCCTCCAGAGGGAATTAATTTCTTTATTTTGGATATTGAATTTCATGACTCTCAAACCAGAGGTTTAGATTTAGCTGAAAAAATAAGAAAACTTAGCTCAATTGATAAGATTGTGTTCCTAACTTCTTATGATCAATTTGCTAAAATGACCTATGAGAGAAAGCTTCAATCCTTCGACTATATTACAAAAGATATTGGACTAACAAATATAGAAAAACGTATAGATGATGATCTAAATTCTACGGTCAATGAATTATTAGAAAACGATGACCAACCAGTTAAATTTTCATATTCTATAGGTCCAAGAGAATATAAAGTGGACTTGGATGACATCGATTATTTTGAAGCCAGTGATTCCCACAAAATTTCTTTTCATACTAAGGATTCTATTGAGCAGTTTCAAGGTTCCTTAACGGCATTAGAAAGTAAATATGAAAATTTGTTTAGAGTCCATAAAAGCATCTTAATTAACCCTAATAATTTTGAAGAACTGGATAAACACAAGCACAAGGTGATTTTTAAGGATGGAAAAAATTGTGATATTTCAAGAAGACGAGTTTCAGCTTTAATTAGATATATTGTAAGCACCTAATAACCGACCGTCTATGATTTAGGCGGAATTCGAATTATGATTATCTCATCAAACATATTGGTGAGGTATTTTTTTATGGAAAATCAACCTGAAATCGTGAAGGTCAATGTCCCTAAGGCTTTAAGCGAAGCTAAGCCGTCAGTACCCAGTCGGGCGCTTCATATTCGTATCGT
>NZ_NIPR01000040.1 GCF_002872255.1 Companilactobacillus nuruki
ATAGATAGAGTTTTGTCTGTTTATAGATAGAGTTTTGTCTGTTTATAGATAGAGTTTTGCAGTATTATATATTCATAAAACTATATTCATTAAAAGAGGTGCTTCATTTGAGTAATGAAATTGTTAAATATGATCCTGAATTAAATACAATCCCACTTCGAAAATTCACTCCTGTTGAAATGAATTTATTCTTCTCAATAGTTTCTAGAATGCGTGACAAGGGTGACGAAACTGTAAGGTTTTCATTTGATCAATTAAAAGAATTAAGTGCATATAAACCTACAGCAAATAACCGATTTATTGACGATATTGAAAGTACCTATCAAAAAATTTTAGGATTACGCTTTGGAAGGCGTAGTAAAGATGGGCTGTATCGTGAATTTTTTGTTATGTTTACCGAATTTGAGATAAACGGCCATGCTGATGATCCTTATGTTGATATTAAAATTTACCCCAAAGCTATAAAATTATTAAATGAGCTGGAAAGTTGGGTTCGTTATGCTTTATCAGAGTTCAGAGATTTAAAAAGTAGCTACGCAAAAACCATGTTTCGGTTACTAAAACAATTTAGAACTACTGGGTACGCTTACTTTTCAGTTGCAGACTTTAACGAGCTATTAGATGTCCCTAAAAGCTATAAAAGTAGCAATATAAATCAATCCGTTTTAAAACCCATCAAAGAGGAACTTACGCCTCTTTTTAGAGGCCTAACGGTTAGAAAAAAATATGGTAAAGGCCGCGGAAAACCAGTGATTGGGTATTCTTTTACTTGGAAGTCTGAAAAGAAAAACTCTAATGACTTCTCACAAGGTCAATTTCAAGATGAACGTCAAAAGCTTTTTAATATTCAGCATAATGGTGAATTAACAGAGCAGGAAAAATGGCGTGCCATTGACAAAGTTAAGGGGTTGACTTTAGGCTCCACTGAGAAACAAGCATTGGCTGATAAACAGGCCGAGCACGATAAAAAAATAAGAGATCAAGCAAGAAAAGAAGCACTTGCTGAACTCCGAAAGGGGTTTGGAAATCATGCCTAAAACTATTAGAGAACTTGCTGACGAATTTGGTGTATCAAAACAAGCCATTAGGAAAAAACTAGATACAAACTTTAGAGCAAACTATGTACAAACTGTGACTAGGAACGGGGTACAAACCCTAGTTGTTATTAATTCAGGATATTTGCTGTTAAAACAGCATTTTGGTGGTGGTAACAACCGAAAATTCAGAGAGGAAACATTTACTAGTAACACTGGTAACACGAATATAGATACAATAGAACTACTGAATCAGCAATTATTAATCAAAGATAGCCAAATTAAAGAAAAAGATGAACAATTAAAGTCAATGCAAAAATTATTGGATCAATCACAACAATTACAGTTAATAGCCGAAAAAAAAATTGAAAAGTTTAAAACCATATCTTCTAAACAAGGTGAACATGATACCCATAATTTAAAGAAAAAAAATAATACTTGGTGGCACTTCTGGTAAAAACGTATTTTTATATTTGTTGATCAAAATTCAATATTAATTGTAAAAAGGCAAAAGCAAGCACTTAGGTTATTCTTCTAGTTGGGCTTTATAATCTTTAACGTTTTAGTGTAGTAGGAACTCGACACGTTTTTTCTAACCATATTATATATAGAAAATCTCTATTGTTTAAGCTTCAAAACCGAAAAACAAACAATTGCTATATTATAAGTGAACTACAAAAAATATAAGGAGATTAGATTTATGTTATTAATTAGTATTTTACTTAATATTATATTGATTGTCGGAGAAGTTTTGACGTGGCTTAAAATACCAAATTGGCTTTTAGAACATTATAAATCAAAATTAGCGCAAATTAATCAACAAAAAATTAACAAATTTAATTGCCACACACAGCAGCAACAACAGAAATTCGAAGAAAAGTTACAATCAACATTGGCGGAACAAAAAAGAGACTTTGAACAAAAAGCAGAACTATTAAAACAACGACGGACAATAATTCCAATCATCTATGCCAAATTACTTGAATTGAATGGGGCAGTACGTCAAGAAGAAAATTCTAAAAAGAGAGAAATACAGATAAACGTCAATAATTATATTGATTCACAACGACTGTTTTTAACTGAACCTCTATACAAGGAAATAAAAAGTGTTCAGAAATCTATGGGTTCTATCAGCGCTATTTATGAAACCATGCCTCAAATTAAAGGGCAAACTATTGACGTCTATGACCAAAGAAGGCAAAAACTAGAAGAAACAATAACGCAACAATTAACCAAGTTAGAAAATGATTTTAGAAATACCATGTTTGACAAATAGAATACAAAGTTGTTTTAAAAAAAATAATATTTGCAAATAGCGAATTATATTGTATAATAAAATCATCAGTGTTAGGTATTTCCTCTGAAATTGGAACTTTGTATATTCGAGGTTCGTGGATTCTATATTTGTAGGATCTGTTTTGTAGGGCTGCAAGCTGCCGGCTGCTCCGGCGCAAGCGCCTGCGCAGAGAAACGAGAGATGAGGATTCTCTCGTTTCAAAAATGACTACGATAGATGCTTTGAGAACCTTTTCTTTCTGGAGAGGACTCCCATAGAGGGAGCAGAAAGAAGGAATTTTTATGCAAATTAAAAATAGGGAACTGGTATCAAAGTATCGTGAACATCGGCAAAGAAAAGCTAAAACATCTAAAAAGTGGATTATATTTATTAAGATAATGCACGGTTTAGAAATATTGTTAAAATTACTTTTGTTACTTGAAAAAGTTATTAAACAATTTGCTGGCTTTTTTTAAGATGGTCAATTCGTAGTCTTTTTTTTTTGAAAGGAGTCTATTACATGGAAAATATTGGAATAATTCTTAAAAAGCTAAGAATGATTTATGGAGATACTGCAAAAGATTTTAGTGGAAAAATAAATATATCTCCTAGTTATTTATCTGAAATAGAAACCGGGAAAAAGTCTCCTTCACTTGAAATATTAAATAACTATGCTGAAATCTTAGGGTTAAAAGTTTCTACACTAATTTTACTCGCAGAAGATAAAAAGCAGATCAATAATGATTTACAAGCAAAAAAATTAATTAAACCATTAATGGAAAAAGTTATATCTCTAATGGCTAGATAAGGACATCAATTGAAAAAAAAATACCCATTATCTCAATCTTATCTTTTCAAATGTCATTCGAAAAAAAAGTTAGCTGACTCGCTAGGTATGTCCTTAAAAAAGTTAAAATATATCTCTAACAATCCCAGATACTATTCCTTTACTAAGAGGACTGGTACAAAAAATAGAGAAATTGATGTACCTTCTGATGCAGAATTAAAAAAAGCTCAAAAAAATATTTATAATTACCTAAAATACACAAATAGGCCTAACTATTTAATGGCTGGTGAAATTGGTAAAAATATTTTATCTAATGCAACTTTCCATAAGGACAGTGATTATTGGCTTAAATTTGACATATCAAATTTTTTTCCAAACTGTAAAAGAGAATATATTTATAGATTCTTTCAGTCTAGTATGCAATGTTCTCCTGACGTAGCTTCCATACTAACGAACATCACTGTATATAGAGGCGGCTTAGTGCAAGGAATTTCGACAAGTATGCTCCTTTCATTTTTTGCCTTCACTCCTATGTTTGATGAACTTTCTTTACTAGCAACTAAAAATAATTTAAAATTTTCAACGTATGTTGATGACTTTACATTCTCTAGTTCATCGCCTATAAACACAAATTTTATTAAATTACGAGTTAATAAAATTGTTAGAGCATATGGTCATACTATTAAAAATAGAAAAGTTAAGTATTATTCAACAAATGACTCCAAAAGAGTATCTGGCGTTATTGTAACTAAAACCCATCACTTAAAAGTTCCAAATAAAAATAGAAAAAAGATTATTTCGCTTGCTAAGTCAATGAGAGAAAATATTAATACTGGAAACTACCAAGAAGCCGAGAAAATAAGGTTATCCTTAAGAGGATGCATAAATTCTGCACGTCAAATTGAACCTGAAATATTTCCTGAAATTTCAAAATTTACTAAAACAAAATTTAAGTCTTAATATATTACCAGGTGCTTTATACTACCTGGATAAATATTGTAAGACTGTAATTTTAATTAATATCTTTATCTTTGTTAAATTAAGGGTCTATAATTAACAAATAACCCCTCAAAAACATTGAAAGAATAGCCCCCAATATCTACATTATAGATATTGGGGGCTATTTTAATTTATTTTTTAATAAGTGCCCCTAAACTATAGCTATTGATTCAAGATTTCATGGGAGCCAGTTGCAACCAATAACAAAATCAATTCATCATGATCTAGCTGATAAATAACAATCCAGTTGTCATAATTTTTACCATAGTTTCCATATCTGGCAGGGTGAAATTCACGATAGCCACGCCAATTTCCTTTTAATGCATGATCTTTAATCTGTTTCAAAACAAGTACATCTTGTTCAACAATTGCTTCTAAACAAGGCTTCAAGACAGTTATTGGGAAATGTTTTTTGACTAGTTTTTTTAATTCACGTTCAAAAGATTTGGTCTGTTTAATTTGCATCTAACTTATCGATCCAATCTTCAAAGTCAGTCAATGAACCAATGTTTTTGACCTGGCCTGTTTCTGCTTCTTTTTTAGCGGCTAAGGCTTCCGGAGAATCTAAAAAGCTGACCAATCGAACTTCATTATTGGCCGCTTTAACTAACGATAAGCGTATATACTCAGAAACGGTTAGCCCTTGTTTTGCTAGATTAGCTTTAGCCCGTTCACTAATTTCAGGTGTTACACGAGTTGAAATTGTCTTGTTTTTAATAATAGTATTACTCATTCTAATCCGCCTCCTTTAAGTTTACCATCGTACTACATTATAATATTCGATTTTTAGGTTTTCTGCAACTAAATTAATTTTAAAGTAAAGGAACTAACAGCTTATGCGACAAGTTGTCTTACCCATCAAAGATTCAAACGTTCTTAAAGAGGTTCAAGATACGTTACTCAATAACTTTAAAGCTGGCCGACGTAACTATACGATTTTTCAAGTTGGTAAAGCGACGCTACTGCGAGTGAGTGACGTTATGGGCTTAAAACAGGCCGATATTTTTAATCCGGACGGTTCTATTAAACAAAATGCGTTTATTCATGACCGAAAAACTGGTAAACCTAATACCTTGTACCTTAAGCCTGTTCAAACAGAGCTCTTATTGTACCGTCAATGGCTGCTTGATCATAAGCTGGATTCTGAATGGCTCTTTCCTTCAATTCAACACCCAGAACGCCATATTACTGAAAAACAGTTCTACAAAATTATGAGTAAGGTTGGCGATCTATTAGGAATTAATTATCTAGGTACTCATACGATGCGCAAAACTGGGGCTTATCGTGTTTACACGCAATCAAATTACAATATTGGCCTAGTCATGCACTTACTAAATCACTCAAGTGAATCAATGACTTTAGCTTATTTAGGCTTGGATCAAGCAAGTACCGAAAGTATGTTAGATCAAATTGATTTTGGTTAGTTTTCTTTGAGTTTTTAGTTGTTGTCGAAGGCAACTTCTGAGACAGGTTTTTAATGGGTCTAGCACAACATAGAATTTATTCTATGTGTAAGTGCGCATTGACCTCGTTTCACTCGGTCTGCTGATAACCATAAAATCAATTTTTGCCGTTGTTGAATTGACTGTATTCTTAATTCAATTTATGCTTACACTTAACTGATTTTGTTATGCTTTAAATGCTAAAAATTGTTGCATATCCCGCTGCTTTCAACCAAATTTTTTTTAATTGCTTTATGCAGAGAATCTTCATAAACCTGGCAACAAAATTTGAATAACTAACTTTAAGAACTGTGTATCTAAATTGAAATTATTATTTTAATGTTAGGAGTAATTAAGCTGGACTAAAAGAAAGTATTAAAACCAATTGATGAAATGCTTGCTGATCCTTGGCAAGTTGATATTCAAGAATTATTTGAAGCTTCCGTCAATAAACCCGACGAGATTAAAAAGAACTTGTATGATTCCTTATACACTTATATTTTGCAAAAAAGACAAGAAGATATTATTAATCGTCCATGTTTCGTCATCTAGCCCTCTAAAAAGTCCCTGAGGGCTTTTTATTTTGAGTTTGGTATAAATGTATATAAATAGCCTTAAAATCGCTGAGAACAAAAAATAAGGCCCTTAAAGACGAACATAGCAGCTAAATTCTTGTTAAGATTCAAAAAACTAACTGTTTGCTGTCAATGGTAGCGGACGAGCAAAGCGTGGGAGCATAAGGAATTGACAGCTTTTAACCAGTCTTAACACTGAATTGGCGAAAGCCAAAGTTTCTACAAAACTTTGCTTTCCTGCCTAACGGCGAGTGAAAAAGCGGTCAAGCTGGCTCAGCTTGGACGGGGTTCGGGGCGTCAGCGCCCGAATTAATGTGGCTTGCCACACCTTTTAGGCAACGAACGGAGTGAGGCGCAAGGAGCGTAGCGACTGAAATTTAATGTGAGCCGGTTTTGGGCTCACTCCTTTGTGTTTTTTGTTGCTAGGTTTTGACCTCGTACAGTGCTGCCTCTTTTATACCTCTTTTATAAACCTCTTTTAAACCTCTTTTAGGCCCCATTTTAGCCTTACTCTCCCAAGGGATACAGGAGTTTATAGATAGAGTTTTGTCTGTTTATAGATAGAGTTTTGTCTGTTTATAGATAGAGTTTTGTCTGTTTATAGATAGAGTTTTGTCTGTTTATAGATAGAGTTTTGCAGTATTATATAT
>NZ_NIPR01000041.1 GCF_002872255.1 Companilactobacillus nuruki
ACTTTATATATTCTCTTCGTTGGCAGCGTCAGATGTGTATAAGAGGCATGAACAGCGTTCGGATTAATTTTACAATCTACCGTTTAACTATAATCAAAAAGTTAATAGTAAGCAATCAATATATTGATTATATTAATAAAAAATACGTCGTTATTCGATGACTGTTGGTACGATCAATTCGAAGCGGTCTGTCAAATAGGTCAATTCAATTGGCAGTTTAACCGCTGGGTCGCCGTCAATACGTGTCGTCACGGCTTGACCAGTTGCACTCATAATTCGTGCACTGGTTGCCGTTAGCTGTGTAATGGCCTTGGAGTTTTGCAAGTTCCCCGTTAGTGCGAACCAAATATATGGAATTACTTGCCGCCAGCCAATGTTGTTAAGTAGACTAATATGCATTTTTCCTGGAGCAGACGCGCTATAGACGTGCCCACCGACTGATTTGGTCGTTGTAATCAAACAGAACCATGTTTTTAAGGTGTGGCTTCCTTCGTGTTTGAATTGATATCGAATTGGCAGTGACTTATTGTGACCAATATGGCGAATAGCACGGTAAAGATAGCTTAATTTACCGAATCGCTGCTTCTCAGATTGTCGAACTTCATTGGAAATGTCAGCCAAATTACCGAATGTCAGTGAACTCACGACTGCCCGGCGTTGATTACAAACTAGCATGCCGACTGCTTGGGTCGCCGGCTGAGTACAAATTAGTTCGATGGCCGCTTGGGGGTCAGTTGGTAACTGGTAGCGGGTTGCAAAATTATTAACCGTTCCCATGGGAATAACGCCGATACGAATATGTGCTTCAGCTTGGATTAGGGCTGTCATTGCAACGTTCAGTGTGCCATCTCCACCAATAACAATTAGTGCTGACAGTTGAGGAAGTGTTTGCTTAATTAACGCAATTGCCCGGGGGATTCCTGGTGTTGTCAGTAATTGAGACTCAATGCCGTGGTTCGATAGCGCTTGCGCGGTTTGATGGGCGACGGTTGCCGCTTGCCCATTACCCGCTTGTCCGTTATAGAAAATGCCGTAAGTTGTTGCCATGACAATCGCCTCTTGATTAAAAAATTAAGTTTATTCATCGCTTATTTAGTAAGCTTTTGATAGTCTCAGTATAGCTTGAACACTAGTTTGACTGGAAATAATATGCATCATTACTGAATTAGTCGGGTCAATGAGCATTTTGATTGCTCAATATAAATATTATAGTTATGATAATTTTAATCACACAATATCGGGATGGAGCGTGTTCACAATGGGATGGAATAGGTGTTGCGATATTAGGACTAACAATAGGTATCGTTGCAAATGCGGTAAGCGCACATGGTCGGCGTCAAACGACAATTAATTTAATCGCAGGCTTATTCGGTGTACTTGGTGGCCAGCTGTCTTTTGGATGGTTCGGGCCAACAGTTGCTGGAATGACGTTGTTGCCAGTCGTGAGCGGGGCGATGATACTTATTGTGATCGGAACCGTTGCTGCCCAGGCGCTTCAGCCGCAGTAATTGTGATTAGGCATAAAAGGATTTGTTGAAGTAGCAGTTGTTAGCGCTATCAAAAGATGGAGGTGTCCGTAATGGCTAAAATTAAACGCCAGACCCCTGGTTTTTGGGGTAAATTGTCACTATTGATTGCAATTGGGCAATTAGGATTGACTGTGTTTCGAGAAGTGCGGCAGTTCAAACACCGCCGCTAAAAAGGGGATGACAGCATGCATTGGTCATGGGTAATGATTGTTGGCGCGGCGGTTGGTGCTTTTGCAGGTGCTATCATGAGCCCCAGTCAATCGCGGGGTTGGATCGGTCACATTATTGCTGGCGTCCTTGGGGCACTCATTGGTGAAGGTGTGCTGGGGCCGATGGGGCCTGAGTTAGCCGGAATGACCGTGATACCAGCCGCAATCGGTGCAATTGCCGTCGTTCTGATAATGATGTTCGTGGTTCAGTGGGCACGGGTTCGACGGTCAAAACACAATTGAACAGTGCCAATTGACAGCCTGGCTGTTACGCTCGGCATCAAAAAATGTTAAACGGTAGATTGCAAATTTAATCCGAATTTTTGGACAAATTTGTCAGCATAACCTGATACGGTGTTTGCCAGTCGAGTATTTTAAGCGGTCGCTAAGTACTTTAACTGATTTGTGAGTGTCGGCGTCAATGCAAATAAACGACATGGAGCCGTGCGTGGAACGGAATTCATCAAAGCATAGATTAATCGGTAACCGGCGGCTCGCGTGTGTATGAATATTAGCCGTCAAAATACGCTGAACTGAGTTTGTCGAAATACCGGTGAGACTGGCGATAGTCTTAGCCGGGAGTGATTTACTGGCTAGCTTCAGCACATGAGTCGCTAGTCCGTGACCGATGGCGTGGTTGGTTGATACCACTGGAGTGGTGGCCGTACAAGTGCTATGGCAGTTACTACAACGCCAGCGTTGCTTGTTTAGCTCTAGAATTACGGGCCGGTCCATGGGTCCTGAAATGTGGACATGAGTGAGCTTGTGTCCGTTAGGGTGCAACGTATTGTATCCACAGCTGGGACAGCGCCTGAGTGTGTAGGTAAGCTCTGCCTGGATGACCAAATACTTTTTGCGACCCGAGCCCCGACCATGAAATTCCTCACGAGTACCGAACACCTGAATGTCTGTGTCTGTAATTCCCAGTAATTTAAGTGTATTATCTAGTTGAGACATCTATTCCTACCCCGCTTATCTTGAGTTTTGCCGCTTAAAGCATAGCACTAGGGAGGCTTAGATGCCTTTTTTTGTTATCAAAAAGGGCCTAGTACTTTTGGAATGGAAATACTTTCCAACACCAAAAATTCTAGACCCTTAAAAACGTGCCAAACAGCAACATCAACGAGAGTGTCTGGAAGACGCTCATTGACTGTGAAACCTTCCTGAAGATTATTCCATGTTCCCATGGGCCTCACCTCGCAAGGGAAAAGACAGCCACCGCCTTAACTTCTCTACAAAGAACTATTATACAGGGAATCTGTATCACTATCCAAGCTTTAGAACAAATTCGTTGGATCGCTATATTACCAGTGAGAACCAATTTTGCAAATTAAAATTTTAATGTGAACAGCTCTAAAAACTCTTCATCAATACCTGTTGACAAAGGGTCATCATAGATTGATTTAATTGCAAGGTTGGATTAATGAGCATTAAGTTCCGGCGACCTGCTTAAGAGTAAATGGTTTCCGAGGAGAAATCTAGATTTCAGGAACGGCTTGCACCGTCACTGAAATATTACCTCTTGTAGCTCGAGAATAAGGGCAGACCTGGTGTGCTTCGTCTAACAATTCTTGCACTTTTGAAAGGGGGAGATTAGCAATGAAGCCTTCAATTTCTACTCCTAAAACAACATCTGGGACTGATTCCTTACTTTGATTATACAACGATACTCTAACCTTGATGATCGAATTACCGCGAATATTCTTAGCTCGTTTGATATAATCTAAGGCGCTATTAAAGCAAGTACTATAGCCCGCAGCGAAAAGTTCTTCTGGATTGGTTCCTTCCGTTTTACTGCCCGGTTCTTCAATGTTTACGTTGAAAGAGTGGTTTGGGCTATGTGACTCACCAGAACGTCCTCCAGTGTTAATCATGGTTGTTGTATATACTTTCTTCATTTGATGACCTCCTTGAAATAATCGCAGCTTTCGTTAAACGCAAGCCACTCGACTAACGACTCATACTTGAAGCCATCTTAATGGCAGTTTCGGCTGAACGTGCAGATATTTTATACAAGATGGCACCTTCTTGCCAAGTAATAGTTTGGTTTAATCCATTATCAGTGACATCAAAGTTGCCTGCCCCAACTTGGCTCGGAATGGGAAGCGAGTACTGGTTAAACAATGCTACCAGTTGTTTGCTCATAGCAACTGGATCTTGGCCCATGACAGGTGAGGCATGTACTGTTACCGACCAGCGACCTGCTTGCCATGTGAGATAAGCTTGTCCAGCTCCTCGATCAATAGTCCCCTGAACACCAGTCCCAAGATCAATGACCGGTAACCCAGTCTCTTGTGCGTGGTGATTAACCGCGGTCACTGCAGCCGCTGTGGAGACATAGGCGGTTTTATTGAATGTTGCATAAGGCGTTTCGCTAGCTAAGGTGCTGGCATTAAATTCCTTGGCTGTAGCTCCAACACTATAATAAACCGTATATCCGTATGCATTACTGATATAGTGCATATTCAACCGATTGTGATTTTCGTTCAACCCATCAACAGTTGGTTTTTTTGTAGTCCCAATTGCCATAGACAACTTCTGATTGAGCTCTTGAATTCGAGAATCTGTAGTATCCTCTTTTACTGATGAGTTCTTTGATGATATTGAACTAGCCACAGTAGATGAAGAACTAGAAGACATTTTCTCTTTTGCAGAATTAGATACCTTCGTAGCGGAACTAATAGATGTCGATGGTGTTTTAGAGTTGGTATTGAGCTTCGAACAACCTCCGATTAAAAGGCATGCTGTCAACGTTGCGATAACAATCTTGCCCTTCATATGACATTCCTTCTTTCCATTGTTGTGTCACGGCGTCTCTAGATTGGATTAACTGCCCACATGGTCCTAAATTATCACTTATGATCATTATAATATAAAACAATTTTAATTGTGCAAAATACGTTTTTTAAAATTCGACCATTAATACCACTTCATTTGAATGCTTGATATGTAGCCTTATAAAAACCTTACAGATTAGTCAAAAAACGTTATAAATGTTTTTCTCACTAGAGACTAAGCCCTTTAAAAAGTCGCTGCCACTGATTAATAACATCCGAAAGTGAGAAATCATGACTTCGTTGTAAGGCTTGATTAGCCCAATAGTCCCGAATGGATGGTGAATACATAAGGGTATCAAGCTTTATGTTTAGGTCATGTACACGATGATCCTGTGTCAGAATACCAAATTTCCTCCCATTTAAAAGCATAAAAATTTGGGCTGATGGTTTATTAAAATTCTATCTATCCTCACATGAAGAAGCTAACATAAATATTAAGACTTATTCTCTGGTATACTGAACCTGAATAATAATTGCCAAAATCAGTACAGACATTAAAAGATCTTATTAATTATAGTTATACTTAATTAATATTGTTAGAACACCTATTGTGAAAACACTAAAGACACTACCTGCAATGCCCAATCCGCTTAAGCCTACAGTGGCCACGACATATCCTCCAATTGCAGATCCGGTAGCAACTCCAACATTTGAAAAAATTGAATTAAAAGAAGAAGCTAAAACCAATGATTGGGGATAATTTTGTTGGGCAATATCCATGTAATACAATTGCATGGGTGAGTTAGAAATAGACATTGTTAAAGCCATTATGAGAATTGCACTGATTTTTAGCCATGTTAAATTTCCACTTATGAATATAAGAAAGATACTAATAGCTTGAAGAATAAAAAATTTTTTTAAATTGCGTTTCCATTTCATGTTTGCTATACGCCCACTCACTTGGTTGCTTACCAATCCACATAGTCCGTACAAAAATAGAACAATTATGACATTATTGTGGGAGAAACTTAACTCTTTAATTAATATTGGCTTCAAATAGGTATAAATGATATAAATGGCACTAAAATTAAAGACCGGGACCAGAATACCCCAGATGATTCTTTTGTCTTTTAAGATAGCTAACTGTTTGAATATATTATGTGTTCCAATTTGTGTTAATTTATGAGGTAGCAAATAGAAAACTGCGATAGTAATAAAGACTGAGGCAAAAAAAATTGTCCAAAAAGTTAATCGCCAGTTAAGGTTATCACTTATCCAAGTACCTAAAGGTACGCCAAAAACTGAAGCGATACTGAAGCCTGAGAACACCCAAGATATTAGCCAAGCTCTTTTTCTCTGAGGAGCAATTGCAGCTGCAAAGGTAACAGCAGTCGACATCAGAGGCCCAGATGATAGGGCTGTTATAATTCTACTCATAAGTAGTACATTAAAATTACTAGCTATAGCTGTCAATAAGTTTCCAAATGAAAAAATCAGCATAAAAAAGAGCATAACTTTATGCAAAGCGATACTACCAATAGATAAGTTAATTATTGGTGTTGCAACTGCATAAACGATTGCAAATATGGTTACGAGTGCCCCAATTTCTGCGATAGAAACTCTAAAATCTGTCGATAAATTATTTATAATTCCTATTATAATAAATTGACTCAAACCCATTGTGAACGTTAGAAATGTTAATAATATGCATTGAAGGTTGATTTTCTTTTTCATATGACCACCTTATTAAGATATACACTAAAAAAGTTATATAAAAAGCCATTTTTTTGATTAACATCAAATGAAAAATGTTATCAAAAAGTTGGCTTTTTCCTACCGATTATGTGCAATTAAATCATGTAACTGTTTAAAATCAGGAATAAGATCATAAGCGTGAGTTTTGGCTTCCATGACCGCGTTTATTTGTTGTTTAATCCTTTCGGTATCTTCCTCATCGGTATAACTAACCCAGTTGATATACTCTAGCCAATCAAAGTAAGCGTGCTTACCTTTCCCATAACTGTTTCCCATTAGTAAACAAGGTGTTCCAGTTAAAACTGAGAATACCATTGCGTGCCATCGATCAGTAATAATTAACTTTTGACCTGAAAATAGGCTTAATTCTTTTCTGAATAATTTTTCACGGGTATTAGGTGTAATAGTTTTAACCGTATCTAAAACAGTATCCGTAAATTCAATAGGTTGGTAGGCTCTCAGCAAAGTCTTTATGTTTTGGATAACCTTATCTTTGACGACTTTTTCAGCGTCCCGTCTGAGAACAAATAATGACCCTTGACGCTTCAATTTTGGGAATTTCTTAGATTGCATATATAAAACCATATCAGGTGTAAAAATGACTTTATTGTTGAAAGTAGTCTGCATTCTATGGTAACTCTGTGCATCTCGAGCTACTAGAACTAAATTGGGGTTTTTTTGGTAAGCCTCTTGACTTAACTTTTGTTCATAAAGTCCAGCTTCATTGTCTTCAAAATGAATAGACTGTGGGAATGAGATGGTTAGGTTATCAGTAAAAGTTGAAAATACTTTTCGGCGTGCTCGCTCGTGGTTAAGATAAAGATTTCCCATGTTTCCACCACCAGTAAAGGCAACAATATCTTGTTTAGTTATACATTGCTTAACAACTGGAATAGCCGCATCATCATCTTCCTCTACTATTTCAATATATTGGTAATCTGGAAACTCAGCTTCAATATATTTTCGTTCGGCTAATGATATTGCCTGGTCACCAAGATTGGTATAGCTAGGAACACCAAACATAAAAAATTTTGGCTGATTATTTTTAGGCAATTCGTGTACAACGTTATTAGGATTGATATAAAAGTTAGCCATATTATTTTTCTCCTTCTAATTTTATTTGCTGGAACTTTCCTGATAGGATTTTTTCATTTTCTCTTGATTAATAACAGTCAAGGAAAGAAATAAACTGCACCCATTTGTTATGGCAAATACAAAAAAGACAGTGGCTGTTCCTAAAGCATTAATTAGCAATGGGTAAACTAAGCTAATTGAAAAATTAGTGATCCATGTGGTTGCCGTAGCAATTGACATAAATCTAGCTTTGACACTATTAGGGAACATTTCTGCCATAATCAACCAAGTAACAGGGCTAACAATACCTTGATGGTTCGCTAGAAATAGGACAAGCATTGCTAGAACCAAAGTATTTGTAACTACCTGTGGCAGCATGTTTGCGTGCATGATAACCCCTAACAATGCTAAAAAGATAGTATTACCCATTAACCCAATTTTTAACATTTTCAGATGGTTGTGATTGGCAATCATTCTGGTTCCAAAGATACTAGCGATGAAAGATGTTAAGCCGATTAGTATATTCGCATACAAAGAACCCCGTTCTCCCATACCAACCTTTTCTAACAAGATAGTGCCATAATACATAACTGTATTAATACCCGATACTTGTTGAATCAAGGCAATAACGATTCCAATCAAGAGTAAGTAGACTAATCGTTTATTCGAAAAGATTTGGTTCCAAGTGAGCTTTGTCTCTGTTTTGATATTCTTTTTACGCCCATCAATGATCCTGTTAGCAGTTTGTTTTTTGAATCCTAGTCGATAAGCTAAATTACGTGCTCTTTTTAAATGCCCTCTTTGTACTAACCAGTTAGGACTCACAGCAATATTGAATGAATTAATCCATAAGATAATAGAGGGAACACATGCAATTAAAATCATAACGCGCCAAATTGGATCCCAGTTACCCCATAGACTGCCTAAAAGGGCATTCATAATAAACGCTACTAGTTGTCCTAAAACGATAAAAATTGCATTCTTATTGACGTTGCTAGCACGAACTTCTTTTGGGGATATTTCTGCAAGATACATTGGAGAAAGACTTGAGGCAGCACCAACAGCTAGTCCCAGGATAAATCTAAATGTGGTCATAAAGATATAATTGAGTGATAATGCGCAACATACAGTTGCCAGTGTAAAGATAACTGCAACCCAACGAATTGTAACCTTTCTGCCATATTTATCAGCATATTTTCCACATAGGAATGCACCAAGGCAAGCCCCTAAGACTAAAGAGCTTGACACGATTCCCTGACGGGAAGGAGTTAGATTTAATTGGCTAGTCTTGCTCATAAAAGCCAAAGCTCCATTGATAACACCAGTATCATACCCAAATAGGAATCCTCCCAAAGATATGACGTAAGCACTGTAATTTAATAATCCATATTTTCTTCCACTTCTATTTTGCATTGCCAATTCGTCCACTTCTTTCAGCTTGTTAATAATTAGAGTGGCTTTACATGAAATTAAAGTAAAACAATTATAAAAAAAGTCAATTACTACAGTAATTGACCAGCCAATAACAACCATGGATTCATTTAAAAGATTGTTAAAAAGTTTAACATATGGGGAAAAATTTATCTTGTTCTACGACTTAAAAAGAAAGAAACTGCTGCTACAACAACTATTGCGCCTATAATTGACGGAATAATGGCCATACCAGCTATATTTGGCCCCCAACTGCCTAAAATAGCTTCACCAATGGATGAGCCAACTAAGCCAGCGATAATATTGCTAATCCAGCCCATAGCTGCGCCCCGATTAGTGATGGCACCAGCAATTGCGCCAATAACAGCACCAACAATTAAAACCCATAACCAATGCATAAAATTCACTTCCTCTTTTTTGAACAAACTTTCTATAATGATTACAAGGATAAATATAACCTTATCAAGGGTGTGAGGCAAGGAAACCATACTATCAAAGCTGTTGAACAAATTCACAATATTCCTGTGCATGCTATTTATTTCATAAATGTTTCAATAATAAAAGTGGGATTTAAACGTGTT
>NZ_NIPR01000042.1 GCF_002872255.1 Companilactobacillus nuruki
ATAACCTTATCAAGGGTGTGATGCAAGGAAACCATACTATCAAAGCTGTTGAACAAATTCACAATATTTCCTGTGCATGCTATTTATTTCATAAATGTTTCAATAATAAAATAGGTATGTAAAACAATTATTTGTGTTTCATATCTCCGATCAAGTGGAGTGTCCATTAACCAATTTTTGAGATTGCTAGTGTTGGGTTGACTGGGTGTCAACTTATATTATTAGCTACACCAATATGTATTTTCGGATAGATCAGTTAACTTAGCATTAATCATTTTTTCTTAAATAAAATAAAAAAGTGGGTAAATGAAAAATGATCATGATGTATACACAGTCAGGGTGTCATTCTTGTATGACATCTTGCTTCTTCTTTTGTCCTCCTGCTTGTGCCACAGGTAATCCTTATGAATCCAGCGTAAGGTTCATTGACTCTCGCAAACTATACTTCTCCTCTGAAATGTAATACCAGGAAACCGCAATTTGAAAAACTGGTCCATCTGATTGAACCCAATGACACATTGATTGTCACAATGTTAGATCGTTTTGCTCGTAATACTAGAGAAGCATTGAACTTAATTGATGACTTATTGAAAGAAAAAATAATGATTAAGGTTTTAAATTTAGGAACGATAGATAACACCCCAATTGGGCGTATGATTGTCAGAACTTTGCTATCGGTTGCGGAGATGGAGCGTGATATGATTATCGAGCGTACGCAAGCCGGTAAAATATTTGCAAGGCAACACAATCCCAACTATAAGGAGGGTAGACTCAAAAGAAAAAAAGATAGCCGGAATATGGCTATCTTTGAATATTCTAACTCTCATACTGTGAAGGAAGCCGCTGAAGCCTTTAATATTTCTCCGCGCACAGTGCAATACATTAAAAAGCTATTTAGATAAATAACAAATACCACTGTCTATTTATATTACAATTCCTGACAAAAGCTATTAAATTATTGAAAGGAATCAGCCCTTTAAAAAGTCAACAAAGCAATTCCGCTTTAAATCATATTAGGGTATCACAAATACTTTACAAATATTTTTTGCGTCGCAACCAAAACCAGCAAATTAGGCTTAGTATAACAGAGATAATCAGCACAGCAAAAAAACCATAAGAAGATTTTTCAAACGGGACATCAACATTGATTCCCCAAAAACCAAAAATAATCGCTGGAATAGTCAAAACGATTGATATCTCTGTTAGAGTTTTCATAATCATGTTAAGCTGATAAGAAATCATATTGTTTATCATATCTTCCAAATTATCCAAATATTGGCTGTAACCTAAAATAATTCTATCCATTGTGTCGCTTGTATCGTATATCTCATCAATTATTTTTTTGGTGGTAAAATCAATATCATTAGTTGTGAAATTTTTTTTAATGAAATCCAGCGCTTTGTGATTAGCGCCATAGGTTGTTGACAAAGCTATCATGTATTTTTGAAGAGTCAATAAATCACTAAACGTTGGTCTGAGTGGACCGGACGTTGATATTTCTGAGTCTAAATCATCAATTTTTTCCTTGACTCCACGAAGGTTGTTAAGCATCACATGGAAATCTTTTTGCATGATCTTTAAAAGTACTTCCTCCATGAAATTATTGACATCACGTAAAACCATATTGGATAAGAGTTCGGGAATGAATTTTAATTTTTGTTTTGTAAAAATTATCAACTTATTTTTAAATACCAAGAAAACAACAGATGTCGTCAGATTATCTAGATGCCCACCTTCATGTACCCAGGGAAACAAAAAACTTACGAGCAAACTTTTTTCATCGTTTTGATCTACCATCGTGTCATATGCAACTCGATCATCAAACGTTAGTATATTGCCTATTTTAAGGTTATATTTATGTTCAAAAGATTCGATATATTCTCGTTCGTCACCATAAACATAAACAACAGAAGAATTTTTGATATTTGATTCTGACGAAACTAATAATGTATCTTTTGTTAAAGAATAAGTTTTCAGCATTGTAATCCTCCTGCTTTATATTTTTCTCAAAAATAAATGCGTAATTGTTGTGAAATAAATACGTTATCAGTTTTAAAAACATTTTATCTTATGTATGATAACCTGCCAAAAATTTTATCTCACACATTATCTAGACAATCTTGTCTCCAACTTCTAATGTATTATCTAATTTATAATGGCTCTTTGTCAACCGCTGTTGATGAGAAATCTTTATGGGAAAATGGTAGATTGTAAAATTAATCCGAACGCTGTTCGGACAAAAAAGATCAGCTTCCTTTAAAATGGTGTTTACCACAAACCCATCTTTTAGGAGCTGATCTTTTGTCTAGTATAACCTATTCCGAACGAATTAAAATCGAAACCCTTTGTGAACTAGGGCTGTCCAATATCCAAATGGGCGTTCGGCTGAACCGATCACCGTCAACAATTTCTTATGAATTATCTCGATGTCAACCTTATCAGGCTGAATTAGCACAAACAGATGCCGAATACAAGCGATCACGATGTGGTCGGAAAACTAAGCTGAGCGATGAGTTAAAGCAAAAAATTCTCAACCATTTACGTCTAAGCTGGTCACCAGGAATGATTGCTCACGAATTTAAACTAGCTACTAAATCTATTTATAATTGGCTAAATCAGGGGAGAATTGGTTTCTCCTTGAATGATCTACCTGAACATGGCGTACGCCAACGGCGTAACGTTGACCAACGATCCAAATATAATCAATCTTTGGGGCGATCAATTGAACAGCGTCCCATGATGATTAATCAACGTAATCGCATCGGCGATTTTGAACTAGATACAGTCGTTGGTCCTCGTGGGCATAGTAAGGCAGTTTTATTAACTTTAATCGATCGAAGATCACGGTTCCTTTGGGCATACCGGTTAAAAGATCGGACGACAGCGACTGTTAATGAAGCACTAACTAAGTTCCTAACAACTTTTAATGGTCCGGTGCACGGCTTTACTGTGGACCGTGGCACTGAGTTTAGTGGGTTAGTATCTCTTCATCACAATATGG
>NZ_NIPR01000043.1 GCF_002872255.1 Companilactobacillus nuruki
TTAGATGTCATCTCAACAGACGACTTAATTATCTTACCGAAGATGCAAGATCAAGTCAAGCATTTCTTTAAAATAATTTGGAATCAACAGCCAAGCGATAAAGCTTGAAAGCGTTGATGCCATTGCTCTGTCGCAACAACAAGATATATATTACCAATTAGCAAAGAGGTGTGCAACCCTTTTTTACAAAAAAGTTCATTTTTTTTGATTTTTGTCTTTAATTCGACTCATAGCTTCATTCACCCAGTCACTTTTATGCTGTGCTATGGTCTTATAACCTATCTTATTTCGATAATTGGTCCAAAAATGCTTATGTAGAATTGGTCTTCCCACTTTCATTGGATGCAATGCTCGTGTTGATAAACTAATTTTTTGATTATACTCATCAATATCCATTACAATTACATCGATTTCATCTCCGACTGAATACTTGTCATTCAGATCCGAAACAAAACCATGTCTTAATTCTGAAATGTGTATGAGTCCTTGATGCTCATCATCTAGCTTTACAAATACTCCATATGACTGAATACCAGAGATAGTCCCTGTTAGTTTATCTCCTATTCTCATTAATTTTCCTCCCTTTTTGATTTTCAAATGTGTAACAATGTATTTATAGATTATATAACAGAAAATGGTGACTAAGATTATGAATGATAAAATTTACGACATTTCAATTATTGGTGGTGGCCCCGCGGGTATGTTCGCTGCTTATTATGCCAGGTTACGTAACCTTGATGTAGCTTTAATAGAAAGTTTGCCTAAACTTGGTGGTCAACCTGAGACACTCTATGCCCAAAAACACATTTATGATGTGGCAGCTTTGCCTAAAATATCAGGTACCGATTTAACTAAACAATTAACTGATCAACTAGCCATTAGAAACTGTGATCAATATCTCAAAACATCCGTTTCTTCTATAGAAAGAAACAATGATCTATGGGAACTTACAACTACTCAGGGTGTATTAAAAACTAAAGCTATTATTATTGCAATCGGTAATGGTGCTTTTCATCCCCGTAAATTAACCTTTGATTACAATAAAGAGCTTGAACTTAATAATTTAAATTATTTTGTTAATAGTATCGACGATTTTAAAAACAAAGACGTCTTGGTGGCTGGCGGTGGAGATTCAGCTGTTGATTGGGCTATAGACTTGAGCAAAGTTTCTAAACGTACATCCCTAATTCATAGAAGAAACCGATATCGTGCTATGGAATCAAGTGTTGAAAAACTTAATCAATCCTCAGTAGAACAATTGAATCCATATATTATAAAAAATGTTGAGTTTAACCAGAAGGATCACAAGAAAATAGACGTTACTCTAAAGATGATTAAATCAGATGAACTAAAAATTGTCACCACAGATAAACTATTAGTTAATTATGGCTTTATCTCTGATTCAAAAATCCTTCATGATTGGAATGTGGAACTAAGTGGTCCCTTCATTAAGGTATCTCAAGAGATGGAAACTAATTTACCGAATGTTTTCGCCATTGGCGATATTGTAACTTATCCTGGCAAATTACAACTAATTGCCACAGCTTTTGCTGAAGGACCAATAGCAGTAACTAAAGCTCTAAGAAATCTGTATCCTGATAAAGATTATTTTGAACACAGTACCTCGCTTTTTGACAAATAATCTTTAAATTCTATTAATTTTAAAGTTATTTTAAGTTATGCTGGTATAATGGAATTTAATTTGAAATCTGGAGTTGATTGATTGAGTTACGTAATGGGTCTAATTGATTTTATTCTTCATATTGACAGCCATTTAGTTAATATCGTGAATAATTTTGGTATTTGGACATATTTAATACTGTTTCTAATCATCTTTATTGAGACCGGAGTTGTTATCTTACCGTTTCTTCCCGGGGATTCACTAATCTTTGCTGCAATGGCATTAGCCGCTAACCCAAAATATGGATTAATATCTTGGTTAATGTTCATCATCTTTTTAGCAGCTGCTGTCTTAGGTGATTCGCTGAATTATGAAATTGGTGAACACTTTGGAGAATATGCAACGAGGAATAAATACCTTAGCAAATTAATCAATAAAGATCATTTAGATGAAGCACATACTTTTTTTGAAAAACATGGTGGTAAGACTATTGCCATTGGTAGATTTATTCCACTAATTAGAACCTTTGTACCTTTTGTTGCTGGTAGTGGAACAATGCATTATGGAACTTTTCTAAAATACAATTTTATTGGAGCGTTCCTTTGGGTAACAGTATGTTCATTGGCTGGACACCTCTTTGGTAATATTCCCGCAGTTCAAGAACATTTTTCAATGATTATTCTCGGAATAGTTCTTGTATCATTAGTACCTGTTTTAATTACTGCACTTAAAAATCGCAAAAAGAAAAAAGCTTAGGAAATTATTCCTAAGCTTTTTTTTGTCTAGCTTTCCAGAAATTCAATCCTTCAAATAGAATGAAGAACAAAACAAAACACTGTGTAAAGAAATCCTCAGGCAATATATTAATAACCGGATCCTTGTTAGGATCAAAAAGCCAATCACTATTTCTGAACAATACTTCATGAAAAATAACAAAAAACTGATCAAAATTTAATACCATTAGAATTGCAACTGCTATTCCTACTACTCCAATCCATAAAAAGGTCCGATTAAACTTAGCACGAATCTTCTTATACTTGGCTACAATCAATCCTGTTCCAATAAATACACCAAAATTTAGCAGAAAAAGTTTTTTACAATCTTGAAAATGTAATCTACCTGCCGCTGACGAGGCAAAATTGCTCAAATGAAAATGCCAATTAAACGGATTGATCAAATAATCCATCATCTGGACATAATTTTTCATAATCGTTCCATAATCCATATTAACCACTAAATCTAGCTGATAATACCTTATATCAACAGCAAACAATAAATAACTAGCAAAGATTGTAATTGTGATAGATGCTGTTAACAGGAAAAAGGCCAACGTAACAGTATATAACAAGTCTTTTTGTGAGTTAGACATCCCATTGATCCAAGCTTTCTACTTGATGAGTTGGTTTAATTGGAGCATTGTCAATATCCTCATGCGTACTTACACCAGTATTAACCCACAACGTATCAACGTTAGCATTAATTCCAGCTTTAATATCAGTATTATAATTATCGCCAACCATCACGGCCTCTTTGGGATCAAATCCCTTAGCTTTAGCTGCAAAATCAATCATATCTCGTTCAGGCTTACCAATATAATGAGCCTTTTGTTGAGTGGATGTTTCGACAAGAGAGATAACCGAACCAGCACCTGGTACTAAACCTCTTTCATTAGGCAAATTAGTATCTGCATTAGTTCCAATGAAAAATGCTCCACGTTTAATAGCCAAAGTAGCCAACTCAAATTTATGATATGTAACATCATAGTCCAACCCAACAATAACAATATCGGGATTAACCTCATTCAGCTTAATACCTGTTCCAAAAACAGCACTCTTTAAACCGTACTCCCCAATAACATATGCAGAATGATTTTCCATATCGTCATCAAACATATTCTGAATATAAGCTGCCGTAGCAAGTGATGGTGTAATTATTTGATCGATATGAGCTGTAATCTGATGATTATTAACCAAATTATCCGCTACTTGCTGCGGTGTCTTAGTAGTATTGTTTGTCAAAAAATAATACTCTGCACCTGAATCAATCAAATTATCAATAAAAATCTTTGCTTCTGGAATCTTATCCTTGCCACGATACATCGTTCCATCTAGATCAATTAAATATGTTTGATACTTCATTTATTCTGTTCACCTATTTTTCTAATTTTAAAAGTTTTCTTAACACTTGCGGTCTTCTTACTATTGGCTGACCGACGTTTGGAGAACTTATTTTTTTTATTTGAACTATTATGATTCTTATTGTTCTTAACGGGACCAGCTTTTGGTTTAACAGAATTATTTCTAGTTCTAAATTTATGACTGTTAGTTTTATGATGATTTTTTAAAGGTGCTTTTCTAACCTTTTCCAAAACAAAATAAGCACAACCAAAATTACAATATTCTATTAGATAATCTTCTAAGTGAGAAATTCGATTATCTAATGTGGCCTCTTTACGTTCATCTTCGTAAAAGCCCTTAAATCTTAATTGATCATAACCCCAATCGCCAACGATATAATCATATTTATCCAGAACGTTATTATAACGTTCTTCAATTTTTTCTTTATCAAAACCACTATCGTGGTCTTCTACAATTTTATACTGAGCTTTATCAATAGTAATCAATTTGTCAGCCAAAACGATCACATCAACTAGCTTAGTTGTATTATCCTCAACTTCCTGCAAGTAATCACCTCAAATCGGATATTTTTTACTTAAGTAATCGCCAAATACACTTCGCAAAAACTTAGGATACAAGATTTCATTCTCACCTGATATTTCAATTGATGGGAAATAAGGTACAAATAAATAATGATCCAATAATGCTAAAGTATACTCCTGATTCTTATTTAATTCTTTTCCATTTATATAAACATTACGTTTATCGTCAATTTTAATACCACGATAAACCAATTCGCCAAATATCTTACCACGAAAACCCATCCCTTTTTGCATATGACTACGCAAATAAAGACGATTTTTCTCCATTTCCATAACTAAATGCCAAACATTATCACCCGTCATGGTTGTTCTCATTACGTGGATTGCGTGTGGCATAACATCATGCATATTTTTCTCGGTAACAATCCCTTTGGGAATATCCTCTAAGAATAATCCTGAACTCAAAACTGACACATCTGTATTAGCATATTCTTGTACGGCCAACAGAGCCTCCTGAATAATCGAATCATCATCTTGATAGTTACTACTTAATGCTTGGGGCAAATCAGCAATTTTCTTTTGATCTAGCAGATTTTCACCCTTATCATATTGAGCTTTAATCCACTCATCATCACCCGCCTCTTCAAGCATAGTTTCAGTTTTGGTAGTAAATGCAGTTTTCTTCACTATTTTTTTATCATTTAATTCCAAATTAATTGTACCAACATGTTGCCCATATTTACCGGCAGCAGCTAGCAAAACGCCATTATCTAATTCTCCTTTTGGAAAAAGATGATGTGTATGCGAACCAATAATAATATCAATTTCTGGATGATCCTTAGCAATCAGTCGATCCATCGACACTCCTAAGTGAGATAAGAGGATTTTTACGTCACAATTTTTTATGCTTTCAAGTGCTTTCGGCAATGCCTCTTGAACCAATTTAATATCCCAGTCTAATAAAGGATACGTCAAAATGTATGGTGCCGTTAGACCAATCAGACCTATTGTAGTCTTTTGTTTGGTTTCTATGATTTTATATGGCACGGCAAAATCTGCCAATCTCGAAGGATCATTTTCATAAAGATTAGCTAAAACAACCGGAAAATTAGCATGATCATACAGATGTTCCAAATGTTCATGGCTATTTCCCAAACCTTCATTATTACCAATTGTTGCTGCATCATAATGTAGCGGATTCATCCATTCAATATTACTTTGTCCATTAGTTGCTTCACTAAGTGGATGGGCTCGATCCATGGCGTCCCCTAAATCAAACAAATAGAATTCATCTGCTTTATTTCTTGATTGTTCAATAAATCTTTTTACTCGTGGAAAATTTTCGAAATGAGAATGCAAATCGTTCGTATGTACTATCTGAATTTTTTCCATGATATCCTACTTTCTTTGTAGTTTAGCCAAATCTAATTTTTTCTTGTCATACATCTCAAGAATTTCCTCACCGCGTAATGGAGAACCCCATGGTAAATTTTCAGACAAATAATCCCTTTCAGGAGCATCAACTCCAACGTTAATATTCTCAGGAATTGGCACTGCATAATGATGAATATGGCCATGTAAATTGATGATTTTTTCTACTTTTCCTAATAATAAAGGATAATGAGTACAATAAAACTGATGATGATCGAATTTTAACAAAGCTCCAACGTCTTCAAATTCAAATCTTTTTTTACCATCTGACATTAATTCGTTATGTTTATCCAAATATTTAAATAATGAACGATAATCATGATTCCCCTTGATCAAAGTCATATGACCATTCAATTGGCGTAACATATCGTAAGTCTCTTCATCTGTGGGTGTTTCTTGCGGACGCATTGAGATGTCGCCTAAGTGATAAACACGATCGTTTTCATTCACCCTTTTATTCCAAGCCGTTATTATAGCTTGATTCATTTCATCAACATCACTAAAATGACGTGGTGCAAAATTATTTGGCTCCAATAATTGATAATGATAAAAGTGTGTATCCGCTATAAAGTAATTCATTCTTCAGTTTTATCTTCCTTTGAAATTATTCGGTTCGCTTTTAAAATCTCGTTGAACGCATCACGAACTTTACCTTCTGGTTTCTTATATTCAACCCATTCTTTTAAATCCATCGGTGGAACTGTATAATTTTCGTTGACGTAATCTTCGTAGACGCTGACAGCTGATGAATGTGGAATATTAAGTTTTAAAATTCTAACTTCTTTAATTAAGCCTAATTCAGCAGCCTTTTCTGCTCTACCGTTCATTACGATATTAGCTAATTCGTAGTACTTAGTTCCATCATTACGAGTAATTTGTTCAATTATGTCTAATATTTGTTTTTCATTGTCCATTTATTAATACCTCACATTTCACTACTTATCTTAGTATATAATATCTAAAAAGTTAGGGAGCTAATTATGATTTCAAAAAGTTTCAATTTTTTTAAAATATTACTAGCTTTATTCATATTTATTTTTGCCAGTGGTTTCACTGTAATTGGTCATCGTGGCGATCCTATTAATGCACCTGAGGAAACCTTTGAAAGTTTTGACAAAGCATTCTCTGAGGGCGCCGATTATGTTGAATTAGATCTACACGTTTCTAAAGATAATGTACTTGTTGTCAGCCATGATCGTGATCTGCAACGTGTTACAGGTACACCAGAAATAGTTTCAGAGCATAATTTTTCAGATCTATCACAATTACATCAAAAAAATGGTGAATCAATCCACAGTTTAAATCAAGTCTTTGAGCATTATAAAAATAATCCTAACGCTAAATTTCTGATTGAAACAAAGAAAACGAAAAAGGGTAATCCTCAAAATATGGAGGAATTACTCAAACAAACAATTGATCAGTATGGCATGCAAGATCGAGTTATGTTTCATTCGTTCTCAACCAAAAGTTTAGAGAACGAATCTCAACTAATGCCAGATATTCCTAGAATATTTATTGCTGGAACTATTAAGCGAGTTAATTTTGATATTTTACAGTATGTTACTGGAGTTAATCTTTCATCAACAATCGTTACACCTCAAATCATCGATACACTTCATTTCATGGGCAAAAAAGTTTATGTTTGGGATGAAATGAATGAAAGCCCTAAAAAATGGAATACTTTAATTAATATGCCTATTGACGGTGTGGTTACTAATTATCCCGCCACTGGTAATGAATATCGGGAACTAAAAGATCAATCTAAAAGTGAAACAATGAATCAAAACGTCTTTTATATGAGTAATAAATCAGAACCAATCTACGAAAACCCTTATCGTCTGATCAAAACTGAAAAAGTAGTTAAACCATTAGACGGATATCATATTTCAAATATTGTTAAGTTTAAAGGTAAAGAATATGTTCAATTAAGTGAAAATGAATTTGCCAGTGCCACTGGTTTTAACTCAGAATATTCACTTCGTGATCTTAGACAATATTTTGGAGCAAAAGCCATTTTTAGAAACCAACAACCCAATAATTTCCTATATAGCACTCCAGGAGATACAACAACAATCATTAATAGAATGGAACTAAACAAGCCTGAACAAATTTTAACTATTCAAAAAGTTGGAACACAAACTTGGCTTCGATTAAAAGACGGTTGGATTAATGCTCACAATGTTTTGATTCAATTGAATCCTGATAATTACTTAGGTAACAATTCTGAAGAAAGTTATTATGACTTACCAAAGGGACAAAGAATTAAGAATATTGATCTTCTGGAAAATATTTCTCTTACTAGACCGAGTGATGACCAAACTCTCAAAAGTACTGATTTAATAAGAGATTTCAATAATATTTTTGTTTATTATTCCTTTAACAATGACAACGATTCCATAAATAAGATTTAGGTAGATTAGCCTTTAAGTTCAACCTTTGGTAAAATATAAAAAACTTCATGTGGAGGTCAAAGATATATGTCTATAGATTGGGAAAAGGAAGTTTCGCATCGTTCGGATGAACTAATCAACGATCTTTCTGAATTAGTAAGTATTGATAGTTCTAGAGATACAGAACATAAAACTAGTGATTTTCCACTAGGACCAGGTCCTGCTAAGGCTCTTCAAACATTTCTACATTTTGCAGATCGTGACGGTTTTGAAACAAAGAACGTTGACAATCTTGCTGGAAGAATTCAATTTGGAGATAATGATGAATCAATTGCCATTTTGTCTCATGTTGATGTTGTGCCTGAAGGTCCAGGTTGGGAAACAAATCCATTTGAACCAGTTATTAAAAATGGCAATTTCTATGCTCGTGGAGCCTCTGATGATAAGGGACCCGGATTGGCTTCCTACTATGCCATGAAAATTATCAAAGAGTTAAATTTGCCTACAAGTAAAAATGTTCAACTTATTCTAGGTACCGATGAAGAAAGTGAATGGGTTGGCATCAACCATTATATGGAAAAAGAGACTATGCCTGAAACAGGATTCTCTCCAGATGCCGAGTTCCCTGCTATCAATGGTGAAAAGGGGATTGTCTCCTTCAGAGTTAGTTTTCCTACACCAATAATCGGATTAGTTAAGAATTTTGTTGCTGGTATCAGACCAAACATGGTTCCTCAAAACGCTGAAGCTGAACTTGACTTAAACATTGCCGATGTAGAAGAACTAAAAACTAAATTGTCTGATTTTTTGAAAGATAATCCTGAAATTAAAGGTGACATTAAAGTTGAAGCCGACACTGCCAAAGTTATTATTATTGGTAAAGGTGCTCATGCAATGGAACCATTCAATGGTATCAACGCTGCTACTTATTTGGCTAAATATCTAACAACTTTAAACTTAAATAATAGTGAATCAAGTTATTTTGGATTCATTGCTAACGATCTACATCTTGATTTTGCTGGTCAACATCTTGGCATTGCAAATTCTGATCAAGTTATGGGTGAATTAACACTTTCTCCTAATATTTATGAATACAATACTAACAAGGCAAATATTTTATTAAATATTCGTTATCCTAAGGGTGACAATGGTGATACTTTAACTGAAAAAATTAATCAACATCTTCCGGAAAATGTTTCTGCCGTTATTGAAGGACATAATCAATTGCCACATTTCGTTGATGCAGATGATCCATTGGTTAAAGCATTAGTTGGTGCTTATAGAGATCATACTGATGATCAAACAGAGCCATTCACCGTTGGTGGTGGTACTTATGGACGTATTCTAAAGCATGGAATTGCCTTTGGAGCTATGTTCCCCGGTGATGAGAATGTTATGCATCAACCTAATGAATATATTAATATCGATAAGTTATTAAAGTCGACTGCAATCTACGCAGACGCCATTTACCGCTTGATTAAGTAGTCAGTTAAAAAGTTCTGTAGAGCTTCTTTTCTACAGAACTTTTTTTGTTTTCTCACTTTAAAATCGATTTTATTATATAATTACGGTATGTAACTTTTTAAGGGAGCTTATTTAAAAGTGAAAAATTTATGGAATAGCATCGTCAACAGCTTCAAAAGTATCAAAAGCTGGTCTGATTTTGCTAACAAAGCTAATCTAACGATTGAGATTATTCGAAGGATTATCCTCTACTCTATTGCAGGGTTAATGATTCTTTTGAGTTTAGCAATCGGTTTAGGGATGGGGTATGTTTCTGCTTTAACTAATCAAGTGGCTGTCCCTACAAAAAATGAAATGAAAACTCAACTCCAAGATGTTAATAATTCGGCCACGTTATATTTTGCTGATGGCACTAAAGTCGAAAGTTTGCAAAAGGATCTTGAGGGTAAAAAGATCTCACTATCTGAAATGTCACCATATTTAAAAAAGGCTATCGTCTCAACTGAAGATAGTGATTTTTACCGTCATAAAGGTGTTGTTCCTAAGTCAATTCTTAGAGCTATTATCTCTGATGTTACAGGAATCGGTGCACAGACTGGTGGTTCAACTTTGACCCAGCAAACCGTTAAAATGCAAATGTTATCTTCAGAAACGACTTGGAAACGTAAAGCTGTAGAAATTTTCTTAGCTATGCGAGTAGATAAATACTTCTCAAAAGACCAAATTCTTGAAGATTATCTCAATGCTGCTACTTTTGGTACTAACAATAAAGGTCAAAATACTCAAGGTGTTCAGGCCGCTGCTCAAGGATTGTTTGGTAAAAGTGCTAGTGATTTGAATCTGGCTGAATCTGCCTTCATCGCAGGTTTGCCTCAGAGTCCTTCGGTTTACACGCCATATACTAAGGTTGTTAATGAAAACACCAATAGTCAACGTGGTGATTTTAAGGATGATATCAGTCTCGGCATGAAGCGTAAAGATATTGTTCTTTACCGTATGTACCGTGATAAAAAAATCACTGAACAGCAGTATAATGATGCTAAAAGCTTCGATTTAAAAGGTGATTTTCTAAAACCTGCTAAAGCAAGCTCAAAAGAAATTAAATATGGCTACATTTACAATCTTTTAACCGAACAGGCTAGAACAATCCTCATTAAACGTTTAGTCAAAAATGATGGATTAAAGTATAGTGATGTTGTAAAAGACAATAGTCTTTATGAAAAATACTATACTCAGGCCGATACTGAACTACATAACAAAAACTACAAAATTCATAGTACTATCGATAAAAGTCTTTATGTTGCTATGAATCAACAAGCTCAACAATTCAAAAATAACCTAGGAACAACTCATTCTGACAGTGCTACTGACTCAGCAACTGGTAAGTCTATTAAGGTGTCTGAACCGGTTCAAAACGGTTCCGTCTTACTTGATAATAAGACCGGTCAGGTTCTCGCCTTTGTTGGTGGTGTCAATTTTAAAAAATCTCAAAATAACCATGCCTTCGACACTAAGAGATCCCCAGGTTCATCAATTAAACCATTGATTACCTTTGCCCCCGCTATCGAGAATGGGTTGATTGGTTCACAATCAATGCTTGCTGATTTTAAGACTAAGTTTAAAAAATATTCACCAACTGATTATGGTGAAACTATTCAAAATCGTTTTGTTTCAGCTCGTGAAACTTTGGAGGAATCGTATAATATTCCTTCTGTTAACCTTTATAATTACATCAGACAACATAATGTCAGCTCTAAGAGTTATATGTCAAAGATGGGTATTAACCTAAGCGATAATGAGTATAACCAACTAGGTATTACACTTGGTGGTACGGAAACTGGTGTAACTGTATTACAGCAAGCTAGTGCCTTCTCAACTTTTGCAAATAAAGGTGTCCATGTTGATCCATATGTAATAACTGATGTTATTGAACCTTCTGGTCAAACGATCTATAAGCACAAGGGTGCAAAGAAACGTGTCTTCTCTAAACAAACTGCTTATATTATCAAGAACATGCTCCATGGGGTAGTTACAAAGGGTACTGCTTCAGCACTTTCATATGAATCTAATTTCAATACTAAAAACCTCTTTGGTAAAACAGGTACTTCTAATGATTACCGTGACAATTGGTTTATTGGTAGTACTCAAGGTATGACCTTGGCCTCTTGGATTGGTTACGATAATTTTTATGGTCACAATTACAACCTGGCAAGTAATTCTACCGATATTAATCAAGAGTTATGGGCGAATATGGCTAATGCCCTTTACAAAGAAAACAAGAGTACTTTTGATGTCAATAATACCTTCTCTAAACCTGCTGGAGTTAAAACTTATAAAGTTGATAAAGAAACTGGAACATACACTGGTTCAATTGATTACAATGGTATGACAACTAAGGTCAACCAACATACGGCCAATTCTCTTTATTACAAGGGCAGCCCTAGTTCTATGTCTTATAGTGGCTTTGCTATCGGTGGAAAATCTAAGAATTATAAACTATTCTGGGATAACTACTTTGGTCGTGATAATGGTTACGCAGTAGTTAAACAATTAGGAGATAATTCAAAGACTGCTTCAGATTTAGCTAATGAAAATGGTAGTGGTCGTACATCTGGATTTAGTAATAGTACTAACGGTAATGACTCATCTGAGGTCGTCACAAATAGTACTTCATCTTCTACATCTAGAACTAATTCAGCGACTGATTCAACTACCTCGAACGGTACATCTGAAACTGGTACTGGCTCATCTGGATCAGGCAGAGATACTTCTTCTGATTCCACATCTACTGGCGATACTGTTACTAGCAATACAACCGGAGACACTTTAACAAGTGATACTGGAACAAGTGAAACGCCTAGTTTGGCACAATAATGATAAGACGGATATAGTAACCTTAAAGGTTACTATATCCGTCTTTATTCTGTTCCGATTCTTTTATTTATATAATATGATAAAATAAGTAAGTCAATTTGATTAAGGAGAATACTATGTATTTTAGTCCAACATTTTTACAAAATTCACTTTATATTGTGGCAGCCATTTTAATTATCTTTATGATTGCCGTTATTGTTTATAAATTAAAACACAATATTAAAATTTGGGATCGATCACTTACTTTGGCCATTATAGTATTAATCAACACGCTGTATTCAATTCTTGGAGGCTTTATTGATCTCCCTTATGAATTAAGTTCCGTAGTAACTGGTGGCCTGTCATTAGTCGCTTTTGGCTATATTGTAGTCATAATCTGGGACTTACATAAACAACGAAAAACAATTAATAATAAATAAAAAGAGTTGCCAGTAGGCAACTCTTTTTATTTATTTAGTTGAACCACGTTTAACAATACTGTATGGCAACTTAATTGTATTATCATCAATTTGTTCTTGATTCATCATCTTAGTTAGAAGGCGCATTGAGACAGCACCAATATCATATAAAGGCTCTTCAATTGAACTCATCTTTGGACGAGTAACCTCACAAAGAACTGTGTCATTACTTGTTACTAATTCAAAATCATCAGGAACTTTAACACCTGATTTAATGGCTGAGTTTAAAATGCCTGAAGCAAGTAAATCTTCAGTTACGTAGGCCGCAGTTGCACCGCTACTACGAATAGCATCCCAAATTGCTTCACCAGCTCGAACAGAATATTCAGCTTCAAAGACCAAATTAGAAGAGAAATTTAAGTGTGCTTTCTTCAAAGCCTTCTTATAGCCATCTAATCTATATTTTCCATCAATTGGATTTTCAAGTGAACCTCCAACAAAGGCAATCTTTTTGTGACCATTTTGTGTCAATTGGCTAACTACGCTTGCAACAGCATCAGTAAAATCAATATTTACACTGGCACTTTCATTATTTTTATCGACTGAACCAGCCAAAACAATTGGCGTCTTTGAGTTTGCTAAAATACGTTTTAATTTCTTAGAAAGTTGCTTGCCCATGTAAATAAGTCCATCAACTTGCTTTGATAACAAATTATTCAAAATTTGCTCTTCATCACCAACAGATTCTTGCAAACTAGTTAAAATGATATTGTACTTATACATTGAAGCAACATCATCGATACCCTTAGCCAATGATGAATAATACAAATTAGTAATATCTGGTAAAATTACACCAATAGTTGTACTCTTCTTACTTGCAAGACCACGAGCAACAGCATTAGGACGGTAATTTAATCGGTCAATAACCTCTAACACACGTTTTCTAGTTTCTTCTTTTACATTTGCATTACCATTAACAACACGAGAAATTGTTGCCATTGAAACATTAGCTGCTTCGGCTACATCATAAATTGTTACTACTTTTTTCTCCATTAGTACTCACTCTCTCAAACAATATTTTCATTAATTATCTCTAATTTATCAAAGTTTTTTACATTTTGCAAGCGGTTTCTACATCATTAGCTTATGTTTTCATATTTTTTCAAAAAGAAAATCATTTTCAGTGATATACTACTAATAAATATTATCGTAAAGGAGTATTTTCATGAAGAAACAATTAATAGCACTACAAGAATATTTAGCACAAAATGGACTTGATGCAGCTTATGTTTCAAATCCAACTGATATTAACTATTTTACTGACTTTTATAGCGACCCAGTAGAGCGTATTCTTGCTCTTCTAGTTTTCCCAGATAAAGATCCTTTTATCTTTGCTCCTCAACTTGAAGTCGAAGCTGTTAAGGAAGTTGGGTTTGATAAGAATGTCTTCGGATATCTTGATCACGAAAACCCATTTGCTTTAATGGCAGGTCATATTAAAGATATTGCCGGTACACCTACAAATTGGGCCATTGAAAAAGATGATCTATCAGTTCAAAAGTTAGAAGCCCTGACGCAACAATTCCCTAATGCGTTATTCCCTAATAACCTTTCCCGTTATATGGAGAATGCAAAGTTAATCAAGACAGAAGAAGAAATTGCCGAATTAAAAGCCGCAGGTGCTGAAGCCGATTACGCATTTTCAGTCGCTTTTAATGCTATTAAAGAAGGACGCACTGAACAAGAGGTTGTAGCTGAAATTGAATATGCCATGATGAAAAAGGGTGTCATGCATATGAGTTTTGATACCATTGTACAAGCTGGTGCCAATGCTGCTAATCCCCATGGTGGCCCTGAAAAAACTCCACTAAAAAAAGACGAATTAGTTCTTTTTGATCTTGGAACAGTTCATAATGGATATATTAGTGATGCTTCCAGAACAGTAGCCTTTGGTAAACCCGATGAAAAATCACTTGATATTTATAAAGTAGATTTAGAAGCACAATATGCTGCTATGGATGCTGCCAAACCTGGCATTACAGCTGCTGAACTAGATAAAGTTGCTCGTGATATTATTGATAAGGCCGGATATGGAGAATACTTTATCCACCGTCTTGGACATGGTATGGGAACATCCGAGCACGAATTTCCATCCATCATGGAAGGCAATGATATGATTCTCAAACCAGGTATGTGTTTCTCAATCGAACCCGGAATTTATATTCCTAATGTTGCTGGTGTTCGAATTGAAGACTGTGTTTATATCACAGAAAATGGCTGTGAACCTTTCACACATACAAGTAAAGAATTGAAGTATATTAATTAATAATCTCACATTATCCATGCCATATTAGAACACTGGTCATTCTACAAAGAATCCTTTCTATGTGGCATGGTACGAAATAATCATTCACAAAAATACAAGCATCAAAAAAATCCTAGCTAATAATTAGCTAGGATTTTTTGATTTATAAAATACTAATCAGTAATATCATCTTCAGTAAAAACAATATCTGATGTATCTTCATCATCTTTAATTTTATCAACTGTTGATGCCATATGTTCTTTTAGCGCATCAGTCTTTTCGTTGAATGAATCAACTAGATCGCCATTAGTACTTAAACCAACGCCACCATTGTTGAAATCACCACGAATAGTTTTAATATTCTCTATGAGCTTTTGACCAGCTTCACTTGTTAAATACTTAGAAGCAGCATAACCTGATGCACAGCCCAAAATTAAGCCTAATAAAAAACGATTATTATTCATAATTAATTATTCTTCTTTCTTGGCCAAATTCTTGCAGCCGTTTTTGCAATAGTTGCTAAGTTACCAATAGTCATTAAATTTTGAAAATTAAAACCACTATTTGGTTTCTCTTCTGTGGCTTTAGCTGTCTTTTTACCAAGGTTTTCTACTGTGTCGAACAATGGATTCAATTTACTTGATTTACTATTTACATCGTCCATCAAAGTGTTAGTCTTATCAACTAACTTAGTACTTTGATCCATAATCTGTTCAGTGTTTCTTGATAATACATCAACCATCTTGGTTGTTTCCTTCATTGTTTCTTGTAATTCTTGAAGCAACTTAGCTGTCTGAACCAAAGTTCTAGCTAAATATACAACTAATACTACGAAAGCAATTGCTGCGATTAAACCTGCAATTTGTCCACCAGTCATAATATTACCCTCCTGTATTTTAATAGCACTTTCATACTAGCATTATAACAAGACATCGGCAATAAATTACCAATTTATCCAATCTTGCCACTGCTTTTCCAGCTTTTCAATGGCATGACCACGATGGCTAATTTGATTCTTTTGATCAACACTCAATTGTGCCATTGTTTTGTCTAATTCAGGGATATAAAACAAAGGATCATAACCGAATCCATCATCTCCCTCAGGAAAATCAGCAATCAATCCCTTAACCTCACCCTCAACAATTAGATCATGTTCATTCTTGGGATTAGCAAATACTAATGTGGAAACAAACCTAGCAGTTCTCTTTTCTCTAGGAACGCCACCAAGTTCACTTAACAACTTTGCGTTATTGGCTGCATCATTGTGATCACCCGCATATCTTGCCGAATAAATACCTGGTTGGCCGTATAAAGCATCAACTTGCAAACCCGAATCATCAGCAATGGTTGGTAAACTAAAGCGTTCCATCACTGCATGAGCCTTGAGAGTGGCATTTTCTTCAAAAGTAGTTCCATTTTCTAATATCTCTGGAAAGTCTGGGAAATCTAGCAAAGTTTTTAGAATAAAATCTTGATCATTGAAAACACGTTTGAACTCACGAGCTTTGCCAGGATTCTTAGTTGCTATGATTATTTCTTTCATCGTTTCCTCCAATATCAACCAAACTGATTTCATCAATTTCGGTATCTAACCAACGTTTTGCCAATTTAGAAAAATCAGTTATATTTGCTGTAGCGTGTAGCTTCAAACTTCTAACACTTTCATCTGATAATAAATTATTCTTAGTTAAATAATCTTTAGTTACTTGTACTGTACTTAGTGCTGGGTCAACTAACGTAATAGCTGGCAAATACTCATTAATTTGTTGCTTCAACATTGGAAAATGTGTACATCCCAAAATCAAAGTATCACATTTACTATCCTTAAATGGTAATAATGTCTGGGCGATACTATCTTTCGCCATTTTGCTGTTAGCTTCATCGCGTTCAACGATTGAAACAAAACTTTGTGCTGCTTTCCCTATTACTTTAACATTAGGGTCAATTGCAGCTATAGTTTTACTATAACTCTTTGAATTAATTGTTGATTCAGTACCAATAATACCAATATTCTTTGTTTTCGTCGTCTTTACAGCTTCTTTAGCTCCTGGTTCAATGACGCCTAACATTGGTATAGTGAATTCCTGACGTAATTCTAAAAGTGCATTGGCTGTAGCTGTATTGCAACCAAATATAATTAATTTTGCATTTTGACTAATTAAATACTGTACCATTTCTCGAGTATAAGATATGATTTGTTCATGCGTTTTTACTCCATATGGCATCCTTGCCTCATCACCAATAAAAACAACGTTCTCATCGGGCAATTGGCGAATTACTTCTTTCACAACGGTTAAACCGCCCAAGCCAGAATCTAGTACTCCAATTGGTCTTTGATCACTCATAATGTTACCCCTGCCTTCATCTAAGCGAATTATCTGTATTTTTATGAAAGTATTTATGTTCTATCTTTTACATTGACTTAAAAAGCAATTATTCTAATGATATAATAAATTGTCTGAAAAAAGGAGTTAAAGCAATGGCCGAAAAATCAAAAGATCTTAACAAACCAACGTTAACTGATGTTCTACCCAAAGATAAAGATGGTGAAAGCGCAGATACGTTAACTGAAAACTACTTTGCAGTTTCGGTACTCCGTGATTTTATCCTTCCCGATCTTCTCGATAAGGATACCGTTGAATTATTATATTGGGCAGGCAAAAATCTTAGCCGACAATTAATTCTTGATATGGAAAGCCTACCTGAACTATTTAATAAAGCTGGCTTTGGAACATTGGAGATTATTAAACAAACACCAAGTAGTTATACTTACAAGTTATCTGGTCCCGAAGTAGCTCAACGCTTCGATACTAATAACGATGATCCAGAATTTTCATTAGAAACTGGAATAATTGCTGAAACTGTTGAAAAAACAATCGCAGCATATTGTTTAGGAACATATACTGTAAACAGTAAAGCCAAAAGCGTTTCAATTAAAATACAAATTGATCGAAACTAAAGTATACACCAAAATTTGATTAATGTGGGCAGGCTTCAAGCCATTTCCACTGAAAAGTTATCAATTCAATTAGGATTGATAACTTTTTTATTTAAATAAAAAAGGCCTCATAACTGTTGTAATAACAATTATGAGGCCTTTTAAAACTATTAATCTGAATAACCATCAAGTATCTTAGTCAATTGTGCCTTATTGTGAAAACCTGTTAATTTTTCAACAACTTCGCCATCTTTTTTAATAACCAAAGTAGGAATAGCCATAATTCCAAAATCTTTAGGTGTATTAGGATTTGCATCGACATCCATCTTTAAAAACTTAACTGAATCATCATTTTCTGATAGTTCCTCAATTACTGGTGATTGCATGCGACAAGGACCACACCATGTTGCCCAAAAATCGACTAATACAACTCCATCTTTAGTTTCTTCAGCAAAATCTTTATCTGTTACTTCATCAACCATTTTAATCACTCCTTTGACAAATTAAATATTATCATTAATAACTACTATTTAGAAAACATTTGCTCTCATTAAAGATCAACAATCGTTGCCCCTGAACCGCCTGAACTAGCTGGAGCATAACCAAATGATTTAACTCTTGGATTTCTTTGCAGATAATTAGTTACACCTTTTCTAATAACACCAGTACCAAATCCGTGTACGATCGTAACCTGATTATAGCCTGCCAAAAGCGCCGAATCGATATAAGAATCCAATTCAGTCATTGCTTCTTCATAACGTTTACCACGTAAGTCTAACTTACTTGATAAACCTGAACTTTTCGTTCTTCGAACCATAGTTGGTTTCTTTTCAGGTTCTGGTTCAGAACTTTGAACTTTTTCCAAATCTTCTGCGCCGAATTTCATCTTCAAAATACCCAATTGAACCTCGAATTGACCATTTTTATCTTTTCGCACAATTGTACCAATTTGGTCATAAGGTAAAGCCTTAACATCATCGCCTACTTTTAAGTTTTGACGACGTTTATTTCGACGTAAGACCTTATTCTTTTTAATGGTTTCATCCTGATGCAAACTCTTCAAATCAGTCTTAGCTGAAATTATTTGATCTTCTTTGACAGCTACGCCATCTTGTTCCATTTTATGGAGTTTGTCAATGATCTTATCTGATTCTTTTCGAGCCTTAGAAACAATTTGATTGGCTCGAACCTTAGCTGCCTGAATTTCAGAATTCTTTGATTTATCTAATGCATCACTTTTCTTCTCATATTCCTTTTGAACATCTTTGTTCTTTGACAATTGTACTTTTAATTGTTCATTCTTTTGTTCAAACTCTTTACGGCGATTCTCAAGATCAGCAATCATATTATTAAGATCCTGACTTTCACCATCCATTAAAGACTGACCACGGTCAACAACTCCCTTATCCATACCCAATCGAGCTGCAATATTAAAGGCATTACTTGCCCCAGGGATTCCAATCAACAATCGATAAGTAGGTTTTAATGATTCATCATCAAACTCCATACTTGCATTAATCGTTTCAGGTGTGTTGTAAGCAAAAACTTTTAATTCTGGATAATGAGTGGTTGCCATAATAAAACAATGAGACTGAGCTAATTTTTCCAGAATAGCAATAGCAATGGCTGCTCCTTCCTGAGGATCAGTCCCAGCACCCAATTCATCAATTAAGACCAAACTATGTTCTGAAACTTTTTTGATGATATTTATAATATTATCCATATGTGAAGAGAAAGTACTCAAATTTTGTTCAATCGACTGTTCATCACCAATATCAACAAATACCTCATCAAAAACAGCAACCTCACTCTCTTCTCGAGCAGGAATAAACAATCCAGCTTGTGCCATTAATTGAATCAATCCCAAAGTTTTCATAGTGATAGTTTTACCACCAGTATTGGGACCAGTGATTAACATTGTTTTGTAGCCTTCACCCATTTTAATATTATTAGCCACAACTCTATTGGGATCAATCAGGGGATGTACCGCATTATGTAAATCGACCACATGTTCTTTAGAAATGATTGGTTCAGTAGCCTTAATTTCTTTGGCATACTTTGCCTTAGCATTAATTAAATCAAACTGTGCTAAAACTTCGTTGTTTTTCACAATTTCATCAATTTCCGGACGAACCATATCTGATAATCTATTTAAAATTCTAATTTCTTCAGACTTTTCAGAAATCTTTGCTTCATGTAATTGATTATTTAATCCTACAACAGCCTGTGGTTCGATATAAAGTGTTTGACCACTAGCACTTTGATCGTGTACTACACCACCAAACTTGGCCTTATATTCGGTCTTAACAGGGATAACAAACCGATCATCACGCAAAGTAACTAGAGATTCAGTTAAATACTTGGTATTTTTACCTCTAGTAAATTGTCCCATTGTCTGACGAATTTGATCATTAAGTTTCTCCATATGATTACGAATATACTTTAGATCCTCCGAAGCAGTATCTAATACTCTACCTGTATCATCTAACGAACGGGCAATTCTTTTAGTTAATTCTGGATTATCAACCAGATTATTATTTAGGTCATAAAGTTGACGTAATTCAATTTGATTATCTTTTAAATCTTCAAAAAACTCTTTTAATTCACTAGTATTTTGAAGAACTTGACCTATTGCGGCCAATTCTGTTCCATTTAAGTTTCCATCTTTTTTAAGACGATTAGCCTGATCATGAAGATCAGCTAACTTTCTAACCGGGATTTCGCCCTTAATACGAATAATATCGGCTCCATCTTTGGTTTGATCAATTAATCTCTGAACAATTGATTCCACCGACATTGGCATTAATTTATTTAAGAGAGTTTTCCCGCGCGTTGTGATTAGATATTTGGCAATTTCAGTTTTGATCTTGTCAAACTCTAATACTTTCAAAGCTTTATTATTCATGTATCTCTCCTATACTACAAAATAAGGCCGAAACAATATTGTCTCAGCCTAAAAGTTAAATAGCTCCAATCCATAAATGACTAAGCATCTCCGTAAGTACTGGCGTACTCTTAATCATTGCTGAAGCTACGAATGAATGTTGCAAAGCATGTTGAATACCGGCTACTGGAATCATTGCCAACAATAACAACACCATAAAAATGGTGACATATGTGACAACCAATCCAATAATACCCCCGCTCAAAAGGTTTACATCATTGTACATTGGAAAATATGTTAGTTTCTTGAAATACAAACCGACAAATCTAACAATTACCCAACCAATAAAACAAACAAATATAAAAGCAAAAGCACGGTAAAATGCATTATCTAGTTCCATACCAACTTTTGTTGAGAAAAAGGCAAATTCACTGCCCAAGTTTGCCGATGGATATGGTACAAGCATTTCAAATTTTGGTCCTAAAGCACGAAATGTAACTAAAGCCAAACCAAAAAACAAGGCATATCCAACTGCATAAAATGCTTCCATAGCCAAACCACGGCGAGCACCAATATAAAAACCATAAATCAAAAGTAAAATAAGTAACAGACTAAGCATTATTTCCCCTTACTTCAACCATGCTAAAAAAGCGAATTTATAAATCATTTTTATGAATAGACCATAAACAACCAAACGATTGGCTTACGCCAATCGTCAATTTATTATACTCTATTCATCTTCGTCACTTGTGAAGGTGTTCAAAACCTCTTGAACCATATCCCATTCCTCTGGATCATCAATTGAATCCAAATCTCCAGCATCAACATCACCATTTTCATCAGGTGTGAATGAGAAAGCTTGAATTTCGATTTCATCAGAATCCTCATCAGCTTTAGGATATAAGAATACGTATGATTTACCATAATCATCTGATTCAAAAGTAAAAAGAATTTTATAAACTTCTTCGTTACCTTGGTCATCACTTAAAATAACTTCATCTAAATCTTTTGGTGGTTGTTCTTCACTCATATTTATCACCTTAATTTCGTGTAAGTTTACCCTTTGCATCAAGATAATTCTGAAGAATCATCTCTGCGGCAATCTTATCGATAACTTTCTTACGTTTTTTGCGGGACACATCAGCTTCATCAATCAACATTCTTTCAGCTTGAACAGTTGTCAGACGTTCATCAATAAAGTCAATTGGCAAATGAAACCGCTGTTCGACCATTGTGCCATATTCACGAGATTTTTCTACTCTAGGCCCTTCGGTATTGTTCATATTTTTAGGTAAACCTAGCACAATTCCTGTAGGTTGTTTTTCTTTGATTATTTCACCTAAACGATCCAAACCGAATTCTTCTTTATCTTCATTGATACGAATAATCTCTACTCCCTGAGCAGTCCAGCCTAAAAGATCGCTACAAGCCACTCCGACAGTCCGTGAACCAACATCTAAACCTAATAATCTCATTTATTTACCTTGATTGAGATAACTCTTAACTAATTCTTCGATTATCTCATCTCTTTCATGTTTCAAAATCAAGTTACGGGCGTCATTATGGCGTGGAATATAAGCTGGATCACCGGAAAGAAGGTAACCTACAATTTGGTTAATTGGATTATATCCCTTTTCTTCCAGTGATTGATAAACACTTTGCAGTGTTTCTTTAACATCTTTGCCTTTGTTTTCATTAAAATCAAAACTCATAGTTTTATCAAGTGAACTCATGGCAAACCTCCATATAACTAAAATTTAAGTGACCGAAAAGCTTCATTTCAATTATAGCCCACTTTATAGAGATTTAATAATATCTTTGGCCAATTGTAACGCATTTGTTAAACCAGCAGGATTCTTACCTCCAGCTTGCGCCATATCTGGACGACCACCGCCGCCACCTTGGATTTCCTTAGATATTTGTTTAATTAAATCTCCAGCTTTAATACCTTTTCCCTGTGCATCTTTATTAACGGCAACAACTAAACTTGCTTTATTGTCACCACTAGCACCTAATACTAAAATATCAGACTTATCGTCATTCTTCCAGTTATCGGCCAATTGACGCAATGTTGCCATATCAGCAGGAATGATATTTGAAATAACCTTAAAACCATTAATATCTTCAACATTGTCAAAAACCTCTGCTGATTTTTGACTTGTAAGTTGAGTCTTCAAGTTTTGGTTATCACGTTTGAGGGCCTTAATTTCTTCAACCATTTGTGATGCTCTTGATGGAACATCTTTCAATTGATTAACTTTCATATTTTGTGCTGTTTCTTGTAATGCTTGTAATTGTTCATTCAAGTATTCGAATGCTTCTTCACCAGTCACAGCTTCAATTCTTCTTGTACCTGAACCGATTGCTGATTCTGATGTGATTTTGAATAATCCTAATTCAGAGGTGTTACGAGCATGTGTACCACCACAGAACTCAGTTGAATAATCATCAATTTCAACGACACGGACCATATCACCATACTTTTCACTAAATAAGGCAATAGCACCCTTTTTCTTTTTAGCCTCTTCAATTGGCAATACTTCTGTTTTAACAGGAATAGCTGCCCAAATCTTTTCATTAACAATCTTTTCAAGTTGACTAATTTGTTCTTCTGTTAAAGCAGCATTACTGTTGAAGTCAAAACGTAGATAATCTGGTTCAACCAGTGAACCTGCCTGATGGGTTCTATCACTGACAACATCACGCAAAGCTTGATCCAATAGATGAGTTGCAGTGTGATTATGACGTACCTTTTCACGGAAAATTCCATCAATTACTAGCTTATACTCTTCATCAACAGAAATTGCTGACATAACATTAACCAAATGAATATTTTGACCATTTGGAGCATGTTGAACGTCAATAACCTCAGCTACTTGGTTACCTTTCAAATCATAGATATTACCAACATCGGCAACTTGACCACCCATTTCAGCATAGAAAGGAGTTGTATCAAAAATCAATTGAGCTTGACCTTCAGCAATAGTCTTGATTTCTTTATCATTAGCAACAATATCTTTCAAGGTACTTTGAGTCTCATTGTGATCATAACCAACAAATTCACTAGGTGTCTTGATCTCCATCAAGGTTTCATCTTGCATACCCATTGATTGTAAATTACCACGAGCATCACGAGCACGTTGCTTTTGTTCTTCCATGTTTTGTTTGAATCCAGCTTCATCAACTCCCAAGCCCTCATCATTAGCATATTCACGAGTCAATTCCATAGGAAATCCGTAAGTATCGTAAAGTTTGAAAGCATTAGCTCCATCAATTACAGTTTGATTCTTCTTACGCAAGTCAGCAATTACACCATTGAGTAAAGCCAATCCTGCATCCAGAGTTTCTGAAAAACGTTTTTCTTCTTGTTGAATTGTTTTAACAATAAATTCTTGTTGTTGGCTAACCTCTGGATAATAGCTTTCCATAATTTTACCAACAATTGGTGTCAATCTGTATAGAAATGGTCCATTAACCCCTAATTTTTTACCATTCAAAACAGCACGTCTAATTAAACGTCTGATAACATATCCTCGACCTTCATTAGAAGGCAAAGCACCATCACCAATGGCAAATGAAACCGTTCTAGCATGATCAGCAATAATCTTGAAAGAAATATCATCTTCAGCATTTTCGCCATATTTTTTACCGCATAATTGTCCAACATCTTCAATTAAAGGCATAAATAGATCTGTTTCGAAATTAGTCTTTGTACCTTGCACAATTGAAACTAAACGTTCTAGTCCCATACCCGTATCAATATTTTTATGTGGTTGTTCAACATATTGACCGTTTGGCAAATGATTCAATTCTGAGAAAACAATATTCCAAACTTCCAAGTAACGTTCATTTTCACCACCAGGATAATTTTCGGGATCATCTTCTGATAAATTATTAAATGATTGTCCACGATCATAAAAAATTTCTGAATCAGGACCACATGGACCTTCACCAATATCCCAGAAATTATCTTCATTTTTTAATATATGATCAACTGGAATACCAACTTCTGCCCATAGTTTTTGAGTTTCAGTGTCTTTAGGATAAGTTGTAACGTACATCTTATCAACATCCATACCGATCCAATCAGGACTTGTTAAGAACTCAAAAGCCCATGGAATTACTTCTTTCTTGAAATAATCACCGACTGAAAAATTACCCATCATTTCAAAGAACGTTTGATGGCGAGCCGTCTTACCAACATTTTCAATATCGTTTGTTCTGATACATTTTTGAGCATTAGTGATACGCGGATTCTTTGGAACAACTGTACCATCAAAATACTTCTTTAAAGTAGCAACTCCTGAATTGATCCAAAGTAAAGTTGGATCGTCTTGTGGAATTAATGATGCACTGGGTTCAATCATATGACCCTTTGTTTGGAAAAAGTCTAAAAACATCTTTCTTATTTCAGCACTTGATAAATTTTTCATTTTATCTCCCCATAAAAAACGAAAAATCGCTGCAATTCCAAGGACGCCACTGCGCGGTACCACCTTGTTTGCAACGATTTTCGTTAGCCTCTCAAAAATATTATTATATACAATTTAAATTGGCAGCATCTTTATTTAAAATATTTAGGCTTTCACATCAACTAGCCTTCTCTGAAAAATACTAAAAATAAGATATATCCAAGGAAAATATTAACCATCAACTTAAGAATTGTCAATATTTAACGAGTCTAACTAATTATTTTTATTACGTCTTTCTTCACGTTCTTGTCGTCTATTTTGACGAATTTGGATCTTACGTTGTTGACGATGCTCCTCATTAATAGCCTGCTTGATCTTCTTTTTATAACCAGGCTTACGTTTTGTCTTTTGTTTCTTAACAAAACCAACTAACTTAGTATCAAGTTTTTCTTGACTAGCACGACGATTAACTCGACGATCACGTTCAACAGCATCAACAATTTCGCCCTTTTTAATATCTTTAGGTTCAAATTTGATACCCATATGCTCAATTTCATCAACCTTATGTTCTTCGCCAGGAGCATAGAAAGTAATGGCCGTTCCAGACATTTTATTTCGTCCAGTTCTACCAACACGGTGAATAAAGAAATCTAAATCATCTGGGATTTCAGCATTAATAACATGTGAAACACCATTGATATCAATTCCACGGGCAGCCAAATCAGTTGCCACTACATATTGATATTCCATATTTTCAACTTGTTTCATAGCACGTTTACGTTCTCTTGGAGTTAAACCACCATGAATCCTGGCTACTTTCAATCCCTTACCACGAAGATATTGATAAATTTCATCAACTGTCTTTTTAGTATTAGCAAAGATCAATACTAAATATGGTTCTCCTAAAGTAATTAATTGATAAATCAACTCATTTTTATTACGACCATGTGTCGACATTAACCAATTATCAACGTTTTTAGGAATAATAGTTCCATTTTTAATTTCAACACGTTGTGGTCCATGCATATACTTGTTCAAAAATGGTTCCAGTTTTTGTGGAATAGTGGCTGAGAACACCATCATTTCTCGGTTTTCAGGCAATTTATCAGTTATATGATCAATATCATCTAAAAATCCCATGTCTAAAGTCATATCGGCTTCATCAACTACGAATCTTTCAACATTTTCAATATGTAAATCATTCTCTTTGATCAAATCCCAAAGACGCCCGGGAGTTCCAATTGCTATTTGTGGTTGATGTGCAGCCAGTTTTTTCTTCTGACGGTCTCGGTCAGCACCACCTACAAAAATAAAAGCATTATATTCTTCTGGATAATTCTTCAAAATAGCTTGTGTATCTTCATAGATCTGATAGGCCAATTCCCTACTAGGCGTTGCTATTAAAAGCTGTACCTCTTGTTTATCTGTCAAAGCATTCATTGATGGTAACAAGAACGCATGAGTTTTACCTGAACCGGTTTCAGATTGAACAATAATATCTTTTTTCTTATTTACTAAAGATATTACAGCCTCTTGTACCTGTGTTGGTTCATCAAAATTAATTTCTTTTAATGATTTATTAATAGCATCATTAAAATTATATTGTGAAAATTTAGTCATCTATTCACCCTTCTGGTTATATTCGTTAACAATATCCTTTAACTCTTCAAACATTTGCTTAACCTCATCAAGGTCCTTAGCGGTGGCTCCACTTGCTAATGGATGTCCACCTCCATCATGTTTTTTAGCTAATTCATTAATAATTGGTCCTTGAGAACGCAAGTGCATTCTGAAAGTTCCATCATCCTTTTGAACAGCTTCCATCCATGAACGAACTTCTTTTAGGCGACCTGGAGTTGAAACAACTGAATTAGCCTGTTCCTGATTGATATTCAATTGTTTCATCAATTCAAGATCAATCACTGCATAGGCAGCACCTGATTTGTCAATTTTCAGATTATCAAACAAAACGCCTTGTAACTTAGCTTGTTGTAGCGTTATTTCATTCATTTTATTATTAATACCAGCTGTATCTACACCTAAGGCAATGAATTTTCCGCCAATTTCCATAGTATGTTGAGTTGTAGCAGGATATAAGAATCTACCTGTATCACCGACAACCCCAGCATATAGATAATAAGCTACTTCCTTAGTCAATTCTAGTTCATCACTACTTTCAATTAAGTCGGCAATGATTTCTGAACTTGAGCTGGCGTTAGTATTGACAAAAAGTTGGTCCCCATAAGCATCATCATTTGGATGATGATCGATTTTGATTAAAAAGTCCCCATCATCAAAACGTTGATCGTCAATTCTTGGTTGATTAGCGGTATCCGTCACGATGACTAAGGCGCCTTTATAGTCCTCATCTTTTACCTCTTCAACCGTTGAGAGCCACTTGAGACCTTCAGTATTATTACCACCAATTAAAACTTTTTTGTTTGGAAAAGCTCGACGAATCGTTGTTGCTAAACCAGCTTGAGATCCCAATGCATCAGGATCTGGATTTTGATGACGTAGAATGATAATTCTATCATATTTTTTTATTGTTGCAATTATTTCAGCAAAGCTATTCATAATTGTCCTCCTTATAAGACAAATTCAAAGAAACCTCTTCATACGACAACGGGTCCAAGTTTGTTACCGTAATCCCTAGTAAACGAATCTTTTGATCAGTTACCTTTAATTTATCATAAATATCCTTTGCAACACGATAAATTTCTTCTTTTGTTTGAATATAGTCTTGAAAACTCTGGCGTTTTGTAATAGTTTCAAATTCTGAATTTCTTAATTTGAGGACAATCGTTTTACCATGTTGACGTTGTTTTTTCAAATCCTTTTCAACTTTTTCGGATAAAAAAACTAATTCATTATTAATTTGTTCATCAGTAACCAAATTGCGATTATATGTTCTTTCGCGACCGATCGATTTACGGGTCCGGTGCCCTTCTACTGATGAATCATCAATTCCATGTACTCGTTTATAAATTACGTAACCCATTTTACCAAACTTCTGTAAAAATTCGTCCTGATCAATATTTTGTAGATCTTCGCCTGTATAGATATCCATCTCATGGAGTCGTTTCTGCATTGCCTTACCAATCCCATTGAATTTCTCAATTGGTATTGGTTTTAAGAATTCTTTGGCATATTTTCCTAAAATTATTGTTCTGCCAAAAGGTTTTCGATAGTCTGAAGCCATCTTAGCTAAAAACTTATTATAAGAAATTCCTACCGAACATGTTAAACGTGTTTCTTTAACAATTCTTTGTTGAATATAATTAGCAATCTTAATTGTATTATTCTCGTTCAATTTATTAACAGTTACATCTAAATATGCTTCGTCCAATGCAACGGTTTGGTAATTGTCAGTAACATCCCCAAAGATATCATGAATTTGATCAGAAACACTTCGATATAATTCAAAATTAGGTGGAGAAATAATTAATTTATTCTTAGGTATCAAATCGACGGCTTGTTGAGCTGGCATAGCTGAATGTGCTCCATATTTACGTGCATTGTAATTAGCCGTTGTTACTACGCCATGATGGTTATGTTTACGCGGATCTGGTGCTACAATCAAGCATTTCTTTTTATACTCCGGATGTTCTCTTTCTTCTACTGAAGCGAAAAAAGCATCCATGTCAACATGGATGATTTTTCGTTTTTCTTCAATTTTAATTGGTATTTTTAAAAAGATTAGCTGACACCACCTTTAATCCCAAGCCCAAGAATTACCATCACGTTCTAGTAACATTTCTGCAGCATCGGGACCCATAGTTCCACTTAAATAATTTGGAAAATCAGGAGTTTGACTATCCCAACGCTCTCTGATTGAATCGATATACTTCCAAGTACTTCTAAGTTCATCCCAAAGTGTAAAGTGAACTCTATTTCCGGATAGAATATCGATAATCAAGCTTTCATAAGCCTCACGAGCACTATCAAATTCCTCTTCTTCAGGGAATTTAATAAAATCTTGTCCAGATTCTTTGTAATTAATGCCATTAATTAGGATACTATTTCCATCTTCTGGTTCAATCAAAAGTGTGACAACTGTATTAGCCTTAATTCCCAAATCAGCAACTTTTTCATTGAAGACGATATCAATTCTAGAAGACTTTGCAGGCATTCTTTTACCCGAACGAACATAGAACGGAACTCCAGACCAACGATCTGATTCAAATTCAATTCTACCAGCAGTAAATGTTTCAATCTCTGAATCTTCGGCCACATTGTCTTCTTGACGGTATGCTTTTTGATCACCTAATTTATCAGTATCATATTGGCCACGAACAAAATCAGTATCAACCTGCTCTGCTGTTAAAACTTTTAAACTATTGAACAAGTTTGTTTTATCTTTATGAATAATTTTAGCATCTGTAGCTTTTGGATCATCACTTGCTACTGCACCGATAATTTGCATAATATGATTTTGAACCATATCTCTTAGAACACCAGCAGTCTCGTAATAGCCGCCACGATCCTCAACACCAAGTGACTCGGCTAATGTAACTTGAACATTTGAAACATATTGATTATTTAAAGCTTTCTCAAATACAGGGTTATTAGCACGAATATGGGGAATATCTTGAATCATTTCCTTACCAAGATAATGATCAATACGATAAATATCATCTTCTGGGAAGGCCTTAGAAATATTTCCATTTAATTCACAAGCGGAATCTAAATCACGTCCAAATGGCTTTTCAATGACCAAACGATTGTAACCATCGGTCTTTAAACCTTCGGAGTTAATATGTTCGGCAACAGTACCAAAGAATCTAGGAGCAATTGCCATGTAATAAACACGATTATGACCAGTTTCAAATTGATCATCCAACTTGGCTGCCAAATTTTTTAATGCAATATAATGTTCAGAATCATTTACATCGTGTGATTGATAGAAGAAATGTTTTGCAAATTCCTCCATAATCTTCTTATCATCCTCAAAATAATCCTCTAAAGAAGTGATAACCGTTTCCCGGAAATAATCATCGCTCCATGGACGACGTGCAGTCCCAATAACTGCAAAGTGATCCTTCAAAATTCCGGACTTATACAGACGGAACAATGATGGATAAAGTTTACGGTGTGCTAAATCACCGGAACCCCCAAAAATAATAAAAATTGCTGACTTCTCTGTAACCATTTTTAAACTCCTTTGAAAGCATCATATGTATATATTTTACAACATGAATTATTAAACATCTGCATTATTGACTTATTATTTTTTCAATAATGCACTTGACAGGATCATTTAAAAAAATCCTCCCTCAATAATGTAGATATTAAACCTTAGAGTATACTTTAAGGCAAACAAAAAGGTTTTCTAGGATATACGATTAAGACCTAATAAGCGGATTTAAATATTTCTAATTCTTGAATCCATAAAAAAAAGTCTGGATTGATATCAATTATGTTCTTTCTTAAATACGATTGATAATCAATGCAGACTATTTATTTTGACCAATTAGAACCATTTTAATGACAAGATATACAACGGTTGACCAGTCTGAAACAAAAATTGATTACTGGCTCTGTGATTTTTAAAGATTTTCTTCTAAATCCTCTAATAGTCCAATATGTTCTGGTTTCCAACCTGTTTCTTTTTGAGTCAACTCACTTGATGCAGGGATGTCAAGACCAAACAAATTATTAACATCAAATGCTTGCTCGGTTGATAAATTCTCAAAATCCAATGCTGGTTGAGCTTTCAATGGTAAAGATAATTTTTTTGAAATTTTATCGGCAATATCCTTAGTTTTAATTTGTCCTTCAGCAGCAGCATTGAAAATATGCAATGAATGTTCCTGTTGTAAAGCATAATCCAGTACCAAAACAAACAAATGACCAGCGTCCTCACGATTGACAGCATTCCAACGGTTTTGTCCATCACCAAAATAAGCTACGGCCCCCATCTTTTTAGCTTGAAAAATTATTAATGAAATAATTCCATAACCTCCATTACCATGAACTGAAGGAGCTAGTCTAACAACATTCGCATTTACACCTGTTTCAATCAATTGACGTGCTAAGAACTCTGATTGGCGTGGCATAATTTTTTCCACACCTTCAAATCCCATATCGTTTTCAGTTAGGATATGATTAGGATCAAGACCAGCTGTTCCAGCTGTCACGATTAAAGGCTTGTTTGTTCCTTTTAATACCTCTCCCATAGCTGCAATAGCCTCTGCATCAACTCGACTTGCTTCTGCAAAATGATCAAAATCATTTACGAATCCGAGATGTAATGTAGCATCAGTTTCTTTTGCTGATTGTTTCAATACATCAATATCTTCAAGGGTTCCCATCACAGGAGTTCCACCCATTGCTTTCAATTTGTCAGCGCTCTTTTGAGAACGAGTTAATCCTAAAACATCAATTCCCTTTTTAATCAATTCCTTGGCTACTAAAGTACCAATATTTCCAGTTGAGCCTGTCATAAATACACGCATTTTAAATACTTCCTTAATCACATTTTTTATTTTTATTATTTATTTATCTGTACAACACGTTTATAATAACACCGTAGATTAAATAAACTATATTCAATAAATGAATATAGTTTTATAAATAGACACTGTAGAAAAAATGTGGAAAAAGAAGACAGCTAATGACCACCTTACAAAATGAAAGAACCCAAAAATTAATTTTTATGGGCTTAAAAGAACTATTACTTAAAGAACCCTTCAGTAAAATCACTGTCAATCAAATATCTGATCAAGCCTTAATTCATCGCTCGACTTTTTATACTCACTTTGATGATAAATATGATTTATTAAATAAATACCTTATCCATCAACGTAAACTGGCTGATTTTAAATTTGAAGATATTTCTGATCATCCCTATACAACTATAGCAACTATCAATAACCAAGAATTATTACCTATTTTAAAATATCAAAGTAATGATCGTGATTTTTCTAATGGATTTTTTCAATTTATTATTGATACCATAACTTTAGGAGCCGACAAGAATACTGAGTTAGAGCGATTCTTTTACATCGGTAGAATTAAAGCCATAAACCTTTGGATCGAAAAAACCAATCAACCATATAATCCCTTTGTTGATTATGAATATTTAGATAAAATATTCATTACTGGAAAAAAATAGTCTTTGAACTATTAGTTACTCTTTTCAAAGAAACTAGTTAAATAATTAATTGCCTCTTCAGTAGTCTTAAAACCATGTTTCTGTTTTATCTCTTCTAATTTATTCTGAGATCTTCTACTTAAATTTGAACTATCAATTATTTTTTCTTTTGAATCTGATATTTTTTCTGCCATTCTTATCACCTTTTATTAAATTGTTATACTACCTTAACAGATAAATAAAAAAGATTGAAACTTTTTAGGTTTCAATCTTTTTTTGTTAAATTATTTTGTTTCTTTTTTTGTATCTGCATCGTCAGTCTTTGGTGCTTCTGATGTTTCAGCAGCATCAGTTGTCTTTGTTTCAGTTTCTGTCTTTTCAGCAGGTGCTTCAACCTTTTCAGTTGTTGCCTTGTCATCAGCTTTTTCAGCTGGTTTCTTAGCACTGTCAGCAGGAGTTGAACGACGAATGAAGTTCAAATCAAATGTTAGATAAATCCCATCACAGTCAACAACGACTTCTTTATTATCACGATCTATTGAAGCAATAACACCCTTAATACCACCAAGTGTAACAACCTTGTCACCCTTGTTCATGGCCTTAAGCATTTCTTGACGCTTTTGTTGTTGTTTCTTTTGTGGACGAATAGTTAAGAAATACATACCAACAAACATAACAACAATAAGGATCATAAACATTGATGATCCACCAGCACCAGCGGCACCTAATGTAAGCATATTCAAATTTTCCACCTCTTAATAATTTGCATAAGTATAGAGTAACAAAAAAAACGGTGTCTTTCCATACCAGTAAGTTCTTCTTAGTAAAATCTTCTAAAAATTCTTAGCATTTTCACGATTGAAACCATAATCTTCAAAAACGTGTTCTCTAAATTCTAAAAGATTATCATCTTTAATAGCTTGACGAACACCCTTCATCAAATTCAATAAGAAATAAAGATTATGATAACTCGTCAAATGTGTACCAAATAATTCATTAGCATTGATCAAATGACGGATATAAGCCCTTGAATAATTACGGCAGACATAACAATCACAATTATCATCCAATGGTCCAAAATCACGAGCATATTTAGCATTTTTAACCACCAAACGTCCATGACTTGTCATACAAGTACCATTTCTGGCAATTCGGGTCGGTAAAACACAATCAAACATGTCGATTCCACGAATAACGCCATCAATCAATGAATCGGCTGTACCAACACCCATCAAGTAACGAGGTTTATCTTCTGGCAATAATGGAGTTGTAAAGTCAAGCACACGGTTCATTTCACCCTTTGATTCTCCCACAGATAATCCACCAATTGAATAACCAGGGAAGTCCATACTTACTAAATCACGAGCACTTTGTTTACGTAAATCTTCAAAGCCAGCACCTTGAACAATACCAAACAGCGCTTGCCAATCAGGATTACGATGTGCCTTTAAGCCACGTTCAGCCCACCGACTAGTTCTAGCGACTGATTTTTGGATGTAATCGTAACTTTCAAAAAATGGTGGACATTCATCTAGACTCATCATAATATCTGGGCCCAAATAATTTTCAATCTTAATAGCTTTTTCTGGTGAAAGAAATTCGCGTCGACCATTTAGATGATTGCGAAAATGTACCCCGGCCTCAGTAATATCACGAGTATTGGCTAATGAAAAGACTTGAAATCCACCAGAATCAGTTAAAATCCCCTTATTCCAGTTCATGAATTTGTGTAATCCACCGGCCTCTTTAACGATATCTTCACCAGGTCTTAACCATAAATGATAAGTATTAGCTAAAACAATTGTCGCACCAATTTTATCAAGATCTTCTGGAGACATATTCTTAACTGAAGCTTCAGTTCCAACTGGCATGAAAATAGGAGTTTCAAAAGTTCCATGTGGAGTCTCTAACAATCCTAAACGTGCGCCAGTATGTTTTTCCTTCTTGAGTAATGTATATTTAACGGCTGGTTCCATAAGTTCCCTCTACTTAATGAACATTGCATCACCGAAACTAAAGAAGCGATATTTCTCTTCTACAGCATGATGATAAGCGTTCAAAATATTTTCTCGGCCAGTAAATGCGGCTACCAACATAACAAGTGTTGATTTTGGTAAATGGAAATTAGTGATAAATTCATCAACGACTTTCCATTCATAGCCGGGTTTAATGAAGATATCGGTCCAACCTGAATCGGCTTTGATTTCTCCATTAAATTTAGTCCCGATTGTTTCCAAAGTTCTAATTGAAGTCGTTCCAGTAGCAACAATCTTACCACCGTTTTTCTTAACATCATTTAAAGTTTTAGCTGATTCTTCATCTAAACGATAAAATTCTGAATGCATAACATGCTTATCAACATCAGATTCCGTCACTGGTCTGAAAGTACCTAAACCGACATGTAATGTTACATAAACTAATTTAACACCCTTATCTTCAACCTTTTTCAACAACTCCTTGGTCCAATGAAGACCAGCGGTTGGAGCAGCGGCTGAACCGTTCTCTTTAGCATAAACCGTTTGATAGCGATCAGGATCATCCAATTTTTCTTTGATGTATGGAGGTAATGGCATCTCACCTAATTTTTCCAAAATTTCCATGAAAATACCTTGGTAATGAAATTCAATAATCTTGCCACCATGTTCTAGGTTCTCCAGAACTTCAGCTTCAAGTTGACCATCTTCACCAAAGCGCACTTTAGTTCCAACTGTGGCACGACGAGCGGGTTTCATCAAAACCTCCCACTTATCTCCTTCAATATTATTCAATAATAATACTTCTTCATGACCATCAGTATCTTCTTTAGTTCCATACAAGCGAGCAGGTAAAACTCGTGAATTATTCATGACCAGAGCATCCCCAGGATTTAAATAATCCAAAATATCATAAAAATGTTTGTCTTGATATTCACCAGTTTTAGAATCAAGAACTAATAAACGTGATTGATCACGATTCTTAATTGGTGTTTGAGCTATAAGTTCTTCGGGTAAATCATAATCAAAATCTTCAGTTGAAAGTGACATATAAATTCTCCTTTAATAAGTGATTTTATGAATTTCTTTAGAGAGTAAATCATTTTATTCGTTTTTTTCAGGGTACGGCATATCTAAATGTTCATAACCTTTTCTTGTTACAACACGTCCCTTTGCGGTTCTCTTCAAAAATCCCATTTGCATTAAATATGGTTCATAAACTTCCTCAATTGTCTCTTGTTCCTCACCGATATTGGCTGCAATAACTTTTAGACCAACTGGACCACCATTATACAATTCAATGATCATTTCCAAAATCCGTCTATCGATATGATCAAGTCCCGCATCATCAACTTGCAGCTGATTCAATGCCGACTTGGCCATTGCATAATCGATCGTATCCTGATGAGCAACCTGAGCAAAATCACGAACTCGTTTTAATAAACGATTAGCAATTCTAGGTGTCCCTCGAGAGCGACGGGCAATTTCATGGGCACCTTCTTCATCAACATTGATATTTAAAACGTTAGCTGATCGAAAAACAATTTTAGATAATTCATCTATGGTATAGTACTCCATTCTTTCGACAATTCCAAACCGATCTCTTAAAGGAGCTGAAAGTTTTCCAGCGGCTGTAGTTGCACCAATTAAAGTATAGGGAACCAACTGATGATGTAGTGATCGTGATTCACTTCCCTGACCAACAATAATATCAATATAGAAATCTTCCATAGCCGAGTAAAGGACCTCTTCAACTGCTCTTGGCATCCGATGAATTTCATCTATAAATAAAACATCCCCAGGTTCCAGCTCATCTAATACAGCCACCAAGTCTCCTGATTTTTCAATTGAAGGACCAGTTGTCGTATGAATATTGACACCCATTTCATTAGCAATAATCATTGCTAACGTAGTCTTACCTAACCCCGGAGGTCCATATAATAAAACATGATCTAGTGTTTGCTGACGTTGTTTAGCTGCTTCAATATAGATGTCTAATTCTTTCTTAGCCTTTTCTTGACCAAGATATTGATCAAAAGTTTGGGGACGTAGCGTCTGTTCAACAATATCTTCTATATTGTCCAATGAATCAGCATCAGTTAAGCGTTCATTTTCATCTTCGTTATTTTCGATTTTTGACACTCCCTTCTTATTTGATATTGGTTATTTATTTACTTAACATCTTCAAACCTGCACGTAAATATTCATCTGCGCTTTTAAGATTTTCTTTTTCAAGTTGTGTTTTGATTTTTCCAATCTCTCGTGTTGAATATCCTAATGATTCCAGAGCGGCTAATCCATCTTCTAACTCCTTATTGCCAGAACTAAATACAACTGGAGTCTCACCGAGTGTCATTTGTCCTTCTGCCGTAAATTTACCTGATAAATCCAAAATAATCTGTTGAGCAGTCTTCTTACCAATTTTAGGAAATTTAGTTAAATATTTGACATCATCATTTTCAATCGCATGAATTAGACCTTGTAGATCCTGGCCAGCCAATATTGCTAATGCACTTTTAGGGCCAATTCCTGAAACACTGATCAAATGAAGAAAGATATTCTTTTCATTTAAATCATAGAATCCATAAAGCGATTGTTCATTGTCACGAACTATCTGCTCAACATAAACTTGTGCTTCTTGATTTTCTTCATAACGATAAGGATTTGCTACTTGAACTTTGTAACCGACACCCTTTACATCCACAACAATATATGACGGAGTAACAGTTGTAATTAAACCATTTAAATATTCAAACATAATTATTCATCACTTTCTCATCAAACGAGTTCCGTGAGGCAGCTCCCTGTGGTTAAGCCAACTTTGAAGCCATTTACTTTAGCAAATGACTCAAAGTGATCTTAATCCTCAGGAGCTGTTCAGCCTCACTGCACTCTCTATTCATCACTTTCTCTGGTATCATGTGGATCCTGTATTCTTTTAAACATTTTTTCAAGATCTTTATTACTAAATTCTACCAACACCGGACGTCCATGTGGGCAATTATATGGATTCTCAGCCTTGGTTAAATTATTAAGTAATTGAACTGCTTCACGATCATCAATATGATGATTGGCCTTGATGGCTCGCTTACAACTCATCATAATAGCATTTTTTTCTCTGAATGCAGCCACACTGATTTTGGAATCATTCAAAACATAATCAATCATTTCTTTAATAGTTGATTCCTCTTGTCCCGGTACAAACCATGTTGGATGAGTATTAACTACAAAACTATTTTGTCCAAAGTCATCTAAATATAAACCAATACTTTCTAAAATTGGTTTCTTTTCTTTAATCAAAATACTTTCTGAATTAGGATAATCCAAAACAATAGGTACTAATAATTTTTGTTGATCATTTGAAACTTTTCCAATTTCCTTACGATAATATTCGTAATTAACTCGCTCTTGAGCGGCATGTTGATCAATTAAATAAAACCCATCCTGACTTTCTGCTACCAAATATGTACCATGAATTTGACCAATATAGCGTAAATCTGGAAAATCCGAGACTTCTTGTGACTTCTCTTCATTATCAGTTGCAGGAACCACTCTTATTTTTTCTTCAACTTCTTGTTTTAGTCTTTGATCCCATGAATTCAGGTGTTTGGGGTCTTTAAAAATAGGCATCCCTGTCATTGGAGTTTCAAATCTCTCCGAAACTTTAGGAATTTCTTCCATTGGCACTTCTTGTTCTGATTCAATCGCTCTCGTTGATAAGGGTTCATTAATTTTATCAATAGTACCAATATCACTTAAACTGATTTGTTCAGGCTTATAAGTATCAATCTTAGAAATTGTTTCTTTACGACCAAGATTCTTAACTGCATCCGGAATCAAATTCTGATTAGACAAACGTTGTCTAATTCCTTCGCTAATTAAATCACTGATATGTCCTTCATTCGATAAACGTACTTCTTGCTTTGTAGGATGAACATTGATATCGACCAATGCTGGGTCCATCTTAATGTCCACCACAGCAATTGGAAAACGAGCCACCATCAGTTTAGAACCATATCCTCGAATAACTGCATTAGTTAGTTGAAAGTTTCTAATATATCGACCGTTTAAAATTAGTGAAATATATGAACGATTAGATCGAGTTGTATCAGGTTTTGAAAAATAACCTTTAATTTCATAATCTGGATCAGAATTTTCAAAATCCAGCATATGACTAGCAATTGTACGACCGTAAATTCCTGCAATCGTTTGTTGTAAATTATCATTTCCAGACGTCCAAACAAGATCCTTGCCCTCATGGATCAATCGAAAGGAGATATCTGGATGTCCCATTGCCAAACGGTCAACAATATCGACAATCTTGTTTAATTCAGTATGTAGCGACTTAACATATTTTAAACGAGCAGGTGTGTTAAAGAAAAGATCCTCGACAGTCATAGTTGTTCCCTTAGAACGTGCAAAGGTTTCCTTTTTAACTAACTCATTTCCAGAAAACTTAGCTCGAGTTGCTACCTTACCATCAGTACTAGTATTAACAGTCAATTTTGATACAGAAGCTATACTAGCTAAAGCCTCACCACGAAAACCGAGCGTTCTTACATTGAACAAATCATGATCTGTAGAAATTTTACTAGTTGTATGCGGTAAAAAGGCGACCTCAACATCATCTGCTGAAATCCCCTTTCCATTATCGTTAACCTCAATTGACTTTAAACCAGCTTGTTTGACTGTGATCAAAACTTGACTAGCCTGTGCATCGATGGAATTTTCCACCAGCTCCTTAACAACTGATGCGGGGCGTTCAATAACCTCGCCAGCTGCAATTTGATTACTTAATTCAACTGGTAGTTCATGAATAATACCCACGTTTTCCACCTTCTTTATTTAAGCTTCTTTTGCCACTTATATAATAAATTAATCGCTTCGATCGGTGTGATTCCCATTAAATCTTGGTCGCCAATCTCTTTAATTACTTGCGATTCTTTATTGGATAACTTTTTAACCTTTTTATCTACTTCAGGGAAGAGCGATAGTTGTGCTTCATCATCAACTGTTATTTCTTCTGGTTGAGAAACAACTTCAATTGGTTCTTGAATTGTTTCATGAATGCTATCCGAAGTCGTTGTATGGACAGACGTTTCTTCCAGACTGCTCAAAATTTTGGTTGCCCGAGTTAAAACATCATTTGGCAATCCAGCCAATTTTGCGACATGAATACCATACGATTTATCAGCTGGTCCTGGTAATACCTTATGTAAAAATACTAAGTCCCCGTTTTCCTCAGATGCATCAACATGAACATTTTTTAATCCTGGTAATTGTTCCTCTAATTCTGTAAGTTCATGATAATGCGTTGAAAACAAAGTCATCGCTTTAACATTCTTATCAATATATTCAATAATTGCTTGTGCTAAAGCCATTCCATCATAAGTTGCGGTTCCTCGACCAATTTCATCGAAAATAATCAAACTATTTGGAGTGGCATTCTTTAAAGCATCATTTGCTTCACGCATTTCAACCATAAAAGTACTATCGCCAGAAATCAAATCATCTGCTGCTCCAATTCTAGTAAAGATATGATCAAAGATAGGCAGCTTAGCCGAGTCTGCAGGCACAAAACATCCGATCTGAGCCATGATAACAGTTAATGCCATCTGACGCATGTAAGTACTCTTACCTGACATATTGGGACCCGTAATCAATAGGATATCGGTTTTATCATCAAAATTAACATCATTAGGTATATAACTATTATTACTTAAAACTTTTTCCACAACCGGATGACGTCCATTAGTAATATTTAATTGATGTTTTTCCACAAATTCAGGTGATACATAATGATACTCTTCACTGACGACCGCAAAGCTTTGTAATACATCAAGTCGTGACACAATATTGGCTAATGCCTGAATTCTTCTAATTTGATCCTTAATCTTCTTACGAATCTGATCAAATAAGTGATATTCAAGACTCTTAGACTTTTCTTCAGCCTCCAGAATCAAACTTTCCTTTTCTTTCAACTCCGGCGTGATGTATCGTTCTGCATTGACTAATGTTTGTTTGCGTTGGTAGCGGTCTTCTGGAACTTTATCCACATTGGCGTGACTGACTTCAATATAATAACCAAAGACTTTATTATAACCAATCTTTAAATTATTAATACCAGTTAATTCTTGTTCTTTAGCCTTCAAAGATGCTAACCATTGCTTACCGTTTTTGGAAGCATCCAGATACTTATCAAGTTGATCATTGTAGCCCTCTTTTATCAGTCCACCACCTGTAATAGAGATAGGGGCTTCTTCCACAATCGCCTTGTCAATAAGTTCACGAATATCTTGAACTTCATCAATCTTTTCCACATAGGCTGTTAATTCATCATCACCAATATCTAAAAGAATTGATTTAATCTCTGGAATCTGCTCCAAAGAGGTTTTTAATTGAATCAAATCACGACCGTTGACGGTTCCGTAAGCTACACGACCAGCTAAACGTTCCAAATCATAAACTTTAGTTAAGTAATCCTGAAAAGTTGATCTTTGAAAATAATTATCCAAAAATACCTGTACTAAGTGTTGTCGTTGTTGCAATTTTTCCACACTGATCAATGGACGTGCCAACCATTGCTTTAATAATCGACTACCCATGGCTGTTTTAGTCTCATCTAATAACCACAACAAAGTTCCAGACTTTTTGTTAGTTCTGATATTCTTGAACAATTCCAAATTACTCTGTGCTGAATGATCCATCAACAAATACGCTGAGGTTTCATAAGATTGAGCCGGTTTTAGGTGATCTAGCGAGCGCATTTGGGTTTTGATCAGATAACTTATTAACAGTTTGACTGTTGATACTTCATTATCTCGACTAATCTGCGAAAAATCAAAACTATAATTATTATCCAATTCATCCAATTTTGAAATCAAAATACCATATTTACGTAACTGGTCTAAATACTTTTGTGGAAAACTGCCAGAAACAACCGTTTCTTTAGTATCCAAATTTTGTAACTCATTAGTTAAATCTAATTGACTGTCAACAGTTGTAACTTTGACTTCACCTGTTGATAAGTCCGCATAGGCTAACCCGAAAACGTCTTTCTTTGCTGTAATAGCTGTAATATAGTTATTTTCTTTGGCTTGATCAGACTTATCCATGATGGTACCTGGTGTAACCACTCTTGTTACACCACGTTTAACCATCTTTCCTTGTGCATCGGCAGGATTCTCTAACTGATCACAAACTGCCACTTTATAACCTTTATCGACAAGTGTATCAATATATCCCTCGATAGCATGATGTGGGACACCACACATTGGTATGCCCTCATCGGCTTTTTTATTACGGGATGTTAATGTCAATTCAAGAATTTGTGAACCTTTAACAGCATCATCGTAAAACATTTCATAAAAGTCACCTACACGATATAACAAAAAAGCATCTGGATACTGTTTTTTGTATTCCAGATATTGCTCCATCATCGGTGTTTCTTTAGTTTTTTGAGGCATAAGTTCCCTCCATTAATTCAAAAATGATTGATTATTCGGTGTAATTACATAATTCTTAATACTGCGTGCATTGTTAGTTGTATCGTTGATATCAATAACAGCAAAACCAATTTGCATTCGACCGTCTTCGTCAACATCAAACTTATTAGGTCTTTGTGTCAAAAAACGATTAATAATTGGTTCTTTTTTATCGCCCAAAATACCATCGTATGAACCTGTCATACCAACATCGGTTAGATAGGCTGTTTGCTTGTTGATAACCTGTGCATCATTTGTCTGAACATGGGTATGAGTTCCACAGACTGCCGAGACACGTCCGGTCATGTAATTAGCAAAGGCAATTTTTTCACTAGTAGTTTCAGCATGAAAATCGACAAATTTTACTGCGTCGTCATCCAATTTAGAAACTAACTTATCAGCTTTAATAAATGGATTTTCGATTGGTTGCATCAAGGCAGTTCCCATCATGTTAATGACATAAACCTTTTTGGTATTTACCTTAATTTCTAAGTATCCACGTCCAGGAACATCCCCCGGAAAATTATATGGACGAAGAATATTTTTCTTTGGATCATCAATGAAATCTAAAATCTCACGCTTATCCCATGTATGATTTCCTCCCGTTACAACATCTGCACCGGCACGAGTGATTTTTTGATAATCAGGTTCTTTAGTACCCTTACCACCAGCAGCATTTTCACCATTAACAATTGTTAATTGTGGCTTAACCTTTTTCTTGATCTCAGGTAGATATGTTTCTATAGCCTTAATGCCGACTGATCCTACGACATCGCCAACGAAAAGAATTTTCATTATATTTTTGTCCCCAATCTTTACCTATAGTATTGTATCAATTTTGTTGGAAATTAAAAAGACCAGACGTTCGTCCAGTCTTTCCATTAAAACAATCCCATAATCGCAATCACAATAATAGGAACTGCTAATGAAGGCAATAAATTTAATACCTTGATCTTTTTAATATTTAATAATCCCAACCCTGAAGCAAAAATCAAAATACCACCAACAATTGTAAGTTCAGTAATCATGTTGGTATTAATAGAGTTCTGCAATAACATAGCGATCAAATAAATACTTCCCTGCCAACACAAAACAGCAACTGCCGCCAAAGCCATCCCTATACCAAAAGTCGATGCCAACACAATAGATGTAATTCCGTCTAACATCCCATTAGTAAACAAAAACGTATAGTCTTTGTTCAAAGCTGCTTGGATTGGTCCTAAGATCGACAAAGATCCAATACAGTACAATAACACAGCTGTCGCTAATCCTTCAGCCAAATTGCTGCTACCATCAAGATTGGGCTTAGAGAATCTGCCAACCAAATTATTAAAGTGTTTCTCAAAGTCTAACCATTGTCCAAACAGTCCCCCAATAGCTAAACTCACAATAAAAAGTACTGGATAGTGACTTTTAGGCATATGTTGAACAACAGCATTTATTCCTATCATGATAGCCACCATACCTAATGCCTGTGTGAGGATCTCGTTATATTCTGCTTTAATTCCCTTTTTAAAATAACTGCCGACAAAACTTCCTATTAAAATCATGCCGACATTAAAAATTGTTCCTATCATAAAATTATCCCCCAGTTAAGTATTAACTTAGAATTATACCCTCTCAAAGGAGCTTAAGACTAAATATTTTTAATAGAACTTTCTATATGCTTTACACATTCTTGTGATAATAGGCAAAATTCATTCATTTTTATTCCTTTATTTTATTATTATGACCATTATGAAAAAAAAGTTTTCCATAATTGAAGTTATTAATTAATTAATTTTATCTATAATTAATTTAATAAAACATAGAACTAATTTGGGGATAAAGCAATGAGGAAAATTATTAGGGATCTATTTAAAACACTTATATCTATTCTTGCCGTGATTTGTTTATTAATGATTCTTGACAAAAGTACAACTATCAAAGTTGACGCTACGGAACAAGATGTTGTTAATAACATTGCGCTTATCGATGACGGCATACTTCACCAAGCCGCTAATTCTTATATTGGTACCGGAGGATATCCAGAAAGAACATCCGACACCTCTCTCGATTTTGCATTTGTCAATGGTATTTCTGCTCTTTCTGGGACAAATTACGGTATCTTACCAAAATTAACATATAAGGTCTTTTATAAGGGAACTGATGCTAATAATAATCCAGTTTATAAAATTGGTGGTTACCTTAGTAATCAGCGTTTATATGCCGAGATATTATTGCGCCCATCTCTTTCAGGTTCTCCAATAGTACAAAGAGAACTATATCTCTATAATCCTACAACCGAATCTGCTAAATCAAAATTTCAAATTTACTATGGTGAGGATACCTCAATTGATGCAACTGGTTCTCCTGCGGTTGATGATGTGCCTTTATACTCAATGGGCAATGACGAAGGCCTTTACTTGTACAGCGCAAAAAATCCAGCAACTAGTGACGCTAAACTTTATGTCACAAATGACGTAAAGGATGGATTTTCGGCCTACATGGGTAAAGCTTATTCTTCCTCTATAAACTGGGATTCTAAAGGTAAGGCTGATATCAATGCAGGTGGTGCTATTACAAGCCCATCGCTTAAATACTCCGGTGGTACAACCACAGTAGATGCTGATTCATTTGGTGATAATGGTCGCTTAGCAGGTTCAAATCTTCTTTATGGTATTAGAAATGGCGTTACTTACCCCGTAGTTGACGAAAATCATAAGCAAAACTCAGCTTACACATTAAGATGGCCTATGAAGGACAAAATGCAACCCGGTGAAACGCTACATTATGCTTCTAACATAGGTGCTACTCTAGCTGGCTACTCAATCCCTAATGTCAAAAAAACTTATACCAATACTACTCCTCACAGCGATGGTTTGAATCATCTTGGTGATAAACTACGTTTTACCTTAACAGTTCAAAATGATGGTTTAAGATCATCTTGGAATTTTAAGCAGATTCAAGATGCCATGCCAACAGGTTTAACTATTGATCCTAACTCTGCTTCTTACAAGTGGACAGAGATGACTACCTCTGGTACTGGGAATAATCAAGTTGATACTGAGGTTACCAAAGGATCTGGCGATATTCCTAGTTCTTATCTTTTAGATAACAAATTAAACTTCACTCCTAATACTAATATAACCGAAAAAGGTAAGTACTATATAACCTTTGACGCTACTATTAATAGCAAAGCATCTGGTACTTTAACCAATACTGCTAACTTCACAGGTGCAAACGTCACATACGCCGATGGTGATAAATCATATAAAGCCAGTGTTGATATACCAGTTGCAGCTTCCAACTTCAAGCCCGACTTCTCAAACCAATTGAGAAATGTATCTAATAATGATAGTACTTTTAATAGCACCGCTACTGGTGAAGCTGGTAACATAATTGAATTCAAATCAATTTTAACAAGTACTGGTTCCGATGCTATGAAAACTGGTAATTATGTCAACTCTGTAATTAATGATAACCCTAGCAACCTGAAATTAGTTTCTGGAAGCGTCTCTGTTAACGGAGTTCCTCAACCTGATTCTGTAGGGACTAGTCTAAGTGTCACTGGACCTTCAGCCACGGTCATCTTCAGAGCAGAAATTATTGGTAAAACACAAACATCAATATCAAATACTGCTTTAATGAACAATGTTACAACTAACAGTGGTGATACTTATACCAACTTAATTTCTAATCCTGCAGTTTTGAATATTACTGAAAAACAACCAACTACCTCTTTCGTAGAGGTTCCTTCCTCAATCGATTTTGGTTCCATTAATTCCAGTGGTTCGGAAAGGATGCTATTGAATAAAAAGACAGAAGGAAATTTAATTATTAATCATAGTAATAATTCTCCATTTCAAGTTTCTGTCAGCTATGATAATGATATCAATCCTATAAAAAGTGGAGATAACAAATTAGTTAATGACAATGGCACAGTTCTGTTCTTTAAACAAGCGACTTCAGATGGGAGTACTAAATGGACACCGCTATCCACGACTGCCGTTCCTATTAAAAGTGACGGCTTCGATGGATCCTATGAAAACTTTTCGATTTCTCAATACGTCGGTTTAAATAAATGGGAATTACGTGTTCCAGGAACAGCCAAATCTGGAAAATATACTGGTCAAATTACTTGGTCAATTCAAGATACGCCTCAAAATTAACATGAAAATATTGAGGAAATTCCAAATGCTATTCTAGTTATATTTATTTTTACTGATAAAAGTAAATAGTATAAAAATACCTGTCTAGTAACCAAAATGGTTACCAGACAGGTATTTTAATTTGATTGTTTAACAATATCAGCAGGAATTTCAGCCTCCGAACAAATCAAAGCAATAATATACTCAATTGTTTCAGAATCATCCCAATCAGCTGACAAGTCCAAATTTATTTGTCGTCCATCTTTTAACGTTAGTTCCAAATAATATGGAGTTGGAAGATGAAACATTATTTTCTTTGGTGCATAAAATGATCCGCCCAAAATATTTGCTGGAGCGTTCATTTCTTTACCAACGACCACGGTTAAACTTTTAATATCTTTAAATTCAAATTTATCCTGTTCTTCATAAAATGGAAATAACACAGATTGCAATCTCACACTAAAATTTAAGTAATTATGTGATTTAATCCCTTTATCATCGACTTCCCAATATCCATAGAAATCCGATAAACTCCGTGCAAAAATCAATGCACTGATAACTAAAAATGTAATTCCTAAAATAACTGCTAACAACCACTGATGAGAAAAAATAAATATTAATAATCCCACTATCAACCCAACAGCCCAACTCACAAGCATGGGGGTATAATTTATTTTTCTACCAAATCCGATACTGTCCATTATGATTCTCTCTTCTATTTATTCGCTAATGAACAATTTTATACTTTTATTAACTAGATTGGAAATAAAAAAACATTGATAGAGTGTATCCATCAATGTTTGGAATTTACTTGATTCATCTATAGAAAAATCTTTCTACATCATACCGCCCATACCGGCAGCTGGGTTAGCAGCTGGAGCAGCAGGTGCATTTTCATCTGGTTTGTCAGCAACAACGGCTTCAGTTGTCAACAATAATGCGGCAACGCTGGCAGCATTTTGAAGAGCTGAACGTGTAACTTTAGTTGGGTCAATAATTCCGGCATCAACCATGTTTTCCCATTTGTCAGTTGCAGCATTGTAACCAACTTCGTTCTTTTCACCCTTGATGTGTTCAACGATGACAGAACCTTCCATACCAGCATTTTCAGCAATTTGACGTAATGGTTCTTCAAGAGCACGAGCAACGATATTGATACCTGTTTGAACGTCGCCTGTTTCTTTAAGTTCTTTAACCTTGCCAAGAACATTCATCAAAGCTGTACCACCACCAGCAACGTAGCCTTCTTCAACAGCGGCACGTGTGGCATTAAGAGCATCTTCAATTCTATATTTCTTTTCTTTTAGTTCTGTTTCAGTAGCAGCACCAACTTTAATTACGGCAACTCCACCAGCTAACTTAGCTAAACGTTCTTGAAGTTTTTCTTTATCAAAGTCTGATGTTGTTTCATCAAGTTGTTTCTTGATCGTTTCAACACGTTCATTGATAGCATCCTTATCGCCAGAGCCTTCAACAATTGTAGTGTTATCCTTTGTAACAGTGACCTTACCTGCTTGACCTAATTGATCAATTGTTGTGTCTTTCAATTCTAGACCAAGATCGGCTGTGATAACTGTACCACCAGTCAATGTAGCAATATCTTCTAGTTGAGCCTTACGACGATCACCAAATCCTGGAGCCTTAACGGCAACAACATTGAATGTTCCACGAATCTTGTTCAATACAAGTGTTGGCAATGCTTCACCATCAATATCATCAGCAATGATTAACAAAGCTTTACCTTGTTGAACAATGCTTTGTAGCAATGGCAAGATATCATTGATATTTGAGATCTTCTTATCTGTGATCAAGATATAAGGATTATCTAAATCTGCTTCCATCTTGTCATTATCTGTAACCATATACTGTGAAATATATCCACGATCAAATTGCATACCTTCAACAACATTTGAAGTTGTTTCGATACCCTTTGATTCTTCGATGGTGATAACACCATCGTTACCAACTTTTTCCATTGCGTCAGCAATCAACTTACCAGTATCTTCACTAGCTGATGAAACTGAAGCTACTTGAGCGATATCGTTCTTACCTGAAACCTTATGAGAAATGTTGTGAAGTTCATCAACAGCAGCCTTAGTAGCTTTTTCGATACCAGTTCTGATACCAACAGGGTTAGCACCAGCTGTAACGTTCTTCATTCCTTCTTTAACAATAGCTTGAGCAAGTACAGTAGCAGTTGTTGTACCATCACCAGCGATATCGTTAGTCTTTGAGGCAACTTCTGAAACAAGTTTAGCACCCATGTTTTCAAAGTGATCTTCTAGTTCAATACTCTTTGCGATTGTAACACCATCATTTGTGATTTCTGGTGCGCCATAGCTCTTTTCAAGAACAACATTTCTACCCTTAGGTCCGATAGTTGTCTTAACTGTATCAGCTAGCTTATTAACACCATCTAGCATTTTTGAACGTGCATCTTCTGAAAATTTAATTTCTTTAGCCATTTATTTTTCACACTCCATAAATAATTTAAAATTTTTAATTGATTAATATTTAATGTTATTCAACAATTGCCATGACATCTTTTTCATGAAGGATCAAATATTCGTTATCTTCATACTTAACTGTTGAGCCAGCATACTTATCAAAAAGAATCTTATCACCTTTTTTAATATTCATAGGTAATTTCTTTCCATCGTCAGTAACCAAGCCGTCACCTACAGCAATGACTTCGGCTGTTTGTGGCTTTTCTTTAGCATTATTTGCTAAAACAATGCCACCGACTGTCTTTTCTTCTTCTTTATCGACTGTTACAATGACTCTATCTCCAAGTGGTTTTAACAATTTAAATCCCTCCGATTAATTATTTTTAGTTTTTGTTTTTTTATTATTTAGCACTCAAACATCTCTTGTGCTAATCACAAGTTTTATATTAACATTATATTGTGAAGTTGCAAGTATTTACCTTTAAAAAAATGGAGGAAATCATGTCTTACCAAAGAAACCAATTTTTCACTTTGCTTACTTATATCCTATTACTGTCTCTAGGATCTGTTTTATCTATGCTTTCTATCACTGGTACCAGCTATTTTATCATCGTTACACTAGGGGCAGTTTTGGCCTGTGGTTTGATGATATATTTAGTAAAATTAAGTGGTCCTAATAATTTTGAAGAAAAAACCACTTTGAATCATGATTTACAATGGATAATTTTGGGAACCGTTGGTGCAATCATTATCCAATTTGGAATCGGATTTTTGGATAGCTTATTATTCCACAGTACTAGTTCTCAAAATACCATCCAATTATTATTAATGGTCAAGGCTTATCCATATTATTTCATTTATGTAATGATTGCTGCTCCTATCATGGAGGAAATCATCTTTAGACGTGTTTTCTTTGCCAATTTGATAAAGCCCACTAATATTTATATAGCAGGTATTATTTCAGCTTGCCTATTTGCTTTTATGCATCAAGATACTAGGTTCTTTGTTTATGTATTGATGGGACTTTGGTTCTCATTTATTTATTACAAATCAAAAAATATCTATGTAAGTGCTGGTAGTCATATTTTAATGAACGCCTTTGTTCTAACTATGACTATGATGTAAAAAAAGTAGCCTACCGAAAATTCGGTAGGCTATTTATGTGTGTTTAAATCGTTTGTTTTCTTACTACATGAAGATTAGTCCCCACGTTTGTAGGATGCAACATACTTTTCTCGTTTATCATCATCAAACTCTTTTTCACTTTTAGCAATAATAACTGTTGCAAGTGAGTTACCGACAACGTTAACGGCAGTACGTCCCATATCTACGAGACGGTCGATACCAGCAATGAAGGTTAATCCCTGCATTGGTACACCAATGGTTGATACCGTGGCTAAGAGTACAACGAAAGATGCTCCGGGTACACCGGCCATCCCTTTAGATGTTAACATCAAAACGACCACAAGGGTAATTTGTTGCCCTATAGTTAGATGAATATTATAAGCCTGTGCTAAGAATAACGCTGCTAACGATTGATAAATTGCCGATCCATCAAGGTTAAAGGTATAGCCAGTTGGAATAACAAATGAAACTATTCCTTTTGACGAACCGTATTTTTGCATTTTTTCCATCATCTTAGGCAAAGCAGCTTCAGAACTAGCAGTTGTAAAAGCTAATGTTACTTCATTTTCAATGATTCTAAATAATTCATAAAATTTAACATGGAATAAATGTCCTACTGCCGCCATCACAACAAAAACGAAGAAGGCCATAGTCGCATAGGCAATAATAATAAATAATGCCAAGGGCTTTAATGAGTTAAATCCCATTTCCCCAACAGTTACTCCAATTAAGGCACAGACACCAATTGGAGCTAATCTCATAACCCAGTTAGTTACCTTGAACATTACATTAGCAACAGCATTTAAGGTATCAGTAATAATTTGTCCCTGTTTACCAATTGAAGCTGTTCCTAATCCAAATAATACTGAGAAGAAAATAATTGGTAACATATCACCTTTGCCCAATGAGGCAAAAATATTAGTTGGAATGATGCCCATCAAGATTGACCAAATACCCGAATGTTTGGCTGTTTTAGCCGTTGCAGTGTATTGGCTAATATCCGAACCTTTTAGACTATGAATATCAATATAGGTACCAGGGTGGGTAACATTAGCCACTATAATACCGATAATAATCGCTAATGTTGTCATAATTTCAAAATAAATTAAAGTTTTTAATCCAATTCGTCCAAGTTTCTTAATATCCCCCATATTAGCAATACCAACTGTTAAACAAGAAATGACTATTGGCAACACAATCATTTGGATCATTGAAATAAACATTGTTCCAATATTCTGCATTACTTGAATAGCAGCCTTATTCTGATAAAATATCTGTCCTAAAACAATACCTAGGATCAAACCGATAATAATTTGCCATCCTAAACTGACTCGAAAAAACCGTTGTTTTTGCACTTTGAAAGTCCCCTTCTTAAATAACTTACTTTTAATTATAGAAGATTTTTCCATAAATGTGGGGATGATAACGATTTCAAATTAGAATATTTTTCATTTTCTTAATTTAAGTGAACATTACTGAACTGTACTTTGATTATTGTTCGATTTCTGGATAATTTTGACAAAAAAAAATACAGAATATACGTGTTTACTTTTTGTATGTTCTGCATTATATGAATTATTTTTAATATTTTTATTAGAATTGTATTCTATTCTTCGCCAGATTCTGAAGCAATAATATCTAAATCACCACTAAGTGTCCAAGCGTCAACTGTTGCGGGAACAATTAAATGAATTCCCTTCTTCAAATCGTAGTCTTTACCATCAACAGTAATTTTACCTTCACCATTCAAAACAGAGATCAAAGTATACTTACCGATTTGATGATGTAATTCAACTGGTTCAGCAATTTCCCAATGATAGACTGAGAAAAATGGTGATACTGGTGGTTGAACAAACGTTGTAAATTTATTCTTACCATTTTGTTTTGATTCAATATTTAATTTTGGATCTTGGTGTGGAACAGTAATTGTATCTTCTGATTGTTTGATATGAAGATCACGTTTCTTGCCGGTTGTCTTATCGACACGGTCATAATCATATAAACGATATGTTGTATCACTGCTTTGTTGTGTCTCTAGAGCCATAATACCTTTATTCAGAGCATGAACTGTTCCACTTGGTACATAATAAAAATCACCAGTCTTAACAGGAACTTTTCTTAGCAAATGATCCCAATCTCCTGATTCGATCATTTGATCTAATTCGGCTTTATTTTTAGCATTATGACCATAAATTAGATATGAACCCGGTTCAGCATCAATAATATACCAGCATTCAGTCTTGCCTAATTCATGCTCATGTTCAGCAGCATATTCATTATCAGGATGTACTTGAACAGAAAGACTAGCTTCAGCATCCAAGATCTTAGTTAATAATGGGAATACTTTTCCCTTTGGATCGCCAAATAGTTCACCATGATTTTTCCAAAGATCATCAACATATTGTCCAGCAAATTCACCATTCTCAACCTGTGATCTACCATGTGGATGTCCAGAAATAGCCCAGCATTCACCAATCGTACCTTCTGGAATATCATAACCAAATTTTGTTTCTAACTTTCTACCACCCCAGATTTTCTCATGAAAAACTGGCTTTAGAAATAAAGGTTCACTCATAAGTAATTTCCCCCAAAAAATTAATTTGATTCTTCTGTCGCTGACTTATCACGATCTAAGAAGAAAATCAGTGTCTGTAATTCATTTGCTAAATCGACATAATGAACACGGATACTGCTTGGTACATTGATAATAACTGGCGTAAAGTTCAAGATTCCACGTACACCGGCATCAGCCAAGATGTCAGCAGTCGCTTGGGCAGCGTTTGAAGAAACTGTCAAAATACAAACATCAATCTGTTGTAAGTTTAGTTGTTCCTTTAATTCACTAATATCATATACAGGAACTCCACTCTTGACCGTTCCAACAATTTCTTTATTAATATCAAAAGCTGCAGCAATTCGAACATTATTTGTCCGAGAAAAGTTATAATTTAATAAGGCGTTACCCAAATTACCGACACCAACTAAGGCCACATTAGTACGCTTATCTTGATTCAGCAACTTCTTGAAGAAAGTTACTAAATCGTTTACATCGTAGCCATAGCCACGCTTTCCAAGCGCACCTAGATATGAAAAGTCACGTCTAATTGTAGCACTATCTATCTTGACCCCTTCTGATAATTCTCCAGAGGAGATTTTTTTTGTACCCTCATCCTTAAGGAATTGGAAGTAGCGATAATAAATTGGTAAACGCTTTATCGTTGCGTTTGGAACTGTTGTTTTTGTCATAATTTACCACCATATGTGTGTCATTTCACTAACATTCATAGTAAATAAAAATCACAAAAAACGCAATACGTTAGAGCTATAAAGACATAAATTATTATTTAATGATAAAATTGTGAATAAGGTAAAGGAGCAATCAACTTGATTTTATTACAAGCACAAAACATTACAAAAAATTTTGGAACTAAAAAACTTTTCTCAAATGTTAGTTTCGAAGTCCAAGACAACAGCCGTATTGGTTTAGTTGGACGAAATGGAGTTGGGAAATCAACTCTACTAAAAATAATCTCTGATCAAGAGAGTTATAACAGTGGCAATATTGCCCTGAAAAAAGACACTAATATTGGTTATTTGGCACAAGATTCTGGTTTAAATAGCGATAGTGAAATTTTTTCAGAAATGGAACATGTCTTTGATTACTTGAAATCTCAAGAAAAGAAAATGCATGCTCTCGAAGCAAAAATTGCTGACCCAAATACTAAAGATTACGACGACATTTTAAAACAATATGATCAATTACAAAACACTTTCCGTCAAGAAAATGGATATGGTTACCAATCTGAAATTCGTAGCGTTCTCAAGGGTTTTGGATTTGAAGAGGAAGTATGGCATGACAAAATTTCTACTCTTTCTGGTGGCGAACGTTCTCGCTTAGCTATGGCAAAAATGCTACTAGAACATCATGATATTTTATTATTAGATGAACCTACTAACCATTTGGACATTAATACCGTTGAATGGTTGGAAAATTATCTTAAAGGTTATCGCGGTGCCTTAGTAATTGTTTCTCATGATCAGTACTTTCTTGACAAAGTAGTTACTGAAATTGTAGAGATTAATCAACATTCATCTACACATTATTCAGGAAACTACACCTTCTATCTTCAAGAAAAGAAAAAGAATCAAGAGGTAGCTTGGAAGCACTACGAAGAACAACAGGCTGAGATCAAAAAAACTGAAGAATATATTCAAAAGAATATTGTTCGAGCTTCAACAACTAAAATGGCTCAAAGTAGACGTCGTAAATTGGAGCATATGGATGTCCTAGACCGTCCAGGTAGCGACCAAGGTTCAGTTCATTTTTCATTTGATATTGATAAAGAAAGCGGTAATGACGTTTTGTTAGTTAAAGACGCCGCCATTGGATATGACGATCAAATTATGTCTGAACCAATCAATCTTGATGTCAAAAAAGGCGAACGTGTTGGTATTATTGGTCCAAATGGTATCGGTAAATCTACCTTTTTGAAATCTATTCTTGGTAAAATTCCAATGATCAAAGGTACTAGTCAATTTGGTGCCAACGTGCAAATTGGATACTATGATCAGAACCTGAAGGGCCTTGATCCTAAAAAAGATGTCCTTCATGAAATTTGGGATATATATCCTCGTCTTGATGAACAAGTCATCAGAAATAAATTAGGTGCCTTTCTGTTCAGTGGTGATGACGTTCTTAAACCAGTTGCTGGACTTTCTGGTGGTGAAAAGGCACGTCTAACTTTAACCAAGTTATCAATGGAAAACGATAATTTCTTAATTATGGATGAACCTACTAACCATCTGGATATTGATAGCAAGGAAGTTCTGGAAGATGCCTTGAAGAACTTTGCTGGAACTGTTCTTTTCGTTTCCCATGATAGATATTTACTGAATACCTTAGCTAATCGAATTGTCGATATTGGTGAACACGGCAGCAAAGTTTATCTAGGCGATTACGATTATTACGTAGAAAAAACTACTGATACCCCTGTTGAGGAAAATACCAAGACATCAACTGTCAGTGAAAAAAAGGTTCAATATCAACAATCCAAGGAACAACAAAAACAAGAGCGCAAGATTCGTCGTCAAGTTGAAGATTTGGAAAATCAAATTGCTGAATTAGAGTCAAAAAATGATGCCATCCAAAAGGAAATGACTAAAGAAGAAAATCTAACATCATATAGTAAGTTAGCTGATCTTCAAAAGGAACTTGATGAGAATAAGGCTCTACAAGATAAAGTTGAAGAAGAATGGACCGAAAAATCAATCGAATTAGAAGATTTCAACAATAAATAACTTGCTTAAATATCCGTAATTTGATAATTTTAATAAAATATATTTTTAGAAGAGGACCTATGAAAACAAAACGAGATAACGTTATCACTCGCTTTTTTAAAGGCGTGATTATCGCTTTAGGATTCATTCTCCCCGGAGTTTCTGGTGGTGTTTTAGCTGCTGTTCTTGGTTTATATGAACGGTTACTAGGTTTTATGGCCCACATCAGAAAAAACTTCAAAAAAGATTTTCTTTATTTTCTTCCCGTAGGTATCGGTGGAATCGTGGGAATTGGTATCTTATCAAGGCCCCTGAAATATTTACTTTCAAATTATCAAGTGATAGTCCTTTGGGGATTTGCAGGTACTATTATCGGCACCCTGCCAACTCTTATTAAAGCCTCAACAACTAAGAAAAAGCGTGATAAGTACGATATTTTTTGGTTCTGGATCACTTTGATTGGCGGAGGACTTTTTCTCTTCTTTATGAGTGAAATTCTAGGTACAATCCCAGCCAACTTCTTTGGGTTTACTATTGCCGGTATCTTAATTGCTTTAGGAGTCTTTGTTCCTGGACTTAGTCCTTCCAACTTATTAATTATCTTAGGAATCTATACACCAATGTTACAAGGATTCAAAAATTTTGACCCAATGGTGTTTACTCCAATTGCTTTAGGTGGCGTAATTGCCATTTTAACCTTCTCTAAGGTTATGGAAAGCTTAATTGAGCATCATCATTCTAGGGTCTATCATTTCATCTTAGGTATCGTTTTAGCCAGTACTGTTTTGATTTTGATTCCTAACCCTTATCTTGAAGAAAGTATTTCCTATCAAGGAATCACTGGGTTAGAAATTACACTTAGCTTAGTACTATTCGTTGCAGGTTGTTTCTTAGCTTTGTGGATGAGTAAATTAGAAAAATCTATTTAGACAAATAAAGACCGATCTACTAGCCACTGAATGGTTACTAGATCGGTCTTTATTATTTTAAAAATTTCCTACTTCTTCAAATATTCCTTCTTAAACTTATAAGCTGTCGTCAAATGATCATCTTTAATTACTTGAATAGAATCCGCATACTGACGTTCAAAAGTTTCATTACTTCCAGCCTTTAAAGCATCAATTCCTAATAAATCTTGATAATGCTGAACTTGCTTCATTGTGAAGAAGTCCCCCGATAACAATCCTAAGATTGGAAAATCACGGGTTTGTTCAGTAATAAAATACATTACATTATCAAAATTAATTCCATCATTATCACCAGAATTAACTCTAAAATTAGTGAAGGCACTATTATTCAGTTTCATATCAATTGGATCAGTTACACCACTGCCCCATTCCAAATTCCAAACCTGTCTTTTATGATTGAAATTGATCCTATACCAAGACTCATAACTCATTGCTGAAAGGGCAGTCTTATTTGATTCAAAAACAATTGCCACATAATCGTAAATTATTATCTGATTTTCAAAAGATATATTCACAAATGGAATAAATATATCTCTCTCGTTTAAATAAACATCAAAATCTATCATTTTTTCTAAAATATACCTTTTGACATCATTTAAATTGCCATCCTGTTTTTGAACATAGTCAAAGGTCGGCAACTCGTATAGATGATTTTCATTATTAGTCACCTTAGTAAAAATATTATCAGTTTGATCGTCATACTTTAAAATCACATATGAAATTTTGATTTTGGTTTTCATGAATGCACCTCACTACTTTTGTACCACAGATCAAAATATTTTTTAAATAAAAAGTTGTTAATTTCTAAAAAAAGAATTAACAACTTTATTTTAATTAGCTTCGACGATATTTTTCAAACAGTTTCTCATTGTACTCATCGCCGCCATCAATATTACTACTTCTAAAAACAGGCACATCTATTCCCTTGTCAACCTCTTGTTGTACAAAATCACTGACCAAAAGTTGAGCGATGAAACAACTCATTATCGTAGATGTAGGACCAGTTTTAACTTTATCGGAATGGGTAATACTTGCATCTCCATAAACCGAACGATTATCTAAAACAACATCAGCTATTTCATATAGACGAAGACCACTTTTGTGCCGACTAGTACTATTTTTAGAGGCCGTTAGTGCTGTTATACCTATGATTTTCACACCAATTTTCTTAAGTCTCAACCCCAGTTCAATTAACAGAGCATTCCTACCAGAATTAGACGTCATAACAATCACATCACCTTTTTGGAAGGAATATAGTCCCATTAAAACATCGGCGTATGAAGCTGTTCGTTCAATCAAAGTACTCTTAAAAGCATGATTCATCCCCAACTCATTTTCCAAAATAGGAATAAATTGTGCATATCCACCTGCTCTAGCAAAAACCTCTTGACCAACAATATATGAGTGCCCAGTTCCAAAGAAATAAATTTTGTTGCCTTGCTCAACGCTACTAGTTATCAAATTGGACGCGCTTTGAATGGCTGCTTTTTCTTCTGTAATTATATAATTCATATCTTGGTTAATTGTTTGACAGTACTCTCTCATTAGATCCATATTGGATTCTCCTTTTAATATTGTATATACAATATTTATATATTGATTGTACTATCATTAAAAATTAATTCAATATCTTTTATAATGTATAGATAAGTATATAATGAATTAATTAAGTACTAAGGAGTGACACAATTGGCATCTATCAAGCCCTCAACCAAACAAATTATTAAAACACTGCATAATGAAATCAGTCATATGAAAAACGCGGATAATAAAAAATATGCGACTGAAAGAGAAATTATGGAACGATTCTCAATCAGTCGCATGACCGCCAGACAAATTTTAAATAACTTAGTTGCAGATGGACTATTATATCGTGAAAAAGGCAAAGGAGTTTTTATTAATAAACGTATCATTCAGCGAAGCCAATACATCCATAGCTTTACTGAACAGATGAAAGATCGTGGATTAACCCCCAGTAGCAAAGTGCTTGAATTCAAAAAATTGGTCCCACCAGAAATCGTCCGCCTCTCTTTAGCAATGGATGAAGACGAACTTTGTTTCTTTATAAAACGATTGCGTCTAGCTGATAATAAACCATTTTCAATTGAAAAAATCTATACACCAGTCAACCTATTCCCTAAACTTGATAAATATGATTTCGAGAATGACTCTTTTTATCGAATCTTAGAACAAGAATTTCATAAGGAATTTTCATATGACAAAGAGGTTGTAAGTGCCACTAGTGTTGATGGAGAAATAGCTCAAAATTTATATAAAACAAAAAATGGTGTTGCCCTAAATGTCATTGATATCTTATATGACATTGAACAAACACCACTTGAGTATACTGAGTCTTGGTATCATGCTCAGCGCTATTCTTATATATCTATTAGTCAGAAACGTTGATTATTTGATCGGTAATTTTATTGCCGGTCTTTTTTTGTACCATTAATCAAGAGAGAACTTGATATATCATGGATTTTCTTTTGAATAATAATATGGTCCTACCTAGAAGATATTTTACTGTTTCTAAATCTTTAATAGAGCAAGTAATCAAAATCCGACTACTTACTCTATACCTTACAAATTACATATCAAAGTCCAAACTAGGATCAGCATTCAAATCCAAATCAGCAAAATCGCCCTTATCATACTGAATTTGAGCCATAGCACCGATCATGGCAGCATTATCACCACAAAGTCTTAAAGGTGGAAAGACTAATTCCATATCCAAATGACGTTTTTCAATTTCCTCAGCCAAACGTTTGCGTAATCCTTGGTTAGCAGAAACGCCTCCACCAACAACAAGCTGTTTGACAGGATGTTGCTTCAAAGCACGAAAAGTTTTATTGGACAATATATCTAAAACAGCCCCTTGGAAACTAGCGGCTAGATCATCTTTATTTAATTCCTCATGAACTTGATCAGCATGATGAACTGTATTAATAAAAGCACTCTTCAAGCCACTGAAACTAAAGTCCAAATTATCCTCTTGAACCATGGCTCTTGGAAAGTTAAAAGTATCATGTCCAATAGCAGCCATTTGATCAACTTTTTTACCAGCTGGATAATTAATCCCTAAAACCCGTCCTATCTTGTCATAAGCTTCACCAACAGCATCATCACGTGTATCACCAAGTGTATGAAACTCTCCAGGTCCGGTTACTAAAACTAGTTCAGTATGACCACCGGAAACAAGTAAAGACATAAATGGATATTGCAACTCGGTTACAAAATTAGCCGAATAAATATGTCCCGCTAAATGGTTTACTTTAATTAAAGGCAAATCATGTGCAAAGGCAACTGTCTTAGCAGCCATAATACCAATCAAAAGCGATCCTACTAGTCCAGGTCCATAAGTAACCGCTACGGCGTCCAAATCATCATAATCTACTTTAGCTTCGTCTAAGGCCAAATTGATACATTTAGTAACCTCTTCTACATGATGGCGGCTGGCAACTTCCGGAACTACCCCTCCAAAACGTTGATGACTCTTTATTTGTGTAGCAATAATATTTGATAAGATTTCTTTACCATTTTTAATAACAGCAACTGATGTCTCATCACAACTGCTTTCAAATGACAATATTAATGTATCTTTTTCCACAATAATCTCCTCACAGATCAACCATCATTTCCAATGCGTCGTGATGATTTCTAAAATAATACTTTTTATGGACAGTTTTTACCTTAAAGCCAAAGGCATCATACAAAGCAAGTGCCGGATCATTTGTCACATCAACTTCCAACGACATTTTCTGATAATTACGTTTACGACAATAGTCAAAAACCTGGTTTAACAAAAGATGCCCAATTCCCATATTTTGATAATCAACATGTACTGCTAAATTAGTTATATGTGATTCACTTTTATCACCCAATGACACGCCAATAAAAGCTACTACTTGTTCTTTATCAATTAAGGACAAATAAAGCGCATTTTTATTACTTATTTCCATCTTAACAATGTCAATTGGCCAAGGCACCGGAATCGGATAGATTGTTTCTTGCACTTTCATATATTCAATTGCATCTTTTTGAATAGCTTTTCTCAAAGTAAATTTCTGATCGTCAATCGTTATTACTTGTTCTTCAAAATCAAATCTTGGTGCTTTATTAATAAACAGGTTTTTAAACTTCTTCAACATAGGAAACATTGCCATTGTCCTTATGCCCCTTAGCATACCAGTCATGTTCCGCCTGCGTTAGACGTAAGTATGTTGGAACAAAATCATCAATATTTTCAACTGGTTTCTTTGTTTCCGCTAACTTAGCTAATTTGGCTGCATCTGGCAATGAATTTTCACTGGTAATGATTTTGGCATTAGGAAATTGATTTTGAATTAACTCTTGTAATCTTGGTGTAGCGTTAATAAATTCTAACTGACTTTCATCGTATTGCTTCAATGCATCAAATAACTTTTCCATCGAGGTGTGATGATCTTGCATTATGCTAACAAAATTATCACGTGAATTCTGATACACTCCGGCAAAGGCATTATCATTTCTAGCATCCATCAGTGGTACTAAAATATGAGCCTTATCTCCATTGGCCGCTAATAATTCCAAACTAGAAACGCCAACTAATTTTTTAGACAACGTATCAGTCAATGTTTTAGCAACTGTAACCGCAATTCTGACACCAGTGTAAGAGCCGGGTCCTTTGGAAACAGCAATTAAATCAATATCATTGATCGTTAAATTAGATTCTTCCAGCGTGTTTTTTATATCTGGCAAAATACTGATGCTATGAGTCTTCTTTTCGGTTGACTCCACGTGTGCTAAAACCTCACCATCGACTACAACTGCAACGGATAAAGGCTTATTAGATGTATCAAACGCTAATATTTTCATATTTATCCCTCATTCTTCATAAAACCTATTTTATCACAAATATTTAAACAAAAAAAAATCGACCCTATTGGCCGATTCTATTAAATTTTGAATTATCAATCCATTTAAGGACAATGTATAAAAGACCCGTTTGATAAACTAAACTGAAAGCCTCTTTTGCCAATCTTGGAATTAATAAAGTCACATAAGGAATATTAGTCATCATGTTAATCCACAAGGTATTCATCCCTGTATTAACAACCACTGTAATCAACAGAACTGTAACGAAAGTTCTCCAAACCGTTACTTTGTGATTGTACAACATGAAACCGTAAATTAATCCAGCTACTAAAGCCGAAAATGTGAATCCTAAGAAGAATCCACCAGCTGACGGCATTACCACATTACTGATCACATCAGCAATTACATTGGCAATAGCAGCTTTAAATGGTCCAAAATAATAACCCAATAAACCAATTGCAATAAAACTAAATCCTACTTTCAAAGTGTTACTACCAATAGATAACTTGGACAATACCATCTGCATTGCTATCAACAACGACATCCAAGTAATTTCTTGAACACTAACTACTGTGCTTCTACTGTTCATAATCGACATCTCCCCAAAGGAGCTGCCACCAGATATAGGCAAACGAGACATATATAAAGTGGCGAATGCGGAAACAAGATCGCGAGAAAACTCTTTGTCCGATGTTCACATTCCGTTCCATCGACACTTAACGCCTTGAATCCTACCCCAAATTTTTAAGTACTCGTTTATAATAGCACTATTTTTTCTGTAAACAAGTAATTTGCTCTGAAATTATTTATTTTCCCATTCAAATTCAGCAACAACGTTCAGAACGTCACCACTCTTTATCCAATGAATAGATTTATTGTTCGTATTATCAATTTTAGCAAAAGCCATAGGTTGACTATCAATATTCAATTCCTTATCGTACTTAATATCCATGCTCTTAATATGATGGTTGGCAATAAAATCCATATCTAAAGTATCAACCATCCAATCAAAATAATATGAGTTATTAACATGTTTATTAACATCAATATTATAGTAACCAATATGCTGTGCCTGTTTGAAGTCAAAATCAGCTGGTACTTTAATTCTTGGAAAACGAACTAATTTACTAGTTTCTTCAGCTCCAAATTTATCATCTAGTCGATCAGCTGCACCAACAATTTTGCGTTCTTTAATATCAATTAGGACAAATGCACTGGTAGCATCTACCATTCTATTGCCATTCTCATCATCAATCCAAAAATCACGATAAAAGAAATATTTATTATAACTTGTTGCTTGAGTAGTGATTTTTAACTTTTGTCCTAGACGTGGCATCTGTTTAATATCCATATGATATTGAACCACAACCCATCCCAAGCCATTATTTTTTACCATCTCACTACTATCCACAGCAGACTGATGGAGTTGTTTTTCAGAGGTTAAAAGCATTATATCGACCAAAGCTGACAAGCGCATGTCGCCAGTAAAATTGACAAAATAATACGGTACCTCCATCTCGATTGAAAAAGTTCTCTTCTCTGTCACTTTTTATTCCTCTCCAATTCCGTGATAAAGATTATAAACATCTTGTTTTTTGAGACCGTTCTTAGTTGCTATTTCTTTGATCGCCTTATTCGGTTTAATACCTTGGTCAACCAATTTATCAACTGCAAGAACCAAATCATCATCAGATTCTACCTCAATGGTCTCCTCTGGTTTACCGGCAATAATTAATACATACTCACCTTTAGGATCATTTTCTTCATAATACTCTGCTACCTGTGACAGGCTTCCTCTTAAGAAAGCCTCATGAATCTTGGTCAATTCACGTGCTAAGGTGATTTGTCGATCAGGACCAAAAGCCTCTATCAAATCTTGAACTGTTTTTTTGACCCGATAAGGAGACTCATAAACAATAGTTGTTTCAACCCGGTTTGCCAAATTTTCTAAAGCCTCAGTTCTTTCTTTACCTTTACGAGGTAGAAAACCAAAGAAGTAAAATGGCTGTGGAGCAATTCCAGAGGCAATCAACGCAGTAATTGAAGCAGTCGCACCAGGTAATGGTACAACTGGAATATCAGCCTTAATAGCTGCCTTAACTAATTCCTTACCCGGATCACTAATTGAGGGAGCACCTGCATCACTAACTTGAGCGATTTTGGTTCCCGCATTCATTTTTTCTATTAATTCTGGAATACGCTGGGCAGTATTATGTTCATGAAAACTTATTAAATTAGCTGGTATCTCTAATTTTTTTAATAATATCCCGGTATTACGAGTATCCTCAGCCGCAACCAAATCAACCTCTTTTAATGTCTTCAATGCCCGTAAAGTTATATCTTCCAAATTACCAATTGGCGTTGGCACTAAAAAAAGGCAACCCTTTGAATTATCACCAAAACTTCTCTGTTCCTTCATTCAAATAGCTCCCCTTATCTAATTTTAACTTTGTTCTTTTTGCCCTTGCCATTACTTCCATACAAAACATTCATACAGAAAATACATTCTTCATTATTCTTACGATGTGTTCCATAGAATTGTTGGCAAACATGAAATCCTTTACGATATAAATTTTCCAAATTCAATCGTGAATCGGATAACGTATTACCCTTGAAATCCTTATCTTCATAGCCAACCTTTTCCAAATGTTTTCGAAGATTATGATTTTCCATCTTTAATTCTTCTTTTTCTTCCAAGGTCTTGGATAATTCTTCTTTAAGCAAAGAAACTTTTTTACTTATATCATTTAATTGATTTGTAATTGTCTCAAATTCATCATATAAATCCTTCTCTGCCATAACTTCACCTACTAATCCACAAATTTTAATGACAAATCTTCTAAAATAGCTTGAAACGATACATTACTTTTCCACATTTGTTCAGCTGTGAATAAATCATCTGACATGTTAATAATCTTTTGAATATTTCTTTTTTCTAAGATATCCACAGGGGTTAATGTTGATTTTTCTAAATTGTACCTAATTGATAATATATCACTAAAAATTTGATTCAACATATTAAATACCAAATGTTGTTGGTCTTTATTCTCTACCAATGGCATTAGATCAGTCTGTACGTCCACAAAACAATTTATTTTTTGTTGATTTACTTCTTTCAACCAATTTGTAATAGCTGACAACAATGACTGATATTTTTCACCAGTGGTACTTTCCAAATATTTGATATCACTAACTTTTAAAGCCCGCAACGCCTGTTCTTCTTTGAAACCTAATTCAACCAGACTTGCTATTTCATCTTCATTACTTTGATTAGACAAATGAAAAATTTGTACTCGAGATTGAATCGTTGGAAGCAACTGTTTAGAAGAATCAGCTAATAAAATAATCATCAAATTGCCTTCTGGTTCTTCAATAGTTTTCAACAGGTTATTCGCCGCTTGAACGGTCATTTTCTCTGCTTCATCAATAATTAAGATTCTTCTCTTACCTTGAGTAGCAGCCATATTGGCTTCTTTTTTGAAGAATTTAATATCATCGACCCCAATACTCTGTTTTTCAGTTTTAATTTCAAGTACATCAGGGTTATCGCCTAATATTATTGTCTGACACTTTTGACAAGTTTGATCCGGCATTCCATTTTCTAGGTTATCGCAGAATTGACTTTGAGCTAACCAAATAGCCATCTGATGTCTTATCTTAGAAGAAGCATTATCAATTAAGTAAGCATGCGACAACATATTTGAAGAAATAATCTTTTGAAATTCATGAACAACACGTGGTTGTTCTTTAACTAAGTTTTCCATTTTAAAATCTCACAAATTTATCAACAGGCAGGATAAAACATGTAGCACCGCCAACTTGAACCTCAACTGGATCACTTAAACTAGAAGCGGCCTCCGGCATAAGGAAGGTTGGTGTAACGTATTGTGTTCTTGTATGACAGGTCTTCTTGATAATATTCAAAGCATCATCAATTTTGTCTTCTTCTACACCAATTAAAAAAGTACAATTTCCGGCTTTTAAGAAACCACCAGTTGATGGTAATTTAGTGGCTCTGAAGCCATCTTTAACCAAGCGTGTTTGTAATTGTTGACTATCTTTATCTTGTACGATTGCGACAATAAGTTTCATAATTATTCTCCTTTATTAAAAATATTAGGAAATCTATTTACGATAACAGTTAATGCATCTTGTACAACTTGATCAGGTGCTTGCTGTGCATTAATTGCTTTAATTCTATCAGGATTTGCTTTTACAATATCCATATATGAATCATAAACTCGATTATGAAAATCAATAGCTTCCTTTTCCAAGCGGTCCATTGCACCTTCATGATCTTTTTTGATTCTAGCTAAACCAACCTCTGGGGTTACATCAAAGTAGATTGTTAGATCTGGTAAATGCCCATCAATAGCAAAGTCATTTATTTCACCAACCTCTTTGGTACCGATCTGACGACCACCGCCTTGATATGCAATTGAGCTATCAACAAAACGATCACTCAGCATCACTTTACCTTCATTTAAAGTTGGCAAGATAACATCAATCAGATGCTGACGTCTAGCTGCGGCATATAATAAAGCTTCTGTTCGGTCATCCATCTCTTGATCGTGAATATCCAAAATAATTTTTCTGATTTTTTCAGAAATAGGACTACCACCTGGTTCTCTTGAAAGAACGATTTCTTTATTCGTCCGTTCTTGCAACAATGGCATTAGTTTATTTAGAGCTGTGGTTTTGCCCGCTCCATCTGGTCCTTCAAACGATATAAATATTCCTGGCATATATAATCTCTCCTAGATGATTACTACTATTTTACTTGAAATTGTGGATAAATGAAACTTTTGACATTGAGAGACTTGAGAAATAATTAATATAACGAGCTTATGCACAGCTTTTTTAGATCAGCAAGTGTATTAACTCTATTCTAAATATTTAAAAATAGTCTGTATTGATATCAATCAATGTTCTTTTGTAAACATTGTTGAAGATCAATACAGACTATTTATTTTTAATCAGTAAAACTATTTTAATAACAAATTATACAACAATAATTACTAGTCTTAATTCTACCAGTGTTTCTCTGCTCGACTAGGTTGTTTCAAGAACGTATCCTCATCTCCAAAGATAATGTTCGTTGTTGCCTTGGCCTTAGCTTTTCTTCTTCTAGCTTCTAAATATAAAAATTGATATTTCAATTGATCTAATTTTAAACGTATTCTAGTCGTATCGTCTATATCAACCGAATTATTCATCATTCTTTGTGTATTCCCGATTCTTTGTTGAATCTGGTGAATATTATCTAAGAGGCGATCGTCTTCCATTTTCTGGACGGTTACTTTTCTTCTACCAAACATGTTAAATCTCCCTGCGACCTAGAACTGCACTCTTTAGAGTCATTTCGTCTGCATATTCAATATCAGATCCCACGGCTAATCCGTGTGCTAGTCTAGTTACTTTTATTCCTGCTGGCTTAACTAATTTGGCTAAATACTGAGCGGTTGCCTCTCCTTCTGGAGTAGCGTTTGTAGCAATAATCAACTCTCTAACACTTTGATTTTCCTTCAAACGATTTAACAGCAGCTTAATATTCAAATCTTCTGGGCCAATTCCATCAACTGGCGATAAGACCCCTCCTAGTACGTGATATAAACCATTATATCCATTCATATCATCCAAAGACATAATGTCTTTGGCCTGTTCAACTACTAAAATAGTTGATTGATCACGACTCTTATCACTACAAATATTGCAAATTTCTTCTGTTGTAATATTGCCGCAGATTTTACATGAACGTAAATCTGTTTTTGCGGCAATCAAATTATCGGCGAATTCTTTCACTTGGTCTTTATCCATGCCCAAGGTAAAGAAAGCCATTCTTGTAGCAGTCTTACGACCGATACCTGGTAGCATCATATAACTATCAATTAATTTCGATATTGGTTCTGGATATTTCATTACATCAACCCGTTTGTGTATTTACCTAGTTTAGCTTGTTTATCATTATCTACTGCTTCAAAGGCATTATTCAAAGCATCGATCAACATATCTTGCAATGTATCAGGATCATCAGGATCAATAATCTTTTCACTGATAGTTAGATCGGCAATTTTCTTATCACCTGTAACCTTAACAACTACAAAATCATCAACTGACTTTCCAGTATATTCTGTTTTATTAAGTTCTTCTGTTGTAGCTTGAACTTCTTTTTGCATTTTTTGGGCTTGTTTCATAATGTTGGCCATGTTGCCACCCATTCCACCCATATTTGGCATACCTTTACTCATAATAATTCCTCCTAATCGTCTTTTACATCAACCACATCGTTACCAAATAATTTTAACGCTTCATCGACAGTGGGATCAGTTTTTTTAGTTTCTTTCTTAGATTCTACATTGTTTTGATTGCTTGAATCAATATTATTGTGAATATATTCTTTTCTAATATTAGGCCAATCAGCTTTGGGAACCAGAACTATCTGACAATCCTTTTTCATTAATCGACTAACATTATCGCTAAGTTCTTTTAAAAATGTTGTATCGTCTTGAGCCTGTTCAAACCACATAGCATAGTCAAAGGCCACGACAATACCATCCGATGATGCAGCAACTGGTTCTGCGACTTTCATCATAGCACGTTGAGTAATTGAAAGCATACTCATTAAATCGGGCCATATATCACGAGCAGAGACCAAATCATCTTTAGTAGCGCTCCCTAAAACCTTATAGATTGCGGTTTTGTTCAAACGAGCATTGTTATTAGCCCGACGATGGACTTTCTTAGGTGCAGGGGCTTCACTATTATTAATACCATTAGTAGACAAACTCTTTACTTGGTTTTGTAAATGTGAAATTTCATCGCGTAACTTATCAAATTCAGTATCATTTCCATCATCAGTTGATTCAATTAATGGTTGTTTTTCCTGAGTAATTTTGGGTTCACTGATTTTGACAGTTAAAATTTCCATATAAATATCTGTTTGATTGGAATTTTTAATATTTTTTTGCGTAGCACTGACTTGATCAACAATATAAAATAAACGAGTATTATCAAATTTATCGGCAATATCCAATAATTCCTGTGTCATTACCGAATTATCCATTTGTTTAGATAAATCAGAATTGGAGTTGTACAAAATTAAATTCCGACAGACCCGTATGATCATCTCTGTAAAACGCAACGCTGAACGCCCACTAGCCAGTATTTGATACAAACTAGTCAATGCTTCGGCTGGTTTATTATCAGCAATAGCTGTCATGTAGGAAACAATCTGTTCATTACTGAGAGCACCTGTAACCTCCTGGGCGTTCTTCAAGGTCAACTCATCATCGCCATAAGATAAAGCTTGATCCAATATGCTCAATGCATCACGCATTCCACCTTCGGCAGAAGCAGCAATAATGTTTAAAGCCTCTTCATCATAATTGATATTCTTATCATCCAAAATAAAAGTCATTCGTTTAAGAATATCCAGACGAGAAATTCTTCTAAAATTAAAACTCTGCGTTCTTGAAATAATAGTTGCTGGAATTTTTTGTGGTTCCGTCGTAGCTAAAATAAACATAACATTCTCAGGTGGTTCCTCCAGCGTTTTTAGCAAGGCATTAAAAGCACCCTGAGAAAGCATATGAACTTCGTCAATAATATAAACCTTAAATTTGGCTTCAGTCGGAGCATATTTAACTTTATCACGAATATCACGAATTTCTTCAACACCATTATTAGAAGCAGCATCAATTTCAATTACATCGTTCAAACGGTTTTCATTCGCAGCTATACAAATCTCACACTCATTACAAGGTTCACCATCGTGTGGATTCAAGCAGTTAACCGCTTTGGCTAAAATTTTGGCACAAGATGTTTTACCCGTACCACGTGGTCCACTGAATAAATAAGCATGACTGGTCATGTGACTAGCAACTGCATTACGCAATGTTTGGGTAATGACATCCTGACCGATTACATCAGAAAAAGTTTGGGGACGCCAAACTCGATATAGTGCTTGATATGCCATTTTTTCTCCTTCAAAAAATCTAATATATAAATTTTACCACAAGAGTTTTATCAAATACCGTTTAGAAAAAATTTACATTCTCTTTCTTCAAAGACAAAAAAACTCCTAATCTAAAAAGATTAGGAGGCTAATTTACATAACAAAAGGCACATGGTACACCTTACTTAGTGCTGCTTTCTTCCGAACCTGACACGATTCACAAGAGCACCATTGCCCTAAGGCCTTACGGCAATAACTATAATACTATAAATTATAAAATTTTGCTACTTTTTACGCCTAATTTCTCTAAAGAAATTTTGTAAAAGTTTAGCTGAATCTTCTGCCTTGATCTCACTAATAATTTCAATTGGTTGATGATTATAGCTAGTCTCCGTCAAAAGGTTATTAATTGAGCCAACAGAACCAGCCTTGGGATCTTTGGCACCATAATAAACTCCTTCAATTCGACTGTTAATAATAGCACCGGCACACATTGGACAAGGTTCCAAAGTAACGAATAAACTTGTATGTTCCAAGCGCCAACTGCCAATTTTTGAACAGGCTTTTTCAATGGCAATTATTTCAGCATGTTTTATTGCATTTTGAGTTTCCTCACGTTCATTCGATCCTCTAGCAATTACATCGCCAGTAACATTATTAACGATAATACAGCCAATTGGTACCTCTTTACGTTCCTGTGCTTTTTTAGCTTCATCTAAGGCCAAATCCATATATTGATTTATTTTGTCTTCTGAAAATATCATTTTAACCTATTAAATTGGTTACTTTCTTTTCTAAGTATTTTGGAAAAACAGGTGCTTTTATTTTTAATTGATTCTTTTCTTTTTGAAGTGACTCTAAAATTCCAATTAATTCTTTAACTTGTTCGTCTGAAAGTGTACCAACGAATTCCAATAATTTTTCATTACCTTGAAGATATTTATCCACATAGGATTCTAATTTCTCACGTTCTTTATTAACTGTTTTATTTTTCAAATACTTAATCAGCGATTTGACCATTAACATTGATCCAGCTGAAACTATTGATAGTCCTGCGACAATTAAAATTTTTTTCTTCATAAGAAAACGCCTCCAGTATGAATATAACATATCCCGGAATAATTTAAATTAATTTACTTCTTAGAATGTAATATCCTTTATCACGTACTACAACATCAACATTACCAAATGTTTGATCCATCAACTTTTTGGCCGAAGGAGCGCCTTGCTTCTTTTGTAAAACAATCCACAATTCACCATTAGGTTCTAAATAATCTTTAGAATCAGCCAGAATTGAATTAACAACATTTTTCCCCGCTCTAACTGGTGGATTGGAAACTATTAAAGCAAATTTGCCCTTAACATCTTTATAAGTATCTGATTCAAATATTTCAACATTTTTAATTTGATTATTATCAGCATTCTTCTTTGCTAGGTCTAATGCTCGTAAATTAACATCAACCATGGTTACCTGACGTTTATCTTGCTCTTTTGCCAAAGACAAACCGATAGGACCATAACCACAACCAACGTCTAAGATGTTGCCGGCTGGAATATCTTGGAAATCGATTGCTTCTATTAAAACTCGTGATCCATAATCAACTGTTTGTCTAGAAAAAACTCCACTATCCGACATAAAATCAAAATTGTGATCTCTCAAAGTAAAATTAAAATTCTTCACTTCATGTTCAAGACCAGGATCATTTTCAAAATATTGATTCGCCATATTTTTCACCTTTCTATTTGAGGGTAAAAAAAAATCCTCTTTACGAGGATTAATTTTATCATTAAAATGAATTACTTCAATGTAACTGTTGCACCAACAGCTTCAAGTTTTGACTTCATTTCGTCAGCGTCAGCCTTAGCAACGCCTTCCTTGATAACGCTAGGAGCACCATCAACAAGGTCTTTTGAGTCTTTCAAGCCAAGTCCTGTGATACCACGAACTTCCTTGATAACCTTAACCTTTTCTTGACCTGCTTCTGTAAGTTCAACGTCAAATGAGTCCTTTTCTGCAGCAGCGTCGCCACCAGCAGCACCGGCAGCTGCAACTGGAGCAGCAGCCTTAACGTCAAATTCTTCTTCGATAGCCTTAACAAGGTCGTTAAGTTCTAGGATTGAAGCTTCTTTTAAATCATCGATAATCTTTTGTGTATCTAAAGCCATTATAGTATCCTCCAAATATTATGAGTTTTTTGTTTAGTAATATTAATTAAGCGGCAGGTTCGTCGTCTTTGTCTGCAACGGCCTTAACAACCATAGCAAAGTCGCGAACTGGAGCTTGTAATACAGATACCAACATTGATAGCAAGCCATCTCTGTCTGGTAATGTTGCAAGTTCTTGAATTTGATCAAGAGTTGCTGCTTTACCTTCGATGATACCACCCTTAATTTCAACGGCTTCAACATCTTTGGCAAATTTAGCTGCTACTTTAGCAGGTCCAACTGGATCTGTTTCTGAATAAGCAATAGCTGTTGGTCCTACGAAGTATTCTTCTAGACCTTCAACACCGGCTTTTTCAGCTGCACGTCTCAAGATTGTATTCTTGATAACTTGCATTGTAGCACCTTGTTCACGTAATTCAGCACGCATTTCTGTTACTTGTTCAACGGTTAGACCTAAGTAATCAACAACGATTACTGACTTTGCGCCAACCAATTGTTTAGCAATTTCATCAACTTGTGCTTGTTTTGCTGCTAATACATCTTGCTTCATTATTACGTTTCACCTCCACAATTTTTTAGTTAATTATCTACAAAATTGGCTTAAAAATAATAAAATCTCTGTGCCCTAAGGACACAGAGATTAAGTGAAATAATCTTCTGGCCTCGGCAGGATATTAAGACTTTCATCACCTGAGTCTTCGGTAGAAATCAACTATATTAATCTATCATTATTTTGGTAGTTAGTCAACACTAATTAAGCGTTGATTTTTAGACCAGGTCCAAATGTAGATGTCAAGTTAACACTTGTTACATATCCACCCTTAAGTGAAGCTGGACGTGCTTTCAAGATTGCATCGTAGAATGTTGTAAAGTTTTCTACGATCTTGTTTGTATCAAATGAGATCTTACCAATTGGTGCATGAATAAGACCATTTGAATCAACACGGTATGTAACTTGTCCGGCTTTAATATCATTAACAGCCTTTGTAACATCCATTGTAACAGTACCTGTCTTAGGGTTAGGCATCAAACCTTTAGGTCCAAGAACACGACCTAAACGACCTACTTTAGCCATCATTGGTGGTGTTGCAACAGCAACATCAAAGTCCAACCAGCCATCTTGAATCTTTTCAACAAGGTCATCTGAGCCAACAATATCAGCACCGGCTGCTTCAGCATCCTTAGCTTGTTGTCCTTCAGCAAAGACAATAACCTTTTGTGTCTTACCAGTACCATTAGGCAGTACGATAGCACCACGAATTTGTTGATCAGCTTGCTTTGGATCTACATCCAAGTTAACAGCAACTTCAACGGTTGCGTCAAATTTAGCAAAGTCAACTTTCTTTAATAATTCAACAGCTTCTTCAGCAGTATATTTTTTATCTTTATCTACTTGTTTTAATGCTTCTGTATATTTCTTTCCATGCTTAGCCATGCTAAGTTCCTCCTTGCTTTGTGGTCTTTCGGAGATTAATATTTTCTCCTCCCACTTGTTAAGAATGCTTTCACATCCCTGTAAACTGCTTAAATCTAGTCTTTTACTTTACTTCAAAGCCCATACTTCTTGCAGTACCAGCAACCATACGCATTGCAGATTCAACACTAGCAGCGTTTAGGTCTTTCATCTTGGTTTCAGCAATTTCGCGAACTTGGTCTTCAGTAACAGTGGCAACCTTATTTGTGTTAGGTTCGCCAGAGCCCTTTTCAACGCCAGCAGCTTTCTTCAATAGAACAGCAGCTGGTGGTGTCTTTGTAACGAAATCGAATGAACGGTCTTCGTATACTGAGATAACAACAGGAATGATCATTCCCTTTTGATCTTGTGTACGTGCATTGAAGTCCTTTGTAAAGGCAACAATGTTAATACCAGCTTGTCCCAAAGCAGGACCAACTGGAGGAGCTGGAGTAGCCTGTCCAGCAGGAATTTGTAATTTTACTACGTTAGCAACTTTTTTAGCCACGGTGCATACCTCCTTGTTCCGTGATGTGGTCATGATGAGAATCAAAATTTTCTCTCCCACATGTATGTATCAAAAACATACCGTTATATAGTAGCACGGTCTACTAGTCTTAGCAATAAGATTTTTTACTTTTCAACAGCTGAAAAATCAACTTCAGCACTAGTCATACGTCCAAACATATCAACATCAACTTTAAGTTTTCTATGCTCTTCATCAATTTCTGTGATCTTACCATGAGTATCTGAGAAAGCACCATCAGTAATTTTAACTGTTTCGCCAATTTCAAAGTCAGATGGATTGTTTTGAGAACTCATACCGAATTGACTTAAGATATTGTCAATTTCTTCAGGTAATAGAGGTGCTGGCTTACTACCAGAACCGTGACTGCCGACAAAACCGGTAACACCTGGAGTATTACGAACGATAAACCATGATTCATCGGACATAACCATTTCTACTAGAACATATCCAGGAAAAGTCTTTTCCATTTCTTTCTTTTCTTTACCGTTTTTTACCTTTGTTTCTTCTTCTTCAGGAACAACTGCACGGAAAATATAATCCTCCATACCCATTGATTGAGCACGTGATTCAAGATTTTCCTTAACTTTGTTTTCGTATCCTGAATAGGTATGCAGTACATACCATTGCTTTTCGCCAGCTTCAGCCATAATTTCCTCCAAAAATTCAAAATAAAAAAACTCCGAACAGGTCGAAGTTTTTTTCGTTACAAGTATAATAGCAAATTTTGACTGTAGTTACAATCTATTTACCCATTACAAATGTTTGTAATAATGCAACCAATCCCCAATCAACTAATGCAAAGAAGATTGCGTACATCAATGACGTTGCGATAACAGTCCATGTATCACGTCTGTTTTCTTTAAATGTAGGCCAAACAACTAATTTCATTTCTTTATTGACACTACCAAAAAATTTAAATAGTTTCATTTGTTCCTCCAGATTATCTTGTTTCTTTATGTAATGTATGTTTACCACAGTGCTTACAGAACTTCTTAACCTCTAAGCGTTCTGTTCTGTTAGGGTTCTCAGTGATCGTATAGTTACGTGAACCACAAACTTCACAAGCAAGGGCGACTTTTCTTAATCCCATGTTTATCTCCAAAATCTAATCTTAATCTTATTAATTGTAAACTCTGGAAGGTAGTTTGTCCATTGCAATCTCATGACAAATAATTAAGAATTATATCCTGAAATTTTCTTTTTACAGGAAAAAACAATTTCTTGAAACCTTTTTTCATCACAATTAATATCGTCACAAGCCTTTTTTAAAGTAATTTTTCCGAAAATGAATTGCATAGCAACCAACTCATCTTGTCCCATTGTACTGGTCACTTGTTCAATATGTTCTGAAAGTTCCACTAGTCTCCTATGACCTGGCGTCGTCAACTGATCTTGATCACTTTCTTCTAAAAGTTTAGCTAATGTATTTACTTTTCGTTTGTTAGCATTTTCTCGTCTAATTAAATCAATTGCATGATTTCTAAACCTTAATTTAAAAAAACTACCAAATTTTGAACCAGTCGAACCATCAAATATTTTACATGTTTGATAACAAATAAAAAAAGCTTCTTGATACCAATCACTGTGGTCAAAACCAACAATATAGTATTTATTGCACATGTTATCAATCATTGGTCGGTATTTCTCAATCAATTTACTCAATGCAAATGAATCATTATTAGTTCTAATCTGATCAATCCATAGTGTTTCGTCGCTATGCATTTGGTAATTTTATTACGGACAATAATCTTATAATTAATAAAATAACACGTGATAGTTTTGATTTTAAGAGAACATTTGTTTACAAAAAAAACGAATGAAATATAATTTTTCAAATTATACTTCATTCATTAATTTAAGCATTTCTTGAAGCAAAAGCTTGATACAACAGAACACCGGTTGCAACTGAAGCGTTCAAACTTTGCACATGTCCAACCATTGGAATATTCAATGTTTGGTCTGCTTGTTTAAGAACTAGTGGTGAAATGCCCTTACCTTCGTTACCAATAATTAGAGCTATTGCTCCTTTGGCATTCCAGTTACGGTAATTATCACCTTCCATAGCTGTACCAAAGACCCAAACATTACGTTTCTTTAAATCTTTAATAGTATTAACTAAATTAGTTACTCGAACCACTGGCACATGCTCAATTGCACCAGTTGAGGTCTTAGCAACAGTCGACGTTAGACCTGTTGAACGATGCTTTGGTACGATAATTCCATGAACGCCTACAGCATCAGCTGTTCTCATGATTGAACCCAAGTTATGGGGATCTTCAATCTTATCCAAGATCAAAATAAATGGATCTTCATTTTTTTTCTCGGCATTTTTAAAAATATCATCTAATTCGGCGTATTGATAAGGAGCAATATAAGCCGCCATACCTTGATGGTTTCCACCATCACTAATATCATCCAATTTATTCTTGGGTACTTCTTGAACAATTAGACGATCACGTTTAGCCAGCTTAATTGCCTCGGCAATATGTTCACTTGAAAGTCCCTTTTGTACCAAAACTTTATTAACACGTTGATCAGCGGTTGCGGATTTCAATAGTTCCATAACTGAATGAACTCCGTAAATTAACTCTTTTTCTTCCGTATTATTCGAATTGTCTGTCATCGGCTTCACCACTCTCTACTTCATCTATGCACCATTGTGCTAATTCTCTAACCCGTGCTTTGTTATCAGTCAAATCTAAATAACCAAAAACAGCTTCAAATCCAGTTGACATATGATATGTAACTACACTGGTATTCTTTGCTTTGGTTTGTTTCTTAGCATTTCGACCATTTTTATAAATCCTAATCTCTTGTTCTGTCAAAACATCTTTATCCAGCATCAAGGTAATCAAAGATGCTTGAGCTTTGGCCGAAACATAGTGCTTGGCTTGGTGCTGTAATTCATTAACTTTAACAATATTCTTGGAAAGTAAATGTTCACGTACAAAAACCTCGTAAACGGCATCCCCTAAATATGCCAGAGTTACACCATTAAACTTTTTAACATCAGTCATCAATATGCCACCGTGTTCCTTGAGGTGTATCCTCGAGGATCACACCCATTTCTTTTAATTGGTCACGCAACTTATCACTCGTTGCAAAATCTTTATTTGCACGCGCTTGGTCACGTTGGTCAACCATATTTTGAATTTCTGCAGACAAATCTTGTTGACTATCTAATTGCACACCCAAAATACTTGTTAAATTAACCATAGCTTCTAGAATAACATTCACAGCATTTTTAGCAACTGTCTCTTGAGAGCTGTAGTTATTGGCTAAGCTAACCAGATTAAATATTTCTGTTAAACCATTTTGAACGTTAAAATCATCGTCCATAGCTGTTCTAAAATCAGTAATAATTCTCTCAACTTGATTCTGAATATTTTCAATATCCACTGACTCAGTTGCATCATCTAGCCTAAACTTCAAATTATTATAAGCCGTTTTGATCTTGTCCAAATTATCGGCAGCCTTTTGTAAGTTAGTCTTAGAATATTCAAGTGGTCGACGATAATGTGTTGACGACAAGAAGAAACGTAACACTTGTGGATTGGTTGTTTTTACTAAATCATGAACTGTAACAAAGTTACCTAGTGATTTACTCATCTTTTCATTGTTTTCTACTGTCACAAAACCATTATGCATCCAATAGTTAACAAATTTCTTTCCTGTTTTAGCTTCACTTTGGGCAATCTCATTCTCATGATGAGGGAATTCCAAATCCTGACCACCACCATGAATGTCAAAAGTATCGCCTAAGTATTTAGTCGACATAACTGAACATTCAATATGCCAACCCGGACGACCTTCACCCCAAGGCGAATCCCATTTAATTTCACCAGGCTTAGCTTTCTTCCAAAGTACAAAATCAATTGGGTCTTGCTTCTTATCAAACTCTGTATCTCCAATATGTTCAGAAGCACCCTCAACCAACTGATCAATATTTTGATCAGAAAGTTCGCCATAATGTTTGAACTTGCGGGCTCTATAGAAAACATCCCCCTGAGATTCATAAGCATAATCCTTTTTTACTAAATCAGCGATAAAATCAATGATTTCTTGAATATTATCAGTTGCTCTAGGATTAATTGTTGCTCTTTGAACGTTAATGGCGGCAATATCTTCATAAAAGGCTTTAATAAATCGATCGGCGACCTCTGGAACTGTAATCCCCTCTTTATTAGCTTCTTTGATCATTTTGTCATCAACATCAGTAAAATTAGAAACAAATTTTACATCATAACCTAAAAATTCAAGATAACGACGCACGGTATCAAAGGCTACGATTGAGCGAGCATTTCCAATATGAATGTAGTTATAAACTGTCGGTCCACAGACATACATGTTTACTTCGCGAGGTGTTATTGGTTTAAATTCTTCTTTTTGACGGGTTAATGTATTGAAAATTTTCAACATAATCTTCACCTATATAAAAAAGGGGTTGAGGCAAACTAAGTTTTCCTTCAACCTCTTTTAAATTTTTCTTTTTTAATTGATTAGTTCATTTCTGCTAAAGTCTTGTCAATATTGGCAAGTGCTTGATCACGACCGAACAATTCAATAGTTTCAGCAATAGCTGGACCATGCATTGTTCTAGTTGTGGCGATACGAGCTGGCATGTATAGTTGTCTTCCCTTAACACCAGTATCAGCACGAACTGATTGAATAGCATTCATTATTTGTGTGGCTGTGAAGCGATCAAGATTCTCAAGTTTGCCTTTCAAATCTTCAATCGCAGTTTTAGCATCATCATTAGCTAGTTCTTGTTGTTCATCATCGGTTAGATGTTCTGGTTGATTGAAGAAAACATCTGATAATTCAACGATTTGTTGTGTATAAGACATTTGTGGCATATAAAGTTCTGTTAAATGTCTTACCCATTGAATTTCATCTGTAGATGGATTAGCACTGATACGTTTAGCTTCGATCAAGTTAGCAATTACCAAATCAGTAATCTCTGAAACGTCGGCTCCTTTAACATATTGGTTATTAACCCATTCAAGTTTCTTTTGATCAAACTTAGCAGGTGATTTACTTAAGCGTTTTTCATCAAAAATCTTGATAAATTGCTTACGAGTAAATAACTCATCTTCGCCGACTGGTGACCAACCAAGTAAGGCAATGAAGTTAAACATAGCTTCTGGTAAGTAACCTAATTCACGGTATTGTTCGATGAATTGGAGAATTGATTCATCACGTTTACTTAGCTTCTTACCTGTTTCAGTATTGATGATAAGTGTCATATGACCAAACTTAGGTGCTTCCCAGCCAAGTGCCTCATAAATCATCAATTGTTTTGGCGTATTAGCAACATGATCATCACCACGTAATACGTGTGAAATTTCCATCAAATGATCATCAATAACAACAGCAAAATTATATGTAGGCATTCCATCACGCTTTTGGATAACCCAATCGCCACCAATAGTATCTGAACCAATTGAAACTTTACCTTTTACGATATCGTCCCATTCATAGTTCTTACCAACTGGTACATGGAATCTAACAACTGGTTGTAATCCAGCATCTTCTGCTTCTTTAATCTTGGCAGCCTTTTCTTCTTCGGACATACCTTCAAATTCATATTCATAATGAGGCATTTGTCCATGAGCTTCTTGGTCTTCACGCATCTTTGTTAGTTGTTCTTCAGTCAGATATGATTTGTAAGCCAAGCCCTTTTCAAGTAATTCATCAATATACTTTTGATAAATATCTTTTCTTTCTGATTGACGATATGGACCATAGTCGCCACCGACATCTGGACCTTCATCCCAATCAACACCAAGCCACTTAAGATTTTCTAGTTGACTCTTTGTACCGCCTTCAACGTTACGCTTTGTATCAGTATCTTCAATACGGATAACGAAAGTTCCCTTATGACTACGTGCAAACAAGTAGTTAAAGATAGCTGTTCTAGCATTTCCAATGTGCAAGTGACCTGTTGGACTTGGTGCATATCTTACACGAATTTTGTTATCTGACTTTTTTGCCATTTCTTTGTTCTCCCCTTTTGTTTCTTGAGTTGTTTCTATTTGAATTCCGATTGCCATTTCCACGGTTATTGCCGTTATTGTTACGGTTGTTAGAATTCTCCTTAGCACTACTCTTTTCCTGGATACCATGCATTGAATGTTTAGGTTTTGCAAAAATCATTTTACCAGCATCGGTTTGCAATGCACTAGTTACAACGACATCAACATCTTTGTTAATGAAGTATTTACCTTCTTCAACAACGACCATTGTACCATCTTCTAGGTATGCGACACCTTGCTCTCTTTCAGTACCCGCTTTAATAACTTTAACAGTCATCGTTTCTCCTGGCAAAACCATTGGTTTCAAAACTTTGGCTAATTCGTTAATGTTAAGTACTTGAACATTCTGAAATTCACTGACCTTACTTAAATTATAATCATTTGTGATGACAGCACCACCGATTTCTTTAGCTAACTTAAGCAATTTCATATCAACTTCTGGAATATTATCATAATCACGCGTTGTTGTTTCATAATTAATAGTTTGGTCCATTTTAATTTCATTCAAAATATCCAAACCACGACGACCACGTTCTCGCTTTTGATTATCACTAGAATCAGAAATAAGTTGTAGTTCATGAACAACAAAGTCTGGAATCATCAACTTACCTTCTAAGAATCCAGTTTGAGCTAATTGATGAATTCTTCCATCAATTACAACTGAGGTATCAAGAATCTTATATGGATAGAAATCCTTTTTAGCCGAACGACGAGTAACCTCTCCTTCAGAAGCTATCTCATCACTCTTTTCAGTTGCTTTATTAGCAACATTAGTCCTTTTAAGAGAGAAATTACTCCAGTCGTTTCGACGACTAGTTCCCATTCTAAAGCCAAGCCAACCAAAAACAATCATTAAGATTACTGGAATCACATTTGAAAACATATTATGCATCAAATAAAACGGAATCGAAATGATATTGGCTAAGGCTAAGCCTCCAATTAAGAAGACTGAACCATAAATGATCCAACCTGGCGACCTTGAATTCAAATACTTTTCGATTCTTTGATTCAAATCTAAGATTGGTTTAACAAACAAGAACGACACAAAATAAAATATAATACATCCAATAAGTCCATCAAAATAGCCGTTATTGACAAAAGCAACTCCTGCTAAACCGGTAACTTCCCATAAACTAGGTAAAACCGTAATTCCAACAGCAATTCCTAGCAACGCGAAAATAATATTTACTACAATTTTTCGCATAAAAACCTCCTCATTAAAAAATCTTGTTCATGGCGTCTAATACTGTCGTTACGCCAATTATCTTGATTTTGTTATTCTTAGACCAATCACCAAGATTGTTCTTAGGAATAAAAATACGCTTGAAGCCCAATTTTTCAGCTTCATTAACTCGTTGATCGATGCGGTTAACTCTTCTAACCTCACCAGTTAGGCCAACCTCACCCACAAAACAATCCGTTCCAGAAATACCTAGATTCTTATAACTGGACGCTATTGACATAGCCAGAGCTAAATCGATTGCTGGTTCATCCAGTTTCACACCACCCGTCGACTTCAAATATGCATCCTGGTTTTGAAGCATCAGATTACCACGTTTTTCCAAAACAGCCATGATAACAGAAACTCGATTATGATCTAATCCAGTTGCCGTCCTTTTGGCATTTCCGAAAATAGTTGGTGTAATTAAAGATTGAATTTCGACCAAAATAGGTCTAGTTCCTTCCATAGATACTACAACGGCGGAACCATTGGCATCAGCTAAACGTTCCTCTAAGAAAATTTCTGACGGATTAGCAACCTCAACTAGTCCCTTTGTTCTCATTTCAAAGATTCCAATTTCATTTGTCGAACCAAAACGATTTTTAACTGAACGTAAAATTCGATAACTATGATGGGTATCCCCTTCAAAGTATAAGACAGTATCCACCATATGTTCCAAAATCTTAGGCCCAGCAATTGCTCCACCCTTAGTTACATGTCCAACGACAAAAACGGTAATGTTCTGCTGCTTAGCAATATTCATCAATTCTGCCGTAACCTCACGAATCTGAGAAATACTACCGACGGCCGAGGTTATCTCAGGCTCATCCATTGTTTGAACAGAATCTATAATTAAATAGTCTGGACGCATGTCATCGATAGTCTGACGAATATAACTCATATCTGTTTGGGGATACAAATAAAGATTATCACCTGTAATACCTAAACGGTCAGCACGCATCTTAATCTGAGAGGCACTTTCTTCCCCAGACACATATAATACTTTACTACCATCTTTCGCCAATTGCCCTGAAACTTGAGTTAACAGTGTTGATTTCCCGATTCCAGGATCACCACCGATCAAAATCAACGACCCAGGTACAATTCCTCCACCTAATACGCGGTTCAATTCACCTAATTCTGTTTCAACTCGAGGTTCTTTTTCAAAAGAAACATTCTCCAACTTAACTGGCTTGGTTTCCAAATCACTAACACGACGACTTGGTGTAGCACTAGCTTTACTAGCTTCTGGATGATCAATTTCTTCTACCATTTGGTTCCAAACGCCACAATTAGGACAACGACCTAAATATTTAGGCGATACATAACCACAATTTTGACAAACAAACTTTGTTTTCGCTTTAGCCAATAAAATTGTTCCTTTCTTATTATATTCCTGAAGAGCCAAATCCTCCATGGCGTTTCGTTAATCCACCCTCATCATCATCCGTTGTAAGATAATTGATAAAGATTCCTTGGGCCAAACGCTCACCCTTTTTAATTTTGTAATCAACAGGGAAAAAATTGATCAATTGAACAAATAATTCTCCCTCATTACCGTCGTTATTATAATAATCTGCATCAACGACACCAATACCATTAGGAATTGATAAACCACGTTTCAATGGATTGCTGGAACGGCTGGCAATAATCAATACCTCATCATCTTGCATGAAAGCCTTAATTCCAGTTGGTACTAGAACAGGTTTAATAGATTTTTGAACTTCAGCAATTTTATCATCATCCATTTTGCCCTTATTGAGCAAAAATTTCAAAACATTTAAAACACCAAATTTCCAAATAGAAGGTACAACAAAATCTTCTGCGCTTTCGATATCATAACCAGCGGCATTTTTAGTTTGACGAGCTGGTAAATTGATACCCTTACCTTGATATTTCTTTACAATTTCAAATCCACGTTTTTTTGTCAAATTGAAAACTCCTTAAGCATTAGATAACTAAAATAATAGCATTTTCGACGTTATAAAACTATTCAATCGACTGACTTTCTACTTATAATAGAGTAATATTAAATTAATTAATCAGCTAGGAGGTAATTTTATGGAAATGAAACACGAAGACGGTCGTTTTTATTTAGAGGACGACGATAAAATGATTGGTGAAATAACCTATTCTAAAGTAAAAGATGGAGTCATTTCACTTGACCATACTTATGTTGATGACAGTTATCGTGGTCAAGGTTTAGCTGGGAAATTACTAAACGCTGCTTTAGACTTTGCTGATCTCAAGAGACTAAAAATAGTCCCCGTTTGTGAATATGCTAAAGCAGCTTTTGAAAGAAAACCCGAAATTAGATTTCTATTAACTGAAAATTACCAAAAGCTACTAAAGGGGGAAAATTAGTTGAATCAAAATGAATTGAAACAAGCAGTTGGTATCAAGTCTGTAGACTATATTAAAAGTAATATGGTAGTAGGTTTGGGTACTGGCTCCACTGTTTATTATATGATTGAGGAACTTGGCAAGAGATATCAAGCTGGGGATATCAAAAATATCGTAGCCGTAACTACCTCATCACGATCTGAGAAGCAAGCCCAATCATTAGGCATTCCCACTAAAGACCTTAATTCAGTTGATCACATTGATTTAACAATCGATGGTGCTGACCAAATTGATAAGAACTATCAAGGTATCAAAGGTGGCGGTGCGGCACATTTACTTGAAAAAATGGTTGCTACTAATTCAACTAAAAATATTTGGATCGTAGATCAATCGAAAATGGCTGACACTTTGGGTAGTTTCCCACTACCTTTAGAGGTTATTCCTTTTGGTTGTGAAAAAACTTTCTCTGATTTAGAGAAGGAAGACTTACATCCCGAATTCCGTTTGGATGAAAATGGAGATCGAGTTTTGACACATAATAAAAATTACGTGATTGATTTAAAGATGGGATCAATTACCCATCCTCATTTACTAGCTGAATGGCTAGACCATCAAGTTGGAATAGTTGCACATGGACTATTTCTTGATATAGTTAATACTATTATCGTCGGTTATGAAAACGGACCTAAAGTAATCGATAATATCAGATAAAGGAGAATATTGTATGACTAAGGAAATTACATCATCTGAATTAGATAAATTTCAATCAGCTTTTGAAAACACACCAGGTTCTTCAGCAATCAAAAATGCTGTTGCTAATAATGGATTGTTCAAATCAAGTGAAACAATCGCTTCTAAAGTAGCGATGGACCCTACTTTCTCAGTAGAACTAGACACTGGTAAAGTGGCTGATCAAAAGCAATCAGGTTTATGCTGGGTATTTGCGGCATTAAATACTATGAGACACCCTCTTCAAGATAATTTTAAAATCAAAGGTTTTGAATTATCACAAGGTTACATGCTTTTCTGGGACAAACTAGAAAAGTCTAACTATTTCTTTGAGAATGTTATCAATACTGCTGCCTTGCCAACTGGCGACCGTAAAGTTGATTTCCTAATGGCAACCCCTCAACAAGACGGTGGACAATGGGATATGGTCATGGCTCTTGTTCAAAAATATGGTGTTGTTCCCAAGTCTGTAATGCCTGACACATTCAGTCGTACAAATTCCTCTGAATTGAATAACGTTCTTAACAAGAAACTTCGTAAGGATGCCATTATTTTACGTAACTTAGTTAATGACAACAAATCCGAAGAAGACATTGATCGCAAAAAGAACGAACTGTTAAGCGAAATTTACAAAATCTTGGTATATACAGTTGGTGTTCCACCTACAAAATTTGACTGGGCTTATCGTGATGATGATAAGAACTATCACAAGGAAACAGGTATCACACCTCAAGAATTCTTTAAGAAATATGTTGGTTGGGATTTAGATAGTTATATTTCAACTATCAATGCTCCAACTGCCGATAAACCATATAACCACGTTTATACAGTTGAGATGTTGGGTAATGTTATTGGTGGACGTCAAGTACGTCATTTGAACCTTGAAATCAATGACTTTAAAAAACTAGCTATTAAACAACTTCAAGCTGGAGAAACAGTTTGGTTTGGTAGCGATGTTGGTCAAAGCTCCGACCGTAAGATTGGTATTATGGATACAAACATCTACGACCTCGAAGGCTTATTAGATACCGATCTTAAAATGACGAAGGCTCAAAGACTTGATTACATCGAAAGTATGATGACTCATGCTATGGTTATTACCGGCGTTGACCTTGATGAAAATGGCAATCCGTTGAAATGGAAAGTTGAAAACTCATGGGGTGAAAAAGTTGGTAACAAGGGATACTTTGTTATGAGTGACTCATGGTTTGATGAATTCGTCTATCAGTTGGTTATTAACAAGAAATATCTACCAGAGGATCTTAAAACAACCTTTGAAAAAGAATCAAAGGAACCTAAGGTTCTTGCACCATGGGACCCAATGGGTGCACTTGCTTAACATTTATTAAAAGAGAACAAAAATATACTTAGCTTATAAGAATTATAAAGAGAACCAGTAATCAAAATTGATTACTGGTTCTCTTTATTTTAAACGGAAGAAATTATGTTTTTTCTTCCCTCTTTTTTAATATCTATCTAAAACTGCTCTTACTGCTCTATAATGAAATTAATATTTGAAAAGGAGTTGTCTATATGAAAAATAATCAATTTGCAATCCGTCCAACTGAATTTAAAGATCAAATAGAGGAACTAAAAACAATTGGTTTTTTAGATAAAGATAATGAGGATCAAACAGACCCTATTAGACTTTGGAAAAGTTTTTTAAGTAAAAGTTTTTTGGAAGCCAAAACGTCATCAATTTTCGAAGAAAAACTTAAAACATACATGGCAACTGAAACTCAAAATCTTAATGAATACTTAGATTCGGCTACTCATTTATCCGTAAAAGCATTTTATAATGTCGCCTTACAATTATTAAAATTCAATCCTGATGTTGACTTTGACTTCAATGACCCTTTAAATGCCATGAAAAAAATTCAGCTCATGATAGCCAATCATAACAACGATTCATTTAATATTGATGAATTAAAATCAGCTTGGTATTGGTTATTGGCAACTCATAATAAAAATGGTCAGACTTATTTAGACTCATTGGCAGCCAAAGGTTATTTCATCGATTTCTATGGCAAAGTAACTAAACCGATGTTATTCAATGGAAAGACCTTACCCGTCTTTGATCCCCATAAATTAATTCATGAGGTAGTCTATGTAGAGTCTCCTCAAGATAGCGATCATGATGGTAAACGTGATTTACTTAAGGCTGAAATTTTAAGACCCCAAGCAACTGAAAATGGTCTGAAAGTACCAATCCTTTATACTGCCAGTCCTTATAATCAAGGTACCAACGATGAGACTGGCGAAAAATTAACTCACAATGTTAATGTACCACTCAAACATAAAGTACCTAACGATTTACAATATTCTGATATTGAATATCATGCATCAAATAATGAAGTTCCTGCTCCACGATCAATCAACGGCGAAACTAAACATGCTGAAGAAGATTTCTCAAGAGAAAATTCTTACACTCTAAATGATTATTTTCTTGCACGTGGATTTGCTGTTGCCTATATGGCTGGAATCGGCACCAAAGATTCAGACGGACTTAGAACTACCGGTGATCCTGAAGAAACCATCTCAACTGTATCCTTAATAAAATGGCTAACTGGTGAATTACCCGCCTTCACTAATCGAACTGATAACATTGAAATCAAAGCCTGGTGGTCTAATAAAAAAGTTGCCATGACAGGACGCTCTTATTTGGGGACTTTAGCAACTGCGGCCGCAACAAGTGGAGTTAAGGGGTTAAAGACCGTTATCAGCGAGGCTGCTATCTCAAACTGGTATGATTATTACCGCGATGGTGGCCTAGTAATCGCACCCGGTGGTTTCCCTGGTGAAGACGCCGATGTGTTAGCAGAAGAAACTTTTAGCCGTCGACTACAACCGGGAGATTTTCAAAAAATTAAGACTTCCTGGAATAAACAATTAAAAGATATTGCAAATGGTCAAGACCGCAATACTGGTGATTATAATACTTTTTGGGACGCTAGAAATTACCATAAAAGCTTCAAAAATATTACTGCCGATGTATTCATGGTCCATGGTTTAAATGATTGGAATGTCAAACCAAGAAATGTTGAGAAACTTTGGAACGGAATCAAGTATAACGGCGTTACACAAAAAATAATTCTCCATCAAGGTCAACATATTTACATTAATGCTTTCAGGTCCATTGACTATAACGACATCATTAATCTCTGGTTAACATATGAATTACTTGGAGTTGACAATCAAGCTAAAGAAATCATTCCGAATGTTATAATTCAAGATAATACTAAGCCAGAGAATTGGAATGCTTATAAAGACTGGTCTAACAACAATAATGAGCAAGTAGAATACAAATTATCAAATGATAAATTAGTCACTAAGTATATTCAATCTAATAATGAGTCTTTCACAGATTTTCTTCCCGAAAGTGATTTCAATTTTTATAGTAAACATAACGATACCTGGCAACACGATCTGATTGCCAATGATAATAAATTAAAAAATGAGCAATTAATATTCAAGACTGATCCTATAAATACTGATCTAATTATTGACGGTAAATCTCATATACAATTAAAAGTTTCATCAAGTCAAAACATTGGTTTATTGAGTTTTCAAATTATTGATTATGGTGAAGCAAAGCGTTTGAATGCTTCACCAACTATACTTGGAAAAAATAATCTAGCTCAGACCTATGACTGGCGTGAGGATGATTTGCGCGAATTCACTTATGCTAGTCCTTCTCCTTTTAAAATGATTACTAAAGGACACATTAATTTACAAAATCGGAATAATAACTATAAAGTAGATGAACTAAAGCCAGATGTTTTTTATGATATAAACGTTGAATTACAACCTACCTTTTATAAGTTATTAAAGGGCCATCAACTGGGCTTAATTATCTATGCAACTGACTTTGGTATGACTGTTCGCGGGAATCAAAATATTACATATACAGTTCAAACAAGGGATTCATCATTGCTAATACCAATACACAAAAAATAGTGCCATCAGTGGCTATATACTTTGATATATGGCTTAAACTACTAGATCAAAATTAAGTGGTTTCATACTATCAAATCGAATGTTATAATGCCTGTTGAACTGTTTATTTTTGGAGATTATTTATATGGAAAAGACACAACTTAATTCATTTAAGGGTAACCCCCATTCAAAGATGAGTATCGCAGGGTTCCTAATTGCTTTAGGAATCGTATACGGGGACATTGGTACTTCTCCTCTATACGTTATGCATTCTTTGATGGTTGGGAATGGCGGACTTGAAAAAATGTCCACCAATTTTATCTTAGGAAGTGTTTCCTTAATTTTTTGGACACTTACTTTAGTAACCACAATAAAATATGTACTAATTGCTCTAAGGGCAGATAACCGTGGTGAAGGTGGAATCTTCGCTCTTTATACTTTGGTTAGAAAGCGAGCTAAGTGGTTGATCATACCCGCTATGATTGGTGGAGCTACCTTTTTAGCTGACGGCATGATGACTCCAGCAGTTACTGTTACAGCTGCTATTGAGGGTTTAAAGGGTATTGAAATAAATAATACTGTTTTAATCAGTACCCAAAACCAGGTTATCATCGTCACTTTGGTCATCTTATCAACGCTATTCTTTATTCAAAGATTCGGTACTCAAATGATTGGTCGAGCTTTTGGACCTATTATGTTAGTTTGGTTTGCCTTCTTAGGATTGATGGGTATTATGAATCTATCATCTGACTGGTCAATGCTTAGAGCTTTGAATCCTTACTATGCAATCGAATTATTAAGAAGCCCGATCAATATTCGAGGTATCTTCATCCTTGGTAGTATTTTCTTAGCTACTACCGGTGCTGAAGCTTTGTATTCAGATATGGGACATGTTGGTCGTCCTAATATCTATACTAGTTGGCCTTTTGTTAAAATTTGTTTGTTACTTAGTTATTTAGGACAGGCAGCATGGCTTTTGAGTGTTAAAGATAATCACACACTTCAACAAATGGGATCAGCTATGAACCCATTTTATCAATCAATCCCATCTGACTTCAGACTCTTCGGAATCTTCCTATCGGCTATGGCTGCTATCATTGCTTCTCAGGCTTTAATTTCCGGCTCATATACATTGGTATCTGAAGCCACTAAATTAAGAATTTTCCCAAGATTAAAGACTTACTATCCTACAAACTTTAAGGGACAACTTTATATCCCTACTGTTAATTCAATTATCTGGGTTGTTTGTTTATTCATTGTCTTCTATTTCAAAACATCAGAAAACATGTCTAATGCTTATGGTCTAGAAATTACTATTACCATGCTAATGACTACAATTCTGCTCCATCAATGGTTACTAATGAAACGTGCTAATCGCTTCTTTACAACAATCATTGTCAGTTTCTTCTTTATTATTGAGAGTATATTCTTTGTAACTAACAGTAGTAAGTTCATTCATGGTGCTTATATTACAATGTTTATTGCTGCTTGCCTTATTGCAGTCATGTTCATCTGGAGATATGGTGAACGTCTAAAAGATGACAACACTTATCGGAGCCACTTTGTTTCATTACTTGCTTTCAAACATCAACTAAATGATCTAAGAAAAGATCCAAGTTATCCACTATATACAACTAATTTAGTTTATTTAACTAAAATTCATGATGGCTATCGCATTAAGAAAAATATTCTTTATTCTATTCTTGATAAACGTCCAAAACGGGCTCAAGTTTACTGGTTTGTAACTGTTAATGTTACTGATGAACCTTATACAGCCGCTTATAGTGTTGAAACCTTTGATACCGACTATATGGTCAGCGTTCAACTCTATCTTGGCTTCAGAGTTGACCAAAAGGTTAACGTTTATCTCCGCCAAGTAGTCAACGACATGATGTCTAATGGCGAAATTAAGCCTCAACCTCAAAAATATACAACAATTCCTGATCGTGAAGTCGGTGACTTCTCTTTTGTAATCATCAAAGAGGTATTGTCCCCTGATACTAAGATCAGTAGTTTAAAGAAGAGTGTTATTCATATGAGATTCTTCCTTCAAAAATTTATTTCACCAGCTAACTGGTTTGGACTTTCATACAGCGATGTTGTGGAAGAACGTGTACCATTAGTACTTGGTAAAGTATCATTGAATCGTTTACGCCTTGTTAGAAAAGACCGTTCAGCCTTGAAGGATATCAAGATTGATGGCGAAATTGATGACGATGACGACGAATAATAAATTATGTGTCTAGCAAAAAAGCTGGTCTGGTAACTATTGTAAATATAGTTACTGAACCGGCTTTTTTTGTATAATTTTTTATTTTGTTTGAAAAACCTCAACCTTATGCTGACCTAGTTTTGATGTTATGAAGTCGACCACCCACTCGACATCTTTTTCTGGAGCACCCGTCTTTAATAAATTCCAAGACAAATCTAAGGCAATACTATCACCGTTATCAATTCTTAAAACGATATAATGTGGTGTCCATTTATCAGCCTTCTTACTAACAACTAAGGCATAAGATTTAATATCACTAAAAGGAATTGCTTGCTGTCTCTTAACCGTTGGCAAAAAGATTGCCTGAATTCTTTTTTGCCATGTACTGTAATCATAATAGTAAATATCCTCATTAGTTATCTTCCAAAGTCCATAGAGCGTTGGCAAATAATGTGGATAGATAATTAGACTTTCTAACAAAAAGGCTAAAATACCAGCAACCAATCCCAAGAACAATGCTTGTTTAAAAAGAATAAACACAAAAGTTCCAATGGCAGTGCCAAAAATCAGGCTATTAAATAAAGGTTTCAAGTTTAATTTTCTTGCAAAACTTTTTTCCATCTTCATCGCCTACTTTTATTCTTTTTATAATAAATTTGAACTAAAAATAGTCTGTTTATGGAAATAAAGCAAAAATAAAGCCTACAAATAGACAAGTTGTAATAACTCAATCCTTTAAATTTTAACTGCTCATATATTCTTTTATAATGCATATAATCAATAATTACTAATTTTATATTGATTACAAATTAAGAAAAGAGTGTGATTATTATGTTTACTTATATTCAAATAATTGACACCGACACTGAGGTTTTTAAAGGATATGTTTATTATCAATTTCTAGATGATGCACTCTCTATGACTTTAATTAGAGGTATGAGAAAACTCCATCATATTGTTATTCCTTTTGCAGACATTACCGACTTAATCGTTGATAAGCTTTATGGTGAAGATCGTATTAATTTTATTTATAATGGCAAAAAATATTCCATCATTAATACTGGCTATGGAGAATCGAAATACTTCGAAGATCACTTGCTTAATGCTACTAATCTTCAGGTCTAGTTTATACGTATGAATATATTCATTGGATTCATATTTATAATCGTCGGACTTTGGCAGACCTACACTACCAGTAACCATTTCAAAGATTTAAAAATCGAAAGCAAAACATCTCCATTTGCTTTATTAGCATTATGGTCTTCTCTAGTGCTATCTGTTTTTTTCTTTTTTGCTGGAATTGCTGCCATATTTGGTTACCTTTAATCTCCTTTAAATTCAAAAGATAGACACGATTTGCCAGATTATGGTTGTCGTGTCTATCTTTATAAGAATTCATCTTTCCCGTATTAAATAAGATTTAATGGGGATTTGTTTTATTATATTAGAAATAGCCAATTTTAAAGCAGTCTGCCCGACTATCTCGAATTGATGATCAATTGTAGGTAAATGTGTAATTCTTCCTGACAATTGATTTTCTTGCCCCATCATCGAAGGAACCTTTAAGGCATGATCCAAATAATATTGTCGAGCTCCAACTGCCACATCGTCACCATTTGCAAAAATGAAGTCAGGTCGTTCATTTTTTTCAAACAATCGCGATATGGATTCATAACCATCTCTATAAGTCGTAACATTCGTATCGACTATTCTAGCATTACGTCCAAAAACTTTTTTAAAACATTCTAATGTAACCTTACTGGTAGCACTAAATTGATTATCTCGACTTAGAAGAATTCCAACTTTTTTATAACGCTGTTGCTTGATCCACTCAAATGCCTCAATAAAGGTTTCCTTTCTCAAAGCATAGGCTGCTGCAATATTAAATTCCCCTGGGTTTTCACAACAGACAATCGAACCATATTTTTGATATTTGAGTAATTCTTTCATAGGGATTCCACGAGAGGTAAATATTAAGGCATCATAACTTTTACGACGCAATTGTTCTAAATATTTTATTTCTAAATCAGCATCATATTTTGATTGAAGAACTACCACGTGATAACCACTAGAAAAGGCTGTTTTCATTATTCCTTGTAAAACATGAGTAAAGTACGGATGCAATGTATGTGGTAAAACCACGCCAACGTTATACGTCTTGCCACGACTTAAATCACGAGCTACATCATTGGGAACATAATCTAGCTTGTCAATTATGCTCTGAATTCTATTGCGAGCCTCCTCTGACACGTAGCCTGAGTCATTAATACATCGAGAAACGGTAGATACAGAATATCCTGATAATCGAGCTATATCTCTAATATTTGTCATTAGTTCACTTCCAGATACTTTTCTATTCCAAAGGCTACACCATTTTCATCGTTAGTTTGCGTAATGAATTTACCGTAAGCCTTTATTTCATCCAAAGCATTCTCCATAACAATAGGCGTACCTACGCTTGCAAACATTGGTAGGTCATTATGCCCATCCCCAAAAGCTGCCATCTCGTCTTTAGATATATTTTCTAAATCTTGAATATATTTGATTCCTCTAGACTTCTTCGCTTTTACATTAGTTATTTCCAAATAATTCAAACCAGTTTGCTTAATACTTACATTCAAATTTAAACTGTTTAATTTTTGTTCTAAAGTTTTAAGTTTAAGTTTTCCAAAATCAATCAACATTATTTTATAAATATTAATACCTTCAGTAAATAGATTAGCATAATTAACTATTTTAGGAATCTGTCCTGTCAATAACGTTTCATATCTCGTACCATCATCAATTTTTTCCGAATACCAATTATTAGAGTCATAACAACTACAGCTAATATCTTTAAAGTTAATTGTAATATAATTAATAATTTTTTTGACTATTCCTATATCTAAAGGATCGTCAGCCAATATTTCTAAATCATCTTTATTCTTTTTGAAAATCAAACCACCATTAAAGGCAATTTGTGGTGAATTCAAATGTAATTTATCAATTACTTCAGTCATTTCCATTGGTGCCCTAGCAGAAACTAATGTGAACGGTATTTGACTATCATTAATTCTTTTTATATTCACTGAACTAATTCTACCGGTGCTATTCAAAAGTGTTCCATCCATATCGGAAAATATATGTTTTATCAAACTGCTTGCCTCCCATATCCTTTAGTAAATAATTCTAATTTGTGGAACGGGTACCATGACAAGTATTATATTTTTATAACTAACAAAAATAGGGATAACAACTTGATTGAGTTGTCATCCCTATTATATTAATTATCCAAAGCTAAACTTACTTTGTTCATTTTATTATACTTATGCAAATGACGTGGCAACACTACCAACCACAATCAAAACAATTCCCAAGATCGTAAAAGTCAATTCACGTTGGCTCTTATGTTCGTGAAGTACAAAGATTCCACCAAAGGTTGCGATAATAACATTCAACTGCGTCCAGATGAAAGCAGAAGTATTACCATTGGCCTTTGCAGAGAAGATATAGGCAAAAGCTGCAATTCCCCAAGCAATACCAGCAATAATATTTTGATATTGTTCTTTTTGTTTAAATGAGTTTCTATCAGTGAACAAGGCATAGATGATTGATCCTAATAAGATACCTAACATTTCCGGTAAGAAAATACCTGTACTACTTTCAGCTTTGACAATTGGAATATTAGGAAATGAAGAATAAATCCAAAATCCAACAGTTGTACAAAGTAGGAAGAAAATATCTTTAGTTTGGATACCCTTGCCATCTGTATTATCTGAAACAGACGTTAAGAGTGCACCTGCCACAACTATGGCTAAAGCAATAATACCAATAACCTTAGCATGAACTCCTGCCCAATCTCCAAAAATCAACATCCCAATAATAGAATTACCAACCAATTGAAAAACAGTTGATAATGGCACGGTACCTGAAACTCCGATTCTCTTAAACGATATGAATTGGCCGATTTGACCAATTGTCCACAAGGCACCACATAAAACTGAAAACCAAAATGCTTGTGCACTTACACTTGGTTGTGTAACTAAGTAAGATATCAATCCAACAATTGTTGCTCCTGCACCAATACCAAACATTTGGTTAACTGATGACCCGCCAACTTTTCCGGTAATTAGTGGCATAACACCCCAACCAAGAGCCGGTATTAAAGCAATTAAAATATTCATTTGAAATTCCCTCTCGATTTGGCCAAATACTAGTAATAATTATTTTTTAACGTGCTATATTTCATATATATTAAGGAACTATCTGTTTCTCACAATACATTTATTAGTCATGCTTAAACGAACATTATTACAATAACTTATCTAAACAAGCCCATTTGGCACTAAAAATTTGTTTCACTTATCTAGACCATTTAAATAGTTTACATCATCTTTTCTAAAAAGAAAGCATTTTCGTAAAATAATTCAAAAAAAATGAAAGCACCTTCATGGTTTTTATCTCCATTAAGATTCTTTCATTCTTTTCAATACAAATTTATTTTTTCATTCTATTATTATTAACAATATTTAATTTATCATCAAATTCATAAATCAAGGGTTTACCGTTAGCGACCTCGACCCCATCAATATCCTTATCATTGATATTCTCAATATATTTAATCAATGCTCTAATTGTACTCCCATGAGCAACAATCAATTGATTCTTACCGTCAAGTAACCTTGGACCTACATTATCAACATAATAAGGAATAATTCTCTGATAAGCCTGATAAAGACTTTCGGCTCTTGGCATAATCTCAGGTCCAAAATATTTATAAGGTCCGATATTAGGATCTGGTTGGGTTAATCTAGGTGGAATGGAATAAAAACTTCTTCTCCACTGATGGACCTGTTCCATTCCAAATTCTCTTCTAGTCACATCTTTATTTTGTCCTCGTAAGGCTCCATAATGACGTTCATTTAAGCGCCAAGTCTTAGTAATAGGCACATAGTTAAGATTTAGTTCATCTTGAATAATATAGGCCGACATAATTGCTCGTTTTAAAACTGAAGTATGGACATGATCAAAATAAAGGCCCTCCAATTGTTCAGCCGCCTTGTGTGCTTGAACAATCCCCTCTTGGGTCAAACCTACATCACTCCAACCAGTATACTGATTTAGGGCGTTAGCAATACTTTCCCCATGTCTTACCATGACAAGTTTTACCATATTACGAAATTCCCAACTTTCATATAAAATTACCTTTTAATCTTAGCACAATTAGACTTTCTTATTAATCTATCAATGAATTATCAAGTCCCCTAGAACATTCAGCCTGTAATGTCACGTGTGTGATATTGAATTCTTCATTTAACATTTTATCAACCTTATCATACAAACCATCAAGCTCCGACATATTACAATTTCTTTTAACATTAATATGAGCATCCAACATAATATGATTTTCATCAATCATCCAAACATGAATATGATGTACCTTGACAATTTCCGGAATTGTCATAATTGCATCAGAAACGACATCCAGATCAATTTTAGGACTTGCTTCCATAAGAATATTGACTGTTTCAGAAACAACGCTGTAGGCTTCTTTTAGGAGCCAAATTGCAATAACAATTGTAATTAATGGATCGACCCAATTCCAATTGAACAAAATCACAAAAATTGATGCTATAAATACTCCAATAGAAGATAAGGTATCGGTCAACATATGTAGAAATGTAGCTTTTATGTTCAAATTATGTTTAGAACCTGTTAACAACATCAACATAGAAACAAAATTAGCAATTAACCCTACCAAGGAAACGATCATCATTAATCTGCCATTGATATGTTGCGGCTGTGATAAACGTTTAAATGATTCAAACACCATCATCAAGGTAATAACGACCAAAACAATCGAGTTAACAAAAGCCGCTAAAATTTCGGCCCTTTTGTATCCAAAGGTTTTCTTAGTATTATTTTTACGCCGCCCAATAACACTAGCAACATAAGAAATAACAATTGATAAAGAATCTTCCAAATTATGAAAGGCATCAGAAATTAACCCCAAACTCCCCGAGAAAACTCCACCAATAAATTCAGCGACGGTAATTAACACATTCAGCATAGTTACGTAAAAGAATCTTTTACCAGTTACTTTTCCATTTTCCATAACATTGCCTCCTTGTGTCTATCATAACAATAATTTTATTGAAAATATAAAAAAGGTGGAACTAAAATAGTTCCACCATATAAACACTTGTATTTATCCTTCTATTTAGTTGTTAACTTAGCAACAACTTTAATGGGATGAGCTACATCAATGATATCAGAGAACCTGTTTGTTACATAGTCCCTCATACCGTCACGTGCCTCTTTTTTAGAAACGTTGTGACAAATGCGCTTCTTAGCAACTGTTTGGCCTTCTTTACTAAAGAAGTTACAAGTAACTTCATAATCACCATGATTACCAAAAAACAACATCATTGTGACCCCCTTTTCACAAAATAACTATCTCATTAACTTCGACCAGATATTTATACCACTTTTTTAAAGTCAGTTCAACACCCTAAATTAAAATTTCTTTTTTAAAAAAAACAAGCATTTTTTAGTTAATTAATTCATACTTAGTAATTATGATATTATGGTCTTAACGAATTATTCACAGGGGAGTAACGTTATGAAACGACAAAATAGAACTGGCAGAACACGTATGACTCGTGAAGCACTTCGACGTAAAAGATTGCCTTTCTACAAAAAGAAAACATTTATAATTCCCATTATCTTAGTTGTTATAATAATAATTGGTCTATTAGTTTTTTGGAAAGTAAACAGCACCGATAATACTCACTCGACACAACCTTCCAGAAAAATTGAAAAGGTTAGCAAAAAACCAACTAAGAAAAAGCCCACTAAGAAAAACAAAGCACAAAAGGTTACCAAGGAGAATCCTGCCCAAAAAGTTGAAAAACAACCTGAACAAAAACAAGATACCACTCCTAAAATAACTAACCCTGGAACTTATGACAATTTAACTTATGATACCGATTGGTATACTTTTAAAATCTCTAACGAAGTTAAATTAATCAAAGATACTAATGGTGACGCAGCTTTATTAGTAAAATATAATTATACTAATAAAACACAAAAAAATGCTGTCCCTCAACAAGTTCAAAATACAGCAATTATGCTAAAACAAGACGGTCAACAATTGAGTGCTACTACGGCCACCGGGGATAATGAGGCACTTGTTAGTGCAAGTAATACTGGTCAAGTTTTACCTGGTAAAAGTTTTGATGGTGCTCTCTTAGTAAAGGTTAATAGTACAACGTCTGAGGTCACAATGTACTTCAAAAATATACAAACTAACGACTGGCTAGATAGTACACAGCCGCTCAAACTAGATTAAAAAATAAATCCCCATCTGGTAGCCACAAAACGGTTACCAGATGGGGATTTATTTTCAAGATGAAAACCTCTAGTTATTAATTTCTTTTACTTTAAAATTTCGTAATTGAATGTACGCAATTATCAAAGTAATTGCCAGAAAAATAATCATCCCATATATTGAAATTACTGAAAATGTGGTTTGTGACGCTTGTAACATCGTTTTATCAGAAAACATAGGAAACATATCTCGTAAAGCGTGTAAAAGAATAACAATACTTAGATTACTCGTCTTCAAATATATTGTTCCGAATAATACACCAACTGCAATTGCAAATATTACCTGTGATGAAACATAGCCTATTGGTAGACGTCTTAAATTGGTCATATGGATCAATCCAAAAAGTACGCTTGATCCTATAACCGTACCTAAAGAATTATTCTTAGTTATTTTCAAAAATAAACCAATTAAGATCCCTCTAAAAACAAATTCTTCGGCTAATCCTACCAAGAGACAAATAGCTATTACTGTGAATCTAATTTTAAAATCAGAAACGCCTATCATTGGTAAATCTAAAAATGCCACAATAATAATTGCTGGCAAAGACGTTAATAATTGTCTCAATATATTTCTTTGATTGAACCAATGTATTTTCTGCTTAAAATAAAATTGATTTAACAAATATGCTACTAAAAATACTATTAAATCTCCTAATGCCTGCCACATACTGGTTACTTTCTTACTAACAATTAACCCCATTACACTTAAAACAATCGGAAAGATCAAACTCGCTAGAATGACTTTGGTTATATTATTTTTTATAAATCGCATTATTTTCCCCCCTATAATAATTATATTAAATAATTACTTGACATGAAACGCGTTCGATAAAGTATTCTTTAACCGTTGAGATACAGATTCTGTGGGACCAGCCATAATCCTTCATGCAGAAATCACCCTTCAATGTATTTCATAAATTGTATATTTGTTTAGCCATATTATGGGCTTTTTTAGTCTCGATATTAGAATTAAGCAATTCAACAATCTGATTAATATCTTCTTTATCTACGGAAAATTTATTATTCTTCCAATCACAAACTAACTTAATCTTTGAACTACCGGTATTAATTATTACATAATGCCCCCTCCGATTCAGAGAAGCCATAAATGGCCCTCCTGAGAGATATTTTATATTCATAATAGATTTACCATCAACCATTAAAAATGTCTCAATACTTGAATATGGAAGCTTAATAGCACTCTCATTAAACGGAAATAATATAGCTTTAACTATTTTACCCCAATTATTATAGTTATAATAATAAATACCTTCCTTATTAATTCTCCAATAACCATAATATCTATTAAAATAATGGGGATAAATTACTAAACTTTGAATAAAGAAGGCTATTATTCCACTACTGATCCAAAATATTAATTCATGAGTGAACAACGAGTAAACGATAATAGAAATTGATATACCAAAATAAACACTAACTGCCAATGGTTTAAAACTGATTTTTCTTTGAAAATTCAATTCTTTTTCCATTTTGATCACCTTGGTTACCTATAATTAATTACTATTAAAATAATCCCTATTTAAATATTTTTCCATAATACTGTTTTAAAGTTTGCCAGATTGTCATTTTTGGAATAAAAAAACAAGATAGTATAATTTATAACTAAATTGTGGGACAAGGTATAGCTTTTCTACTAAAAAATGGGACTTAGTAATCAAAGCTTGATTACTAAGTCCCATTTGTCCTAATGCTCGAAAGTGGACATCTTTTCTATCCCACTTTCATCTTTAAAATTTATTATTTCTTTTTCCTTGTAAAAGCTCGTTTAATAACCTCAAAGAATCCCAACGAACGAACAATACGATCTGGTTTAATGTAAACTCGAATTGCTCTTAAGACCTTCTTAGGATCTCTTGAAGAAAATGAAAAAGTCCCATTCTTTTTTGTCTCAATTGCAAACCTAGGTATCCATCTACCGCCAAAAATAACTGAAACAATTATATGATTGACTTCAGTCCAAGGAATTTGAATATAGTTATTAGCATCACGGTCATCATAAAATTCGAAGCCTTTATCTCCGACCATGATTTTACCGTAATCTGCCATACCCAAATGAGAAGTTGCATTCATGACCAAATCCGACTTCGTATTTATTGATTGAACCATTTAAACTAACCCCTTTATCTTAATTAGAAATATTATACGTCTGCAATAAACTATTATCAAAAAAGAGGCGAACTCTTTTGAGTTCACCCCAGATTGAAATTTTCCAATAATTACATAACATGAATTACGTGTAATACAACACCAAGTACAAATAGGCCAAGAATAATAACGATTGGAGAAACTTTCTTCTTTAATAACCACATGCAGAACAATGTTAGAAGCAAAGCTGCTAGTCCTGGGATCAATAGATCCAAGTTATCTTGCAAAGTTGTTACTTTGTGAGCTGTCAATGATAGACCAGCTTTTTGTTGAATCAAAGCTTCCTTAACGCCTTGTGCACCTGATGGAAGATGTGCCCAATCAATGTAAGCACCCTTATCTAGTTTAACAGTTGAAACTGTTGGTGTGAACTTAACAGCAACCCAACGATTAACCAATGAACCTAAGATAAACATACCTAAAATTGAAGCACCCTTAGTAATATCTTGTAAGATACCACCAGAAAGGTCATCTGTAATAGCTGAACCGGCTTTGTAGCCAAGTTCTTGTGTGTACCACATGAAGGCCATACGAATAGCATTCCATGCTACGAAGTAAATGATTGGTCCAAGAATATTACCAGTCATAGCCAATGAAGCGGCCAAAGCACCGATAATAGGCTTAACAGTGAACCAGAACACAGGATCACCAATACCAGCCAAAGGACCCATCATACCAACTTTAACACCTTGGATAGTAACATCATCGATAGGTGCACCATTGGCACGTTCTTCTTCCAAAGCCATAGTAACACCTAAGATAGGTGAAGCTAAATATGGGTGAGTATTGAAGAATTCCATGTGACGCTTCAAAGCAGCGGCACGGTCTTCTTTTGTTTTATATAATTTTTTTAGGACTGGGATTAATGAGTAAGCCCAACCACCATTTTGCATACGTTCGTAGTTCCATGAACCTTGTAGGAAGGTTGAACGCCACCAAACGGAAATTCTATCTTTTTTAGAAATTTTTACTTGATCTGCCATTTTTTTGTGTTCTCCCCTCTTAGTAGTTATCTATAATGTCGCCAACCGGATCACCAGTGTTAGAGTTTCCTCCATCACCGTTGCCTCCGTTACCACCTGATTTTTCCAATTTCAAGTAGACAAGAGCGATTGAAATACCGATAGCACCAAGACCAATAAGTGTTAATTGTGTAACTGTAGCTAACACAAAACCAATTGCGAAGAATGGCCATACTTCTCTAGTAGCCATCATGTTGATAACCATTGCATAACCAACGGCAACAACCATACCACCACCGATTGACAAACCATCTGACAACCAAGCAGGCATAGCATTTAATAATTCCTTAACGGGGCCAGCACCGATAGCTAGGATCAATGCAGCAGGAATAGCGATACGAACACCTTGCATACAAATAGCAATATATTGCCACATTTCAATTTTCTTAAAACTACCTTGTTCAGCAGCTCTATCCATAATATGAACAATACCAGTTGCCAATGTACGACATAGAATTGTTAATAGTAGTCCGGCAACAGCCAAAGGAACAGCGATGGCAATAGCTGAACCAACACCAGCCTTACCTTTACCACCAAGAACAAGAATAATAGCTGAAGCGACAGCTGCCAAAGCAGCATCAGGTGCTACAGCAGCACCGATATTAGCCCAACCTAAGGCGATCATTTGTAGTGATCCACCAAGGATAAGACATGGTAATAATTGACCTGTAACTAAGCCGATTAAAGTACAAGCTATAACTGGTTGGTGAAAGTGGAATTCATCCAAGATACCTTCCATACCAGCTAAGAAAGATACTAAAACGACTAGAATAATCTGAATAGCATTTAATTGCATGATTATTAATCCTCCGTTTATTTCTTAAACATATATGTATATATTATTTTGCTTTATTAAGTTCGTCTTGAGCTTTCTTCATGATGCTATCAAGATCATCTTTTGAGTCTGTAGGAACTTTACGAACATCAAACTTGATGCCATCTTTTTCCATAGCCTTATAAGTATCGATATCATCTTGGTCAAAAGCCAGAACCTTATTAGGTTGAACCTTACCAACTGAGTGAGCCATTGAACCAACATTAACCGTCTTCAATGGAACTCCTCCGTCGATAGCTTTCTTAACATCTTGTGGTGTTTCGAAAAGCAACAATGCACGTTGACCACCAAAGTGTTTGTCATCTTTGGCAATCTTGATCATTTGATTAATAGGAATAACATGAGCCTTAACACCTGCTGGTGCAGCTTGCATAATCATTTGCTTACGCAAGTCATCCTTAGCAACGTTATCTGAAACGACGATGATACGTGTAGGATTTGTTGTCTTAGTCCATGCAGTAGCAACTTGACCATGCAATAGACGTGTATCAACACGTGCCAAAACATATTCTAGTGAACCAGGCTGACCACCTGTAGGTGCTTGTTTAACTGCAGCCTTAGGAGCTTCCTTTGGTTGCAATGATTCTGGACGGACCTTAACACCGTCTTTTGCTGTTTCAATAATATGAGCAGCAATCTCTTGTGCTGAGTTCATTGATAAACGTGAAGCATATGCCTCAATCAACATAGGCAAGTTAAGACCAGCAACAATAGCCCATGTATCCTTATGTGCCTCGAACAAACCATTTACTTGGTTGAATGGTGTTCCACCCCATAAATCGACTAGGAACAATACTTGTTCTTGGTCTTCTAGAGAAGAAACAGCTTCTTCCAGTTTTGCCTTAAGATCATCAGGACCCATGCTAGGTTGTAATGTAACGGATTGAACATCTTTTTGTTCACCGAAAATCATTGACCCAGACATCTTGATACCGTCGGCAAAGTCACCATGGCTTGCAATAACAATTCCAACCATGTTTAATCCTCCTTTATTTTTATGTCATTAAAGCGCTTACTTTGACCACCCATTTATGATCGAATTGACAATAAAAATAGAATAATTTCTAAATAAACCGCTTTAATAGAGCTCACCCTTCATGTGAACCCTTACATAATATCATTTTTTCAGAAAAAAAACAGCCCTTTTAATAAAAAATAAACAAACAAAAACAAATCTAAACTTTTAAGATAAATTATTTAGCTGATTTTTCACATATCTGGTTCATCGATTTGAGCAATAGTACCATGATATTTATAAAATAGGTATTATTTATATTAGAACTCATAGAAAGAATTTGACTGATTTTTCAACACTTTGTGACAATTGAAAGTTATACATAATTTTCTTTATTTTCAATTTTATTTTTAAAAAAATCCCTTTATAAAGGCATTTTCAATTAACTTAAAAAAGTTCAAGAAATTTTGATGGCTTATTTTCAGTTGTTACTTTTATGTAACGGCTTGTCACATGGATTTATTAGTCCTTTATTTTGAAAAATGGTATACCTAGAATAAACTTAATTTGCTGAAAGTGGTTGATACCAGTTATCTATGCCAATTTTAATTAAATTAAATTTTATTGAAGTCAAAAAAATATTTTTTTATTTTAATATATATTTTTTTATTAAGTGGGTATTCATACAAAATACTCATTAAAACTTATGAAAGAGACAACTAATATATATAAACTTTTACTAATGGTTACAATACTTGACTTGAAAATTTGTTTATTAATCTTGTATGATAATTAATTTTTAACTTCTTATTATAGGAAGTCATTTGAAAACAAAAGTACTTTAACGTTATGTGGATAAAAAAAGTACCAATCTAATGACCATTGAAAAATGGTCATTAGATTGGTACTTAAAAATAAATATTCTTTTATTCTGCCAAAGGCTTCATTTCTATCATTTTACCTGTCAAACCGACTTGAACTCCAATCGCAATTTTATCCTTCCGACTAGGATCAACTACTTGAAATTTATTCTGTTTAACAATTCTT
>NZ_NIPR01000044.1 GCF_002872255.1 Companilactobacillus nuruki
GTAGATTGTAAAATTAATCCGAACGCTGTTCGGACAAAAAAGATCAGCTTCCTTTAAAATGGTGTTTACCACAAACCCATCTTTTAGGAGCTGATCTTTTGTCTAGTTTAACCTATTCCTAACGAATTAAAATCGAAATCTTTTGTGAACTAGGGCTGTCCAATATCCAAATGGGCGTTCGGCTGAACCGATCACCGTCAACAATTTCTTATGAATTATCTCGATGTCAACCTTATCAGGCTGAATTAGCACAAACAGATGCCGAATACAAGCGATCACGATGTGGTCGGAAAACTAAGCTGAGCGATGAGTTAAAGCAAAAAATTCTCAACCATTTACGTCTAAGCTGGTCACCAGGAATGATTGCTCACGAATTTAAACTAGCTACTAAATCTATTTATAATTGGCTAAATCAGGGGAGAATTGGTTTCTCCTTGAATGATCTACCTGAACATAGCGTACGCCAACGGCGTAACGTTGACCAACGATCCAAATATAATCAATCTTTGGGGCGATCAATTGAACAGCGTCCCATGATGATTAATCAACGTAATCGCATCGGCGATTTTGAACTAGATACAGTCGTTGGTCCTCGTGGGCATAGTAAGGCAGTTTTATTAACTTTAATCGATCGAAAATCACGGTTCCTTTGGGCATACCGGTTAAAAGATCGGACGACAGCGACTGTTAATGAAGCACTAACTAAGTTCCTAACAACTTTTAATGGTCCGGTGCACAGCTTTACTGTGGACCGTGGCACTGAGTTTAGTGGACTAGTATCACTTGAATCACAATATGGTATTAAGACCTATTACTGCCATGCTTATACTCCAGCTGAACGTGGTAGTAATGAACGCTTTAATCGGAATTTACGTTATTTTTATCCTAAAGGGACTCGTTTTGAGCACATTAGTGCTCAAGATTTAACGACGACGTTACTCCAAATTAACCAGCGACCGCTTAAAATACTCGACTGGCAAACACCGTATCAGGTTATGCTGACAAATTTGTCCAAAAATTCGGATTAAATTTGCAATCTACCTATAGTTTAATCTATGGAATCAGAAAAAGTATACTAGTGGAAAAGTATATTTAGCGACTGGTATACTTTTTGAAATGCTTGTTTATCAGTGATTATAGGCCAATTATCATAAGTATACTTTTGCACTAGTATACTTATGACTGTTTTCTCTGATAAATGCTGTCGAAGATTTCTCTCTCTCTATCTGAAAGCGTGTTTTGCTTATATGCCTCAACAGCGCTTTCTACAAGTTCATACATTTTCACGTCTTTAATGTAAGCTAGACTCTTTATCGTGTCAAAAACAGGTGGATCGACCCTTAGGCTTTTTCTGTCCGCTGCGGAGTATTTAGTAGTTTTTTGTTCATCTCTGGAATCATCGACTGTTTTTTTTATGTTCACTTCGAAGTGATCAGCATCTTTTTTAATCAAGGCCATCAGCACTTATCTCCTTTCCAAGTGGTGTTAGTTTTTTGCCATTGAGATATTTTGGCGTGTAGACATAATCGTCAGCAATATCTCCTTTACTTTCGAATTGGTCTATTCTTTCCATTAATTCCGCGTAAAGATCGGAAAAGAGTGCGAACATAGCACGATCGTGGTAGTCTTCAAACTGAACTCCGTATTCACCATAATTTTCAAGGCGTAAGTGACTTTTGATAATGGCATTGAATATATTCTGTTTACCAAAATATTTAACGGTCTTATCAACAATGAGCTGTTCAACCGTGTGAGTTTTGTCAAGCATGACTAACAGTATTCCCGCGACCTGAACATTAATCTCGTCGCTGAAGTCATCGTATAGAGTTTGAAGATAAGTGTTGGTTAGTTCCTTTGAACCCTCAAATGCGAATCTCTTGGTTTCTTGCACAACAATTACATAGTCAGTTGCAACCATTATGTTGTCGACTTTTATATCTGTTGCTGGTGGAGTGTCTATAAAAATAAAGTCATAGTCGTCTTTGATTTTATCTAGTAATTTTTTGAAGTAAAAGGTTCGTTCGTGGACACCCTTTATATGGTCGGCTACCCATGTGCCCCAGTTTCGAAAATCAGAATCTCCTGCAATGGCATCTAGATTTTCTGTTAGATGCGTGATTCCCTTACTTAGATCCTTATCATTTAAGCATCTTGTTATAGAAGCGGGCCAATTTGATTTATTAAAGGTCATACCGAGCATGAATGTACTGTTTGCTTGGAGATCCATATCAATATGTAAAACCTTTTTATGGAAAACGGTGGCAAGAGTGATTGCGAACATCACATTATTGGTCGTCTTGCCAACGCCCCCTTTTTGGTTGCTTAAAGCGATTACGTACGTCATTGATAACACTCCTCTCATAAGTATACTTCTGCTGCAAATATAGTATACCATATTGAAACCTGAAATCAAGCTTTTTTATCAAAAGTATACTAATGTAAAAGTAT
>NZ_NIPR01000045.1 GCF_002872255.1 Companilactobacillus nuruki
AAGTGGAAGAATAAAAAAGATAAAAAGTAGTGCCTATGGATATCGTAGTTGGAACAACTTTACTGAACGTATAAATATTCAAATGTTTTGGCTTCGAGCAAGCTCATCAGCTAAATAAAAAAACAGCTAGACCATTTATGGTCTAACTGTTAACTTGAACCGCCATCAACTTGATTTGACGAACAGCCTGTCTTTTTACTTTAAAGTTCACAAATTAAATATTTTACTAAGACATACTCTGACCATCCCTAGAGTAACTAAAATACAAATCAAGCATAATTGATTTTTCTTGGGTGGAAATATTGTTTAGTTCTTGAATTGCAGCCGCAATTTTCATATCATCGGCCATCGCATCAGGTGAATCGTAATAGTCTTCCTGAATTTCAATTGCTTCGCCAAACCAATCGCCCATTCGTACCACAAACTTATAAAAATCATTATCATGCATATTCAAACACTCGATTTGAATATTGTTAAACATATCAGCTAAAGCCAGGACATCCTTGTATTTTAAATCCTCAATTTTTTCTTCGATATCATTTGATTCACGTAATTTGGTTAATTGTATTTGACTAATACCGGTGGCTTTCTCAATTTCAGAAATAGTGATTGAATCATCTTTGAGTAATTCTGAAGCCTTATCAACAATTGATAACATTAGAGAATACCTCGCTTTTAAGCATATTTGATGGTTAACTAATTGTAAGCCAAATGGAGAAATTTTGTATAGTTTTTTGCCACCTTTTTAAATATTCCTAATTTTCATAGTAGCGTTGTTTTTCCAATTCCCAATAGTTTTTATCCTGCTCATTTATTTTACGCAAGACCTTGCAGGGATTTCCCACTGCAATAACATCATCTGGAATATCCTTAGTAACAACAGCACCTGACCCAATAACGACATTATTGCCAATCGTAACGCCTGGATTAATAACAACATTTCCCCCGACCCAAACATTATTACCAATAGTTATCGGTTTACCATATTCAAATGCTTCATTCCTAATCACTGCATCAATTGGATGTCCTGCTGTATATAGACCGACACGTGGACCAAATAATACATTATCACCAATCTTTACGTCAGCAATATCTAGAATAATACATTCATAATTGGCATAAAAATTATCACCAACAACAGTATGACAACCATAATCAGTATAATATGGTGGTTCTAAATAAGTTGATTTACCATGTTTTTGAAATAATTCATCGATAATTCTTTTTCGATCATCTGTTTGTTCTTCAGTCGTATGATTATATTCTCTAACTAATTTCTTAGCTTTTTTAAAATCAACTCTTAATTCATCGTCATGAGCAATATACAAATCTCCAGCTAACATCTTTTCTTTTTCTGTTCGCATAATCCTACCTCAATAGTCTTAAATTTATCTAGTTAAAGAATAACAATTTTATTCGAAAAAAATACCCATTTCTAAAAGCAAATGGGTACATTTTTAAAGTTATCTAAACACAGGTTTACTATTACGATATTGAATATCCTCTACGCCTTCGAGAACATTACTATAGCGAGCTGCTGCAAAGAAATAATCTGATAGGCGATTAATAAATTTTAGAACTGCTTCATTAATTGGCTCAATTTGCATTAAAGCCACAATCTCACGTTCCGCTCTTCTAGTGACAGTTCTAGCCATGTGCAAATTTGCGGCAGTCTTACTACCACCAGGTAAAATAAATTTCTTAGTGACAGGAACCTTTTCACTATATTCATCAATTTTCTTTTCCAGCCATTCAACTGCACCATTGTCTTCAAAAATAAATTCATGTTTCTTATCCGTTGGTGAAATAGCTAGATCAGTACCACAGTCAAACAATAATTGTTGAACTTCTTCCAACTCTTCTTTAAATACTTTGGTTTTATCAGACAAATTAGCAATTACCAACCCTACTAAAGAATTTAACTCATCAATTGTTCCATATGAATTAATTCTAGGTGCTGACTTATAAAGCACATCATTACCAATAATTCTTGTTTTTCCTTTATCGCCGGTTCTTGTATAAATTTTCATTCTATACTCCTTATATATGTAATGTATTTGCATAGCTAATTTCTTGGTTTTATCAACTGAATCTAGGTATAATAATAAAAACAGCTGTAAGCGCAGTCAATCTGCGATTGGAGGAAATATATATGCAAGATAGTTTGATGCTTCAACTAGCTGGGGAATTCATTGGAACCTTAGTTCTAGTTCTTTTAGGTGACGGTGTTGTTGCAGCAGTTAGTTTAAAAAAATCTAAAGCCTACGGTGCTGGATGGATTGCTATTGCCTTAGGTTGGGGACTAGCAGTTACTATTGGTATTTATTGTTCAGCCTTTTTAAGCCCCGCACATCTAAATCCCGCTGTGACTTTGGGAATGGCAATTGCTGGAGTCTTCCCTTGGTCCTCAGTTATTCCTTATATCATTGCTCAAATTTTAGGAGCAATTGTTGGTGCCGCATTAGTCTGGATTAATTACTATCCACACTGGCAAGAAACTGATGATCCTGCGGCAATATTAGGGGTCTTTGCAACTGGACCTGCAATTAGAAATTATCTATTCAATTTCTTTAGTGAATTTATTGGTACTTTCATGTTGGTCTTTGCATTATTGGCATTTACTCGAGGCAAATTCACACAAGGATTGAATCCGATTGTTGTTGGTCTTCTAATTATGGCAATTGGATTCTCACTTGGAGGTTCAACTGGTTATGCTATTAACCCAGCTCGAGATTTAGGACCAAGAATTGCTCATCAAATTTTACCAATAGCTAACAAAGGTGATTCCGATTGGTCATATAGTTGGGTACCAGTTTTAGGACCTTTGGCCGGTGGAGCTATTGCTGCTTGGGTTTACTTGTTAATTCCTTAAAGCAAAAAAAAACCTTCGGCTTGCGAACATTGCGGCAAATATTCCCTAGTAATCTTATTTTGATTACTAGGGAATATTTTTTTGAGCAAAACAAATTGTATTTTAACTACAAACCTATATTATTCAAACAAAGCATATTTTCGTTGATAATTTCTGAACAATTTAATCCACCGTTTACCCACTAGTAATAACAATACTGCCGTAAATATTGCATGAACAAAATCAAAGTAAAAACTTGCCGCTAATGACATAAGAATACTTTTGAAAGTGATTGGATCAACGAAGCCTACAATATAATAAACATCCATGATCCATCCCATTATGAATCCACTAGCAAATCCCCAGATAACCAAAATCCAAGTTGGAACTTTCTCAGACATTAATCCAGAAATTAATCCAATTACACCTAAGGCAAACATTTGCCATGGTGTCCAAACTCCCTGTCCAAAATACATATTTGAGGTCAATGCAATAATTGTTCCCATTAAAAATCCAGTTTCAGGACCACTAACAATGGCCCCCATAATCAAAATAAATAACTCCGGCTTAACTGCAGGTAGCGCAGCAAAGATTATTCTACCTACTACTGCCAAAGCACAGATAATCGCAATGAAAACGATCTCTCGCGAATTATGATTGGCTCTTTCAAATTGCCAAAAATAAATCCCAAATGTCAAAACTAAAAATCCAAACGAAAATAATAAATAATTTTTGCTAGAAAAAATCATCATTAATAATAACAAAATGGCAGATAAAACTAATAATAACATTGATTTACGATTCACTTTTTTTGATATCCTTCCATGTTAAGGCCATTGGAAAAGAGTCTCGGACGGCCTTGTTAATTTCAGTTGTATAGAAAAATTTGTTACAAAAAAATTCTCTTGGTGATGTAAATTCACTGATTTTGCCATCGAACATCATCGCAATCCGATCAAAGTATTCTGCCGCAAATAACAAATCATGACTATTAGTTAAAATAGTTCCACCGTTTTTTTGAAACTTTTTTACCATCAAACCTAATTCATATCGCTTATTCGGATCAAGGCCCTTAGTAGGTTCATCCAAAAACAATATTTCTGGGTTTTTAATAAATCCTAGTGCCAAAGCCAAAAACTCCTGTTGTCCGCCACTAAGATCATAGGGATTCGTATCGACCAACTTTGTTAAAGAGAATTGATCTAATATTTCATTTAAACTATATTCACTAGAATTTTGTTCTAATTGAAAGTTTAACTCTGCCCGTACTGTATCTTTCATGAAGATAGTAGCCGGATCTTGTGGTAGAACAAACACATGTTGAGAAAAATCACTTTTTAACTTATGACCATCAAACAATATTTTCCCAGATTGCTTCTTTAACTGTTGCGTAATAGTTTTTAATAATGTAGTTTTCCCAGTTCCATTAGGTCCCACAATGCAATAAGATCCCCCTTGTTGCAAATTAAAACTGACATTATCAATTATATTCCGCCCATTAAACTCGAAACGATAATTTAAATTCTTAACCTGAAAAATAATTTTACCTGGGTCAAAACTCTCATTATATTTAACTTGCTCCAAATCCAGTTTTCTTTGTTGAACAATTCTTGACAGAGTCCGGTTATCCAGCGGTAACCTATTATCCACTAATAAATTACATTCCAAAACTAATCGATCAGTTTGAGGTAAGTAATTTCGATAAGAGAGATTATCGAAGATACTCTGCAATCCCTTTTCTATTGGTTGATCAACTAAGATCTGCCCTTGTTCCATTACTAATAAACGATTGGCATACTGTACAGCTTGCTCTAACTCGTGTTCAACTAAAATAATAGTCATATTAAATTCTTGATTAACTTTACGAACCATCTGCAAAAGCTTTTCAGAAGTAATTGGGTCTAGCTGAGCTGTTGGTTCATCTAGCAACAAAACTTGTGGCTTCAAGACTAAAGCACCCGCTAAATTAATTAATTGCTTTTGACCACCAGATAAATTAGTTATCTTTTTATCCAACAATTCAATTATCCCTAAGAAACTTGCTACCTCAGTGATCCGTAACTGTATCTCATTATTGGTACACCCTTGGTTATCCAATACAAATTTCAAATCATCCCGCGGGGTTTCCATAATAATTTGATTATCAACAAATTGAGAAACATAAGCAAATTTGTCATTAGAAACTGATTTTGTTAAGTTCCCATTAATCACTTTACCAGTTGCCAATCCTGGTAAAAATTGTTTTAGTAACGTACTTTTTCCACTTCCCGTTGCTCCAATAATCATGACAAAATCACCTTGGAACAGTGAAAAATTAATTTTATCTAACGATAACTTTTGGCTGTTATTGTATTGGAAACAGTAGTCTTTGAAATGTAAAATTTCCACCATTGATAATTTATGCCTCCTATCAGCAACGGTAACAGAATTAGAACACTATTAATTATCATAATCATAAATATCTTATGATTGAATCCAATCATTAAATTGGCTGATCCGAAATTAATTTGACCAGTTTTTGTGACTGCAAACCAAAAATCCAAAATAAATGAACCAACTATCAAGGTTAAGGTCCAATAATCAATTCTTTTGAAGAAAATTTTTCCCATTCTTTGATGTTGTTTTTCATATCCTTTGAGAATCAAAGTATCAGAAACGTTCATAAATTTAGCGACAGCTTTATCAAGAATTATTTCCGTCAAATCAATTGTTTGTTGAATTTTTTTGAAACCTTTTGTTTCAAAAATATTAACTCTAAATTTTCTTAATTCTCTTGTTTCTGTAAAAGTTTGAATAATTTCTGGTATAAACTTTAAAGTCAAAATAAAAATAATAGCAATACTTTTGAATAAACGTGACAAAACCTCAAAAATGACCTTAGTTCTTGCAAACGAATCATAAATATAAAACGACCACAATAAATTCACAAATGATAATCCTAAGATCAAACTATTGCCCAATGATTCCATCGTTATTTTCAAAAATCCGATCATCAATAAATTATGTGTTCCTCGTTGATTCAAAATCAAATTAAACAAAACCGTTACTAAAAAGACTACACTAGAAAATCCAATATAAGAAAAGAATTTCTCTCGTCGTGTCAAAAAACTAATTATCAATAAAGATATTAAAATCGTAATTGTAATAAAGGGGTTGTTATAAAGCAAAGAAACCAAAATAATATTGAGCAAATAAGCAAATACTGTAATACTATTGACGTTCTTTTGAAAAAATAAAATTAATCGATTCAATCTCTCACCCCTTTAGTCAATATTCTTATTTTAACTTATTAATTTAAAAAATCTAATTGATTCATCTAGTTTTTATTTTGCTATAATTAAAAATGTTATCAAATATGAGGAGGAAATATAATGAAAAAAATTGCCGCATTTTTAGCATCATTATTAATGTTACTAGGAGTTTTTGCCCCTGCTACAACAGCAAAAGCAAGTACTACTAATAATATCAAAGTTACATATACTTTGAAGAAAAATAAAAAGCAAATTGCTAAAAAGACTATCACACTAAAGAAAAATGCCACCGTCACTCAAGGCTTGAAAAAGGGTTGGAAAGTGAACGATAAAAAGGGATTTATTACCGAAATCGATGGTCATAAACAAAATGACAAGAAAAAAATTTACTGGACTTATACTGTCAACAAAAAACAAGTTAACGTTTCTGCTGATAAAAAGAAGCTAAAGAACAATGATAAAGTTGAATTTAAACTTTCTAAATATAATGGTTAAAAAAGATAATACTATCTTTAAGAGTTCTTATTCAAAGTGAGTTCTATTCTAAATAGATAACAAAAATAGTCTGTATTGACATCAACTATGTTTTTTTGAACACAATTGATGATCAATACAGACTATTTGCTTTAATCAACTAAAACTATTTTTATAACAAAATACAAAATTTAGATTTTTCACTTAATAATTAACTGTTTCAAATTACTTTCAATAACATCTAGCGGTGAATCTACTTGAGCTAAGGTGGCCGCTGTATAAGCACCCTCAACTAAAGCAACATCGTATTTGTGAATCTTACGATCAGTCATCTCTAACAACATTTCCAAGTTCATCTTAGAACTGCCATAATCGTAAAATGCCAGAATCTCTGAACCTTAAATATTAACAACAGCCTGATGAATTTTTTCGAGTGAGGAGCCGATATCACCTTCGTACTGTACACCGGCAGTGATACTCGCTAAAGCTGTTACTGCTTGTGAAAGTAAATACTTACACCCTGCAGACAGCTCAGTGTAATGTCACCAAA
>NZ_NIPR01000046.1 GCF_002872255.1 Companilactobacillus nuruki
CAATATAGCTTTATTTATATTAGAGTAAAATGATAATACTTATATGTTGAATATTTTCAGGACTCTTGTTGAATATTAGTAGTTAGGATCATGTCGCGAAGTGCCTGAAAGTCTTGATTGCCAAAAGATTCAGCTAAAACGCTATCAACCACTTGAAAAGCTTCTTTAAAATGAGATATACCTGAGTCAGTTATTTTTAAACAGACTTCTTTTTTATTATCATCGTTATGATATCTGATAATTGGTTTACAGTCTTTGTTTTCCAATCTAACTGCCATTCTTGAAACGGCAGCTGAACTTAATTTAAGCGAGTCCTTGATTTCTAAGAGACTAGCCTTAGAATCGTATTGATCATATAGATAATGTAAAAAACTAAATTCAACTGGTGAGAGATCATACTTAATTAAAACTTTTTCCAATTTTGTTTGAATATCATTCTCAAAGTTTTTCATACTTAACCAAGTACAAAGATTAGAATTATTACTCATAGTAATCACCCTTCATAATTTTTTTTACTTTTATGTATTATGAAACTTATTTAATACTTGCGCAAGCAACTTTCACTTCTAATCAAAGCAAGTTTTATGACTATAGATTAGTTAGTTTTTGCTATACTAATCGTATGAAGTAACTGGAGGGGAATATAAATGGATTTTTATTCGTACCAGTATTTAGTTGAACACAATAATGAACCTAACTTTTTATTCATTATTGGAATTATGATTTTAGCAATTGCCATTTTTATTACTGGATTTTTATATTATAGAAATCGTTCGGACAATAAATATCGAGATTTATTAATAATATTTGCTTTTGGAATAATTCTGTTTATTGGTATTAATTATAATAATTATGAACAACAGTTAGATGTTAATAATAAAACCAATCAAACGTTGGATTTAATGCGTTCAGTTGCAAAAGATAAAAATGTAAATGCGAAGAAACTTTATTCTAATAGTTCTAGTCTAACAGAGGGAATGCTAATTAAGTCAGGCAAAGATATCTATCGAGTTAGTTTTGACAATAATCAGAGTAGTTATACCTTAACTAAGGCAAATGTTATTGGCTCCCAAAAAATTCAATTGATTGAGAAGTAGGTGTGAAAATGGTCCTTTCTTATGGTGATTTAACTTTAAAGTTTATTATTGGATTTCTTTTTATGGTATTACAGATAAATTTATTTGGACGTGGGAATATAGCTCCGACTAGCGCAATTGATCAATTACAAAACTACGTGTTGGGTGGTATTGTCGGTGGTATGATTTATAACGCTAGTATCACGATACTTCAATTTACTTTAGTTCTATTGATTTGGACGATGGTAGTTTTTGTGGCTAAATTCTTAACTAATCATAATAATTTCTTTAAAAAGATCATTGAAGGTACGCCACAGCTGATCATAAAGAATGGCAAAATTGATGTTAATTTGGCACTACGTAATGGTCTGTCAGCTAATGATCTATCATTTAAACTGAGACAGGCTGGAGTAATGGACGTTAGAAATGTTAAACGAGCTGTTTTTGAACGAAATGGGCAATTAACATTAGTTATGAAAAATGAAGATAGTATCAAATATCCAATTATACTTGATGGAAAGATTGATACTGATGAGTTAGCTACTATTAACAAAGATGTTGAATGGGTTGAACAACAATTGACAAAGTATAATTTAGATATTGCTGATGTTTATTTAGGAAATTATATTGATAATCAATTGATTATTTATAAATATTGAATTAGTACTAAACTAAATTTTGAAAGTATTAACAACTGTACTAAAATGGGAATGTAATAAACTTTGGTGGTGATAAACATGGCAGGTGGATCTAAGTTGTTCTCTGTATTCATGCTAATTTTCTATGCAATTTTATTATATTTTGTTTTTGCCGATAAAAATATGGTAGCAATGTATATGATGGGAATCGGTATGTTTATTGAGGCTTTGGTAAATTGTATTTGCGCGTTTCAATCAAAAACTAAATAGGTGGCGATTATAAATGTCAGATTCAAAAGTTTATAAGGATTATTTCTTCGATGAACCAGTATTTGATTTGCATGATGGTGGATATGTTCCCTTACAAAAGGCTGAGGTACCTGAACAACCATTAAACATTCCAGAAATATTAAAGCCTGATAAAGTGAATGGTAATGATGTCTATTACACAATTACAGCTCAGGAGGGTGAGACCCAAATATTGCCAGGCGATAAAACGAAGACTTGGGGCTATAATGCCTCAATATTGGGAACTACGATTGTTTTGAAGAAGGGTGTTCATTATCATGTTCATCTGGTCAATAAATTATCTGAGGTTACAACGTTTCACTGGCATGGCTTAAATGTTACAGGTCCAATTGTTGATGGTGGACCACATGCACCAGTTTATCCTGGTGGCAGTCGAGATATTGATTTTACACTTGATCAACCAGCTCAAACTGACTGGATTCATCCGCATCCATGTCCTAATACAGCTCGTCAGGTTTGGAATGGGTTGGCAGCCGCGGTTGTTGTAACGGATGATATAGAAGCAAAATTACCATTTCCTAGAAATTATGGTGTAGATGATATTCCTGTTATTTTGCAGGATAGGAGTTATCATAATAATCAATTGGATTATAAAGCTGATTATGATATGGATGGCACTTTAGGGAAATATGCACTTGTAAATGGCACTATCAACGGAGTTTTCAATGTCACAACGCAAAGAATTCGATTGAGAATCTTAAATGGCTCTGATCGTCGTGAATGGAGATTGCATTTTGATGATGACCATGAATTTACTCAAATAGCGTCTGATGGTGGAACCTTGCCAGCACCAGTTAAATTTACTAAGCTGATGTTAACATGTGCAGAACGTGCTGAGGTTATTGTTGATTTTGGCGATAAGAAACCAGGTGATGTAGTAACACTGATGACTGATGATATTCCAATTATGAAGTTTAAGATTGGTGATTATCAGCCTGTAGATATTACACTCCCTGAACAATTAACAACTATTGATACTCCTGAGGTAACACCTGGCTTGCCCGTAACTAGAACGGTTATGTCTGGAATGGATGATAATGTTAGACTTGATGGAAAATTATTTGATATGCAAAGAATCGATCGGAGACAAAAAATCGGTGATACGGTCCTTTGGGATGTTGTGAATACTAATGATATGGAAGGCGGGATGATTCACCCATTTCATATGCATGGTTGTCAATTTTTGGTGTTAAGTCGAAATGGAAAGGAACCATATCCCAACGAACATGGTTGGAAAGATACGATTGGTGTAAATGCTGGCGAGACAGTCAGAATTGCGGTTCAATTTACTAAATTTGGTGTTTATATGTATCACTGTCATATTCTTGAACATGAGGATACAGGAATGATGGCTCAAATTGAGGCCTATGATCCAAATGTTAAACATGAGTATCACTTAATTAGTATGGATGAGATGAATCATCCTCAAAATAATAAGTAATTAATTTGGAAAACACTGGTCTGCTAGTTAAAAGCCGGTGTTTTTTTATACCTTGAAAGTGTATCATGATGCATGAAATGAACTTTTGAGATGATGAGGAATTGTATTGTGAAACAAGGAAAGTTTAAAATTCGCTTAGGGTATTTAATATTTGCTATTGTTTTAGATGCTTTTGCCAATTCTTTAATGATCAATAGTAATATGGGGAGCGCTGTTTGGACTGCTTCGGCAGTTAATATTTCAACTTTGTTGCATTCTACTTATGGGACGACATTATTTGTTTATGCCGTCATTGTAACGATTGCTAATCAGTTGTTGCTGGGCAAGTTCGATGGGCATATATTTTTATCTAATTTATTATTTTCATTGCCATTTAGTTATTTGGTGGGATTTTTTTCTGATATTCTAAATCCATTTCAGTTAAATAATTTACCAATAATATTAAGATTGATGGTTGATATTCTAGGCTTGATTGGAGTCTCTGTGGGTACATCTATTTATCAAAGGTGTAACTTGATTCAGCATCCTAACGATGAACTGGCTTATCTTTTACGTTTTAAATATTTGCATGGTTCCGCTGGTTGGGGACAATTGATCAGTTATGCACCTCCGGTCATTATTATGATAATTTGTTATAGCGTAACGGGGAGAATATTATCTGTCGGTATAGGAACAATCTTGGCAATGTTTTGTCAGGGAATAATTATTGGATTTTCAGATAAGATAGTTGTACCTTCTTTAAAACATCATTACTCATTTTAAAATTTGGTAACAAATTATTTAAAAAAATATAAATATTAATAAAATTGTAGAAAAAAGAGTTAAAATTTATTGATTTATACTCTTGCGATAGTTGGTCACATGGTTTACTATGACTAGTAGGGACTACCAGATTTAAAAACAACTGATTCCTTCCCGACGGTGAGATTAATTTCTCACTATTTTTTTGTTTTTTAACTTATAAAATAACCGACAGAGAAAATTACATAAATGTAACCAAAAAGGTTCCAATAACTATTTTTAAATAGTTATTGGAACCTTTTTTCGCTCAGCATGATAGATTATTTTATATCATTAAAGTCATAAGTCTTACCTTCAACAGTTAAGCGATTACGTCCAGAATTCTTAGATTCATAGAGATATTTGTCAACTCGATTAAAGAGATCATTAAAACTATTATCGCTTGTTGTTAATTTTGAGATACCAAAGGAGATACTAACATCTAGTCTTTGACCATTTAGAATCAATGGTGTATTGAGTAAAGTATTTCTTAAATCGGTAATTATGGAAACACACTCTTGAGGAGTTTTACCACGGAAAATGATAATGAATTCTTCACCACCGAAACGGAATAGTTGACCCTTAGTATCAGTTAAAAACATTTCTCGCTCAATAGTGTGAGCAACATGTTTTAAGACCTCATCGCCAGTTGAATGCCCATATTTGTCGTTAAATTCTTTGAAGTGATCAATATCAAACATTGCGACGGTTAATGGTACTTTTTCTTGGGAATAGGTATTATAAAGTTCATCGGAAGCTTTATCGAGACTGGCCCGATTTCTGATTCCGGTAAGTTCATCATAATTAGCCTGAACTTGGAGATCATTGTAATTTAACATCGTATCTTGTAATTTTCGTTCACAGAAACGAATAACGGACATATAAATTAGGAATACCACTAACATATTGATTATTTCATATATTGGGAAGGAATGATCTACCCAAATCAATATCCACCAGGAAAGTCCAAATAGTAACTGCATGATAAGGTATTTCCATTCGGAATTCTGCAATTTTTCAGTTTGGCGGTAAATGAATAGGACAATTAAAATCAAAAGAATATACGATAGTATAAAAAATGGTAGATGTTTGTTGTCTAAACGATCCATATTAAATGTACTATGGTAAACAAAAGGCATTAGGATATTAATTATTAGGGTAATTTTATTTCTAATTAGGTACATACAATATAGAAGGATAGTCAATTGTGCATTAGCATATAACCAACCGTTATCTATTGATCCATTGTTTAAAATATGAAAAATCTGTTGTAGCATAATCATACTAAGAGCTAAAATAAGTCCTTCAACCATATGAACTGTGATACGTTGATATGAGGGTGATGATCTACTTATCCTTCTCTCCAATGAATAGGCAATGATGGTAATAATCGTTATTAACCCAATGGTAACTAATGTAATTATTGCGACATCAGTATTCAAGTAAGTACTAATGAATTTTTTTAAAACAGTATCTGACAAATTTACCCCCAAAGTTGGTTTTATAGAGTTTTTTAATAGTCTTTTAAAAATGAATAGTTGTTTATTAAAAATGGTACACTAATATATTAACATATTAATAATATCAAAAAATACAAAAATATTTAAAATAAACTGTAAAAAAATAGCCATTAAATCCAAAATGATTTATCATGGCAGTCTATTTTAAATTACTTTTACTAATACATTGTACGCTTATTCATTTATAAAAATATAAGGTTATAATAGTAATAATACCAGAGACTTTTTTAATGATATGCTTAAAAGTCAATATCTAATATAGATAAATCTAGAAAAATGAGGGGAAATCTATGAAAGTAGTAGTAGTAGGCTGTACACATGCTGGAACGGCAGCAATAGAACAGATTTTACAAGAACACCCAGGAACAGAAGTTACGGTTTATGAACGTGATGACAATATTTCGTTTTTGTCATGTGGAATTGCACTTTATTTGGGGAGAAAAGTAAAGCATCTAGAGGATATGTTTTATGCTAGTCCTAAAGATTTGGAAAATTTGGGTGCCAAAGTTTACATGAAACACGATGTTCTTAAAATTGATGCTAAGAATAAAACATTGATGTGTGAAGATATGAATACACATGAAATTATTAATGATACTTATGATAAGTTAATTATGACTACAGGTTCGTATGTTGCTGTTCCTCCAATTATGGGAATATCAGATACACGTATTTTGATGTGCAAAAGTTACGCTCAAGCACAGGAAATTTATGAAACTGCTAAAGAGTATAAGCATATTACTATTGTTGGTGGGGGATATATCGGAGTTGAATTAGCTGAAAGTTATGCTAACACTGAACATGAGGTTACGTTGATTCAGTCAAGAGATCAAGTTTTGAATAATTATATTGATAAAGATATGTCAGAAAACGTTATTGATTTGTTGAAAGAACATGGAGTTAATGTTTATTTGAATGAACGTGTGAATGGATTTAATCGAGATGATGACGATAAAGTTATTATTGAAACAAATAAGTCTGATCACAAGTCTGATTTAGTTATTGTATGTACAGGATTTGTTGCCAATACTGAATTACTACGTGGACAAGTTGAAATGGATCGCCATGGTGCAATTATTATTAATGAATATACTCAAACGTCAGATCCTGATATTTATGCGGCAGGAGATGCATGTACGGTTAACTTTAATCCTACTGGTAAACCTGCATATATGCCTTTGGCAACAAATGCCATTCGTCAAGGTGCTTTAGCTGGTATTAATGTTTTTGGTAATATTCAAAAGTATATGGGAACTCAAGCAACATCAGCCATGGAGTTATTTGGTTATACTATTGCTTCAACTGGATTGACTTTAAGGCATGCTTTAGAAAGTGATATTAATGCAGATTGTGTTGAGTATCACGATTATTACCGTCCTGCATATATGCCTACCACTGAAATGTTAACTATTAAGTTGGTTTACAATAAGGATAATCACCTTATTTTGGGTGCCCAATTATTCAGTAAACATGAAGTTGCTCAATCAGCTAATACTATTTCAGTATGCATTCAAAACAAGAATACAATTGATGATTTGGCCTTCATGGATATGCTTTTCCAACCAAATTATGATAATCCATTCAATTATTTGAATTTAGTTGCTCAACAAGCAGTTGCTAAAGAGCATAATAATAAATTAAAAAATGCTTAATTTCTAAGAAATAAAAAACGTTAACCTAGATTTTTTTAGGTTAACGTTTTTTGTATAAATTTAAAATTTATCATCATCAGGTTCTAACTTAAGTAAACGTGGTTTACCATAAAAGTATCCTTGTCTTAGATCAATATTGAGTGAATCAGCCAATGCGTCATCATGTTCATCTTCAATGCCTTCAAGAATAAAGCGCAAATTATTCTTTTCACTAAAATCACGCCAAAAGACTACTTTTTGTTCGATATCGGGGTCACGTAATTTTTCACCAAAGTTCTGAATAGCAAATTTAATCTCTGATGCCAAAGGTACAAAATCTTGAATTTGATCAAGTTGATTTACACCGGTTCCACAGTCATCAAGACTGAAATCCATTCCGTAATTGATAAAGTCCTTGATCAAGGGGATCAATTTTTCACTTGGCCAGTCATGATCAGGAACATCTTCAGTTAACTCAACCACTAACCGTAAAGGACGCAAAATACTTTGTGCTTCAATAATAGCATCCCGAACTTCTTTATCCATTAATTGATTACGATTAATGTTAACTGATACTGAACCAATTTTTAAGGACAACAACTTAGTAGTTGCAATTAGAACGGAGGCCATTGTGTGAGAAGGCACTTCTGAAAAATTAGCTGGAGGCCTCCAACCTTGATCAGTCTTTTTCTTCATCAGCAATTCATAGCCGATCAATGAATTATTTACTTTATCTAACTGGGGCTGAATAAAAAATCTATACATAATCAAACTCCTTTTTAAAACACTCCCTAATTTCATCCAAAATTATCTTAAAAATTTATGCAAATAATAACACTGAAGATAATATTACTACAACTCTAGTTTCATGTCATGATGCAAAATTCCGGCTTCTTGGTATTGTTTGCCAATTACCTTAAAACCAAGCTTTTTATAGAAAGTTTGAGCATGATCTTGGGCACCCAAAACTATATAAGAATAGTTTTCTTTGGTAACAAAGTTAAAAATATAGTTTAATAATTCAGTGCCAAGATTTTTATGACGATATTCTTTTAATACGGCAACTCTTTGAACATGTATTCCATTGTCAGCGGTAGGAAAGAATCTTGCACAAGCAACAGCCTTGTTTTCCTTGTACAGAACAAAATAGGTACATTTATTTTCCAAATCATCGATCTCTAATTCTTTAGGTACGTTTTGCTCATTAACGAAAACTTCGGTCCTTATAGCAACACTATCCTGATAGATTAAAGAATTCAGGGATGTTGAATATTTAATTTCATTCATAGTTGATCTCCATATTAAAAATGTCAATACAACATAATTATATTACAAATTTTGATAAATAATAATTCAATAATTGAGATGATTTTTTTTACTTTCTAAAAAGTGAAATAAAAATTAGACTGATATAATTATTACATGTGTTGTGTTATGCTTTAAAGAATGAGAGCTAGTATATAAAAAGGTACTTTAGAGGAGGAACCGACTGTTGAAAGTTATCGTTGTCGGATGTACACATGCTGGAACAGCTGCAGTTGAACAGATACTTAAAAAGCATCCAGAAACTGATGTTACCGTTTATGAGCGTGATGATAATATCGCTTTTTTGTCGTGTGGAATTGCCCTATATTTAGGCAGAATTGTTAATAATCTTGAGGATATGTTTTATGCAGATCCTACCACCCTTGAGGGATTTGGCGCCAAGGTTCATATGAAACATAATGTTTTAAAAATTGATTCAAAGAACAAAAAAATTGTTGTTCAAGATTTACAAACTCAAGAAATTTTCGAAGATACTTATGATAAATTGATCATGACTACCGGATCTGAAGTTGGTATACCACCAATTGGTGGTATGAATAATCCCCGTGTCTTGTTGTGTAAGAGTTATGCGCAAGCTAAACAGATCTACGATTCAGCTTTAAATTATCCCAGTATTGCGATTGTTGGTGCTGGATATGTTGGAGTCGAATTAGCCGAAAGTTATGCCAATACAGTTCATGATGTTACTTTGATTCAATCACGTGATCAGATATTAAATAATTATGTTGACGATGGACTTTCTCAAGAAATTATTCAGAAGTTAAAAGATCATGATGTGAAGGTTCACTTAGATGAACGTGTAGCAGAAATTGTTGATGGTGAACAGTTAACTATTAAAACTAAAAAAGGTGATGCATATAAGGCTGACTTGGTGATTGTTTGTACTGGGTTCTTTGCCAACACTGATTTATTGCGTGGTCAAGTTCAAATGGACGGTTATGGTGCCATCATTATAAACGACTATATGCAAACATCTGATCCTGATATCTATGCGGGTGGGGACTCATGTGTTGTTAAATTCAATCCAACAGGTGAATTGAAGTACATTCCATTGGCATCAACAGCGGTTCGTCAAGGAACTTTGGCAGGAATTAATGTTTTTGGTAATATCCGCAAATATATGGGAACCCAAGCAACAACTGCCATGGAAATTTTCGGATATACCCTAGCCGAAACCGGATTAACCCTAAAAAAGGCTTTAGCTAATGGGATTAATGCTGATTGTGTTGTTTATCATGATAATTATCGTCCCAATTACATGCCTACAACTGATATGTTAACTATTTATTTAATATATGATAAGGACAGTAGACGAGTCTTGGGAGCTCAGTTATTCAGTAAGCATGAAGTGGCTCAATCGGCCAATGCCATTTCTATTTGTATTCAAAATGAAAATACAATTGATGATTTAGCTTTTGTTGATATGTTGTTCCAACCAAATTATGATAATCCGTTTAATTATTTAAATTTGGTTGCTCAACAGGCAATTGCTAAAGAAGATGGCGCATAAAAAGAGACCAAACAGGCGGGGAACCTGTTGGTCTCTTTTTATGCGGTTGATTTTAGATAAGGGTAAGAAATTAACTATTCGTCATTGAATGATGGGGTATTCAATGAATCGGGGAGATTATTATGATCCGTTGTATTTTGGGCAAATTTAAGAAATGAGTTTTTCCCTTATCATAATCTGTAATTGGGAGTTACAGACAAATCAACTAAGTATCTAGGATAAGCATCTAGTCATAGATATTAATAATTTCTATACGGGAGGCAAAACTTTGACTTTGAAAACTCATCCTAGGATTTAACAAAGTTATTATTTAGCCCCTCCTTCCTCTATGTTAGCGCTTTCTTAAATGGTACAAGCATAGTATAACAAGGTTTGAAACATTTCACAATATTAAAGATTGAAGTATTTTTAGCATAATTTTGCTAGAATACTATTAAACAAGGCCTTTATAAATATATATCATGTAAAATATATTTTTGTTGAAACTTGGATATTTCACAATCCTAGGAATTGTTTTTTTTAATATAATACTTGTGTAAATTAAAAAAGTATTATATTATGAATTCGTTGAAAGGCGATGACGTTCGCCGTAAATATTACTCAATTGTAATTAATGACGTCTACTCTGATTTTTTTCAGGGTAGACGTCATTTTTTTATGATTGGAAAGGGAGTATTAATGATGACAAAGGTAACGATTGAAAATGTAAAGGCTAGAGAGATATTTGATTCACGTGGTAATCCTACGGTTGAAGTAGATGTGATTCTTTCCAATGGAGTTTTAGGACGTGCAAGTGTTCCATCTGGTAAATCAACCGGTGATAATGAGGCTGTTGAATTGCGTGATGGTGGAAAAAGACTGGATGGAAAAGGTGTTTTAAAAGCTGTTAAGAATGTTAATACTTTAATCAATGATAGATTAAAAGGAGCTGATCCCTTTAATCAATCAAATATTGATCAGATGATGATAGATCTTGATGGAACACCCAATAAGGCTAAATTAGGTGCCAATGCAATTCTGGGAGTATCAATTGCAAATGTTAGAGCCGCTGCAAATAGTGAAAACATTCCTGTTTATCGTTATATTGGTGGAGTCGATTTGGAATTGCCTCAAACATTCCACAATGTTATTAATGGAGGAGAACATGCCGATAATGGTATTGATATGCAGGAATTTATGATTACTCCAATTAAAAGAACTAGCTTTCGTGATGGTTTTGAAAAAATCGTTAATGTTTATCATCAATTAAAGAGGAATCTTGAAAAAGAAGGTTACCAAACTGGATTAGGCGATGAAGGTGGTTTTGCTCCCGATTTGCCATCCAGTGAAGCTGCCATAGATGAATTGAATAAAGCTATTAAAGATGCTGGTTATGAACCTGGAACAGAAATTGGTATAGCATTTGATGCTGCAGCCTCAAGTTTTGCTCAAGCAGATGGTTCGTACATGTTTGAAGGGAAAAAATGTAGTCCAGAAGAAATGGGATCATATTATGAAGGTTTGTTGAATAAGTATTCAGCTATTGTCTCAATGGAAGATCCATTTGGCGAAAACGATTGGGAAAATTTTGCTAAGTTCACACAAAAGAATGGTCATCGAGTTCAAATCGTAACAGATGATAACGTATGTACTAATCCTAAATTATTTAGAAAAGCCATTAAAAACGGTTTAGCTAATAGTTTTTTGATTAAGTTAAATCAAATTGGAAGTGTTACTGAGACGATGGAGGCAATTAGAGTGGCAAGGAAAAATGGTTATACTACCATGATGTCACATCGTTCAGGTGAAACAGAAGATCCATTTTTAGCTGATTTTACAGTTGCTATGCATGCAGAACAACTTAAATCTGGTGCCCCTGCCCGTGGCGAACGTTTGGCTAAGTATAATCAATTATTAAGAATTGAAGAGGAATTAGGTAAAGAATCAAATTTGGCTCATTTCCCCAATAATGTAGATTTGGATTGATAATTAATTATGCAAGAAAAACGTGGTTTAACGACCAAAGATGCTAAAAAAATAATGCAATTAAAAGGTTATAATGACCTTCCACAAATTAAGAAACCATTCATGAATTTAATTTTAAAAAGATTGATTGGTCCAATTCCTTATATTATTGAATTAGCACTTATCATTGAACTTATATTAGGAAATTACATACAAGTTATTTTTATATTTGCATTACTGTTATTTTCGGCCATTGATGGTGCCATTCAAGAAAATCATGCAAAAAAATCAATTGGTGAATTAAATACTAAATTAGTTACATATGTCAGTGTTTTACGGGATGGTAAATGGAAAAAACTATCTAGTCGTGAAATAGTACCTGGCGACTGGATTCATTTGGCGGTTGGCTCAATTATTCCGGCTGATTGTAAGATAATTAAAGGCGAGATTTTAGTAAACCAATCAGTAATAACTGGAGAATCAAAAGTTGTAATTAAAGATAAAGGAGATAACCTTTACTCTGGATCAACTGTAATTCAAGGAAATAGTAATGTATTAGTTGAGAAGATCGGCAAGGACAGTAGTTTAGGAAGAACGACTGAATTAGTAAGAACCAATGAATCTCCTGGACGACTAGAAAAACTTCTCTTTACTGTTGTAAAATATTTGGCGTATTTAGATATTGTATTAGCAATTGTTTTAACCATATCGGCAATGATCAGAAAAACACCTTTATTATCTCTATTACCATTCTTAGTTATTTTATTTGTAGCTACTATTCCAATTTCTATGCCGTCAAGTTTTTCGGTTGCAAATTCAATAGAGGCTGGGGTGCTTTCGAAAAAAGGTATTTTGGTTAGCGGATTATCAGGTATTCAAGAAGCTGGATCAATGAATGTTTTATTGATGGATAAAACTGGAACTATAACTCAAAATAAACCAGTTCTAAATAGTTTAGTTAGTTTGAATGGAATGGAAAAATCATTTTTATTAAAGTATGCTTTGGCAACAATAAAACCAGGAAGTATCAATCCCTTAGATTTAGCAATTGCTCAAGAAGCAACATTGAAGGAAATAACAACACCCAATGTAAAAGAACAAATATCATTTGACCCTATTCTAAAGGGAGCTAGAGCTATTTTAGCCGATGGACGAGAGGTATTCTTAGGATCTCCCACAAAAATAAATATTTCTGATAAAATAAAAAAACAAATCATAGTTTTGTCAAATCAAGGTCTTCAAATTATGGTTTTAGCGATAGATCAAGAGATAATAGGAATATTAACTTTTAAAGACCAAATTAAACCTGATGTGTCTCAAACAATTCTTCAACTTAAACAGCGGGGAATAACTATTCTAATGCTAACTGGAGATACTAGAGTAACTGCTCAATCAATTGCTAAGAAAATTGGCTTGAATGGCAAAATTGGTAGTATTGAAGAAGCTATGTCTATGCCATTATCGTTTAGTGGATTCGCTAATGTCTATCCAAAAGATAAGTTTAAGATTGTTAAATTGTTACAAGATAAAGGATATGTTGTCGGTATGACAGGCGATGGAATCAATGATGCACCAGCGTTAAAGCAGGCAGATGTTGGTATTGCCATCAATACCGCAACGGATATTTCCAAATTAGCTTCTAGAATCATTCTGACAAAACCTTCATTAATGGGGATTACAGAATTAGTTGATTCAGGGCATCGTGTTTATCAAAGAATGATGACATGGCTAATCACTAAATTAGCTAGGACGGCACAATTGTCACTTCTGTTAACTTTCGGTTATTTATTTACCAATTTTTTTCCAATTTCATTAAATATAATTGTATTTATTGTTATTTTTAATGATTGTGTGACGTTAACTTTAGGGTCTGATCGTGTAAAAATAAATTATTTTCCAGAAAAATGGGATTTAGTAAGCTTGATTAGGATTTCGGCTATTTATATAATTGGATGGCTACCACTAGGGTTTCTAGTTCTGTGGTATAGTTTGCATTTTACTAATTTTGATCAGTCACAAATTAGTGGAATGTTGTTTGTCTACTTGATTTATTCAGCAATGGGTATGATTCTTTCAACTAGAACGCGTAATCATTTTTGGTCAATACCAACTAGTAGAGCGGTGGGTATAATAATACGCTGTAATATACTTATTTTCACGATGATAGCAATATTTGGATTATCTGTTGGAGTAATTAATTGTTTAATAATTTTCTTGATATGTATTTTGATATTCGTTGGTTTGGATTATATCAAAGTTGCATATTATAGCTAATATTACTAAAAGTAAAAAGGCAAGTTATCAATTCAAATTTGAATTGATAACTTGCCTTTTCTATACAAAAAAAGACAGGAACCACAGTCCTGTCTTTTTAAATAATCAAAGATTATTAGATTGAAGGTGTACCGAACCATTCGATACGTTCTTTTGTTGTATCTGTAATAGCCTTTGTACCAGGTGCTAGTAACTTACGAGGATCGTAACCCTTAGCATTTACATCTTGGTCATGGCCAGCTTCGATATATTCACGAGTTGCTTTAGCAAATGATAATTGCAATTCAGTATTAACGTTAACCTTTGAAATACCCATTGAGATAGCCTTAACGATTTGTTCCTTAGGGATACCTGAACCACCATGAAGAACAAGTGGTGTTGAGATTTCAGCAGCTAATTCTTGTAAACGGTCAAAGTTCAAACCTTGCCAGTTTTCAGGGTATACACCGTGAATGTTACCAATACCAACAGCTAGGTAATCAACACCAGTAGCTGCAAGTGTTTTAGCTTCTTCAACATCAGCTAATTCACCGGCACCAGTAATACCATCTTCAGTACCACCAATTGAACCAACTTCAGCTTCAACAGACATGCCCTTAGCGTGAGCTAATTTAACGATTTCCTTTGTCTTTTCAAGGTTTTCGTCAAATGGTAGGTCATGACCATCGAACATAACTGAGTTGTAACCAACTTCGATACATTCTTTGGCAGCTTCATAGTTACCATGATCCAAGTGCATTACAACTGGAACTGTAATACCCATTGATTTGATTGTGTCTTGTACAAGGTGTAGACATAATTCATATCCACCCATATACTTAGCAGCACCCATTGATGTTTGAACCAAGATAGGTGTATTTGTTTCTTGAGCAGCGGCTAAAATACCACGTGTCCATTCCAAGTCGTTGATGTTAAAAGCACCAACAGCATATTTGCCTTTACGGGCATTGTTGAAAATTTCGTTACCGTTTGTTAAAACCATCGATAATCCTCCAAAAATTCCATTCATTATTTTGAATACTTAATAATTTTAACTCAAACTGAATGAAATTAATACTTTTTTTAAGAAACTATTTCAGTAAGCGTTTTACTTAAAATGTAAGTATGAATATAAAGCAATTAAAAATAAAATTATTAGAAAAAGAAGAATATACCACCAATATTTTTTGCTAGTTGATTTAATAATAGTGTTATAAATTGCCATAACTGCAAAAAAGGCCAGTAGTGTTGTTAGAATACTTAATATAATTAGAAGTGTTAGATTTATCATAATAGTTAATTATACCCATATTTTTCATAAAAATCTGAAAATCGTAACTACCTATATTAATAACAACATCTTTGATATACTGGAGGTAATTTATTGAGGTGATAATTTTGGATAAAATTAAAGTTATGACAGTTTTTGGTACAAGACCAGAAGCCATTAAAATGGCACCACTTGTTTTAAAATTAAAGCAAAACAGTGACCGTTTTGAAACCGTGACAGTTGTCACAGCACAACATCGTGAAATGCTAGACTCAGTTTTGGAAATTTTTAATATCAAGCCTGATTATGATTTGAATATCATGAAAGAACGTCAAACATTAAGTGGCATCACGGGATTGGTCTTAAAAGAACTTGATGGAATTATTGAAAAAGAACAACCTGATATCGTTTTAGTTCATGGTGACACAACGACAACATTCAGTGCGGCCTTGTCAGCATTCTATCATCAAACAGCAATTGGGCATGTTGAAGCAGGTCTTAGAACATGGAATAAGTATTCTCCATGGCCAGAAGAAATGAACCGCCAAATGACCGATGATTTAACTGATATTTATTTTGCACCAACTACTGAAAGTAAAGCTAATTTGTTAAAAGAAAATCATCATGGTGAAAATATCTTTGTAACTGGTAATACAGCTATTGATGCTTTGAAGAGTACAGTTCATAAAGACTATCATCACGATATTATGGATGTTTTGGATCCTAATAAAAAGATGATTTTGATCACCATGCACCGTCGTGAAAATCAGGGTGAACCAATGAAACAGGTTTTCCGAGCAATGAAAAAAGTTGTTGAAAAACATGATGATATTGAATTGGTTTATCCAGTACATTTGAACCCTGTTGTTCAACAAACAGCCGAAGATATTTTGGGTGAGGTTGAACGTGTTCACTTGATCGAACCACTGGATGTAGTTGATTTTCATAATTTAGCTTCTAGAAGTTACTTTATTATGACTGACTCTGGTGGAGTTCAAGAAGAGGCACCATCATTAGGAAAACCAGTTTTGGTTCTTCGTGATACAACTGAACGTCCCGAAGGTGTAGAAGCTGGTACGTTAAAATTGGTCGGTACTGATGCAGATGTCGTTGAAAAAGAAATGACTCGTTTAATTACCGATAAAGCAGAATATGATCGTATGGCCAACGCTAAGAACCCATATGGTGATGGTAAAGCATCTGATAGAATCCTTGATTCAATCAGTTATTATTTTAAACAAACAACAGATAGACCTAATGAATTTGAATAGATAATATTAAGCTTTCTAGCTTAGGCTTGATTAAGATATAAGGGATTTGTTGTTTTCCGTAAAATTGAAGTTTATCTAAAATGTTGAGGATATGACTTGAAACCAAGACAACTTCAATTTTTGTTCTAGGCCTCTTAACCGTTGTATTAGTCTTTTACTCAAATAGTTTTAATTATTCAAAATAAATAGTCTGCATTGAATTTCGGCTGTTCGTCAAATCAAGTTGATGGCGGTTCAAGTTAACAGTTAGACCATAAATGGTCTAGCTGTTTTTTTATTTAGCTGATGAGCTTGCTCGAAGCCAAAACATTTGAATATTTATACGTTCAGTAAAGTTGTTCCAACTACGATATCCATAGGCACTACTTTTTATCTTTTTTATTCTTCCAATGATTCCCTCTAAAAATTCGGT
>NZ_NIPR01000047.1 GCF_002872255.1 Companilactobacillus nuruki
CCTCTTTTCTTCTTCTTTTCTTTTTTTTTTTTTTTTTTTCTTTTTTCTCTTTCCTTTTTTCTTTCTTTTTTTTTTTTTTTTCTCTTTTTTTCTTTTTCTCTTTTTTCTTTTTTTTTTCTTTCTTTTTTTTTTTTTTTTTCTTTTTTTTTTTTTTCTTCTCTTCTTTTTTTTTTCCTCTTCTTTTTTCCTTTCTCTTTTTCTCTTCTTTTTCTTCCTTCTTCTCTTTTTTTTTTCTTCTTTCTTTTTTCTTTTTTTTTTCTCTCTTTTTCTTCCTTTTTTTTCTTTTTCTTTTCTTTTTCTTTTTTTCTTTTTTTCTTTTTTCTTTTTCTTTTCTCTTTCTCTTTTTTTTTTTCCTTTTCTTCCTCTTCTTTTTTTTTTTCTTTCTCTCTCCTTTTTCTTTTTTTTTCTTCTTTTTTTTTTCTTTCTCTTTATTTCTTCTTTTTTTTTTTTTCTTTTTTTTTTTTCTTTTCTTTTTTTTTCTTCTTTTTTTTCTTTCTCTTCTTTCTATTTTTTTCTTTTTCTTTTTCCTTTTTCTTTTTCCCATCTTCCCCTCCCTTCCTTCTCTCTCTTTTTTTTCCTTTTCTTTTCCTTTTCCTTTTCCCTTTTTTTCTTTTACGTTTTTCTTTTTTTTTTCCTTTCTCTCTTTTTCCTTTTTTCTCCTTCTTTTCCTTTTTTCTTTTCTCCCTCTTTCATTTCTTCTCCCTCTCTCTTCTTTCTTCTTTTTTCTCCTCTTTCCCTTCTTTCTTCTTCTTCTCTCTCTCACTTTTTCCCTTCACTTGCTTTTGTTTTTTCTTTTCTACTACATCTCCGTTTGTTTTTTCCCTCTTATCTTCTACTACTCTTCCTTTCTCTCCTTTTCTCCCTTTTACCCTTCTCTTCTGTTTCTCTCTACTTCTCTTCCCTCTCCCTCTCTTTTTTTTTCTTTCTTCT
>NZ_NIPR01000048.1 GCF_002872255.1 Companilactobacillus nuruki
GACGATTTGAAGCATACTGATCGGGGCATGCTAGCCGCTTATCAACCTAACGAACTCGAATTCATTTCTAAAGCAGTGAAAAATTTACGGGTCATGCGGGAAGTTAAAGCCGTAGTGCAAACCCAATACAACAGCATTCTAACGACTGCTTTTCCGGACAGTGACCTGGATAAGCTAGAGACGATTGATAAGGAGCAAATCTATACCGCTGTGGTTTATTATGACCCAGAATTAAAGCCATTAAGCGCCGATGATCTTAGTCAATTGCAACAGCAGCCACCGGTAGTCTTTACTAGTCAGCAACACCAAGCCGGTTTAAATTACCTGTTAGGTAAAATGGAATTAAAAGATATTCAGGATCATCGACTGCAACGGGTCTTAAAACATGATGGCACCCGGCAACTGTTTATTGGCGAATGTGGCCAAGATCCTAAGTTGGATCACCAACAAATTGAAATGGTGCAAACCCGTTTGAAACAACAGACAATGCGCTTTGATCAATATAAGCAAGACCAAATTAAGGACTATCAGGCCATTAATTATTACCCAACTAGCCCGAAAAACTACCTGACTAATATTTTGGACGAAGCCTTAATAACCATTTTATATGCGAAGAACACGGACTATCTAAGAAAGCAGCAACTACGTGGACTAAAGGAGACTGAGTGGGAAATGACGAAAAAGCAACGGCAACACCAAACTCGAAACCGGCATGAAGATGGGGGCAGGCACTTGTAACCTAAATGTAAAAAAATAAATGGTGTAAGTTACACCTTTTGATGTTAAATTATGACTAAATTAAGAAAGGAGAACTTACATGTGACAGGCAATCAGGAATGGTACAGCGTAACGCAAGCTAATCACAAGCTGGGGCGTGGCCGAAATTATGTCAGCAACTGGATCAAACGACATCCAGAGTTTCCTGATCAATTTTTGCTTGGTTCAGGTACCAATAAATTAATATCTGATGAAGGGATAGAGTGGGTTAAAAATCACATAAAAAAAGAGGGCGTCCTCGTAAGCAGTGAAGTTGCTAACGAGGATCAGCACCTAGAAGTTACGATTCTGGGTGTCACCCTCCTAACAATCCATTTTACCGGGCGGGTTAGGGGAAAGCTAGTTGTTTAGCGACCCTAACGCGCTTTTTTTGAGGAGGTGATTTAATGAAAGTAGAAAGTTGGCAAGGCATTAATGGCAAGTTACTACATGATGACCAAAAGGCGATTGTGGTTGATGACGACCAAGCACTAACTGACCAGAAGCAGCTACAAGCGATATTAGATCAAGACGGTCAGCCAATCGATGAAGTTCGGCAAGCAATGATTAAGAAGACCGTTAAACGCCAGTTGAAGACTGAGCCGTTAAAGCTTAGTGGTTGGTTTAATCGCCACCAAGACAGTCAAAATGCTAAAAAGGCCGAAAAATTGGTAAGTGATAAACCGACTCATCAATATAAGCAGATCAAAAATGAAATGACCTTTTTTGGTGAGAGTTTCCTGGAAGGTTTCTTAGGTTTCTATGGCTTAGAAGTTGATAACGCCTTAGACCGTTACGAACATAATTTGCATGTCTTAGAGACCCAAGAATTAGGCCAGTCAGAAAAAGAGTATTACTTAGCCACGAGTAAAAATGGCCGCGTCAAATTAGCCACCGACTCATTACCAAGCCAGCAAATTGCTGAGGAACAATTGGACAAGTTCTATCAGCGTGAACCAGAAGAAACGCAGGCAGAACAAATTCAATTACGAACATCAGAAGATGATAGGAAGGAGGAATAACATGAAGTTCAGCAAAGTAAAAGCGTTAGCAACTACTGGAGCTACTGCAATCTATTTGGGCTTGATGAACGCCCAGGTTGTTTTGGCGGCGGACGGTGGCGAAGTTAAAAGCAAGCTAACCAGCGCTGGTAAGACGATTCAAGGTATTTTAACTGGGTTGGTCGTTTTAGTCGGGATTTGTGTCGCGCTATTTATTATTATCAAAAGAATGCCTGACGCAGACGATCCGCGAGAGAAATCAGAAGTTTATCACGCGGTTGGTCGGGTGGCTGGTTTAGTGGCCCTAGCGGCAGCGATTATCTGGCTATTACCTTGGGTTTACAGCCTATTCACTTAATTTAAAAAGGAGCCTGCCAAATGAAGAAAGGAAAAGAATTTATCTTCCCAGAGAACGTAGATAAAGATTACGGGATCTGGAAAGACTACACCTTGAAGGATTTTGGCTATGCGGCGCTGGCAGGACTAGTGGGCTTAATTTTTATTGCGATCCCACCCTATGGTCTGATCTTAGTCCTGATAAAAATAGTGATTGTTGTCTTAGCCATGACGATTGTCATGGCTATTTTAACAATTAGGCCAGTTGCGGCGCGGAAGAATATTAAAGTGCGGGATAACTTTAAGTTGAAACGCCGCTATGCCAATGGTCAGAAACTGTTTTATTTAAAACCGAAGAAGCGAGGTGAACTAAATGCGTTTGAAGAAGAGCAAAACCGCCAATAAATCAGCGAAGCTCGATTGGGATTACCAACCGCCTAAAATCAATGGTGGTAAAGAGACCATTGATGACATGAGTTTGGTGGTGGGTATGTATGGTAACTACGAAGTTACCAAAACCGGTAATCTCGTTGGCATTTTGGAAGTTAGTGGGATCAACCTTGATCTACTTAATGAAACCGAACAACAGGACGTCTTTGAGGACTATGGCGCTTTTCTCATGAGTACCTTAGGTGAAGGTGTTGATGACACATTACAGTTCTTAGAACCGACGATTCCCGTCAATATGACGGCTTATCTCAATGGTCTCAAACGGCGGTATCTCGCCTTACAAAAAGGCCACCCGGAGCAACAGTTCAAAATCCAGCTCATAGCCAGTTACTTGGATCACTTTACTAAAGTCCAAGAATCCAAAAACATGACAACTAAGCAACATCTGCTAATCGTTAAGGTGCCAATTAAAGACAAAAGTGTTAAGAGCTTAAACCTAGCGGTCACTCATTTAGACGAAAAGATCGAACAGGTTAAACGGGATATTGAAAATGCGTTAACGGACTTTGATGTGACGGCCAAAGTTTTGACTAGTCAGGAAGTCCAAGAGATTTTAAAGAACTTAATCAATTTCAATGGATAGGAGGCAACAGTATGAGTTTTGGCGATAAGGTCATTGATTTGTTCATGCCAACCAAGAAAGAAAGTAGGCAAAATAGTGAACCAGCGGTTAATAAACAAAAACCGGAGGTTGAAGACTTTACCAAGCTGATTGATCGCGATAGCTTGCATTCACTATTCCCGTTTAGCTGGGAACAGTACCCCACCTACGTCCAGTCGGGCGAGAATTTTATTCGGGTGTTAGCGATTGCTGACTATCCCAAGCGGGTGTATGGCAACTGGTTGTCAGAATTGAAGCGCAAAAAAGGCGTTATCGATATTGTGCAATATATCGACAGCGCCAGTAACAATTCAATGATTACCTATTACAAGAAGACGATTCAAAATAAGGAAGCGCAGAAGTTAAATACGTTCGACCCGTATAAAAAGAAGATTCTGCAAAATTATATTGATTCAGCCAACATGCAACTAGATAAATACCTTGATAATTCTACCACATTTGTCTATCAACATATGTTGGTTTATCTGCGGGCTAACAGTTTAGCAGAATTAGATGACTTAACCGAGAACGTCAAGAATACGTTGATTAAACTACAAATGAAGCCCTTAGTGCCCGTTAAAGCAACCTTTCAAGCTTTCTGGTCAACCATGCCAATTAACGAGAACCTCATGGGGGATTACACCTATAAAGAAAGTAATACCGAAGTCGCCAGCAGCATGTTTCCCTTTGACGACGCGGAGATTTTGGACTTGAAGCCTAGATCTGATATTGAAGGGGTTAACAAAGATACCAACAGCTTAATTGCCGTAGATATGCTGGATCGCAACAAGACGCTAAATCAAAATCAAGTCATTATCGGCACCTCGGGGGTCGGCAAGACCACCTATATGATTCAGAAAATCTTACGCTACGCCATTCAAGACTATCAACTCTACATTATTGACCCAGAAAACGAATATACCAAGATTGTTGAAGCCCTGGGTGGCGCAGTCTTGCACCTAACCTCGAATGCTAAGTACAAAATTAACCCGCTCCAAATTTTCTCCGAAGAAATCCTAAGCGCCGATGAGGCGGTCACGAACCTTGATTTACTAGTTAAAGATAAAATCCAGCGATTAAAGGGATTCTTTGAAGTCCTTAAAACCGGGATTACCCAAGTTGAGCTGGCAATTCTTGATGATGTCGTTAAACAGGCCTACGTCAACAGTGGTGTTTTGAAGTACAGCCGCTTAAAAGAGATTAAAGACGATCAGTGGCCGACCTTATCCAATGTTTATGACGAGTTGGAAAAACTGGCTGATAAGGACGCCGACAAATTTAATCGGGTTAAAGACTTCTACTACATCTTAGGCAGCTATACCCATGGTTCTAACAGCCTATTTGACGGGCACACCAACGTCAACCTAAAGGGAAAGATCATTTCTTTTGATCTAAAACCCCTACAAAGTGAACAGGAAGTCCAATCAGCGGCTTATCTGAATACTTTCCAGTATCTATGGGACGAAATTACCAAAGATCGGCATAGCCGCAAGAAATTGTTTGTCGATGAATTTCACTTTTTAACCTTACACAAAGCGGCCGCCACCTTTTTCCATCAAGCTTATAAGCGGTTTAGAAAGTATAATGCTGGGGCGATTGCCGGAACGCAGCAAATTCAAGATGTGATTGAAGGCACGACAGATACCGGGCAGAACATTGGTGAAGCCATTATTGGGAACTCCTACACCAAAGTGTTCTTTGGTCTTGACGGTAAAGGCGTTGATGATGTGATTACCAAATTGCGTATGACGTTCTCGGATAAAGAAAAGAAGCTACTAGAACGCCGTAGACAAGGCGAAGCCCTGATGATCTATGGTAGCCAACGCGCCTTTATGCGTGTCGAGTTGACCGAAGAAGAACTACGGCTAATCGACCCAGAAGCTTACCAAGAAAAATACAATCGTGAGACAGCCGAACAACCGGATTATCAAAAGCGCGTGATCTTAACTCCCAGTGAAATTGACGCTTTAGCTACCACCGAGGAGGAAGGAGGGACTTTAAATGAGTAAATCAAATCAGCTATTAAATATCGAGGTTGGCACGTTCAAGCGACAGGGGAACAAATTAATTCTCGAACTCAATCACAATCAGTTTCGATATGACCAGTTGAGTGAGCTAAACGAATTAAAGGAAGCTGATGCCAATTTCTTACAGTTGGTTAACGTGGTTGAGCAAGACCAGAAGGTTGTTTTAACTTATACCTTGCCGGATAAGGTCAGATCATTAAAGAATTTACCACATGAAAATAAGGCAATCCGGTCAGCGATTGCCAAGGAAATTATGGCGCAACATGTGGTTAACGATAGTCAGTATCACATTGCGTTGAACCCAGCCAACCTGTGGTATTACCCAATGCAACATGTTTGGTACGCCTACCGGGCCAATGAACTCATGCCTTATGATGATAAACATAGCAATTTAGCCAAATACAAAGCACTGATTCTGTTTTGCTTGACGGGGACGCCCTATGAACGGCTACTAAGCAATCCCCAAGAAGCCTTGGCCAAACACCCAGATGACTATTTACAACAAGTGGCTAAAGCTACGTCGTTAAATGAGTTAACGGAAGTGGTTAACGGCATTGAGGATTTTGTGAGCTATCACGAATGGCAGGAAGTTGAAACGGCCCAGCAGAAAACCAAACAACGTTTATGGTTGAGTATAGCTGGGGTGGCGATTGTGGCCGTTTTGGCCGTCGGCTTAGTCCACAAAAGTGACGAACGGCAATATCAAAGCTTGGCTAACCAGAACCAAGCCCAGGTCATGCGATTAAAATATAGCGGTCAAATTCAAACCGCTTTAAATGATCAGAAGTGGTCAGAAGCGCAAAAAGATATGCAACGGGCCGGCTATCCTTCAGCTAAGCAAGTCAGTGTCTTTTTAAAGCATGGTCAGTACCAGCAAGCTTTAAAGGTTGATCCAAGTGAGTTGAACAAGGTTGTTAATGCGGCTTATGCCAACAAAGATAGCAGTCAAGTGGCCGATTGGCAGTTACCAACTAAGGCGACAAGCACGCAAAAAGATCAACTATCGCTGGAAAAGGCCATCGTTAACTACGACACCAATACGCTCAATAACCAATTATCCTTTACGACGAACGCTGATGTTTTATTAAGAATAGGACAAGCTTTCCTAGCCCATAACGACACACAAGATGCCCAGACTGTCCAAACCAAATTAGCTGGCGTGAACAGTCCCAAAGCTAAGTATTTAAAAGCCCTGTTAAGTCTAAATTCCGCTAAGAACGAAGTTAGCGACGCTCAAAAGAAGTTAGATGACGCCAACAAAATTGATGGTAGTAAAGATAAGGATAAAGACAAGCAGGTGGATTCAGCCAAGTCTGATTTAAAGAATGCCCAAAACGATCAGCAAGCGGCCCAAAAAAAGGTCGATCAGGCTAAGCACAAAGTAGGTGATTAAATGCAGGTATTGTCATTTGAATATAAGAAAAGGGAATGGAAGTTGATTGCTTATATTGTGGGTGGCACCATTCTGCTAATCATCTTGCTAATCGCCGCGCTTACTGGTCAATTGCAAGAAAACAGTTGTGATAATTCAACGACCACAGAAACGCAATTAGATAGTAAGAGCATGAAGGAAAATGCCAAAAATATTTATGCGCACTGGAAGCAAAAGTATGGTGCCACCCCACAAGCGGCCGCCGGTATCTTGGGGGTCTTACAACTAGAAAGTCGCCTTGATCCCAAGTCCGTTAATTCCAGTTCCGGGGCCACGGGCTTAGCCCAGTGGTTAGGTGGTCGAAAAGATAAACTGGAAGATTTAGCCCATAAAGAAAATAAACCAGCGACCAATCTCGGGGTACAGTTGGATTATCTCGACCAAGAATTGAACAGTAGTTACTATGCGTCAAACAAGCAGATTTTTAAATATACGGACGTGCATAAAGCGACCAAAGCCTGGTTAATGGATTACGAGGGTATGAGTAAGAACCCGGAACAATGGTATTTAAGCCAAAGATACGGTTATGCCGATCATTGGTATTCCGTGTTGGGTACAAGTGATCCCGTGGCCGGTAATACGTTAGATAATGCAAGTTCCGGCGATCTGACCGAACTAGGTTGTGATAGTGACCCGAGCTATTCCGGTGGCAGCATTGTTAAAAACGCGGAAAGTATGAAGGACGACTTTTATTATGTTCAAACTCACCCTAGCCCCGATTTAGGTAGCGATTTAAAGAATCCTAACAAAACCGGTGGAACCGATTGTTCAGGCTTCGTCTGGTTAGCACTTAATAAAGCTGGTTACAAGGTACCGGCCAACATGGGCTGGTTTACCGGCACGATGGCTAGTGACGCCAAAGGCAGCCATCAATACTTGAAACAGATCAGTGAAACTGACGCGAAAGCCGGTGATATTGTGATCGTTAATCAAGGCGTGGGAGCTGGAAACGACGGCCATACTGCCATTCTACTAGGCAAATGGCAAGGAAAAGCCACTAAGATCATTGAGCAAGGTGGTACGGGTGACAAAGTTAACGAAAGCACTTTTGGGACCGCTTTTTATAGCTTACTAAATGGTGGTGATGTAACGTTAGCCCGGCCGATCAAGAAGTAAGGAGGGAAAACAAATGAAGCGGAGCATGGTTTTAAGTGTGGTGATTGGCAGCTTGATCTTAGTTATGTCGTTAGGGGCAAATACCTATCAACATAGCCAGGTTAAGCAGGCGCAACAGCAGATTAGTCGGCTACAAAAACAGAAGCGCCAAGTTAACCAGCAATTGACTAAAGCCAACCAACAAAAGCAGTTATTGAGCACCCAAATTGACAGTTATAAGACCTACCAAAATAATAAAGACAAAAGTCAGGCTGAACTGAGTTTTAATACGGTAGTCACCAAGTTCTTTAAGGTCATGAATAACTTTAAGCCCAAGACCTACGGTCAGCGTAAAAATGGCGTGAAAGACTTGATTTCCGACAAGCTATATCAGCAATACTTTTCAAACAAAGGCACGTATGGTGATAGCAATAGTGTTTCAGCCAAGTTAAATCAACTGAACCTGTATACGCAAAGCAAGCAGGGGCAAAACATGAAGGGCTTGGCCGTCGTCAGTTACGAAAGTAAGAGCGGCGACAACGACTGGCAAAAGGCGACGGTACTTTATCAAGTGACTTTCGATACCACCACGGATCGAATCACCGCAGTCCAAAATTTAGGTAGTAGCTTTAAAGCCAGTGACCTTAATTAAACGCGTTGGTAAAGCCCTAGCGGTAATCGTGGTGGTTTTAGCCGTTAGCGGGTTTGCTGGTCATCAATATGTCAATCACGTAGAAAAGCAGCGATCAATCGTGACGCTGGCTAAGCATTCTGATAAAGTTCTGTTCTTTTACCGTGATGATTGTCCGGATTGCCAAGCTATTTTTCATCAGATTTATTGGCACAACGCAATCAGTCACAACATCGTCTTGATTAACATGAACCAACCGCAGAATCGGCATTACATTCAAAAATATCAATTAACGTCAGTACCAACCTTGATCCATGGCAAGCAACGGTACACCGGCACCAACCAACAAAGAATTAAACAGATAGTAGGTGATTAGATGAAAGACAAATTATTAAACAGCGTTAAAGCCAGTTGGCCGTACCTACTAACGCTAATCATTGGCTTGTATTTAGCGGAGATCCTAGCTGGAGCTGTCATGGCCTTGTCCCGTTATAAGCTAACCTTTGCGGATCATATGCCAACCGTATTAAAACAATTAGCCTTACACCCCTGGCATTATTACAACTTATATTTAGGCCAAAAGAACCCGGTATTAATTATTGTCAGTGTCGCCGTTATCATATACACCGTCTATTTTGCCTTGAAACGGAACAGCAAGCATAAAGCTTGGGAAACTGCGGACACTGAAACCCACGGGAGTGCGACCTGGGGTGATCTAAAAGAATTAAGTGACCATTACTTTAGTATCAATGCCAAAGACCTTACCACAGCATTTAACAAGAGTACCAAGGCCGAAATTCTCAAATCATTAGTGGATCGAGAAAAGTCAGCGAAGGGGGCAGATTAACATGAATGGGACAATTTTAGGGATCGTGGATAAACGGATTGTTTACCAGAATAACAGCACCAAACCCAATCGGAATATCTTTGTGGTTGGGGGACCTGGATCATATAAGACCCAATCAGTCGTCATTACCAACCTGTTTAACGAAACGGAGAACAGCATTGTCGTGACCGATCCGAAAGGTGAATTATACGAAAAGACGGCCGGTATCAAACTAGCCCAGGGTTATCAAGTACATGTCGTCAACTTTGCCAACATGGCGCATAGTGATCGCTACAATCCCTTTGATTATATTCAACGAGATATTCAAGCTGAAACTGTCGCCACCAAGATCGTTCAGAGTGAAAATGCCGAAGGTAAAAAAGATGTGTGGTTCAGTACCCAACGTCAACTTTTGAAGGCACTAATCCTGTTTGTCATGAACCACCGGTCACCAGAACAACGAAATTTGGCAGGCGTAACCCAAGTTTTACAAGAAAACGACGTTGAAGCTGAGGAAAAGGGCGCAGATAGTCCGCTAGACACCTTGTTTCTTGATTTAACCATGACTGATCCAGCGAGACGCGCTTATGAGTTAGGTTTCAAAAAAGCCAAAGGGGAAATGAAAGCTAGTATTATTGAAAGTTTGCTGGCGACCATTTCGAAGTTCGTCGACAAGGAAGTGGCCGATTTTACCAGCTTTTCGGATTTTGATTTAAAAGAGATTGGCAAAGCCAAAGTTGTGCTATATGTGATTATTCCGGTGATGGATAATACCTATGAAAGCTTCATCAATCTGTTTTTCTCACAATTGTTTGATGAATTATACAAATTAGCCGCCGATCATCACGCTAAATTGCCCCACCAAGTCGACTTTATCCTTGATGAATTTGTCAATTTAGGCAAATTCCCAAAGTATGAAGAATTTTTAGCAACGTGTCGAGGGTACGGCATTGGTGTCACCACCATTTGTCAAACCTTAACCCAGCTACAAGCCTTGTATGGCAAGGATAAGGCCGAGAGTATCTTAGGTAATCATGCCGTTAAAATTTGCTTGAATGCCGCTAATGATGTGACCGCTAAATACTTTAGTGATCTGTTAGGAAAATCAACCGTGAAAGTGGAAACCGGTAGTGAGAGTATCAGTCATAGCAAGGAAGAAAGCCACAGCAAGAGCGATAGTTACAGCTATACGAGCCGTTCGCTCATGACGCCCGATGAAATTATGCGGATGCCCGAAGACCAGAGCTTATTAATCTTTAGTAATGCGCGACCAGTCAAAGCGACAAAAGCGTTCCAATTTAAACTATTTCCAGGGGCTGATCATTTGGTTAACTTGTCACAGAATGAGTATCAAGTCCAACCAGAAGCCAGCCAAGAAACCAACTTTAAGAATAAGGTAGATAAGTGGAATCAGACGGTTAAAGCACAACACCAAGCCAAAAAAGACGATCAAACAACCGATGACGAAGAAGACAAATTGCAGGACAATATCGATCAAGAATTAGAGTCTAGACATAAGAAAATGCTTGGATAATGGAGGACATATTAATGAAAAAATATCGGAAATATATAATCGCTGTGATGACAGTGTTACTGATTGTTGTTGGTCTTACCGCTTGTGGGAAGTCTACAGCACAGGATTTGCAAAGCCATCAGTGGACATTTGCTTCTAGCAAAGATAATGGTATGGCCGCTACTGCAAAGTTTTCAAAAAGCAACTTAACACTTACCCAAGCGGGCTTTAGCGAAGTTTATACTTACAAGTTGATTGAAAACAAGGGCAATGAACAAATTAAGTTCATTGGTAAAAATAGTGTTTCAGGTAGCACAGAAACACGTTTGTTTAAGATTAAAAAGCAGTCAGACAAATATAAACTAACACCAATTAACACACTGGCTAAAAGTGATACTGGTACGGTCTCACTCATTCCCAAATAGACAAAGGAGGATTTTAAAATGACAGAAATTATTCAATCAGCTATTTCACATTTTTTCGAATGGCTACTGTCTGGTTTGTTAGATGGTTTATTCAACATCTGTAAGGCAATCATTGACCAAGCCAATCAAAGCTTGCCGATTGTTAAAACGTGGTATGCCATCTTCCTGTCCTTTGCGACATCGTTAGTCGTTGTGGTTGTCCTTGGGCGTATTGTGATGACAATTATAAAAGAGGCGGACGAAAGTACCGATGTGACTTGGGCTAATATCATCATGGACGGGATTAAATCAGCGGCCGTGATTCCGGTTTTCGTGTTTTTACAGGGCTTTATTCAAGGTTCAATTACCTTGCCCCTGCTAAAGTATATGTTTAGTTCTGATCAGAAATTCACTGCTAAATCAATTACCGGCATGAATAAAGTTCCTGGGCTAAAAGATGTTGGCATTTCGCTACCCTTACAGATTTTGTTTCTGCTAATCTTCACTGTCGTAACCGTCGTGTTCTTTATCAAAATGTGTGTGTTTGTGGCTGATATGGCGTGGTATAACCTGACAATTCCTTTAGCTGCAATGAGCATGGCGACTGAAAGCTTTGATTATAGTGGTACGTGGTGGAAGAAGTACATTTATTACAATGCTTCCATTATTAGCCAGGTGCTTTGTATGTCATTATCAGTGTGGTGTTTCACTAATATGGCTAAATACGGGTTTATTGCTTTTATTGCTTCAATCGGATTCGGTTTTCTGGTGGTCAAAACACCTGACGCCGTTAAAGACTTTTGGGCTTCAACCGGTGTGACTAAAAGTGCTGGTATGGGTGCCATGAGAATGTTTCAAAATTATTTCCGTAACCACTAGGAGGAAAAATAGTTATGAAGAAAATCGCACACTGGTTATTGGAAAAAGCCAAAAAAGATATGCGAACCGACCCTTTTGCAACACCTTCACGGCGGACTAAGCTGTCTTACTATTTTGATAACTTAGTTAGCATGGTCTTCTATATAATGGGAATTTACCTCATGTTAATGGATTTATACCAAGAGCTTTTCACGGCGAACCATACCGATTTTTTAGGAACTGCGCTAATGGCCTTAGTTTTACTGCTGGGTGGCTTATTATTCCGTTGGTCAGCCTATGCAGATCTCAAAGCCATCAACCGGTATCGACATTATTTGAAGCAACAATCGATAGAGCAACAACAAGAATTGCGCCGTGAAACTTGGTTGAAAGCGGCTGAACAAGGTAAAACAGAATTAGATCAAAAACTTAATCACAAGGAGTGAACGAACATGACCACTGTTATCTTAGCTGAAAAACCTAGTCAAGCCCGTTCATACGTTCAAGCCTTTCAAAAGAGCGCAAAAAAACAGGGTTACTATACGGTTAGCGACCCTGTTTTGCCCGAAAATACGCTTGTCACGTATGGTCTCGGACATTTAGTTGAACTAGCCACACCGGATAAATATGATCAGAAATATCAGCAATGGGCCTTATCTAATTTACCGATTTTCCCCGATAAATACAAGTTTGTGGTGTCAGCTAGTAAAAAAGATCAATTCAAGGTCGTCAAAGACCTGTTAACGAAGGCCGATACCATTATTGTTGCCACCGATAGCGGTCGGGAAGGCTCTAATATTGCGTGGTCAATCATGATCCAAGCCCAGATTGACGTTAAAAAGAAGACCATTAAGCGGCTATGGCTGAATAGTTTGGAAAAAGACGCCATTATTACCGGCTTTAAAAATCTTGGTGATTGGCACAAAGACTATTTGGCTTATAAAGAAGCCCAAACCCGTCAAATTAGTGATTGGTTGATCGGTATGAATGGTAGTCCCTTATATACTTTGTTATTAAGACAAAACGGGGTACGCGGGGTATACTCAATTGGTCGCGTGCAGACGCCAACCTTGTATATGGTCTATCAAAGGGACCAGGCAATCAAAAACTTTAAGCCGGAACCTTATTTTGAGCTAAATGCGGAAATTTTAGCTAATCAGCAAAAATTTGTCGCAAAATTAGACCCCTATCAGCGATTTAAAGACGAAGCAGGGCTAATGACATTCATGCAGGCTAAACACGTTCAGAAAGGCCCACAGGACGGTTTTATCAAGGACGTCCAAAAGCAAGGCAAAAAACGAGCTAGTCCCCAACTATTCTCGCTATCTAGTCTCCAAAGTGCCATGAATAAACGTTATCACGCTAGCGCCAGCCAAACCTTAGCGGCTATTCAAAGCTTATACGAAGACAAACTGCTCAGTTATCCCCGAACGGATTGTGCTTATATCACTGATGAAGAATTTAGTTATTTAGTGGCTAATTTGACGAAGTATCTGGGGTTAGTCTCTAAGCCATTCGCTTTAACCAATACCACCCCAAATAAGCGCTATGTTAATGGAAAAAAGGTTGAAGAACACTACGCCATTATCATGACTAAAGTCGTGCCGACGAAAGAGAAACTAGCCAGCTTGCCTAAATTACAGCAACAGGTTTATGATTTAGTTTTAAGAACGACGTTAGCGATGTTTGCTGATCCGTACGAGTACGAGGAAACCACCATTATCACCCAAGTTGGTGACGCCAATTTTAAAGCAACCGGTAAGGTCCCAACTAAGCAAGGTTGGCAAGCTTTATTTGATGATCACAAAACCGACCAGCAAGAGGCAGCCACCCTACCGATCGTTCACCAAGGCGACCAAGTTCAACCGAATCTGCAAACTCCGCAAAAAGAAACAACACCTCCGGTACCCTTTACCGAAGGTACCCTGATTACGGCCATGAAGACCGCTGGCAAAACGCTTGATGATGAAGTAGCCCAGGCGATTCTCAAAGATGTGCAAGGCATTGGGACAAGTGCGACCCGGGCCAATGTGCTGGAAGTGTTAAAGAAACGCGGCTACTTAGTTACTGAAAAGAATAAGCTCCACGTCAGTGAAGCCGGAATCACTTTATGTAAAGCAGTCGAACTCGAACCCTTGCTAACTAGTCCAGAAATGACAGCTAAATGGGAGCAAGCGTTACAGCAAATCAGTACCGAAGAACGCACTCAGGATAATTTTTTGAGCCAAATCAAAAAGTTCGTGGCAAAGTTGATCGCTGATGTTCCCACGCAATTAACTGGCAGTGCAGCCATTAAACAACAAATTAATCATCAACAGCAAGCGCAAAAAGTTGCCGAGGTGTTCTTAGAAACACCACAAGTAACTGTCATAAATAAACAAAAGTTTTACATTGTGAAACCCAAGCAAGGTGAGGACTTTACCCTACCCAAGAAATGGAGTAGCAAGACGCTTGGTAAGACCGCAATTAAAGCGCTGGTCACCAAGGGGGAAACCAGCAAATTAAAGGGTTTCAAGAGCAAAAAAGGAAAGTCGTTTGCTGCCAAGTTAAAGCTTGACGGCCATAAATTAAGTTTTGATTTTGATTAGAACCTGCCTACCGCCCTACACTACGTTCCGGTTGGTTAACCCGTCATTTAGGTTCACTTTTACAATCCCAAAAGTAAACCTGAACAACGGGTGAGATTAACAAAACAAAGGAGATCATAAAATGAACAACGAATTAGCAGTTTTAGCCAGTGAATTACCCGTTTTGCAAGCTAAAGGAACCTACAAGTATTTAAAAGAAATCACTGGTAACGGCGCTTATTATCAAGTAGCCTGGCAAAAATTGTCTGACGGTTACGTTGCCCTTTATGGCACGACCCCGATTCAAATAAGATCATTGCCAACATTGAATGATATTTTTGAAGATGAGGAGGGGTAACTTATGCCAAATAAAGCAGATGTTAAGGCTTGGAAAGCACAATTAGTCGCCCAGGCTGAACAGCAAATCCTAAAATTAACTGATAGTGACCAATTTAAAAAGTATCTCAATACCCTGGCTAAATTTCATCATTATAGCGCCAGAAACATTGATTTAATTTATGCGCAAAATCCTCAAGCCACTCAAGTCGCCGGTTTTAAGCAATGGCAGAAGGCTTTTAACCGAACCGTCAATCGGGGCGCAAAAGCGATTCGGATTGCGGCTCCGATCATTAAGAAGCTAACACCAGCCGAGCAGAAGCATCTTGATACCACCGATGAGCGCGCCATTGTCGGTTATCGCTATCTACCCGTCTTTGATGTGGCACAAACTAGCGGTGAACCAGTGTTAAGTGCTAAAGACTTTGTCAAAGAAAATTTGGCCGATCATCAGAATGTGACAAGCTTGTATAACGCATTCAAGGACTATCTAAACCAGCAAACCGACCTTAAAGTCAGTGAAGTGCCCTTAGCAACGCTAAATGGGGCTAAAGGGTATTTTCAACCCAGCACTAATGAAATTGTTATTGGTGGTGATGAGACCGACAATGCTTTGAAACTAAAGACGTTATACCACGAATATGCGCATAGCCAGCTACACGGCTTAAAATCAGCCTTTAAAGATCGGCCACGAGCCTATCAGGAAACCCAGGCCGAAGCGGTCGCATATGTTGCCATGCAAAATATTGGCGTTGATACCAGTAACTATTCACTCGGTTATGTGGCTACCTGGGCTAAAGATACAGCTGTGATCCATAGTGCTTTAAGTGAAATCCAGCAAGTTAGCAACAAAGTGATTGAGCTTAGCGATGGCTTAACCAAACAATTAGGCTTGCAAGAAGCACAAAAAGAACCTGAGCATGATCTAAAAAAGCTATCAGCTCAGGAACTTAGTAAGTCCTATCAAGGCTTGCAACAACAAGTTCAGCAAGCAACTAATCCACAACAAAAATCAGAACTACAAAATAAATTAAATGATGTACACCATGAAATCAGTAATCGAACGCAAAAACAACTGAAAGCATTTTCTGAACAAAACCCGGCAATTAAACAACCAGAACATAATGCAGCTAAAACATTGAAAAGATAGGGGGATTTAACACTATGAAAATTGTTCTTTTAGATGGATATGAACTAAACAATGATTTAAATTGGAAAAGCTTGCAAGAATTAGGCGACTGCACTTTATATGATCGTACCCCAGTTAACGATAACGCTGAAATCATAAAACGAATTAAATATGCTGATATCGTCATTACACACAAAACACCCCTAGATCATGAAGTGATTAGCAAAACATCACGATTGAAGTATATCGGAATCATGGGAACCGGTTATGATGTCGTTGATATTGAGAGCGCACACCAGAACAAGGTTGTGGTGACTAACATTCCCACATATGCAAGTGACACAGTGGCACAATTTACTTTCTCGTTATTATTAGAAGTGACTAGCCAAGTTGGATTGCATAATCAGCTTGTTCATGAAAACCGGTGGGCACAGGCTCCTGATTTTACTTTTTGGGAAAAACCGCTATTAGAATTAAAAGGGAAAACTTTAGGAATAATCGGTTATGGCCATATTGCGCAAAAAGTTGCTAAAATAGGACACGCTTTTTCTATGAAAGTTATTTTCTATAATCATCGTCCTAAAAAGGTTCCTGAATCATGGATTCAGCAGGTTTCATTTGATGAACTATTAAGGCAATCTGATGTGCTTAGTCTGCATGTGATCCAAACACCAGAAACAATTGATTTAATTAATAATGATACGATTGCCAAAATGAAAACTGGGGTTATTATATTGAATACGGCCCGAGGCAAATTGGCTAATGAAGCGGACATCAAGAATGCCTTGAATGAAGGCAAAATTTATGCCTACGCCACTGATGTTGTTAAAGGGGAGCCCATTGCTAGTGATAGCCCATTATTACAGGCCAAAAATTGTTATATTACCCCACATATTGCTTGGGCACCATATGAGACAAGAGAACGGTTGTTGCATATGACTGTTGATAATATAAAAGCATATTTATCAGGAGATCTGAAAAACGTTATCAATTAATGGCAATGGTCTGTGAATTCTTTTGCCTACATTGAAGTAAAACTGTCTAAAATAAAGCAATTAGAAAAAACAGAGCCAGCAAATAAAGTGTTAAGAAAAATACGGAGAGCTAGGATTTTATAGCTTCTCCGTATTTTTAAAGGCCACATTGCGAATTTCTTGTAGTGGGATAAACCGATCAGCATCAACCACAATATCATTGGCATTGTAACCATGGACCAAGGTGGTGATATCTGGCCAATGACGGTTGTTTTGGTCAACCGTTTTTAATTGAATGGTCACTGGTTGCTGACGCTGATATGCGTCCGCCAATACCTCGGTAATTACTGTTAAGGATTGTTGCGGTCTTGGAACGTATATTTCATTCAACTGCTGGTTCTGTTGGTTTAAAGCGGCAGTATGATCAGATAAATAGAAGCCCTGCCATTTCATCATGCCCCGGTCATGATAATCATGTTCAAAAAAACGCTTAGCCGTGTCTAAGTCAAATTCTTGGTTATTCAAGTGGCACCCGCTTTCGTTGAATCAGCTTTTGACTAGCCGGCCACCGTTCCCCAGTAAAGCCGACAAATTCGATCGTTAGCTTTATATCTTGTCGTAATGCTTTTAGTAAATTTTCTAAATCAGCTAAATCATAGTTAGCTAATTTATGTAAGGGAACGGATTGCAAGCGCTCGTTAGCCCGTTGACTGTTAAAAAACAGATTATAGGTCTGATCGTAGGTATCATTAGTCAACATTAACCAATAGCGGGTTTTGGGACGCCGCTTAAACAATAGGGTTAACCGCCCCTTAATAATCTCGATATCGCTATTCATAGCTATTACCTCCATTATGTCCGCCCACTAGAGACGCCCGCTTGATAGCGGTGCCCCCCTTTAATAAACTGGTCGCGTAAACTAGTTTGGTGAACCCAAATTGCCGGTGAATTTCATCAATCACCTGGTTTAACCGGCTATGGCGAATTTGGTTGCGCGGGGTTTCAAATAAATTAAGTTGTTGGCCGGAGTTGGCACTTAGTTTACTGCTATAAACACCAATATTCCGGACAGCTTGACCGTCCCAATTCTGACGGAATAACCACAATAATTGTTGCGTCAAAACTTGATTGTCATTAGTTGGTTCAATTTTTAAAGCCTGGTTAAAGCCACCGCGACCATCTGCTTCAGCTGCGGCATAGGAAAACCCAATGCTTAGCGATAGACACCCGGCCAGTTTATGGTGGTGCCGAAGCCGCGCCGCCACCTGTTCCCCAATTTCTTTAATGACGGTTTCAATTTCGACTTGGTTAAAATAATCTCGTGGCAATACTTGCGAATTACCCAGGCTAGCTTCTTTAACCTTAGTTGGTTCCGTAACTTGCGCGCGATCAATTCCCCAGGCCGTAGCAAATAACTGGCTACCAATGACGCCAAGCTGCTGTTTGAGTAAATAAGGGTTGGTATGGGCTAGCTCATACATATTGTGAATGTGAAGGCGGTTCAAACGTTTCGCCATACGGGGGCCAATCCCCCAAACGTCCGTTAATTCAGTAATTGACCAAATTTTATCCGGCACAGTTTCGTAATGGATTTCACCGATCAATTCATGATTATGTTTAGCGTAAAGGTCTAAGGCTAATTTAGCTTGCACCGGATTGTCACCAATTCCCACGGTGGTATACAAGCCTAGCTTTTGCCGAACTGTCTTTTGAATCAAGCGGGCCACTTCGCGAACGGAATTGCCAAACAGCCGCCAAGTATAGGTCATATCAAGAATGCTTTCATCAATCGAATACGGCCAAACCTCTTGTTCAGTGGTAAATTGATGAAAGATCTGATTGATCTGCAAATTACGTTGAATATAAAGGTTCATGCGCGGTGGCACGACCCACAACCTGGGGTCATTGGGTAAGTCACGTTTACGGGAGACGTTGGCTTTAAGATGAAATAAGTGCTTAGCTTCGGGTGACGTGGCTAAAATGAGTCCGCCATTGGTATTTTCAGCTTCACTAAGGACCACTAATGGGACTTTTAAGGGATTAAGCCCCCGGGCAACGGCTTCGCAACTAGCATAAAAGGACTTGTTATCGATTAAGAAGAACACGCCATTCGGTTCATCATCAAAAAACATTTAGATCACTTCCGTTAGCTTTTGCCTGTATTGTATCACAAAAGGCAAACGTGTGTTCCCTAAAACTGCTAGAAAGCTGATTAAAAATAGTCGAAAGTCAGTTATAGTCATGCTATAATATAGACAGAAAAGGGAAGCCCCGCTAGAACAGGACTTCCCATGTAGAGCCGTTAAAGACGGTGGCATAACTTAATACGATTAAATAACCGCTAGCTTGCCAGAGCTAAGGCGGTTATTTTTTTTGCTGACTTTTGATCAGCTCAACAATTAATGCAATTAAAGCCACGATAAAGGTACCGAAAGCCAGCATTAATTGTAAAGCGTCCGCAACGGACACTTAGGCTACTCCTTTCGTTAGGATTTATGGGCTTTAAAGGTTTAACACCATAAGCACCACCTCCGATTGGAAATAGCCACCGCCTTAACTTCTCTACAAGATACTATTATACAGGCAGACTAGCATCTTAACCACGTTTAAAATAAAAGAACCAGCGAGATTTTATGGCTGTTCGTCAAATCAAGTTGATGGCGATTCAAGTTAACAGTTAGACCATAAATGGTCTAGCTGTTTTTTTATTTGGCTGATGAGCTTGCTCGAAGCCAAAACATTTGAATATTTATACGTTCAGTAAAGTTGTTCCAACTACGATATCCATAGGCACTACTTTTTATCTTT
>NZ_NIPR01000049.1 GCF_002872255.1 Companilactobacillus nuruki
ATAACCTTATCAAGGGTGTGAGGCAAGGAAACCATACTATCAAAGCTGTTGAACAAATTCACAATATTCCTGTGCATGCTATTTATTTCATAAATGTTTCAATAATAAAAGTGGGATTTAAACGTGTTTGCTTCTTCTTTTTCTTGGCCATTAACGGTCTGGGACGACGCCTTAATCCAATAACACCGTAGTGATTGTATCTATATATCCATGAATTAACCTGGCTAGGTGATATTTTGAAATAAATTACAGTATCAAGGCGACTGATCTCATGTAGTTTATGATATTCTATCACGGATAATTTGAAATCTTGAGAATATTCTTTATGGGATTTTTTGGTTATCAAATAATTAAGTCCATTTGCTTCCGCTTCATGGACCCAGCGATAAATCGGTGATTTACTAGGCATTCCATATTTTTTCGATAATCCAAGTATAGAAATTTGTCTATCAAAATATTCATTTACTAATTTAACTTTGAATTCTGAAGAGTATTTGGTCATAAAAAAAGTGCTCCTAAAGTTGTTAGATTATGTCTAACAATTTTAGGGCACTTCATTTATTTTCCCTTTTTAATGGTCTTAATGACTTGGTATAAACTTATTAAGAGTTGGAATAAAGTTAATAGATTTAACACTTTGTTTCTCGAAATTTTTTGCTTATTTATACTCATTCTTTAGCACCCTCTATACCTTGGATAAAATTAGAATTCTCGCGTAGATACGCGTAGATATAAAAAAGAAATTTAATTAAATTAGCCCCCCGTAACATTGATAGATGTAGCTGTTATATAACTAGCCGCATCTGAAGCCAGAAAAACATATGCTCCGGCTACTTCAGAGGGTTGCCCAGCTCTACCTAGGGGAGTATCCTTACCAAACGTAGGTATATTTTCTGCTAATTGTCCTCCTACCACTTGCAACGGTGTCCAAATAGGACCTGGAGCAACACTATTGACACGAATGCCTCGCTGAGCTAATTGTTTTGCTAACCCAAACGTTGTATTTTTAATTGCAGCCTTAGTCCCTGCATAATCAATTAAATATGCTGAAGGATCTTCTGCTTGAATAGAGTTAGTTGTTATGATGCTACTGCCGTTTGGCATATATTCCAATGCCTCCCTGACTAGCCAAATTAAGCTGAAAACATTTGCAATCTACCTTATGGGCTTTAAAGGTTTAACACCATAAGCACCACCTCCGATTGGAAATAGCCACCGCCTTAACTTCTCTACTGGATCTATTATACAGGCAGCCTAGCTCTTTAACCAAATATAAAATTAAAGAATCAGTAAGAATACTATATTCATATCTGTAAAAACAGTTTTTAACTGCTAGGTCATAATGTATAGATAAATAAAAGCAAGCACCTATGTAAAAAAGTGCCTGCTTTGATTAATTATCAAAAAAATTCCAATCTATATTTATAAAGGGTTATCTTCCCAATTTAAATATTGATTAACTGATCTTCAATTGCTCAATTATTTACGTTCTAAGAAGCCTAATACAGATAAATTTGGCTAATTATCCATGTAATTTTTGTTGCAATGTATCACCAATGCCATCTACTTTCTTAGCAGCCAAGACGGTGCCACCGATGAGGACACCACCTACAATGAGCGTAGAAGCGATCATAAACTTAAATACATTTTTCAAGACGTCCATAAAATTCCCCCTTACTTTTTACTGGTTCGACCAACAACTAATGAAACAATCAGAACTAAAATAATTGCCCCAATGATCGATGGTATCAATGCCATGCCAGCTAACGAAGGGCCCCAAGTGCCAAGGAGCCCTTGGCCAATCCACGCACCGATTAAACCAGCTACGATGTTTGCAATCCAGCCCATAGCAGCACCACGGTTAGTGATTGCGCCAGCAATGGCACCAATGATTGCCCCGACGATTAATGACCAAATAATTCCCATATATACTCACTCCCTTATTTAACACGACTAGATTTATTGTCAGACGTTACTTTATCAACGCTGTCACCTAATGTTTCCTTCGATTTCTTTGCGCCCTTACTGACGGATTCCTTCGTTTTGTCTGTGACATCGCTCACGCGATCTTGCAGAGAAATCGAATCTTTTTCATGTTGCTCCTTTGTCTTGACATCAACAACATTCACATTTACCTCAATTACTTCTAATTCGGTCATATTCTTTACTTCCCGAACGATAACATTTTTGATCTTGTCATACAGTTTAGAAATATCAATGCCGTATTCAGCAACAATGTCGAGATCCACTGCAACCTGCTTTTTTCCAACCTCTACATCAATTCCTGATGTGACATCTGAAGTATTAACTAGTTTTTCAGCAACATTTGAGAAAAAGCCGCCATCTACGGTTAATAAGCCATCTACTTCAGAAAGTGCGATACCAATGATCTTTTGAATAACCTTATCATCAAATGTTAAATTGCCTTTAACACCAGACTTCTCGTTAGTTGTTGTTTTCTCACTTGGCGTTACATTCTGCATAATTTTTCCTCCTTATAATTCAAACAGTTATTTAAAAACATTTGTTAAGATACCAGTTTTTTGAATATAATAACCCGCGGTAATCCCGATTGCCATAAAAATCAAAACAAAAAGCGTCTTGAAAAATCCAACAGTGATGATAAGGACCGCTAAGAGCAATCCCATAATTCCACCAATTAGTGGCCAAAAATAGGCTTTAATGAGTTCGGTCACGATATCACCTCCTAGATAACTCGAGATTTATGCACATTAGCGTCCAACTCATTAAAATCAACGAGTCTGATTTTAATTTTTTTCTTTTCAGAAATTCCAAGACAAATACGCAAATCTTTTTTTAATTGATTAAGAAAATTTGCAGTCTGTTTCTTGGCATTGACTGAATTTAGTAGATCACCCGATATTTTAAGTGTGATCCCTTTTCGTGATAACTTAGATGATACCTTGGGGTTGCCAATAAAGGGTTCATGTTGAAGTGCTGAAAGCGCAAAATGTTCAATAGCTTTCTTACTGACGGTTACTTGACCATCAGACTTTTGATGAAGATATAATGATTGTGACCGTGGCCAAAAAAGTGTGATAAGCAAAAAAATAATTAACAGTACCGCCAGAATTACTCCACTCCAAAAGAGGTATATCTGTTCGTACTGCTCCAACCAACCAAGCTTTAATGACATGGGTGTACTAGTACCAATGGCCGTTGACCAATTTTTAAAGACAAGAACTATGGATAAAGGAAATGCAAGGATAATAAAAACTACTATTAATGCCTTTAATGCCTTAGATATAAATCGCAAATCATCACCACCTTTACCATAATTAAAGCAGGACAGTTGTGATGATGGAATTATATGCTCTTATAAGGAACCAATTAAGATTTTTGTTTGACTAAACCAATCTAGCCAATAGGGTATACCCTATTGGCCGTTTTTGTTTCTATGCTATACTAGGAATTATAAATGTTCATTAGAACTGTCCAAAAGGAGATCTGAAAATGGCTAAAATTGGTTATGCGCGCGTGAGTTCCAAGGAGCAACATTTAGATCGGCAGTTAGCGGCTTTAAAAGACGTTGATAAATTATTTACGGATAAGTTAAGTGGGGCTAACACCAATCGACCTGAACTGCAAAAACTGCTGGCTTATATCCGCGAGGGTGATATTGTCCTGGTCACTGAACTAGATCGCTTGGGCCGAAACAATCAGGATTTAACTAAGATCATGAACACCATTCAAAATAAGGGGGCCACCCTAGATGTGTTAAATTTGCCGTCCATGACAGGGATTGCTGACCCAAATTTACGTCAACTGATGACCAACTTGATTATTGAACTCTATAAGTATCAGGCCGAAAGTGAACGTAAGCGAATCATTGAGCGCCAGCAGCAAGGGATTGCCTTAGCTAAGCAGCAGGGTAAATATCATGGGCGCAAACCCCAATACACCCAAGACGATCCCCGCTTGCAACATGCTTTTAAACTTTATCAGGCAGGCATGAGTGATGTCGATGTTGCCCGTAATACAGGAATTAAACGGACGACCTTTATTCGATACCGTGTGAAATACGGTATTAAAAGAAAATAGGGCCCCCTTTTGGTTAGCACATGTTAACTGAAAGGGTCCCTATTTTCTTTACTTAATAGGTAGATTACAAATTTAATCCGAATTATTTGCAATTTAAAACGTAGTCTCCAATATTGTATTTAGTATGCCTCATGGGAATTCACTCTGATTTATGTGGCCCCCTTCAAATTGGAATTTGTAATCTAACATAAACGGCTTATTAATCACGCCTAACCGGCTCTTCAGGTTGTTTTTCAGGGTATATTTTTTCTGGATTTATTTTGGGGTTTTCAGGTGGAGTCTTTCCTGGAAATCTTTGTGGTAATTGCTTTTTAGGCTTTTCTATTGGTATATGAGGAGTAATTTTGTTTGGGTGTTTTTCCAAAAGTGATAGCATTAGCTATGCCTCCTTAAATTCTTCTTGAATGGAGTGTCGTCTTTTAAATCAGAGCGATGTTGATACCATTTTTCCGCTTGTTCCGTAGCAATTGAAATGGCCCGCTTATCGTCACTTACGAGGGGATTCCAACAATCTGTATCGGAATTCCAGTCCGGTATGAACATACTAATTATGGAATGGTAGCTTACCAAGATTTTGCTGATACAGTCAAACTAGTAGAAGAAATTATTACTGGATTGTCATCCGAAAAAATTGCAGCCTTTTAGAAAGAAAAAATTTATTGTCTAATTGTTAATAGTCGATATCATCAAGCAGCAAAAAATGTGGGCGAATGCTTAAAAGTTACTGCAGCCGTTAAAAATGGGGTTATTGAAGCATTAAAATCAATTGATTCTCAGCAAGTGTTGGTTCTTCAAAGGCGCCCAGAATTTTTAGTCGAGACAAGTCCGCAAATACAAATTATTTTTACTGATTTGATCGTAAGATGTTGATTATAAATAACAAGCGTAAAGGTTAACAGGAAGGTATTAATGGTAAACTATGCACATAGTCTGAGTTTAATTATGAGTAATTAAGTCCAGAGGATCCAACTGCTGAATAATATGAACATTACAAAAATAGTACAAGAGACCAGGTCAGATTGACCTGGTCTCTTGTACTATTTTTATTTAGATTAAATCCAATCTTTACTTGATAGCTCCTTCTGTCACACTTGTCATGACTTGTTTTTGCAATAGGAGGAACAGAATAATAATCGGAACCATTGACAAAACAAGTCCGGCTAAGGCTAATTGCCATTGGCTGTTTGTTTCACCGAAGAAAGAATACATCTTAAGTGGAATCGTGTACATGCCATCTTTATTAACAACTAGTGATGGTAACAGGTAGTCATTCCATATTTTCATTGCATTCAAGATAACAACTGTACCTGTCATTGGGCTGACCGCTGGAAAGATAATATAAACAAAGGTTTTAAAAGGATAGGCTCCATCTAAAGCAGCAGCTTCGTCAAGAGTTTTTGAGACTCCTTGAAAAGCCCCATAAAAAAGAATAATTGAGAGGCTTACTGATAACCCGGTGTTCATAATGACCAGACTCGTTCTGTTAAGGAAATTAACTTTGCCAAAAAGTGAAAGAAGCGGGATCATAATTGACTGAAAAGGGATCAGCATAGTTCCGGCACAAAGATAGTAGAGAATTGAACTGAAAGGCCCTTTAACACGAGAAAGAGCATAGGCAGCAGCTGCCGAAACCAATGTGATTACAATGACACTGGCTACTGTGATAACTAAAGAGTTAAAGAAACTGCTTGTAAAATCAAGCGCCTGGTAAGCAGTTTTGAAATTTGAAAACGTAAAGTCCCGTGTAAACCATAACGGGTTTTGAAAAATTCCCCTTTTTCCCTTTAAAGCATTGATAATAACAATGATAAAGGGGTAGAACCAGAATAGGGCAATGATTCCAAAAAGAAAGCCAAGTAAGATTTTAGTTGATTTTTTCATCTTCTATCCCTCCCGCTTTCTTGAAAGTGCTAATTGAATAAAGGAAACAATGGTTACACAAAGGAAAAGGATAATTCCGGCTGCCTGAGCGTATCCCTGCTGGAAGTTTACAAAAGCAGTATTATAAATATACATCGAAATCATCTCTGTGGAGCGGTATGGGCCACCATTTGTAAGTGCTAAGTTTTGCTCATAGAGTTTAAACGAGTTGGCAAGTGTTAGAAATAGACTGATTGTAAAGGCTGGCGCCAATTGTGGCAGCTTGATGAAAAAGAAAATCTGGGTTGCTTTTGCACCGTCTAGAACAGCTGCTTGAATGGTATTCTTAGGAATTGCATTCAAGAAAGAAATATAGATTAACATAATATAACCGCTCATCTGCCAAACAAACAGAATTACTATCCCCCAAAAGCCTGTTGAAGGGTTGCTCAACCAACCTTTGAAAAAGTCAAGATGAAAAGCAGCGGCAATTGCCTGAAAAGCAGAAGTAAAAATGAATTGCCAGATAAAACCAAGTAGTATTCCGCCGATCAGATTTGGCATGAAGAAGATGGTTCTGAGTGATTTTGTGAGTCTGTTGTTGTGACTGGTGACGATTAACGCAAAAGCCAAACCGACTAAGTTAATTAGAATTACTGAAACAAAAGAAAATTTAACTGTTAGCCAAAAACTCTGCAGAAAGGTGGAGTCTTGAAAAAGGACTTCAAAGTTTTTCCAACCAATAAAAGAAGAGCGTAAACCATTGGAATCGGTAAAGGAATAATAAATTCCTATCAGAAATGGTACGACAATAATCAATAGTATAAAGAAAACTGCTGGTAAAACAAAAGCCAGATATTGATGTTTTTTGATAAGCATTTTTATCACTCCCCACTTTGGATTTCCCTGAGCTGTCGATATTTAGCCGATGTTTCCTTTTTCAATTCTTTCCAAGAGATCCCATTTACAAAATAGCGCTGTATATATGGCCCAAGTGCTTGGTTAGTAAAGCCATTCGGGTACTGTTTGTGAACAGGAGATTGTGCGTTTTTGGAAGTGCCGATCCGATAAATTTGTTTAGAAAGATCATCAGGCAGCCTCGAAACATCAAAGTTTTTAGTTGCAGGAACGAAACGCATTTCGTTAATGATTACGTTCTCAGCTTCTTTTGAAGTATACATCCAGTTAATAAAATCTTTAGCAGCTTTTTGCCGCTTGGGATGATCTTTAGTGATTCCTAAATACCATGAGGAACCGGTCAAAAGACGGTCAGTACCATCATTTTTAACAAAGAACGGTAACATGCCAAGATTTTTTTGCACGTATCCCTTTTCCAGACCATCAAGCGTCGGAATAATCCAATTTCCTTGAGGTATCATAGAAACTTTACCATTGAAAAAAAGGTATTGGACAGAAGGATCATATTTAACTGAAAGAATCGGTTGTACATTATATTTTTTTACGAGATCATAATAATTTTTCATTTGCCTCTCGTATTTCCAAGGGAAAGTTTTGCTTTTGAAAGCTTTGACAAGATTATTGTTGTACGGCAGAGAAGTAAATTGTGCTGAAACAGAAGCAATTGAATTGGTATCAGCTCCGTTAAAGCCGAAAACGGCATCGATTCCAATCTTCTTTTTTTCTGAATTGAGTTTTTCAACCGCTTTCAAAAATTCAGAATAGTTATTGATCTTTGAGGCATCAATCCCAGCCTTAGCGAACACAGCTTTGTTATACGACCAGCCATAAGCCTCAAGATCGACTGGAATTCCAACCATACGTTTATTTGAAATTCCACCGCTAACAAGATTTGGTACTATGTTTTTACTTGCCTTAAGATCTTTTAGATTAATCAAATGATCCTTATACCGATCTATTTCAGGTAGCCCGCCAAGCATAATAATATCTGGAGCTTCCCCAGAGGCAAACTTCGCTTGTAAAGCAGCGGCCCCACCGCCTTGACCTGAAGTAGTAATTTGGATATTGACGTTGGGATGTTTAGCATGATACATCCGCGCTAATTTTTGATATTGTGCGGTTATTTCAGGCTTTTGATTAAAAAAGTTAAGTGTAATTTTTGAATTTTTTTCCCTTTGCGAGCTAAAACTACAACCTGTTAAGACAATTAATGATAAACTCAACATAAAAGTTAGCTTAGCGATTTTAAAAAATCTTTTTTTCATGTCTTCCGCCCCGATTCATTGTCAATTGTTTGTCAAGAGCACCATTCTTTCTTACCTAAATTTTATGTTTTTATTATGAATCACTGCAGAAACAAAAGCAAAGAATAAACTCTAGGAGGCGTTTCTTATGAGTAAGATTCAAATCGAACACCTTTATAAGCGTTATGATAATGCGGAAAATGACACCCTAAAGGATATCAATCTTGAGATTGATGACACGGAATTTGTTGCAATTATTGGACCATCAGGTTGTGGTAAGTCTACACTATTGCGTTGCTTTTCAGGTTTGGAAGAAGTTACAAAGGGAAAAATTAATGTAGATGGAAAGCGCTTCGATAATATTCCACCGCAAAAGCGCAGCATTGCAATGGTTTTTCAAGATTATGCATTATATCCACATATGACTGTTTACAATAACATGGCGTTCAACTTAAAAATTAGTAAATTTTCTAAAAGTGAAATTGATTCACGGGTCAAGGAAGCAGCACAAAAGCTTAATCTCACAGACTATTTGGCTCGTAAACCCGCGCAGCTTTCTGGTGGGCAGCGACAAAGAGTTGCTTTAGGGCGTGCAATGGTGCGCGCACCTGAAGTCTTTTTAATGGACGAGCCGCTTTCTAATTTAGATGCGAAGTTACGTGTTTCAACGAGGCAGGATATTATCGAGCTACATAAGCAGCTTGGAACTGTAACGATTTATGTAACGCATGATCAAGCTGAGGCGATGGCAATGGCGGATAAAATCTTGATCATGCGAGACGGAGTGGTACAGCAGTATGGTAAACCTGAAGAACTTTATGATAACCCGCGTAACCTCTTCGTTGCTCGTTTTATCGGGTCTCCCAGCATGAATATTTTAAAGGGTACTCTTTCGAACAAGGGAATTTTTAATTCAGGTGGTGTAAATTATGACCTTAGTGAATTCGTGAAAAAAGAAGTTTTGCCAACGGATAAAAGAGAGATTGTACTTGGATTTCGGCCTGAGAAAGTAACGCAGGTAAAAAAGTCAGGAGATAATGATACAGCTCCTGAGAATTCTGCACAAAAAGAGGGATTTTTTGTACTTTCTGCAAGTAAAAATCTGGCTGAATACATGGGCGGCCATACGCTTGTCTATCTAAAAACTAAAGATGGTGTTAATATTGTGACTCAAACGCCTAAAAGAATTCCTAATGATGATAGCCACAAAAAATTAGATCTTTATATTCGTAATTCTAATATTTATCTGTTTGATGCTAAAAGCGGTCTGACACTTCAAAATGGTTAGCTTTACCAGATAAGAAAGAAAACGGTTAAGTTGGAGAGAAAGATTTGCTTACCATAAAAAAGCAAAAACGTACTAATTTGCAATTTGCATGTTAAAGATATAAACAAAGGAACCGGATCAAAAATCACATTTTGTTTCGGTTCCTTTATTTTATGGTAGATTGTAAAATTAATCC
>NZ_NIPR01000005.1 GCF_002872255.1 Companilactobacillus nuruki
TTAGATGTCATCTCAACAGACAACTTAATTATCTTACCGAAGATGCAAGATCAAGTCAAGCATTTCTTTAAAATAATTTGGAATCAACAGTCAAGCGATAAAGCTTGAAAGCGTTGATGCCATTGCTCTGTCGCAACAACAAGATATATATTACCTTTAAAGGTAAACTGATGCAAGTACTTTTTTGTATTTTTTTCAATTTATTTGCTTACGATTGATTATTTGCTTGTTTCTTCCTATTAATTAGCAAATAACAATTAATTTAAATAAAAAGATGGCCTTACCCTTTTGACCAATACTATAGCACGATTTTAATCCTAAAATATCACTACTTCTATACAATTTATTCGATAAAAAAGAGAGATGATCAAATACTAGCTCCCTTTTGCCTTATTCAATCTGAATATAACTTTTGTTTTTCCTATCACTAAAAGAACATCTTGCTAACTATAATTGTAAAAACTAATAGAACTATCGATGCCAAAAGCGACGCATACACGGCTTTTTTTCCACTATTCAAAAATACTTTGAAATTGACACTCATCCCTAATGCAGCCATAGCCATTCCTAGAACTATATACGCTAACTTAACTAACATATCCAGAGTTCCGTTCGACATTGGCACAAAAGTTCCTATTACACTTGTTAACAAGAAACCTGCCATAAACCAAGGTATTGGCAATTTTTCTTTTTCTGTACTAACGTACTTGTTTTGACGTTGATACCAAATTCCAATTATTAAGGCAGCCGGTGCTAATAACAATACCCTAGATAGTTTAGTAATAATCGCTGAACTTAGACTAACCGCACCGCCTGCTCCACCAGTTGCAATAGCATGAGCAATTTCATGTAACGATCCACCGGCCATTACACCGAACTGAGTTGGTGTCATATGCAACAATGGTTTTATAGCGATTTCAATTAACGTGAAAACTGTTCCCAAAATTGCAACAATTGCAACAGCTAGTACCTCATCATCATGTTTAGCGTTTTCTTCAGCCTTTGAAACTTTTATTTGAGGTGATATTCCCATAACAGCAGCTGCTCCACAAATTCCTGTTCCACTGGCAGTTAAAATAGCTAGTCTCTTACTAACTCCAAATTTTCGAGCAATATTATAGGTTAAGAATATAACTCCGCTAACGATAACAATCGCTAAAAGAATCGTTTTGATTCCCGCATTCGCTAAGTCTATCAGATTTAATTTGAATCCTAACAGAATGATCCCTAACCGTAAAAATTTATTAGAAATAAAACCAATCCCTACTTCAGCCTTTTCAATAGCTGGACGATACAATTGAAACATCATACCTAGTATCAAAGAAATAACTAAGGCCCCAATAATGGCTAAGTAAGGTAGTCCTCCCAGAAAACTACCAATAAGTGAACAAAGAAGTGTCATTAATAAAGCATAATAAAAACTTCTTTCGAATAATTTTGTATACATACTCTTTCCTCCATATTTAGATGATAATATAGAATACAGATAAGTAAAAATTAGTATTTATTTGATAGTCATAAGTAAAATTTATAAGGAGTTGTCAAAGATGTTAGACAAACGATACAAAACTTTTATGGTTCTTAACGAAACTGGGTCCTTTACACAAACGGCCCAAATGCTTTTTATCACTCAGCCAGCTGTTTCCCAACAGATCAGTTCTTTAGAAGCAGAATTAGAGCTTCAACTGGTCATAAGAGATCATGGTAAAATTTCTCTCACCAAAGAAGGAATAAAATTAGCTGTTTTTGCTAAACAAATTGATTTAGAAAGCCACAAAATTGTTGAATCATTAAAAAATGGAATTGAACATTTAAAAATGGGTTGTACCTTATCGCTTAGTTCTACTATCCTACCAAAATTCATTCAAAAATTATCTTCCAAAGCCAATATTATAACTACTAAAATCAACAATACCCAACACATTCTTCAAAATATACGTGATGGCAAAGTTGACTTTGGGCTAGTCGAAGGAAACTTTGACAAAGAAGAGTTTGATTCTTTTTTTGTTCAAAGAGAAAATTTTATTTGTATTGCTAGTAACAATATAACCGGTTCAACTATTGAAGATCTATTTAGTCAAACTCTACTATTAAGAGAGAACGGATCTGGTAGCCGTGCTATTTTTGAAAATTGGTTGGCAACTCAAAATTATCGCGTAACTGATTTTAAAGAATCGATGGAAATCGCTAGTCCATCAGCAATTATAGAGTTTCTCAAACAGAATCAAGGTATAAGTTTCATGTACGAATCACTAGTGACTGATGAATTGAGATCTAATCAATTAAAAAAACTAGACTTACAAGGATTTCACGTGGAACATCCCATCAGTCTAGTTTTTCTAAAAAATTCATATTTTAAAGATACTTATCGTAAAATATCAGAATCAATCTAGTCTGATATTTCTACACTTTCCATTACAATATCTTCTTTAGGTTTATCATTGCCATCACGTTTTGCTCGAGCAATTTCACGTACAACATCCATACCATCAATAACCTGACCAAAAACAGTATGTCTATGATCGAGCCATGGAGTACCACCATTTTTATACTCTGCTACAATTTCTTCAGGATAACCTGCATTAGCCATTTCCTTGATCATACGCTTAGGCATATTTTGATTAGAAACAATAAAGAATTGACTACCATTAGTATTGGGACCCGCATTAGCCATTGATAAAGCACCATCTAAGTTAAATAATTGATCAGTAAATTCATCTTCAAAACTAGCACCATAGATACTGTCTCCACCCATACCAGTTCCAGTTGGGTCTCCACCTTGAATCATAAAATCAGGAATTACACGATGAAAAATAATTCCATTATAATAACCTTTTTTTGCTAGTTCAACAAAGTTCTTAACCGTTTTGGGTACTAATTCATCAAAAAGTTGAATCTTGATCATACCATGATTGGTATTGATAGTTGCCACGCTACCTTTAGCGTTTTCTAAATCTAGTTGTGGATATGTCATTTTATTTTTCCCTTCTATAGTTGACCATTCAATGTAAAACTACTTTACCATACTTAGTTCATATGCCAAACGTTTACCATCAATAGCATCTGAGACATAAATAATTCCCGTATATTTAAATCCAAATTCTTTTACTAAATGCTGCATTCTCTTGTTCATTTCATGAGTGTCGATTCTCATATGATAAATTTCTTGGGAATAGGTATCACTAATTAGATTTGAGAAGAAAAACTTGCTCAACTTTAAGCCACGGAATTTCGAAGAAATGGCAATACGATGAATTGTTCCATAAGGATCAGTTGTGTCACTCCAACTACCTTCAATTTTGGCATAATTAGGGTCCGGAGCAGTCATTAAAGTCGCCGTTCCAGCAACCTCACCATCTACAATCAAAACTCTAGCAAAACCATGTTCAATATCATCAAGTAACAAAGCTCTATCTGGATGACCATCTTGCCACTGTGTACTTCCATCAGCTTTTAATAATGCTTTAGCTTCATCAATTATTTCCATCATTGCATCAATATCAGAAGTTTTTGCTTTTCTCATATAAATAAGTGCCATTAATTAACCTTCTTTTTAATTTCTTTTCTCTATAATATACTCCAAAACAAACTTCGAGTGCATTTTTCCTCAATTTGATACACTGATGTCAAACGATTATTAGGAGGGAAAAATGAAAAAGAAAGACATCTCCGATATGTTATTTAAAGATATTTATCCACTTTATATTCAAAAAGTTGAACGCAAAGGTCATACTAAATCTGAAGTAGATGAGATCATCTATTGGTTAACGGGGTATGATGAGACCGGCCTAAATGAACAATTAACCAAGGAATCTACACTAACTCAGTTTTTTAATGCCGAACCCCACCTAAATGATAATGCAAAATTTATTAAGGGCAGTATTTGTGGCATAAGGGTAGAAGAAATTAAAGATCCGCTCGTTCAAAAGATTCGTTACCTTGATAAATTGATTGATGAACTGGCTCATAATAAAGCTATTGATAAGATTTTGAGAACCTCTTAATCAAGTAAAATAATCCACTTATTAAGCGCCTATAATAAAGAATAAATATCCCAATGGTATCAAAAAGAACGGTTCATGCAGGATTCCATTTCCATCAACATTTGAACCAATTACCCTTGATAATAAAAAACAGATAATTCCTAAGAAAAATTCCGAAAACATCATATATAAAAATATTTTTGATTTTTTCATTATTCACCTCATATTATTTGTAGACTACAATATAGCACATATACGATCTGTATAATCGATTGCTATCTCTTTATAAAAGTTGTATTTTATAGTCCAACAAAACCTGAGGGAGTAACATTTTGATCACAGAAAACATTCAAGAATATACTTTAGGGCAAGATAGCCCTGTTTTAGATATTACCATCACAGGCGAAAGTGTTATTGATTGTTCACACGATGATTTAAAAATTGCTGCTGCAATCAAGCTCATTGAATCATGCGATAATATCAATTTCACACTTATGACCGGTGAACATGAACTATACGGAAACTTATCAGATAAATTATATGTTGCTGTTGCAGATTTTGTTCCTGATAGCTATATGAAAGACTAGGTAATCATCCTAGTCTTTTTTGTTTGCTATAATATATTTAGCTTTTTGAAAGGAATTACTATCTTGAAAACATCCCTCAACTTTAATACTTTTATCAAAAATCTTTTTCTCAAAATTAATTGGGAATCCGTCTTACAACATATTGGTGGAATAGTCTTCCAATTGATTTTCCTAACCATTGTCTTGTTGCTAATCAATTGGATTGGAAAAAAAATCATTCGACATATTTTTAAAACTGGATTGCGTAGTACCAGAGCCACTATTTCCCCCAAAAAATTAGATACTATTTATACTTTAGTACTCAACATTTTTAAATACGTTCTAATGTTCTTTTGGATTTATGCAATTCTTTCCGCCATTGGTATTCCTGTTGGAACCCTAGTTGCTGGTGCCGGGATCTTCAGTTTAGCTATTGGTCTTGGTGCTCAAGGGTTTGTTTCCGACATGGTTAATGGTTTCTTCATTATTTTGGAACAACAGATCAGTGTTGGCGATACTATTAAAATTAATAATGTTGAAGGCAGAGTTACCTATGTTGGTATCAGAACTACCCAAATTCAAAGTACCGATGGAACATTGAATTATATCCCCAATCGTAATATCACCGTTGTCAGCAACAAATCTCGCAATAATATGCAGGCCTTAATGGAAATTCCAATCTTTAATGATTCTCCATTTAATGAAATCACCAAAATTATCGAAGATGTTAATCAAAATCTAAAACTAGATGAACTTCAAATTACCAAAAGACCTGCAATTCTTGGATTTTCTAATCAAAACGATGGTACTTTAACCATTCAAGTTGCTGCTTACACCAAACCAGGTGCTCAATTTAATGCTAAAAATGTTTTACTAGAAAAATACTTATCTGCTATTCACGACCATGGAATAAAATTACCAAAGTAATAAAAAAGGGCATAGTTAATCTCTCTGATTGAGATAACTATGCCTTTCCTTACTTCTAATCTATCGAATCAATCATTTGCCAAGTCCAATGACTGACATATTTACCAATTGATGCTCCATTTTCACCAGATCTAAAGTTTAACTTTAGATTCTTTGTTATTTCATTAGTAAAATCTGTCGTTTGGAACCATTCGTGATTCTTATGACCTTCAGTTTTACCAACTATTAAATCTTTCGTACTTACTAGATTTTCCTTCCAAAAAACATCATGCATTAATGACTCTGGTTTATTGTCTGCCTTACTTGGAACGGCTTCTTCACTTCCATCTTCATCAGTATCATCACCGTCCCCATCAGCATTATCACCATCATCGCCGTTATCATCACCATCATCTTCATCCACCTTATAGAAAGTATCAATGGAGAGACTTAAAGAAATAGGATTTGAATCTTTCTCTCTAAAATCTTCAATCAATACTTTACCGTCATTTAGATTAGGCTTAATTGGATTATTAGTACTTGGAGTTACCGATAATGAACCAAAATCTATTTCTTCTGGGGCAACCAGTTTAACGCTCCCACCAATATGTCGGAAATAAAACTCTGTTGTACCAATATTTCCTTCCGCATCAGTAATCTGAAATTTGATCATATGAACATCAAAATCATTGAATTTTTTAATATCTAAATCATCTAGCGTCCATTTTACTAATGATCCCTTTTTACTATTCTTGATATTCTCTGAATGAACTAGCTCAGGGCCATCATCTATTTGATATGTAATTGATTTAATTTTTGAACTATCTCTATCTGACCAAAAACCTTTTAAACGCATATTCTCTGATATTGGTGCATATGGTTCTTTTTTTGTTCCTTTAGGAGAAGTAACTGCAATTTGAGGTTCTTTATTAGACACATCCATTAAGTTAAAAACATGTTCTTGCATCACTGACTTATTGCCATCTTCATCAATTGCAATCAAATAAATCTTATGAGGACCCTTTTCTAAACCTTGAATATCTATCTCAGAAGAAAATTCATTGAACTTTCCAACTTCGGCATCCTGAGGGGATTGTTTCCCATTTAACATGACTTTTTGCATATCTCCATCTTCTTTACTATCAATTCCATAATAAAGAGTCACGTTAGTACTATCAAAATCATACCAATGACCATCCAGAGCTATTTTTTTAGTTCCTAATGGCAAAACTTGAGGTTCATCATCTGTACCCAGATAATCATAAATAACTACTGGACTAAAAGTGCTTCCTGGAACATCGGTCATGGTACTATATTCCATTTCAACAGTTCCATTTACAATTAAATCTTTTGCATTAGTTCGAAGAGTCAAACCTGAATCCCACATTGGATCTTTTTCTCTTTCTGCTCCTAGACGTTTGCCTGACTTAAATAGCTTATCTTTATCACCTGAATCATTTGAACTTTCAAATGCATTATTATAACCCTTTGGAGTATAAGGGAATATATAATGATTCTCTTTATTATCAAAGAATCCACTATTTTGTTTCTTACCAACTTTCCATGGATAATAGGTTTCTTTATATATTGGTAACAAACTAATGAGGGTTTCACTAATATATCCTCTAGTAGCCAAGTAAGATCTACTTGCTGATCTGGCCGCCCAAGCGCCTGGTTCTTCTGGGTGATTTACATAAATACTAGTTCTAATTTCATTATTAGGAGCTTGCATATACATTCCCCTTTTATTGCCAAGTGCTCGCATAGGAATATAATTACCAATCTTTTCATCATAATTATTTCTTAACTCTGCCCCATCTTTGTTAAGAGACAAATCATGATTGGATAATCCGATAAATTTAGGGATAGTTGTTGTTCCGGTATTCTTGTAAGTAATGTGCGTAATAACTCGACCTGTTTTCGTAAATGATAACTTAATTGTGGTCGTTACTTCCGGATTATTTTTACCCTTTCTATTTTCCCACTTGGCTCTTTGGTTATAGACAAGTCGTTGCTCTTCAAAACCAGTACGAGGATCTACTCGATAATAAAGTTTTGGTGTATTAACCATAGCATAAGACTTTCCAATTTTATTAGGTCCAGATATTGATGGTCGATACTTATCATCAGACCTACTAACACTGTTATACAATGTATTTGATGTATAACTAGTAGGCGTTCCATAAGGTTTGTCTTCTGTTCTATCTAATGATACTGAATCATAATCACCCTTTTGATTATCTCCATAATGATTGGTATAAACATGATTAGTCAGAGATTTAGGGCCATCTTCTATCCTACTACCAGGTTCAGCATAAAGAATAGCTGTATTAGGTGCTGTTAAACTATTTTGACGTGATTTATCACCTCGTTGTAGCCAACTCTGTTCCAAAGTTGCACCAGGTCTAATCGTTTCTTCATAATCTCCAAAATAAAGATATGGCTGAACCATTGAACCATCGGCATGTTCAATAATTGGGCCCTTACTCAATCTTGGTTTGTCCACCCTTGTCCAAGTTGCTTCTTCAAATTGATCGTCGAATGTATCTTCATGTGAATCATACTTTTCCAGTTCATTAAACTGATAATCAAAAATCAATTCACCATCAGATTTCAAAACCGATAACAAAAATGGTTTCTCTTTATCAACGTACATTGTGAAATCTGTTGAATCAGGGTTATCTAATGTCAAAATCAATTCTTTTTTATCAGAATTTTCTTTGACTTTATCTTTACCTAATTCTTCTTTAAGTGCATGAACATCGATCATGTCTTTTTGATCTGTCTTCAAAATTAATTCTTTTTTATCTTCAAGAGCGTAACTGATTGTCACCTCAGTGTTGTCTTTTTGTTCAATAATATCTTCCAAACTAGCAGCTTCCGTCAGAGGAGTTGTGGTATCTTCAATTTCGGTCTCTGCCCTTATAAGGGTCGTAGTTAAGCTGGCTGAAAAAATCAACCAGAAACTGGCAAATATTATAGCTAATTTCATTTTTTTCAAAATTCGAACACCTCGCATAAAATGATTTGGTAATCTTATCATCACGATAAGAAAATCTTGATTCATTTTATTAAAACGAGTTTTTTACGAAATGAAGTACAAATTATTAATTCCGCTATGCTTTTTATTAATAATACCTAATGTATTTCTAATTTAGAAATCGATTTCAACTGCAAAACACTTTCTTTACAAATTGTATATACCAATATTAATCCTTTGGCACATCTAAAAAAGTTCAAATTATCTATTGATTAAAACCTATTGTTATTTCAACATAATATATCCTTACAAAAATTCTATTTTTGTTCGATAATTTATTTGCTTATATACCAATATTACTTTCCAACGATTTTCTCTAATCAAAACGGTTCTATTTGTAATTATTTAAATACCAAATTAACAAAATTTGGAACTCATTTTTAAAAACGTATATATATAAAAGGAATATATTCCAGTTTAATTAGAACTATTGATGCAAAAAACAAGCCATATTGATCATTAATTCGGTCAATATGGCTTTATTTTTATATGTGTTTTAAAACAAAAACTAATTCAACTTTTAGGGTAAATCATTGCCTGCAGCAAAATAAACATCGTACCACTCTTGTTTAGTAAGTTGGACATCAGCACCAGAAGCACTATCTTTAATATGTTCTGGATTCATTGTTCCAATAATTACTTGGATCTCCGCAGGATGTCTTAATATCCAAGCCGTTGCTATGGCATTCTTGCTTACACCATATTTATCAGCTAACTCCTGTAGTTTTTGATTCAACTCTGGGAATTTATCACTGCCAATAAAGGTTCCTTCAAACATACCATATTGGAAAGGTGACCAAGCTTGAATGGTCGTCCCCATGCGTCTAGAAAACTCTAATAATCCACCGTCGTGATTAATTGAACGTGCATCAGTCATATTAGTATGCATACCAAAATCAATCATACCTGTATGGGCAATACTAAATTGTAACTGATTAATCAATAATCTTTGATCAACAGATTCTTGGACTAGCTTAAATTGCTCTGGGTTAAAATTAGAAACACCAAAATGTCTAACTTTACCAGATTTTTGTAAATCATCAAAAGCCTCAGCGATTTCTTCTGGTTCCATCAACGGATCTGGTCGATGTAATAAGAAAGAGTCCAAATAATCAATTTGCATTCTTTGAAGAATTCCATCAACTGCTTCTTCAATATGCTTTTTAGAAAAGTCATAACGCTTACCAAAGACAAAACTCCCATGGCTACGAGCAGGATCAAACACAATTCCACCCTTTGATTGGATATATATATCATCACGTGAAATATTGGCTTCTTTCATAGCTTCACCAAATACTTTTTCCGAGTTACCCATTCCATAAATGTCAGCAGAATCAATATAGTTAATCCCACTATCTACTGCTGCTTCCAAGGCCTTAGCTGCATCCCTTGTGGATAAAGCTTCCATACGCATAATTCCTAAAGCGACTGCTGATGCAGACCAATTTGTACTACCAATATTTAATTGCTTCATAATTATCAAATTCCTTTCTTTTTCTCAACGACCTAACAATAATACTTAGAGTATGGTCTAGGTCAATTAATTTTTAAAAAAATTTGAATTATTTATCAATCCCATATTTTATTAATGCTTTAGCGGAATCTAAAACCGTTATTTCCGGCTCACGTTGTTCCCAACCCAAGTCATCTTCTGCAGCTGCTGTTGTGTGATGATATTTTCGATCAAGCATCGGAACCAATGAGCGCAACTCAGGCATAAAACGGGCAGCTATTTTCAAAACAAAATTAGGCATCATATGGATCTTAATTTTTTTATATGGAAAATTACTTTGATAAACTTTCTCAACTTCGGCCATAGTTAAAACCTGTGAAGCAGCTAAATATCTTTTTCCAACGGCAATAGGATTTTCGAATGCCAAACGATGTAAATGTGCTAAGTCACGAACATCAGAGATTTCTAACGGTACATTAGGCGTCATTGGCATTCCATTCAATAATCTCAATAAAACATTATTTGAACTAACTGCTTTATCTGACAAGATTGGTCCAAAAATTGCTCCTGGCAGAATCGTAGTTAATTCCATATTATTTTCATTGGCAAATTTCCAAGCAGCCTTTTCCGACTCAACTTTTGAAATTCGATATGGGTCCAAGTCAGGGTTATTAATATCTGTCCAAAAAGATTCATCCAGAATTTCACTACTGTTCCTTTCAGGAGTTGATGCTGCCTGAGAACTTGTCATAACAACCCTCCTAACCCCAGCTTCTTTGGCGGCCTTTAACACTGTCAACGCCCCATTCTTCGCAACTGTAACTAACTCTTCAACTGATTGAGTTCCGTTGCCCATTGGGGAAGCCACATGGATTACTCCTTGAGCCCCTTTAATATTCTCAATCCAATTTTTATCATCAGTCAAATCTGCTTCAAAAAAGCTTAGATTCTTCATTTCATCTTTAGAAACAGCCTTTGAAATTTCTTTTTCTAGACGATCGGCTTTCTTCATTGAACGAACACTTGTCGACACCTCATAACCTGCATTAAGGAATTCAACAATCACCCAACCTGCCACAAAACCTGTACCACCTGTTACAATAATTTTTTTCATAATTTATGTCCTTTTTGTTTAATTTAGACAAATAATACTATTAAGTGTCTAATATGTAAAAGAAATGATATAATTATTTTTGGAGGTATTAACACATGACACCTAAAGAAGAACTGATTATTAAGTTCAATCACATTATTTTAATCCAAGGATTTACTAATTTTTCAATGGTCGACTTGGCAAAGAAGGCTGATATTAGTCGTGCTAAACTATATTTATATTTTAAAAATAAAGATGAGATAGTTGAATCCGTAATAAATAGGCATATGGAATTTTTAACAAAGTATCCTATCCCACAGGGTGCCTCGGTTGAGAATTTATCATCAACTATTCTAAATTCTCTATTGTTATTAGGTTCGACAACCGACATGTTTGAAAATGAACTAAAACAAAAATATCCTCAATTATATAGAAATTTCATACAAGGATACGAGAGTTACCTAGAGAACTTAGTCACATTTTATAAAGATGCTCAAATTAAAAAATTAATCATTAATGACGTTTCAGCAGAGTTTCTACTTTTCCAAAATAAAATTAATATTCGTGGAATCTTGGACAATGTTTACACTAATCAGATTTCCCTAGATAAGGGTGAACAATATTTAAGAGAATATTTTATCTATCAAATTAAAACTTTACTAATTGATGAACAAAATCAATTTCCAGAAGGAGTTAAATCATTTGGTGAAACTGTTATAAAGGAATATTACGATACTTATTCACTAATCAACAATTAACTAATATCCAATTTGGATAACTATCTCAAACCAGTTATAATTAAGATACTAAATTCATAAAAGGGAGCTCTTTCATATCATGGAAAAACGTATCAAAGGTTCATGTACATCAATTTTAGTAGGAAAAAATGCTTCAATTGACGGTTCCACAATGATTTCTAGAAACGATGACGGTCATGAGGCTCTTGATCCACAACGTTTTGTGGTAGTTAATCCAGAAGACCAACCAAAAACTTACACATCTGTTATTAGCAAAGTTAAAGTTGATCTACCTGATAACCCTAAACGTTACACGTCGATCCCTAATTCAATTTTAACTAATGGTATCTGGCCAGCGGCCGGTATCAATAGCGATAACGTTGCCATGTCAGCTACTGAAACTATTACTACTAATTCACGTGTTTTAGGATTAGATCCATTCGTTGAAGGGGGATTAGGTGAAGAAGACCTTGTTACTGTAGTCCTTCCCTACATCAAAAATGCTCGCGAAGGTGTTAAACGCCTTGGTTCTTTACTAGAACAATATGGTACTTATGAGCCAAACGGAATTTCATTTGCTGACAACGATGAAGTTTGGTGGTTAGAAACAATTGGTGGACATCACTGGGCTGCGGTTCGTATTCCAGACGACGCATACGTTGTTGCCCCCAACCGTATGAACATTGATAATTTCAATTTTGATTCAGTTGACACTCTTTGTTCAGAAGATCTAAAGAGCCTGATTGATGAAAATAATCTTAATCCTGATTTTGAAAATTATAATTTAAGACATATCTTTGGTAGCGCATCAGTCAAAGATACTGTTTACAACAATCCTCGTACTTGGTATGGTCAAAAATTCTTTAGCCCTGAACAAACGGCTGATGATCCAATGGAACAAGATTTGCCATTTATTCGTCGTGCCAATCGCAAAATTTCTATTGAAGATGTTAAATTTGTTTTGAGTTCTCATTTTGAAAACACTAAATATGACGTCTATGGTAATGGTTCTGAAGACGACAAGAAACTCTTCCGTCCAATCGGTATCAACAGAAACCATAACGTTCACATCCTTCAAATCAGAAATAACGTTCCCGCTGAAATTGCCGGTATCCATTGGCTTGCTTATGGAGCCAACACTTTTAATACCGTTGTTCCTTTCTATACAAATGTTGAAGATACCCCTGCTCCTTACAAAAATGCAACCGGTAAATTCGATCTTAACAATATGTACTGGCTAAGTTGTACAACTGCTTTACTTGGAGATACTGATTATGATTTGTATGTTGATATGAGAAATGATTATGAACTTGACGCTATGAGTGCTTACCGTAAAATTCAAAATGACACTGATACCGATATTAAAAATCAAACAGACATTCAAAAAGCCCTAGAAAATGCTAATGAAGAATTAGCTAAAACAGCCTTTGAATTACAAACTAAATTGCTTGGAGACATGGTAATCATGGGTTCTGAACATATGAAATTACGTTATAACTTAAATGATTAATACAAAAAGGCGATAATTAATTATCGCCTTTTTCTATGTCCTTTTTCGAACACACGTTCTTTCAAAATGATATACTAAAAAAAGTAAATCATCATTAAACAAGATGCTCTGATACAATGAATTCAATTGGAGGGATTAACTATGAAACTATTACATACCGCTGACTGGCACATTGGCCGGACCCTCAACGGATATTCACTTTTAAATGAGCAAAAACATGCCTTTGAACAAATTTTAACGATTGCTAGAGACGAGCAAGTAGATGGAATCGTCATTGCTGGGGATATTTATGACCGGGCAGTGCCCAATCCCGAAGCAGTTACTGCTTTAACCGATATGCTCAAAAAAATGAATTTAGAAAATCATTTCCCTATCTATGCCATTTCTGGTAACCATGATAGTGCTACTCGCCTGAGTTCTGGTCGTGAATGGATGGAATATACTAATTTTCATTTGAATACCTTCTTAGAAGAAACTTTCACTCCGATTGAATTAGATACCGTTCAAATTTTTATGTTGCCTTTTTTCGACCCTTTAGACGCCAGAGTTTACTATCACCATCAAGGACTTGACGATGAAAAGGTTAAAAATATCGTTACAATTAATGATGCTATGAATCTTATTATCAAAGACATAATTAAAAAGTTTGATCCTAACAAACGACATATTTTAATTACCCACTTCTCTGTGACTCCTAATAAAGATAAGGAAATTGACCTAACCAGTGAAACAACCTCAAAAGTAGGTGGATTGGCAACCTTAACTACCGAACAGTTTAAAGATTTTGATTACGTAATGATGGGCCATATTCATACTCGCTTTGCCTCACCCAATAAAAACATTCGATATTCTGGCAGTCCCGTTAAATTCAACATTAAAGAAGCCCGTGTCAAAGGACAATCTAAGGGGGTCGATATCGTTAACATCGATGATGAAATTACCCGCGACTTTAAACCCATCACTCCAAAGACTGACCTAATAGTATTAGAGGAAAATTGGGATACTCTTTGTGACCAAAATTTTTATACAAAACAACCAGTAAAAGAGGCCTGGTTCGCTATCACAGTTAAAGACTTTGATCGTAGCGAACATGTACAATTGAATACTCGCTCTGAGCTAGAACAAATCTACGGTACTGTTGTTGAACTGAATTATGAAAGTAACTCTACCAGTCTGAGTCAACAAGATTTCACGACTGACATTACTGATCTAAGCCCAGAAAAAACAGTTTCAGAGTTCTTTCAAACAATCATGCAAGAACAACCGTCACACCAACAAAAACAACTTATTGAAACTATCTTCAATGAAGTAGAGAGAGATAACAAATGAAACCCGTTTACTTAGAAATGACCTATTTTGGTCCCCACGAACATTCCATTATTGATTTCCGCAAGCTAGAAGAATCGGCCATTTTCCTGATTGGTGGTGATACTGGTGCCGGAAAATCAACCATTTTCGATGCAATGACCTTCGCACTATTTGCCAGTACGACAAATAGTGACCGTGATGCAAAAGAATTACGTAGCCAATTTGCTCCTAATGATAAAGCCACCAAAGTTATCTTTTACTTCGAACAAAATGGCAAGATTTATAAAGTTGAAAGAACCCCTGAACAACTACTTCAAAAAAAGCGTGGTACAGGTCTAAAAATATCAAAATCAACCGCTAATTTATCCATAGTTGATGATATTAACGGCGTAGAATTGGAAAGTATTGCGACTTTACCTAGGGATGTTGGTAGTGAAATTGATAACATTTTGAAGCTGAAAGTTGATCAATTTAAAAAGATTATTTTACTACCACAAAATGATTTTTCTGAATTCTTAAAATCTTCAACCAATGATAAAGAAGCTATTCTGAAAAAGATCTTTGGTACTCAAATTTTTACAGACTTTACCAGCAGACTAAAAGCACGTTTTGACAAAGCCAATGAAACTAATGCCACTTATACGCAAGAGTTAAATAGTCAATTTAATTCAACTATTTGGACTGAGCAAGAGCAACTTGAATTAAAAGCTGCGCCTGACGAACAAAGGTTTTCTGTCTTGGAAAATATTGTAAAAGAACGCCACAATATTCTGCTTTCAACCCAAACAGAAGAAAATAAAATCAATGATTCTTGGAAAATAGCTAATACAAATTATTTAAACGCCCAGAATATTCAAAAGTTATTCGATGACCTAACTACTAATAAACGTAAATATCAAACCCAAATTGTCTCAAAGTCTGACATGATTATTCAGAAAAAAGAACATGTTACTGAATTGGAATGGGCCAAACCTTTAAGTGAAGTTATTCGTGACTTGGAAAAAGCAAAAACTGAGAGATTAAAGATTTCTCAAAATAAAGCCGATATCTCGAAATCTTTACAGACCGTCAAAACTAAATTTAATCAGGCAAAAACAAATTTAGATAAATTGAATGCCCAAAAAGATCTTTTTGATCAAAAAGACAAAGAATCCCAAGAATTGGTCATATTGATCAACAACGTTCATCATTCTGAAGAACTCATCCAAAACTTGCTTAATCTAAAACCAAAATTACACAATGCTGAAATATCCGTTCAGGAAAAGATTAATGAAATATCTGTTTTACAACAACAAATTGATGAAAAAAATAAAAATATTGTTTCTGTAGAGACACTTCAAAACAATAAGGACAAGTTAATCAGCGAACGTGATGAGTATCTTGATAGACTTACGCCACTAGTAAATAATCAAATAACTCTCAATAAAGATTTATCAAGAATTCAGAATAACCTAAATACACTAAATGATGAATTCAAAATCAAATCTAATCAATTAAACACCGCTCAAGTAGACTATGAAGCCAAGAAAAGAAACCGTCAATCTTTGATGATAGCGCAATTACGAAAAGAGCTTGTCGATGATAGGCCTTGTCCAGTTTGTGGTTCCATTGAACACCCCTATGCAGCAACGATCGTTGACGCCGATGAGGAACAACTTCGCAAGTCAATTGAAGACGTAGACCAATCTCAAAAAGATTTTGCGGCCGCTAATAATTCTGTTCAAATAGTTTCTGATAATATTGACCAAACAACCAAAGAATTAAGACAAAAGCAACAAGAATTATCTGAGGCCGATCAAAGATTAATCGAAACATATCAAACTGTTCTGAATGATTCCTCAATCGAATTACCAAAGAATTTTTCCTTAAAGGATGTTAAACAATCATTCAAAACAGCAACGGAGAACCTTGACGAAGAAATAGCTCAGGCTCAAAAAATAATTCAAACTATTAAAAAATTGGAAGAACAGTTAACCGACAGCAAGACCAAGTTGAATCAAAATAAATTAGAACTAAGCAACATCAAGTCAAAACGAGAAACTTGGTCAACCGATCTAGCTAAATATCAGGCAGAAATTCCTGATCTGAAAGTAACTAGTCTTGAATTGCAAACAACAAAAGAGGAATTAGAATCAGCTGTCGAGTCTTATCAAAAGGAACTTAAACTTGCAGAGAACCTACTTCATGCTAACGAAATAGATTTAAAACAAATCCAAACACAACTAGAAGATATTGAAAAGCAACTTAGTCAACACAATGAAATAATTGCTAGTCTAACTGCCCAAACAAATGATGCCCTAAATTCAAGCACTGCTAAAACAAATAACTTTGATATCTTAAAACAATGGATCACAGAACTTGAACATGATAAGTTGTCTGATTTCAAAGACGATATTGCCAGTTATAATAAGGAAAAAGAACTCCTTTCAACAGCAATCGAACAGCTTGAGACCAATCTGACAGGTAAAGAAAAGCCAAACCTAATGGTTCTAAAAGAAACCCTTGACGAACTTCAAAATCAAAGAACAGCGGCAATCAAAGCCTCAACCAGTGCCACTAATGCCTTTGATGATGCAGAAAAGATTCAACAACGGGTTCTCTCTATTGTCAAAAAGCAAGGCTCCTTCAAGGAAGAATTCAATGCTATTGCCAGCCTTTATAACGTTATCAATGGTAAAGGCAACGTCAATTCCAAATTGAAATTAGAAACATTTGTTGTTCAAAATTACCTACAGCAAGTTTTGAAATACGCTAATGAACATTTCTTAAATTTGCTTTCAGGCGGTCGTTATACCTTCGTTCTTGCCAGTGATGCTTCTGATATGCGTACCGATCATGGTTTAGATATTAACGTCTTTGATGGGGATACCGGTTTTGTTCGTTCATCAAAAACTCTATCTGGTGGTGAGACCTTTATTGCTGCTCTATCAATTGCCCTTTCACTTAGTGAGGTTGTTCAGTCTTCTTCAAACGGTGTCAAAATTGATGCCTTATTCATTGACGAAGGATTCGGATCACTTGATGATGAAACGCTTGATAAAGCTATGGAAGCCTTGGAGCGAATTGGTCAAAATCGTATGGTCGGTGTAATCAGTCACGTCGAGTCAATGAAAAATACGATAGGCCAACAATTGCTTATTAAAAAGCTTGGCAATGGACACAGTCGTGTTGAATTAATTAATAAATAATCCTCAATTAAATCTTTGGAATAAAAAAAGCTGATCTAGCAACTATTAAAATAGTCGCCAGATCAGCTTTTTTATAATGGATTAACGCTAATAAAACGTTTTTCTAACACTTTTAAAATTGCATTGGCAGTATCAAGAGATGTATACAATGGTACTGAATTTAGTACTGCATTCTGACGAATAATATACCCATCTGAATGATGACTCCTGCTCTCGCCCAAGGTATTGATCAACAGTTGAATCTTGTTGTGACCCAAATAATAAATAATATCCTCTTTGGCTTGTCCCACCTCAGGTACTACCTTGGCTTTAATACCACAATCGTTTAAATATTGTGCTGTTCCTTTAGTAGCCAAAACTTGGAAACCAACATCATGGAATCGTTTTGCTAAACCACAGGCTTCTTTTTTATCATTATCATTCACGGTAATTAATACATTACCTGCATCTTTAATATGTTGATTAGTAGCCTCAAAAGCTTTATATAATGCCTCTGTATAATCAATGCCTGATCCCATGACCTCACCAGTTGATTTCATTTCTGGTCCCAAGGCACTATCAACATCTTTCAATTTATTGAAGGAGAAAGTAGGCGCCTTAACATGAATCAAACGTGATTCCGGTTCTAGCCCTGGCTCTAATCCCAATGTTTCAAAATCAGCTCCTAATATTAACTTAGTGGCAATTCTTGCCATTTGAATACTTGTGACTTTACTCAAATATGGCACAGTTCGGCTTGCACGCGGATTTACTTCGATGACATAGGCTTGATTTTCATGAATTACAAATTGAATATTCATGATACCGATACACTTCAGTTCCTTAGCTAACAATTTAGCATAATTCACAATTTGGTTTTGTACCTCATCAGAAATATTTTGTGGTGGATAAACCGCCATCGAATCTCCAGAATGAACTCCGGATCTTTCAATATGTTCAATAATTCCTGGCAACAAAACATCCTTACCATCACTGAGGGCATCAATCTCACATTCTCTTCCAGTTAAGTAAGTATCAATCAAAACTGGATGATCATTTGAAACATGTACGGCTTCATGCATATACTTATCTAACTCTTGATCAGATCTCACTATTTCCATAGCACGTCCACCTAGAACATAGCTAGGACGAATCAAAACTGGATAACCAATTTTATGAGCTACATCTAAAGCACCCTTTTGGGAAGTTGCCGTTCCACCAGTCGGTTGAGGAATATTCAGTTTCTTGATTATTTGATCAAATAAATCTCGATCCTCCGCCCTATTAATATCTTCTACTTGTGTACCAAGAATTCTGATACCATTTTCTTTTAGCGGCTCAGCTAAATTAACTGACGTTTGTCCACCGAATTGGACAATGGCACCTACTGGTTGTTCTAAGTCACAAACATTTAGAACATCTTCCAAAGTTAAAGGTTCAAAGTATAATTTATCGGCAACCGAATAGTCTGTTGAAACTGTCTCAGGATTATTATTAATAACGATTGCCTTATATCCCATCTGTTGAACGGCTCTGACACAATGAACAGTTGAATAATCAAACTCAATTCCCTGACCAATTCTAATCGGCCCAGAACCAAGAATCAAAACTGCTTTGTCATACATTCGTTGTGATTCATTTTCTGTTTCATAAGTACTATAAAAGTATGGTGCCTCAGCTTCAAATTCACCTGCACATGTATCAACCATTTTATAAGTAGGTAAAATATCACTTTGTTTTCGAAAATGACGAATAATATCTTCATCCAAATTATTCAAACGCGCAATAGTCTTATCAGAATAGCCTAATCTTTTAGCCTCATAGACAATATTTTTGTCTAAAGTTCCTTCGGTCAAAACTTTTTCATAATCAACAATATTTTTTATTTTCGCCAAGAAATAGGGATTTATAGCAGTTAATTGATTAATAGTTTCAAACGAAACATCCCTTCTCAATAGTTCAGCAATATAAAACAGACGGTCATCAGTAGGATTTTGAACATATTCTTTCAAACTCTCTAATGATTGTTCAGCCAACGAATCCATTATCAAATCTTGTTGATCAATTTCTAACGAATGAACGGCTTTTTGAAGGGCTTCTTCGATATTTCTACCTAATGCCATTACCTCACCAGTGGCCTTCATTTGTGTACCAATCGTTCTATCAGCTTTGGAAAACTTATCAAATGGCCAACGAGGAATCTTACAAACTACGTAATCCAGTGCTGGTTCAAATTGAGCAAAAGTTTTCTCCGTAATTGGATTAACGATTTCATCCAGAGTTAAACCAACCGCAATTTTGGCCGCAATTTTGGCTATCGGATAACCAGTTGCTTTAGAAGCTAAAGCTGAGGAACGACTAACACGGGGATTTACTTCAATGATGTAGTAATTGCTAGTTTTTGTATCAATGGCCAATTGTACATTGCAGCCACCTTCGATTTTTAATGCTCGAATAATTTTCAAAGAAACATCACGTAACTTCTGTACTTCTGGGTCCGTCAAAGTTTGGATTGGTGACACAACAATAGAATCACCAGTATGAATTCCAACTGGATCAACGTTTTCCATATTACAAACAGCTAAAGCATTATCGGCACTATCACGCATTACTTCAAATTCAATTTCTTTAAAACCTGCAATACTCTGCTCGATCAAGACCTCGGTTGATGGCGACGCTTTGAGACCACGTTCAACAATTTCTTCTAATTCTTCATAATCATGAGCAACTCCACCACCGGTTCCACCCATAGTAAACGCTGGACGAATGATAACAGGAAAACCAATGTCATCAACAAATTTTTTGGCATCTTTATAAGTATAAGACGATTTAGAGGCTGGCACGGGTTCATGAAGTTGTTTCATTAGTTCTTTGAATTCTTCTCTATCTTCAGCTTCATTGATGGTAGCCAACTTAGTTCCAATAATTTCAATTCCTAGTTGATCCAAAATCCCAGCTTTTTGCAGTTGAACAGCCATGTTTAGGCCTGTTTGTCCACCAAGTGTTGGGATAATCGCATCAGGGTGCTCTTTAACTAAAACCTTTTCCACAAACTCTAATGTGATTGGTTCAATATAAACTTTATCAGCAATGTGCTTGTCAGTCATGATAGTCGCTGGATTGGAGTTAATCAAGACTGTTTCATAACCTTCTTCTTTTAGTGCTAAACATGCTTGTGTCCCAGAATAATCAAACTCAGCAGCCTGACCAATAATAATTGGACCAGAACCAATAATCATAATTTTTTTAATATCTGTTCTTTTTGGCAATTTATTTTCCCCCAACTATTTATTAATCATGTCCCAAAATTTGTTAAATAAGAAATCAGCATCATGTGGTCCTGGCTTAGCATCTGGATGAAATTGAACAGAAAAAGCATTATATTTTTTATGCTCAACTCCTTCGACAGTTCCGTCGGTTAACTCGATTTGAGTAACCTTTAATTCAGTCGGTTTAACTGATTCTTCATTCACAGCATACCCATGGTTTTGTGATGTAAAATAAATTCGACCCGTTGATAGATCTTTAACCGGATGATTAAATCCACGATGCCCAAACTTCATCTTGAATGTACTTGCACCATTGGCTAGACACAGCAATTGATGACCCATACAGATTCCAAAGAGTGGATATTTTTTTTCTAATTCTACGATCGTTGGTAAAACATCAGTATGTCTTGTAGGATCTCCAGGTCCATTGCTCAAAAGTATTCCGTCAGGGTTTAGTTTTTCAATTTCTTCTAATGACGTATTTCCAGGTACAACCGTCACCTTTAAACAACGTTTTGTTAATTCCGAAACGATGCTTTCTTTATAGCCAAAATCCAAAACAACGACATGTTTGCCGCTGCCTTCATAAGTAGTTGGTTTGGGGGTAATACTTTTTTGTAACTGGTGATCGTCTAATTGCCAAGTACTGAGTTGGTCAATTAAACCTGAGTCTAAATCGTCGACAATTGCTGCCTTCAAAGAGCCAGCTCTTCTAATTTTTAGAGTAATTGCACGTGTATCAATTCGTCGGATACCGGGGACATTTTCTTGCTTTAAGAATTCATCGATTGTCATTTCACTTTGATAATTTCCTGTGACATCGGTTATTTCTCGGGCTAATACGCCCATAATGGTAGGCCTTTGTGATTCATTAAATTTTTTAGCAACACCATAATTACCGATCATTGGTGCACAGAAATTAATAATTTGTCCATTGTATGATTGATCAGTAATTGCTTCTTGATATCCGCTCATCCCTGTTGTAAAAACAAGTTCACCGATTGTTTCTGTGTCGCTGCCAAAAGCCGTACCTTCAAAGTATGTTCCATCTTCAAAAACTAGGTATCTTTTCATATTTGTCCTCCGAATTGATAAAAATTTGGTACATAAAAAGGGATGCCGATAAGCATCCCTAAAGTTTTTGTCTTAGACGATTGATTTAGACTGAACCTTCGGGACCTCTCTGGATCTCATTAAAAATTCAAATTTCAAAACTTTTCACCAGTACGCTTAACTCAGAGAGTCCTCTCTGTAGTGCTTTCGCTTTCAAGACCTCACTGGGTCCCATTAAAAGTTATTGTTCCTATAATACAAACAAGCTAGTGAATAGTCAATACGTTTATTAGAATATTTCTAATAAAACGAATACATATATTAAATTAATTTAAGCAAATTAGATATGTAGCAATAAAAAACTTTCCTTGCCAGCAGACAAAGAAAGTTTTTGTTTTAGAGTTTAATACCCTATTTGTTTACCTTCTAAGCCTCACTGGACTTATTTAAAAGTTGTTGTACATATCATACAAAGGACTCAATGATTCGTCAATAGGATTATTGTTTAAAAATATGCTCACGATGATATCGTAAATAATTTTTATTAGGAGAATATTCTTTATTCATGTATATCTTTCTACTTTTATATTTATCTAATAATTGATTAATCTCTGGATTTGATGACGCCGTATCCGAAACAATGATATGTCCTTGATCGGTAAATGTAAAATATCCCTTTGTAAAAGCTTCAGAGAATAATTTTGATAAGCAAATACCATTGCGGGCATCCAAACGAGTATTCTTATCATCGTCCCAAGGAACAATTCTCGTAGCAATCAATTCAGATTCATCCTGGTTTGCTACAAGTACTGATTTATAATGATTATTAAATTTTACTTTATCAGAGAAAAATTTATTTACTGCATTAAAAGTAGATATTCCTTTGACTTCATCGTTGATAAAATATGATTCCATTTTTTCTGCTTGATAACACTTTACAGCAATCGACTCCTCTTCAGGAGACAACTCAGGCTCATCAGGTACCATATTTTTCTGCCGCTCAAGTAAACCAACAAAGTCAGCCTTAGAGATTTGGGTGATACCATTCATGTTGAAGAAATTCGACCACTTTCCTTTGAATTTTCTAAATTTCCAATCAAAAGTTCGTAAGTTTTGTTTCATTAAATGATGTGAGAACAAATAAGGGTTTTTGATAGTAACCAAGTTACTACCAGTTTCGGGGTCTTCACCAGCTACTTCACCGAACTCACCTGCACCATACAAATAAAACTCATTACCCCATTCGGACGCACTCCCAGATCTTCGATAAATGAATAGATCGCCAGTTGTTATTTGTTTATTACTTTTATTTTGGTAACTATAAAATTTAAAATCGACATCATTGTGTTCAGCACTAGAACTGGAGTCAACTATAAAATAATTAGTTTCCGAGTTATTTAATTGTTTATTATATTGATACATAATATATTCCTTAAATGTTTTTTATTAGTATAACTTAACACATACTAATTTGAAGAATCATCACCAACAATCGATATGTCCTTCTTCTGATATACTGGCCTTATTAGATTAATTTTGACGGAGATGGCTATATGAATAAAATTAAAACATTTGCTAAAACGAGATTTAACTATGAATACTGAACACGAAATTAATCAAGGAATTCATTTTGGCTTTATAGATAACACCACACAATCATTATCTCCCTATCAACCAGCATTGGTAACTAATCACAATGGATCTGTACTCGAAACTTTAGAAGAGGAACTGCATAACTCCAAATCATTCACCATCGCCGTTGCTTTTGTAACTTTGGGCGGTTTGCTGGATTTAAAGAGTACTCTAGCTGATCTCGCTAAACATGGAGTACATGGCAGGCTTATTACTTCAACCTACCTCAATTTTAACAATCCTAATGTTTTTGATGACTTATTGCGAATTCCAAATCTTGATGTTCGAATTTTAAATAAAGAAGGATTTCATACAAAAGCCTATTATTTTGATCATGAAGATTATAAGAGCATCTTGATTGGAAGCTCTAACTTGACACAAAATGCTTTGAAAAAAAATTTTGAATGGAATCTCCGCATAACTTCAACTGAACGTGGAGAGATAGTTTGCAACATCAAAAATGAATTAGACAATCTTTGGAAACAAGCAACTCCACTAAACACTTCATGGATAAATGATTACCGCCAAACTTGGCAACCAAATTTACCAATATCACAGCCCAAAGTAAAAACTAATAATCTGGGAAAAATAATCCCTAACGAAATGCAAGAATCAGCTCTGAATGCTTTAAAACATCTACGCGATGAAGAACACGCTAAAAAAGGCTTAGTGGTTGCAGCAACTGGTACCGGAAAAACCTATTTAGCTGCCTTTGATGTTCAACAATTTAAACCAAAACGTTTATTATTTGTTGTTCATCGTGAACAAATCTTACGTAAGGCTATGTCTAGCTTCAAAGAAATATTGGGTGGTCCCGATAGCGATTACGGAATTCTTAGTGGTAATCAAAAAGAATTTAACGCTCGTTATCTTTTTGCAACAGTTAATATGGTTTCTAAAAAATCAATTTGTGAACAATTAGGGGCAAACGCATTTGATTATATTATTATCGATGAGGCCCATCGTGTTGGTCAAAACCAAGCAGGTACAAGAGAATCAATGTACCAAAGATTAATGAATTTTTATACACCTCAATTCATGCTTGGAATGACGGCCACTCCTGAACGAACTGATGGAACTAATGTCTATGAATACTTTGATTACCATTTAGCCTATGAAATTTCATTATTAGATTCATTGGACCACGATTTACTTACACCTTTTCATTATATTGGTGTTACAGATTATGAAAGAAATGGTGAGATTATAGACGATAAAACCAGTCTTAAACACCTTATATCCAACGAACGTGTCGACTATATAATCGATAAAACTCACTACTACGGTCCACAAGATGTTCATGGTTTAATTTTCGTTAGTCGAATAGCTGAAGGATACGAATTAGCTATTAAACTCACAAATAGAGGAATCAATGCTCAATTTGTTTCGGCCGAAGATACAGTTGAGGCACGTGAAAAAGCCGTTCGTCAATTAACCGATGGCAAACTAAAATATATCATCACGGTCGATATATTCAATGAAGGTGTGGACATTCCCATTCTCAACCAAATTGTAATGATGCGCCCTACAAAATCCAGTATTATCTTTCTACAACAATTGGGACGTGGCTTACGTAAATTTAAAAACAAAGAATATGTCACAATTTTAGATTTCATTGGTAATTACGATGAAAATTACATGATTCCAATGGCATTTGACCGTTCCCATACTAGTAGTAAAGAAAAAATCCGTAAACAAATCATCAGTCCCAGCATATCTGGAGTTTCAACCATCCACTTTGAAGAGGTAGCACGCAAAAGAATTCTCGATTCCGTCTCCAGAGTACGCTTAAATGACATGAAGCAATTTAAAAATTCTTATCAAAATCTTAAAAACAAAATTGGTCGTCGCACTCCTATGTTATTAGACTTTGCAAAGATGGGAAATATTAATGTCGTTGATATTATTCATAAATTTGGAACTGTGTACGATATGCAACTTAAATTTGAAAATAACTTTCCAACCCTGCTTAATAAAGAACAATATTCATTTTTGAGTTTTATTTCTGCAGAGATCACTATATCGCAACGACCACTAGAAGCTTGGATCTTGAAGCAGATGTTACACAAAGGCGGTTTATCAGATAAGGAAATTCTTTCTGACCTTAACTCTCAAAATATTTTTTGCGATAACGAAACTTTGGACAGTTCAAGTTCAGTATTGGATTTGAGCTACTTTTCAAAAGTCAAACTCAAGAAGTATGGTGACGTTGCATTAATCAATCGAACTAATGGAATATGGAAGTTTACTGCTGAATTTCAAGCAATACTACACTCCCCAATATTCAAAAGATACTTTATCGATGCACTTGAAGCAAATCTATGGAGATTACACCAAAATCCAACAATATATAGTTCTCGATTTACTATTGGTGAAAAATATTATCGTTCAGACGTCATCAAAATGTTAAATTGGAAAAATGAGCCTAACTATTTAAGTATCGGTGGTTATAGTCTAAGACAAGATGGACGATTTCTTCCTGTTTTTATATCTTTAAAGAAGACTGAAAAGTTTCAGAATAAAATGGTATATAAGAACACATTTTTTGATCGTTCAACATTACCATGGTTTTCTAAAAGTGGGAGATCAACATCCAGTGCTACCGAACATCAGATTCTTGAGCATAAGGGCTTTGGGATGATCCAGTTATTTGTAAGGAAATCTACTGACGATAAGCTTGAGGGTACTGACTTCTATTATCTTGGATCTGCGAAGATAATAGGTGCTAAAGATATTATTGAAAAAAATGTTAATGGTAAACCAACAAAATTAGTTGATTTTACACTTCGTTTAGAGCATGAGATAGATCTTGGACTATATCGTGTTTTGACGGAATAACAGTCTATAATCCCCCCAAAAAACAAAAACCAGTTGGGAGATAATTTCAGAATAGTATAAAACTGCGACTTATATGTAGAACATAAATATAGCTTTTTCCGCTTAAATAAATAGGCCCCTAGTAATCAAAGTTCGATTACTAGGGGCCTATTTGTCTTAATGTTTGAACGTTGAACATGTTTTGTTCACTCTATTTTTACATCCAATTCAAAGCCCTTCATTACCCGTAGTATCAGCTTTCAATTCCAAGTTTTTTCTAATCAAATCGGTAATACGTTGTAATTCTTTTTGATCAGCAACCTCAAATTGTTGGCCTTTAACAGACTTAGTTGTGGCAGCAATATGTGTATCATCAACATATTCAGTAAAATGTTTATAGTTTTTAATAATTGTCGTTAAATCATCAAAGGTTATATCCGTCTGGATTTCATCTGTCAAAGTCTTAATGAAATCTTGATTCATCAATGCCTGAATCGAAGTACTCTTATGCATTATGGCAGCCAATACCTCTCCTTGACGAGAAACATGAGCATAGTATTCATTTGTGCTAGAGTCCGTTTCTTTTGAATAGGCTAACGCTTTGGTCCCATCCATATGAGTTTTTACACCCTTTTGGAATTCATATCCATAACTATTGAAACTGGCTGTCGGTTTAATATCAATACCACCAACCTTATCAATAACTTTTTTCATACCATTGATATTAATCAAAGCATAGTAATCAACTGGAACATTTAATAGTTTCTGAACCGTTTCAATACTTGCTTTGGCCTGACCATGTTCAAAAGCTTCACTCGCTTGTGCTGGATCATTATATCCTGGAATCTTTACTGCTAAATCATGTGGAATACTAGTAATAGTAGTCTTTTCAGTATGAGGATTGATTGTAAGTAACATCATTGTATCGGTTTTTCCAGAATAAGAACTATCAAAATCACTGGCACTAGTCCCCATCAGCAGAATGGAAATTGGTTTTTTATTCTTAATTAAATAATTAGTATCCCGACTGTTAGGTACTTGGGCTGAATCAAATGAATTATCAATTGAACCTTTGACCTCACGATATCGAATTAATCCAAATCCCAGTCCCACCATCAATATCAAAGCAACCACTGATAACAAAGTATTTCTCAAGATATGTTTTTTACTTATATGTTTCATATTCTTTACTCCCTTTGCCATTGATCATTGATTTGAAATCATCAATAATTTTTACTTTAAATATTATTAATAACACTACATAGAGAATAATTCCCAGAGCAATCTCTACAATCAACATCTTCCAAGTTCCGGGCAACACTCTATCTAATTCAAAGATGGTTTCAAACATCAAACCACCAGCAATTAAATACTTAGGTAAATCCCAAAATAATTTTTTATATTGAATTTGTTTCCTAACTGAAAACAATTGATAACAAGTGATTGCTAGTTCGGCCAAAACTGTTGAGGTCGTTGCTCCAACTGCACCCCATTTTAAAATCAAAGGGATATTGAATAAGATATTAACCACCGCCCCAATCACAATTGAAATCGTGTAGGTTTTCATTTGTTTGGTGGGAATAAGATATTGGATTCCCAATACATTACTCCAAGCAATCAACATGATGACAACTGATTCTATCAACATAATTGGAATTACTGGTAAAAAACTTTTCGTAAAAAATAAAGTTACAAACTTAGCCGTTACTGCCATCAAACCCATCATAATTGGAATCGCTATTGCGGTTACAAATTGAAAACTCTGATACAAATAATATTTAGTTTTTTCAACTTGCCCTTTAGAAAATGCACTAGCTACATGTGGCAACATCACCGTCCCAGTAGCCGTAACAATCGCTAAAGCCATTTTGACCATCTTATCTGATTGATCAAAATACCCAGTGGCTTCAACTGATACCATTATTCCTAACATAGTTTTATTTAAAACCCCGTAGACTTGTGTTGCCACTTGTGGCAGAAATAAAACTAATGATGGTTTTATATGCTTTTTCATCGACAATTCATGAAGATCTATTTTGACCAAATACTTTTTCAAACTTGGAAACATGATCAAATTTCCCAACAACATCGACATTGATAGTATCAAGATGTATAAATTCAAGTCATGATATGACTTAACGAAAATAAAGATACTGATTAATGTGATTAGTTTAATCAAGATATTTCTGGCAACTGTCACAAAGAAGTCTTCTAAGCCCATGAAAAACCAGGAAATATCAAAGGCAGCTGCTATTAAAGAAACTGATTGTGCTAAATAATAAATTTGATAGCTATCATTAATAACCAAGAAAATTGCAAAGGTCAAATACGATAAAACAATGGTGATCAATCTCATAAAAAATATTTCAAAGAATGTTTTCGTCAATTTCTTAGGATCATTTCTAACGAAAGCTACTTGCCGATTGCCATACAGATCAACACCGATACTGCCAAATACAATAAAATACTGCATGATCGAATTGGTATAGGAGTTAATTCCTACTCCTGTTGGACCAAGCACCCGCGCTAGATAAGGAATTGTCACTAAAGGAACCAGCAGAACAAAAATTTGGTAAAAAGCGTTATACAGGTAGTTTTTGATTATCTTCATACTTAGCCGAATTCACGTTTCACGATTTCAAATGCTGCCATAATAGTCTGATCCATATTGTAATAACGATACAAGCCTAACCTGCCACCAAAGATCACATTGGGATAGGTACTTTTTGCCAAATTTACATACTTTGAATATAACTGTTTATTCTCTTGATCATTAACCGGATAATAAGGTTCTCCACCACGTTGGAAATTCTTTGGATATTCTCTAGTTATTACGGTTTTATACTTATTCCCTTTGCCAAATTCAAAATGTTTATGTTCAATAATTCTAGTAAAGGGCGTTTGACTATCGGTATAGTTGACTACTGCGTTACCTTGAAAGTTATCCATATCTCTAATCTCAGTTTCAAATTTTAAACTACGATATGATAAATCTCCCAATTGATAATCAAAGAATTGATCAATCATCCCTGTAAAAACAACTATTTGATAATGTTTTAAATAACTATCCCTATCATTCAAAAAATCAGTGTTCAATTTTACATCTATTAATGGACTATCTAATAATTGTTCAATTATCTGAGTATACCCACCCATTGGTATACCCTGAAAAGGATCATTGAAATAATTATTATCATATGTAAAACGAACCGGTAGCCGTCGAATAATAAATGCCGGTAACTCGGTGGCCTTTTTACCCCATTGTTTTTCGGTATAGCCTTTTATTAATTTTTGATAAACATCAATTCCTACTAAAGACTCAGCTTGTTCCTCCAGATTCTTGGGGGGACCAGAAAGATTTAATTGTGCTTTTTGCTGATTAATTTTTTCTTGAGCCTGTTGCGGGGTTATTACATTCCAAAGTTTATTAAAAGTATTCATATTAAAGGGCAAGTTATAAATTTCATCATGAAAATTAGCAATCGGAGCATTAATATAATTATTAAATTCAGCAAATTGGTTAACATACTCCCAAACTTTTTTTGATTGAGTATGAAAGATATGGGCACCATAGACATGAACCTGAATGCCTTCAATCTCTTTAGTATAAATATTTCCACCAACGTGATCACGTTTCTCTAAAATAGTTACATGATGGCCTCTCTTAGCTGCCTCATAAGCAAAAACTGAGCCAAATAAGCCTGAACCTACAATTAGATATTCCATACTATTCACCTTCACTAATTTGAATAAGTTCGACAGTACGAGATTTTAGGATGGAAGAATCTCCCCGCAATCATTCCATGAAGTATAATTTTAGATTTTTGAAATCTTTTATCTACACTTGGTCCAAATATGACTCTGAGCAATTCCCAATCCATACCTGCATAGGATTTTAGTTTCACTTTTCCATGCTTCTTTTGAGCTAAAAAAGTTCGATTTCTAAATGAATAAAAATACCTATCTAATCGATTGCTTTGATCGGTTATTATATCTACACCACAATTTTGTTTCATCTTATGAATCACAATACTTTTGGGAACAAAGTAAGAAGTAAATTGTTGGCTAATTCTTGAAGTGTATTCAGTATCATCACCCCAAATGAAGAATTCTTTATATGGCAAACCGACTTTCTCAATAACTATTTTGGGAATCAATATTGAAACAAATGAAGCTGAGATTACAGTCGGTAAAAAATTATCCTTATCGGAGTTTTGATTCCATTTTCTTTGATCAACTACAGGCACATTCATCACAGCAGCTGATTTATCAATCCAGCGAACATTGCTAGCCAAAAATCCAAAGTTCTTATCTCCCGCCGCTTGGACAAGTTTCGATAAAGCATCAGTTTGCGGAATAGTATCATCGTCCATAATCCATAAATACTCTCCATAATTGTTTTCAACAAAATACTTTATTCCTTCAAAAAAACCACCTGAACCACCTAAATTTTTCTTCATAAAACAAATTTTCATATTAGAATCTGCTAACTGATGCAAATACTCAGTCGTTCCGTCACTACTATTGTTATCGACTACAATTATTTTTTGGACTGGTAATGTTTGGCTTTTAATCACATTCAAACATTCTTTTAACAAATCCAAACGATTATACGTTACTACTAAGGCTGTAATGTCCATCTTCTCGCCACCTTTAGAAATGAATTAAATTCATTTTCCAAATTGCTAAATAATGAATTGCTGGAAAGAGATAAAAATGTGATTTGATCAATAAACGAATTGGCAAATTAACATCCTCTGCTTCAAAGAAATAATCTTTTTGAACATGCTGGTAAAATTTTTTTAATTCAGTTTTCGTCTTAATACCAATTGGAGCTAAAGTAATTATTTTCAACTGTGTAGCAATCATTCGACTTAAGCGGTTAATCATCAATTCTTTTTGATTCTCATTCAAAATGTCCAAATGACCTGCAATATAGTCATTAACATGACTAACGACTAAATCATGCTGTTGCTTATTCTTATACATATTTTTCAAACTAATTGATTGTCCGGCTTGATTAACGCGGTAATTGTATAGTGGTAAATCAATAAATTTAAAAGTCTTCACATAAGGTATTGGATAAAGAATGTACTCAATATCAACATAATAAGCATGTTCATCTATTTTAATCTGGTGTTGCTGTAACAATTCGGTTTTTAATGTATAAGTATGCATTGATGGCACTGGTTCAATTTTTTGATTTTGTAAATAATACTGATATTTCCATTCAATATCTTCTGGTTTGATTTCTTTGAGATGTTTATTTTGGGTTTTATCGTTAAAAGCCCAAAATGGTGTCAAAATCAAATCTGAATCTTCATCTTCTAATATCTTTACAAATTGATCTAGATTAACACTATCTAACCAATCATCTGCATCAACTACTTTAAAATAGCGTCCTGTGGCGTACTTAATTCCCATATTAATGGTTGAACCATGTCCACCATTTTTTTTAGAAATCAATCTGATTGAAGCAGGATATTCTGTTACATATTTGTTAGCCACCAAGGTTGTCTTATCAGTTGAACCATCATCAATAATCAAAATATCCAATTGATCCAACGATTGACAGATAAGTAAATTTCCTAAGATATTATCCAAAAATTTTTCAGCATTATAACTTGGAATAACAATTGATAAAACTTTATCCATTGCTCTACCCCATTTCTTGTAACATTCTGACTAAGTTAGCGAAGTAGTTTTCACTGTAAAATCTATTAATTGATTGAGTTATTTTTTCTTGAGAGTAATCTTTTTGATAAACTTCCAACATTTTATTTTTTAATTCTTCGATATCACCCAAATGGTAAAGCATCCCATTTTCTCTAGTTATCTCATCTTCAGGACCCGTGGAAATACTGCTGGAAATCACAGGTATTCCATGTGACATTGCTTCAAGAATCGACATCGGTAATCCTTCATACGTTGAGGTCAAAACAAATGCCGTTGCAGAATCAATTTCTTTCCAAGGGGTCTTATACCATCCCTTAAACAAAACCGCTTCATCGAGTTGGAGTTGTTTGACGAGTGTTTTGATTTGATCGGTATCTTTTTTCAATCCATTTCCCCATAATTCTAAAGTCGCATCTGGAAATTTTTTTCTAACTAGGCAAAAGGCATGGATTAATTCTTGTAAATTCTTTTGATGTTGATATTCCAAACGCCCTACATAAATATACTTTGGTACTTTACTTGCCTTAATTTGGTAACAATTTGAATCAGTCGGATTAAAAACGGTGTTAATTTTCTCATCAGATATCCCCATATCCAATAACTGTTGCTTAATCCCTGTGGAAATAGCTAAATGGTAATCAGCCAATCTAAAATACTTGTCATTATTAACAAACATTTTTGTTAACGAAAAGTGTATCCAATTAGTAATACGGTATTTCTTATGGAAAATTCTCCGAATTTTGTAACTTAAACGAATATACTTTGGTGATAAGACAATCACCATATCAGACTTTGTAAATATCAAATCAGCAGCTAAATTAATCAAACCAATATACTTCATTAACTTATTATTGAAAGGTCGAATCCTTAAACCATCTTTATCAGATAATAATTGGCTGTCTCGATAGGCAAAGGGTTGAATGAATCTAACTTTTAGATCACCATCAGTATCCTTAAAATATTGCTTCCATTTTCTCAAGACGGTTTCCGTCCCACCAATATATGGTGGATAAAAATAAGGTACGATTACGTCTACAGATTTCATGCAACTACCCCGGATAGATATAATCTCTCAATTTTGTTCACCATATCTATCACATTATAATGTTTGGTAAATAACTGATAACTGGCATCCGAAAACTGTCTTTGAGCGACTATTACTGAATCGAATGCTTTGAGCAATTGCGAATCATCATTCAAAATAGCTTCTGTTAACAATATCCCGTTCTCTTTTACTAATTCCGTATGGCCGATCACATCGGTAATGATCAAGGGCATCTTCTCAGATATTGCTTCCAAAACCGAAAACGGCTGTCCTTCATAACGAGAGGTAGAAAAGAAAATATCAGCATCTTCTAAATATTTATAAGGATCATTTCTATAACCAACAAACTTTATTTTTGAACTTAATCCCAGATTAATAATTTTAGTTCGACATTCATTCAACAATGGACCATCTCCGACCCAAATAAAATTACTATTAGGACGTTCTTTGATTATCTTTTGAGCAATACTGATAAATAATTGTGGATTCTTTTGGAAGTCGCATCGAGCCACATTTACAAAGCTTACGGCTGAATGCTGTGTTCTATGAATTTGATGGAAGGGAACCCCATTATTAATTACTAGTGACTGATCCTTTTTTACTAATTTATTAGTTAAGGCATAGTTCTCTTCATCACTGGAAACATGAATTACTTTAGTAAAAAAATGGCTCATAAATTTTTCTGCAAGTTTTAATAATAAATTTTTAAAACTGCCTCGATTGATTTCTGAAAAATAGGCATGGGGCGTAAAAAAAATCGGTGGGCAGTCATGATACCGAATCTTATATAGAACCATTGTTATTCCGGCAACTGTACTGTGGGCATGAACCAACTGAATTTTTTTAGACGTTATTAATTTATGTAAACATTTCAAGATTGAGAAAAATTTAAAAATTTTTTTGGGAAAATCAGACATTCGATCATCAACTAGATACTTAGCTGGTATCTCTGCTCCTCTTTTGGAACTGACTAGTGTGATCATCTGTAAATTCTTCATATGTCCAAAACGATTCAAATAATCAACCTGGCGTTTAACTCCGCCACCATATGCTTCACAGATTTCTAGGACTTTCATAATATCACCTCATTAATAGGCTCCATTTGGTTTAAAAAATAAAACTACAGTTTTTAGTAAAACGTATAAATCTAATCTAAAATTGCAGCTATTTATGTATTCCCAATCCAGTAAAACCATTTCGTTAAAGCTAACATTGCTCCGTCCACTGATTTGCCATAATCCTGTACAGCCAGGTTTAACATTCAATCGTTGAATATCGAACATATCATAACGATTAACCTCATTAGGCAATGGTGGTCTAGGACCTACTAAACTCATTTGACCCAACACTACATTTAATAATTGTGGCAATTCATCCAGGCTATATTTGCGGATAAAATGACCAACTTTTGTCACTCTAGGATCATGTTTCATTTTGAACATTGCTCCAGCAACTTCGTTTTTTTGTGTCAATTGATTTAATTTTTGGTCTGCATCAACACACATTGAACGAAATTTGAACATTTGAAACTTTTTTTGCATTTTTCCAATTCGTACTTGCTGATAAAAAATTGGACCATGCGGATCATCAATCTTTATCGCAATAGCAATAACCAAAAAAATTGGTAATAATATTATTAACCCCATTAGACTGGCAAAAAAATCAAAACAACGTTTTGCAAATCGATAAATGTATCTTTGTTGTTGATATCCAGCATTAATAGAACTTTTCCAATATTCCATATATAAGCCTCCTTTAAATTTCCCATTAATTTAAAAGAGCCGATATTTCTATCTATACGCTCCGTAATTCATCCCGTAGTAACCTGTTTTCTGAACTGTTACTCGATTCATAATTGCTCCGATAATATTGGCATGAACCAATTCCAAAGATTCTTTAGCATGACGAACATCCAATTTGGTAGCAATTCCTTGTGGCACAACCATTACTACTCCATCAGTCACAGTTGCCAGAATTTGTGTATCCGTAACCGTATTAACTGGTGGTGAATCTAAAATTAATAGATCAAATTCTTTTCCCAATTCTTGTAACAAGTGCTTTAATCTATCACTGCCGATTAATTCAGCCGGATTTGGTGGAATTGGTCCGCTAGTTACAACATATAGATTCTGTATTGATGACGATTGAATTATTTCGTTTAGTTTGGCATTACCAGATAAATAATTTGATAGTCCTAAATTGTTCTTCAACCCAAATGTTTTGTGAATTGTTGGACGCCGTAGATCTGTATCTAGCAAAATGACCTTATTGCCTTGATCAGCACAAGTAATCGCAAAGTTATTACTAACTGTTGACTTACCTTCAGATGGTGCTGACGACGTGAAAACAATCGACTTTATCTTCTTATCAACTGCCGTAAATTGAATATTAGTTCGGATCGTTCTAAATTGTTCAGCAACAGAATTTCTAGGATCTGTATAAGTAATTAAATTAACACCGTATTTTTGACTAAAGTCATTTAATTTCTTTCTTTTATTGAACATTACTTATCACTCCGATCTTTTAAAATTGCACCACTGGCCATACTTGCGGATACATCATGCACTGGTCTGGGTTTATTAATTTCATCAACTTGTCCTAAATTTAACCATCCCATTGTATCGGTTAAGAATGACTCATTAAGAACTGTTTTGTCGGTCGCTTCACGTATCAATGCCAATCCCATTCCAAGAATCAAACCTACAATCAAACCACCTAAAAGATTCAGCCATTTATGAGGACTATATGGAATTTGACTTGGCGTTGCAGTTGAAACAATTGATACATTATTGATACTCATGATTTTTCCAATTTTTTGTTTAAAAACACTGGCTGTTTCATTCGCAATTGCTGCAGCCGTTTTAGCATTGGTAGATTTGGCTGTTACTGAAAACACTTGCGAATTTTGTTGACTCGTAATTGAAATAGCCTTCCTAAGCTCTGATTCTGAGCCCGGATAACCCGGATATTTATTCATGTCTTGAGCAACGACATCCAGCACCGTTGGACTAGTTATAATATCTTTATAAGTACTGATCAGCTGCACATTGGCTTGAACCTGTTGAAATTGAGCTGTTTGTAGGTCATCAGATAACTTACGATTAATCAAAATATCGGTTGTTGATTCATATTTGGGGACGATAACCAAAAATGTTACAAATCCCGTCATAAATACCGAAATGAGTGTAGTGACGATCACCATTTTGATGTGTTTACGAAAAACATCTAAAGCTTCAAGGATACTTATCGTATTAGTAGTTTTTTCAGATTTCACAGTTTCTTCCTCCAACCACTTTTTCCTACAAAAGATATTTTTTCTTTGTAGTACGGCAAATAATAATACGTGTTTAAACATATTAGTAATAAAATGTTTTTTTATTACAATTCGTATCATTCATCATATTTTTCCAATATATAATTCTGGACCACAAAAAAATACCACCCGTAACCGTCTGCCGCGATTACCAGTGGTATTCATTTCATAATGCGTTTAAACTGTATGGAATAATATCTCCCAAATTATGACTTAATTTATAATAAAAGATTACTAACCCGACAATTATTACAACTACTTCTAAAACAGTCTTAACAATTCTTTGATCAAACCTAGCAGTTAACTTAATTATTGCTTGTGGTATAAAAATTATCGCATATATTGCAAAATAATTAGCCATTCTAATAATCAATTGTGATTTGGAACCAAAAATAAATAATATTGCACCAATCGTCGTCATAAAAAGCGCAAAACTCATAATTTTTTCATCAGATATATCTATGAATATTACTGTTATTATTACCAATAACAACAAAAAAGCGCCTAGTAATAGGGTTCCACCACCTGATTCCAAAACCGCATCCGTATACATCTGATAATGATCAAAAATTTGTGAGAAATTATTTAGCAACTTATTCAAGAATAAATTTGATAAAGCCGCCAGTAAAACAACTGCTATAAAGGTTATTCTGTTTTTGCGTGCCATCCAAATTAAAAATCCAATCAATGCAAATATGGCTGTACTATGAATGCCAATAGCTAGTACTATCATTAATCCTGATTCAAAATAACACTTCTTTGATAAGAGTGCTATCGAAAACATGGTCATAGATATGGCTAGCATCTGTCTCTGAATATTAAAACTTTCAAAATAAAAATAAAAAGTTAGATAAATAAAGACACTCCAAAACATTAAATCCGGATCATTATCAAGAATTTCAATTGATTTTAAAATAAAAAATACTGTTGCTAATGACAATACAAATAAAAAGACATGGTAATTACCATTCGATATCCAGTTGATGAAGTTACTCAACGATGAATATACCAATGTTCCATTACCATTAAATCCTGTATTTTGTTCCAAATAGAATCCTACATACTGACTGGTATCAGTCCCCACTACACTGGAACGTAATCCTAGTAATAAGGTCAAATGAACTAGAACCAACCAGAAATATACTTTATGATTTTTATAATAGGTATTAGTAAATAAACTATAAATAATAAAAATTGCCAGATTAATTGAATAAAATATCATTATTCTTACCTCACAATTATATTTGTAAGTAGAATAATACACATGTTTATACATGTCTATTTATTTGAATTGCGATTCTATCTTAAATTTAATATGAAAATAGTCTGTATTGAAATCAACTATGTTTTTTCAAACACAATTGATAATCAATACAGACTATTTATTTTGGTTTATTAAAACCTAAAAAAATATTGTATCTAAATGGATTCTACTAATGACCATTCCAAACTAGTCGAGTAATTTCCTGGTGCCGTTATAACATTATTTATATAAAGTTGTGGACCTTCGCTATCTTCCCAGTTTACGGAGTTTAAACTTTCCCCTTCAACCGTCTCTGAAACAAGTGTTCCTTCGGAATTTAGAATATTATACGTACCATCATTTTGATAATATCGCAATTCTGAAGGAAGTTCATTTTGACCTGACTTAAATGGCAAGCTTTGAGCCAAATAGAGTTTCAGAGCCTTTTTCTCACGTCTGTTATCAGTAACTTCCAATGGACTGCTAGCTAATTTATTTCTGTTTATTAATTTTTGATAAGTATAGGCATTAATATTTCCATAATCCCAATCATTGGCTTTTAAAACAATACTATTGTTAGCAAAATTCAAATTCGTATTTTGTCCTTTGGTAGTGACTACATTATTATTTGAATTGTCAAAACCACTCAAAGAACTTTTTGAAACAAAGTTGGAAGTGAGCGTATCGCCAATTGTTGTATCTAATTGGATTGTAAGTTGCTTACTACTAGAAAAATTAAGATTATTTATCGTTATATACATATTCTCAGTATCTGACGTAACAGTATAATCATGATAATCTTGATTGTTCACTTTCAAGCCTTCAACAGTAGAATTAACCGGTATTGTTAAGCTAAATGTGGCCTTCGTCATCGAAGAATTTGTATTAGTATCATTCAAATTAGCATGATAACTAACTTTATCGCCCTTGGCTACATTATTAATTGTTGTATTACCAGAATCGTGGTCGTTATAACTATTATTAAAAATAGTGTTAGTTACAGTTACAGCTGGTGTTACATTTTTATTTACTGTTAATAGTGCTTGATTGGTGGTAATCGTACTAGTACTTGAACCAGAAGTAATGGTGATGACAGCGTAGTACTTACTTCCATTATCACTAGCGGTCGTTGTTGGAGTCGTATAAGTCATATTATTTCCACTATTATCAACAACTGTATCTTGCCCACTAGTAGATACTCGATGCCAAACTACTGAAGTCGGTTTTTGATCAAATTTTCCCTGAATTGAGAAGGTGGCCTTTTGACCTTCAGTAACTGTCTGATCATCTAATCCTCCACCAATTTTTATATTTACTGAGTCAGTAACACTAGTACCATCATGGTTGGTCATTGTACCAGTAACCTTGACCGTCCCCGATTTCTTATTTGTATTAGCTGTTACTAGACCCGTTTTACTATCAATTGTCGCCAAACTAGTATCATCAATTGACCAAGTTACATTTCCGGTTGCATTGATTGGTGTCGGCGTTGCTCTAGCAAAAGTAGTTGCCGCATTTTCTTGATTATTGTAGAGATAATTACTATCGGCTGTTACTTTTAAACTCGTAGCTTTAACTGGCGCATCAAAAGTAGTTACAAACGCAACTTTAGAATAAACCGTTGGACTTAAAGCGGTTGCAAACAATGTATACCACTGAGTTCTTTGTTGATAATAAACCGTTCCCACTTTATTAGGTGTTACCGTCAAATTTTTACCTGTTTGTGAGGACATCTGCGTCCAAGTTACTCCATCAGTTGATTGATACCAAGTGTAGTGTGGAGTATCTGTTAATCCCAACAACACATCCAGAACTGATCGACCAGCATCCGTATATAGCGTCTTGGGATTATTTACATATGTATACTGATTTTCTGGTTGTAAATCATAACCAGAAGTTAACCAGATAAATAGTAAGATAACCGGATCTGCTGTTGGCTCATGATAAGGTGTTACTGCAGCCTCAGCGGTTATATTTTCAGGAATGATTTTGGAGATCACTTCACTTGTAGAATTTTCTTTTGATGTATTTCTATCAAGACTGGTGGTTGTGAAAATCAATATCATGCTAAGTAAAATTGATATTAAAATTTTTCTCTTCATCATCTCATTTTCCCCTTTTATACAATTTTACGGGGTTCCTGAAATAAAAACATTTTATTACTTGACTAAAAAAGTCAACATATTTGATTAATATTTATTTATCCATAAGCAAAAGGGCTAATTTTTTAATACTTTCTTTGAACTCGTCACATTCAAGATATGCAAAAGATATCCTTATCGAACGATTATGCTTAAAATCATAGATATCTCCAGGATTTAAAAGAATTTTCTTTTTCAATGCTCGTTCAAAAATATCATCTACTTCAATACTTTCGTTAAATGTTAACCAAATGTAAAATCCACCAATAGGTTTATTCCATGTAGCTAATTGGCTAAAGTATTTAGTAAGACATTCCAACGCATTATCACGGCGTTTCTTTAATGTCTTTTTCAAATCAACTAAATATGAGCTATATTTTCCACTCTTTAAAAATTCTGCAAAGACAAGCTGTGATAGAGAACTGGCACCATAGTCCATCTGCATTTTAGCATCCCCTAGACGTTGAATAACTGGTTTTGAGGCAATTACCCAACCAATCCGCAAACCTGGTGCTAACGTTTTAGAAGCACTGCCCAAATACATCACCATTCCGTTATCATCAATTGATTTCAGTGGTTTGAATTGATCATTATCAAAACATAACTCTTGATAGGCGCCATCTTCAATAATTGGTAGCCTATTTTTTATACAAAAATCCATTAATTCTTTGCGTCGAATATCAGACATCGTTATTCCAGTTGGATTTTGATTCGTGGGAATAGTATAAAGGATCGATGACTCCGAATTTTTAATTTGGTTTTTAATTTTCCAATATTCTAAACCATCGTGATCCATCGTAATTCCATTTAACTTTAATCCTGCTGATTGAAACATTTGAAGTGACTTTAGATAGGTTGGTGCTTCTGTAAAAACAGTACTTCCTTCTTTTAACATACATGAAGCAATTAGTTGTAAAGCCTGCAGTGCACCTGAGGTCACTAGGATATTCTCCGTAGAAACATTGATTCCAAATTGTCGCATATGTTCTACTATTGCCTCTCGTAACTCCAGGATTCCCAACGGTTCCGCATACCCCCAAGAAGTTATCTCGGTACTCATCTTTTGTAATACTTCCGTCCACATCTTCTGAGGAAATAAACGTAGATCTAATTCTCCCGTACCTAAACGTGCAATATTGGGTTCAAACTCAAGCTGATTAATCTGTTGTAGACGATAATTGTTTTCTTGAAAGTAGCCTGATGAAATTAATTTTTTCCAACTCGGTTTGGTTGGTAACATCAAAGCCCAAGTATTACTGACTATCTGAGTTCCTGCACCAGATTTTCCTGAAATAATACCGTATGATGTTAACTCATCAATTGCTATTGAAATCGTACTACGATTAACATTAAATAATTTTGCCATTGTCCGTTGAGACGGTAATCTAGCCCCAATAACCCACTCTCCACTAGCTACTCTGTCGCAAACATATTGAATAATTTGTTTGTAAACAGGAATCACTTTATTTTTAGCTGGTTTCCAATTGATTTGAATTGGATCAATTCGTTTCATCATTTGCTCCTTTTGGTTGGGTAAATACCTTAGATTTGGTTGGTTACATTGAATTAGAATATCCATATAATCATTAATGTAGTCAATATATAACACATCATTTGGTTGGTAAAGGGGGCTAATCATGAATTTCTTTTTACAAGGATTAACTATGGGGATTGCATATGATGCACCAATCGGTTTGGCAAATCTATTTGTTATTAATGCAGCTTTGACACAAACGAAACGAAAATCATTTTTGACAGCTTTAATCATTATTATTTTTGACATTTCATTAGCATTCGCCTGTTTCTTTGGCATTGGTGCTATCATGAAAAAATTTGAATGGTTACAATTAGTTATACTTTTAGTTGGCAGTTTGATCGTAATTTACATGGGAATAAATTTACTTCGATCTCAAACTACCGACATTAGTGGTGAGGCTACACCTGAAATGACTGTTATAAAAACTATTACATCAGCCTTTGTAGTTATCTGGTTTAATCCTCAAGCTATTATTGATGGTTCAATGATGTTAGGCGCTTTTCAAGTTACTTTGCCGGCATATAGTTACCCAATTTTCATTACCGGAGTTGGAATTGCTTCAATACTTTGGTTCTTTATTCTCAATGCCGTAGTAACCAAATTCAAAGATAAATTTAACGCTAAAATTTTACGAATTATTAATCTAATCTGTGGAGCAATTATTATTTTATATGGCGGAAAATTATTACTAAACTTTTTTACCTTGTTAATGCATTAAAAGCCTTCAAGAATGGGTCTTTATAATTAAATTCAATCTAATAAATCAAATAAAGATTAATAAATTTCAAATTTTATTATTTACATTTTCAAAAAACATGCTAATATAAGTGTCACAAGATAAAAACGACAAGAAAGAAGAGTAAGACATTCCACACTGACAGTGAGTTGGGGCTGGTGAGAACCCAATCGGTAAATGGATTGTTTGAATAACACTTTCTTATGTTTCTGGCTAAAATGAGTAATCAAAGTAAGTTCAGACGTTAACCGGTACGTTACCATCGGTGGAGCATGTTAGTGCTCTTATTGAGGTGGTCTATTTTTATATAGACAACTTGGGTGGTACCGCGAAAAGTCTTTCGTCCCAGTTATTATTAGTTTAATAACTGGGACGAAAGACTTTTTTATTTTGCAATTATTATATAAAACAGGTTGATTAATGAATCAACCTAACTTGGAGGAAATTATTATGGACTTGATTATACCTAAGGACTACGATCCAAAACTATCTGTTAAAGAAACACAAAAAGCTATTCAATATATTCGTGAAACTTTCCAAGATGAATTTGGTAAAGAACTAAACTTGTCTCGTTTATCAGCACCTATGATGGTCGAAAAAGGTACTGGACTTAACGATAACCTAAATGGTGTCGAATCCCCTGTTTCCTTCACTATGAAAGGTATCCCCGGAGAAACAATTGAAATTGTTCACTCATTGGCCAAATGGAAACGACTAGCTTTGAAACGTTACGATTTTGATATGCATGAAGGTATTTATACAAACATGAATGCCATTAGAAAAGATGAAGACCTAGATAACATTCATTCAATTTACGTTGACCAATGGGATTGGGAAAAAATAATTGCTAAAGACGAACGTACGACTGAAACTTTGGAAAGTACTGTTAAACAAATCTTTAAAGTCATCAAACATATGGAGCACGAAGTTTGGTACAAATTCCCTACAGCTGTTCATCACCTACCAGACGAAATCCACTTCGTTACAACCCAAGAACTAGAGGACCGCTGGCCTGATAAGACCCCTAAAGAACGTGAAGATGCTATTTGTAAAGAACTTGGCTGTGTCTTCTTAATGCAAATTGGTGGTGCTATGAAGAGTGGTAAGAGACATGACGGACGTGCCCCTGATTATGACGATTGGAAACTAAACGGTGATATCTTATTTTGGTATGAGCCATTACAAAAGGCCCTAGAAATTTCAAGTATGGGTATCCGTGTTTCTGAAGAATCAATGAAAGAACAATTGAAGATTGCTGGCGCTGAAGACCGTGAAAGTCTTCCATTCCATAAAATGCTTCTAGCTGGAGAACTACCATATACAATTGGTGGTGGTATCGGACAATCACGTCTATGTATGTTATTGCTTGGTAAAGCACATGTTGGTGAGGTTCAAGCTGCTGTTTGGCCTGAAGACCTTCGTAAGAAATGTGATGAGAATGGTATTCATTTGCTTTAGGAATTTTTGATTCTCCCCTGTTTAAAAAAAGTTCACTTCATAATTAAGAAGTGAACTTTTTATTGTTTTCCATAAATTTATATATAATTAATCTTCAATCCAGACAATGAAACTAACCCTCGAATAGTAACACTAGGACTATCAGCAGCAACATCAGAGAACCCAACTTCACTAACGCCTCCTAAATTATTATCAATTTCCTTTATAACATTCCAATTTTTGGGTATATAAAGTTCAATACCACCTAAAGATGCTTTTACATTGATAACAGCTGAATCTTGAATCTTAACATTTTCAAAATAAACTTTGGCATCTCCCATTGAAACATCAATATCAGCTTTTTTGAAATCATCAGATTTAACATAGCGAATACTACTACCCATCTTCACATATACATTCACATCGGAATCACTGACCGTTTCTACATCAGGATCGGCGTGCGAATCAAAATTTACATATTCTTTACCATTCCAATGACCACCATAATTATGGTGTCTTAACCAAGGACGTTTCTTAGCAAGCAACGGTCTAAATATCAATGACAGACCAATCGAGATCAACAACGCAGCTCCCAGTATAGTCCATGGTGTTAATGCCATAATTCCCAATGGTTTAGCGTACAGAATCGCCAGAAAAGCCAAGGAAAAAACTGTTCCCGGAATAGCAAAGTAAACTAAGCTCTTAATTAAGACTGCTGCTAAAAAAATTGTTGCGACTATTGTCCAAAAACTAAAGGTGTATGTTATCAAATGTAATTGGCTAACTACTAAAATGGCTGCACTCAATAACAAGAACAAACCCCAGAAAATTCCATTTCTATTCCGCATATTTATAACTCCCTTTGACTTAATTTTATTTTCAACTCTTTTAAAAATCTCCGCGAAACATATATTTGTTTATAAGTATTTTTAAATTCAACCAAATTACCGGTTACCGACCTAGATAATGACAATATCTCGTTAACGTTTAAAATTGAAGATTTAGATACCCGCAAGAAGTTATCAGGTAAGTTCTCTTCTAATTCATACAACCGATAATGAATCAAAAAGGCATTGTTGACGGTATGTGCATAAACATTTCTATCATTGGTTTCAAAAAATAAAATCTCCTTTAATTGCAATGAATAAACCGTTTCACCGATATAACCACTGAGATGATTAAATTTATTTTCAACATCTTTCAAACTATTAATAATGGCACGAACTTCATCATCTTGCTTATTTGCTTTAATGATGACCTCTTTTTCATTGTAGTCTGACGAAATATCAAGTTTTATCAACACATTAAATCAACCCCCTTTCGCTAAAGGTATTACACCACATTGAAAATTTTATGTATAGCTTATTTGCTTAAGTGGTTCTTTTATAAAACTAAGTGGTAAAAAAATATAGCAACCATCGTGGTTACTATATCGGTATTCTTTATTTAATTATCAGCTACATAATTCAAAAATGACATAAAAATACTTTGTAAATTGTTTTTGGCAGTTGTAAAAGTTCCTACATCGACACCTGTCAGTTCTTCCTCCCCAAAATAGCGATTCTCAATATACATATGATAGGCCAATTCAATTTGAATAGCTTGTACTCTTTCATTTTCGCCATAACGAGAAGTAATGAATCCACCCGAAAACGGATGATTATTAGAAACCGTATATCCCTTCTTCTGAAATTGGTCGGTCAAAAATTCTCGTAATTTTCCAGTGGATGCTTTGTCATACTTATTCCCCAAGACCACATCATCGGTCTGTATATCCTCGTGAGGGTAAACGGCAAAACTATGTAAATCCAACAAATAAACCTTAGAAAAGTTTTTTAACTTATCATCAATTAATCTTTGTAATTGTTGATGATATGGTAGGTAAAATTGATTAATTCGTTGATGAATTTGATTTTTTGTTAATTCGTGCTTATAAATTGGCTTGTTAAAAGTTGTCTGACTATAAACAACCTCATGTCGATAATCCCCATCTAGATCAATCATTTTCGTATCTCGATTAGGATCAGCCACATAACGATGTAAATTATTTTCTAAAGTAGTAATCCCATTCTGGGGAACAAAGTCATACAAATCTTGTAGAAACCAATCAACATTTGTCAAAATACGATCTGGTAACATTTTTGTTTTAATTCCATTCGGAATCAACGTTCCACTATGTGGTAGATCAACAATTATTGGAAATTCATTAATTCCTTCATTATATACTGTAAAATTATTCAAGATTTTCTCCTAATTCCAATTTCCAAATGCCATTTCTTCTAACAATTCACTTTTGCATTTGGGACAATGCCAAATTTCATCATTATCTTCAAATTTTAATCTAGTTGTTCCACGTGTTCCCTTTGTAAATATAACTTGTTTTAAAACACTTTTACAATATGGACATGGATATTTTGATTCAAAATCATCAATTTTAAAATAAAATTTACTGAATAAATAAAAATCATTTGGACAAGCATATAGTTTGTGTCGATAACTATCATTTGGTTTTATCCCAGAATTTAACAAACTAAGTGCTTGATTTGAAATATCTTTATTATCAACTAATTCCACCAAACTTGGGTCTGACCCATAAAAAATATAATCAGGATGATACAACATCCCTATCCCAAGCCAGGCTTCAATTCCATAGCCACATTTACAACATCTTAAATTATGAATTTCTCCCATGAAACAACCATCTCATTTTCTTAATTAGTAAATAAATGTTATCATATTTTACAACAATTATAGTTACAACTTAGGAGGATTTTATGCAAACTGTAGACAAAGTTAAATCCACCGGATTGGCTAGATTCACATCCCTTGTATATCTTTATACAGGTTTAGGAATCGCCTTTTGGATGATTTGTGCACAAGCAATAGCTAATAACCGGGCCGTTTCGATGGCAATATTTCAAGGAATGGCGCAACACCGAATTATCTCAATGATTTTAATGCTTGGTATTCCATTTGCCTTCATTAGTCTTTGTGGTCGTTTTGCGACAAGATCTTATTTCTTAACTTTCTTAAGTTATTTAGGATTCTTAGCAACACTTTCGGTTATCGGTGTTCCCATTTTCTATATTTACTCAGCTAAGAGTATTATTCAATCTTTAACTGTAACATCTGCCGTTTTCATTGTATCGGCTGTTATTGGTTTCATTACTAAAAAAGATTTAACAAAATGGAATCGTACTTTAATGACTGGATTATTTGCTATCATCGCTGTTGAATTGATTAACGTTTTGATTTTTAAGAGTTCGCCATTGATGATGTTGACAAGTGCCGCAATTATTATTTTATTCTTGTTCTACATCGCCTATGATTCACAAAACATCAAACGTATTTATGCTAACAATTCTTCATCACAAAGTCTTGGTGCTTTAGCACTACTTGCTTCTGTAAACTTGGTACTTGATTTCATTAATGTATTCTTAAGTATCTTGCAAATCTTTGGTAATAATAATTAATATATGAAAAAGCCTCGTAGTTTTAACCAATACGGTTAAATTACGAGGCTTTTTCATTTTTCATAGCTAGTCTTTATACCAACTTTGATCATATTTAGAAGAATGTAATTCCCCATCTGAATAATCATATGATTCAACAATAGAACCGCCACCATCTTGATTAAACCTAATCTTGACGTGACCATTATTGTTCTCAACGATATCATAGGTACCGGTTTTATCACCTAAATCATAAGTCCCATCTGAGTACAGAGCTAAATCCGGATCAACGGTATACTGGCCTATCAAAGAATTATCAGATGAATCACTTGAATCATTGTCTGAATTGGTTTCTGAATTATCATCATCTTTTTCTTTAATGACTTTGGTTACAGTTTTAGTAGGTTCTGGGGCTTTCTTCACATTCATAGTAATTGTTGATTCATTATTATCAACCCCTATACTAATCTGCTTTTGTTTATTCTCTTCAGATTTACTTGTATTAGATATTTTCAAGTCATAAACACCAGGAGTCATCTTAGAAAGACGATACTCCCCGTTTATTACTTTAGCAGCTACACTTTTTCCATCAACCGTAAAAGCAGGATTATCTATATTAGTATCTACCATTACAAATTTTGTCTTCATAACAATTTTATATTTTGGATAAATCAGTAAATTTTTACCAAATTGTTTAATACTAAACACATTATTAGTTTGGTTCTCACTTATTTGCGATTCAATATCATGAACAACTGAATTATCTTTTAGATAAAGCCTTTTCAATGCACCAATTTGACTATCAGAGAATTGTTTTCCATCTTTATTCACTAATACATTCTTCATTTTAGAAGAACTACCACTAGTCAACTCATCCTGCAAAGATTGTTCCTGACGAGCTTCACTGTAATACATATTGCCTGCAAAGTATCCAACTACTAAAACAATGACCAAGATAATAATGGCAAAAATGGATCTATTATTGTCATTAGGTTCCTTCATAACTGGTTGGTTCTTAATCTTGCTTTCCCCTGACTTTACAGTCTTGGTATTCACATCCGATTCATCTGACTCATTTTCTTTAATATATTTTTTTATATCTAATCCACAATTGGGGCAAAATTCATCATTTTGATCTAATTTTGTTCCACATTGAGGACAATAATCTAATTTATCCATAATAAAAATCCCCTATTTTTTCTGTACTGTTTCATATAACAATCGAGCTATTTCCTGATGCCCTAATTGATTAGGATGAAATTGATCTTTTTGACGGTCATAAACTTGGCTATACCCCAAATCATTCGCTGTTACTTTAGGATTATTTTTCCAAATAGTTGATAGATCAACTATCGGAACATCATATTTTTTTGCAATGTTTTTTATTTGTTGATCATAAATCACATCATTTTCAATGTACTTACCGTCACTCGGAGACCAAGTTGTTAACAACAAAATTTTTGAATTAGTTTCTGATTTAACACGACTTATCAAAGTATCTAAATTATTAGTAAAATCACCTAGATTTTTAGAATCAGTTCCATATGCCGAATCATTAGTCCCAAATTCAATAGTCGTAATATCCGGTTGTTGATCTATCAAATACTGAACATTAGGTAACCCAAAATTAGTTACTGTCTTACCAACAGAAGAGTTATTGACTTCCTTAACTGTTTTGCCAGTACCCTTTTGTAAATCATCGGCAAATAAAGTAGTAAAACGATCGTTTTGATCATTTGAGAAAAGACCTACCGACAAAGAATCACCTAAAGCATAATAAACCAGTGAATCTTTTTTTGAATTCTTCAATGAATTTAATATTGTCATTTTTTTTGAAGTTTCTTCTGTTCTCTTAGTTTTCTTCTTTATCTCCGTTTTAACAGGTGTTCTTTTAGCAGATTGCTTTCTCGCTTGGGTACAAGCTGTTCCAAATATCAAAAGAAATATCATTGAAATGCAAAAAAAGAAATATCTTTTTTTCATTATCCAAGGACTCCCTTAAAAGCACCCCAACCAAGTGATGAATATTGAGAAGCTAAAGAATCATACATTAATTTAAAAATAAAATATAAAACAGCACTATTTAAGATTAATGTAATCACAGCAACATAAATTCTATCTAATTTCATTTTTCCTTTATCAACAATAATTGATGCAACATATGAAACCAGCCATATATTTGACATTAATACTAATAATACAATTAAGAACTTTACGAGACTCCAATCTGAAAATGAATCTAAGTTAGCTATATTACTTGGCATAGCCACAAATATTACTAACACCATAATGATTTCTAAAATAATCATAGAATTACTGAAACTAGCTAATTGATTGGCATAATCAAAAATTTTCACATTATTATCGATAAGATACTTCTTACATAGAAATCCAACAACTAAAAAGACAGCGAAGTATAAAAATGAGACAAAAAACAATTTCAAATATAACGACAATCCGTTGGGCATATTAATCACGTCACTATTAGTACCACCCAAGACCGATGCATATTCATTGGCAACTCTAAGTGCATCACTTATAGCTCTATGACCAATAATATAAACCGACCAAGCAACTAAAATTGCATTAATAAGAAATGAAACTAATCCAAAATATTTATTATCATAATTAACTTCAGATGGATTAATTATTGAATCTTTATACCAAGAAAAATAATTTAATGAATGTTTTTTAATCTTCTCAACCGTTGCTTTACTACTAATATTTTGAGATGCTGATTCTAAATCTTGATTGGCCTCAATTGGTGTCCCACATTTAGTACAAAACTTAACTCCTGGTTTTAGTTCCGCACCACAATTCTTGCACTTCTGCATAAAATTCCCCCGACTTTCTTAACAAATATATTTTCATAAATTAATTATAGCAAAATAAAACCTATATCAAGGAATAAAAATTATAATAAATACTTTTTCCCGCTATCTGCTAAACAAATAATTTGCAAACAAGAATATATGGTAGTAATATACGTATTTCATAAAGAGACTCAAAAACAGTTGGCCCTCATATGCTAGGTTTTTGAGTTTTTTTATTGAGCAAAAATGCCCTTGCAATGTGATTGCGAGGGCATTTTTAATTATTTAGATAAACCAGCATAGATTTTATCAATATTCCATTTCATCATTGAATAATAGGTATCACCAGTCGTACCCTTCTTAGCTAAAGAATCAGTAAAGATTTTCGAATAAATCTCTAGTCCAGATTCTTTTGACACTTTGTCCATTGATTTGGGTGATACCGAAGACTCTACAAACAAATGTTTTACATCTGAATTCTTAATCTTACTCAAAACTGATTTCATTTGTTCAGGTGTCCCTTGAGCCTCAGTATTAATTTCCCAGATATAGGCCGGGGTAACATGATAAGCTTCTGAGAAATATTTAAAGGCTCCTTCAGATGTAACCAATAGTCTCTGACTTTCAGGAATACTTAAATACTTCGACTGTGCTTCCTTATGCAACCTATCTAATTTAGCTATATAAGCTTCAGCATTATCTTGATAATAACTAGCATTCTTAGGGTCTTTCTCCTTTAAAACATTAGTTATAGTTCGGACATACATAATTCCATTTTTCAAATCCAACCAGGCATGCGGATCTTCTTCTTTAACATTAGTAGTTAAATGCTTAGCTTTCACATCTTCACTTGCCGAAAAGACCTCTTTATCAAAGCTCTTATGTGAAGTCTTGACTAACTTGGTAAACCAACCATTCCCACCTGTCTCAAGATTTAATCCATTATGGAAAATAACATCTGCATCAGATGATTTGGATACATCTGTTGGTTGAGGTTCGTATTCATGAGGATCAGTACCTCGCTTAACAATACTATAAAGTTCTATTCGCTCTTTACCAACGTTGTGAACCATATCTTCAAGAATAGAATTAGTAGTTACAACTTGTAGCTTTTGGTTTCTAGTAGCGGTACCTGCGTTATTATCACGATGATATAAAAACATGTAGACGCCACTTATCATTAGGATGACTCCAAGTAATGTAATCAAAATTCGTTTCATCGTGACACACTCCTTTTCAACTTAAAGAAGTTTTGTTTAGGTGAAAAGATAAATGATAATGCAAACAATAAAGCTGCCACTAAAACAATGGCCGGGCCTGATGCCCAATTGAATGTGTAACTAAAATACAATCCAGTCATGGATGATACAACGCCCATAACAGCAGATAAGATTAACATCGTTCCAAGTTTATCTGTCCATAAAAAGGCTGTTGCAGCGGGTGTTATCAACATAGCCACCACCAAAATAATCCCTACTGTTTGTAAAGCTGAAACTGTCACTAATGTAAGAACTAACATTAACGCATAATGAATCACTTGAACATTTAATCCATATGTTTTTGCATAAACCTCATCAAATGATGTTACTAGTAACTCTTTATAAAAGGTCACTACAAAGAGAATTACAATACCTAAAACTACTGCAGTCGTCATAATATCAGAATCGCTGACAGCTAGAATATTTCCAAATAGAATATGATGCAAATTGGTGGAACTTTCAGCCATTGAAATTAAAATAAATCCTAATGCGTAAAAAGCACTAAAAACTACTCCAATTGACGTATCAGTTTTGATCTTACTTCTTGAAGCCACAAAACCAATTAACAAAGCAGCCAAAACCCCAAATAGTGAAGCTCCAATCAAAATATTGATTCCCAACATATAAGCTACAGCAACACCTGGTAAAACCGCATGAGATATGGCATCTCCCATCAAAGACATTCCTCGTAGAATAATAAAACTACCAATAATTCCCGACATGATACCAACCATAATAGCGGTTAATAAAGCACTTTGAAGAAAATCATACTTTCCCAAAGCATTGAAAAATTCAATAATTGATGTCATCACTGCACACCTTCCTTTTCCTGAAACAATACCGAAGAAAGATCTGCACTAAAGGCACTTTCAATATTTTTAGAATTATAAACCTCATTAGCAGGTCCAAAATCTACAATTCCATGGTTCAAAATTACCAAATCATCAAAATATTTCGTTACTTTGTTTAAATCATGATGAATTACAATAATCGTTTTGTTCTCATCACGCCATTGTTTCAGTATATTCATAATGGCAGTCTCACTTTGTAAATCAATCCCCACAAATGGTTCGTCCAGAATAATGATTTCGGCTTCCTGAACAATTGCTCGTGCCACAAACACTCGTTGCAACTGTCCCCCAGAAAGATTACCAATTTGGCGCTTGGAAAACTCATTCAAAGATACTTGCTCTAAGGCATCATGACTAGCTTGTTTTTCCAACTTCCCTGGATTTTTAAACAGGCCTAATTTTCCATAAGTTCCCGTCATTACCAAATCAAAAACATCAATTGGAAAATTCAAATCCAAATCCTTTCGTTGTTCTACATACGCAATTTGTTTTTGAACTGATTTAATTGACTGACCATTGTAATCAACATTTCCTTTACGTACTTTGATAAAATTAAGAATTGCCTTGATCAAAGTAGATTTACCTGCACCATTCGGTCCAATGATTCCAGTGATTTTACCAGCGTTGAAATTAACGGCAACATCAGAAAATACTGGTGTGTCATCGTAAGCGACAGTGAGGTTCTTAACAGTTAACATAAAGAGCCTCCATTCTTTTAGCGGTCGTCCCGCTCTATTGTTAGAGTATCATATAGTTAAATAAGCTTCAACAAATATATTAGGCATACTTAATTGTTATTTTAATTGATATTAATATGCTTATATAAAAAAATAGCTCCAGTAATCAAAATCGATTACTAGAGCTATTAATTTAATCCTCTATTTATAAATTATTTATTTTCAGAAATGGCCTTGTTAACTGCCTCTTTTTCATCTTCAATTAACTTAACATTAGTTTCAATGATCTTAATATCCATCTTAATTTCACGTGTTAAACCAGGTGTATTAACCTTTGGTTCAAAGAAAGCTTTAAACTCTGCTAAACGTGCTGGTGTATGGAAGATCATTGATGTAACAGTAATATAAGTAGCAAATTCCATATCGCCACCGACTGTATCTTCAAGCCATGACCAATCATTTCTGATCCAATCCCAAGCGGCTTGTTGTGATTTTTCGTTAGCCAAAGTTCCACGATACCATGAACGAAGATCTTGAGGCTTAATAACTCCTGCATCTTCAAATTTACTGATTAGTTTGCCAATTAATTCAGCATCGGGTGTACTTGTAATAGCAACTGACAGATCTGCCTTGTAACTTGGATCTGCTGATTTAACATAATCATTTAATAAATTATCAATCAACTCTTTATTACCATAATTCTTAACTTCATTTCTTAAAACTAACAAGCGAATATCAGCTGACAAACCAACTAAATTATCCTTATTAGCAACAAAGATATCATGTGCTTTAGCAATGGCATCTTTATTTTCTGCATACAATGAAGCATTCAAGACATATGGTCGAGTCAATTGATCATCAATTGACTCATTAGCCTTTGGTTCCCAGCCCAAGCGCTGTACCTGTTTGGCACTTAGTTTATCATAAAAAGCTTTTAGGGCTTCTTCTTCATCTGAACCAGGTGCAACAAACTTCTTCAAATTATTGGCAACTCGATACAAAGCTGCATTAACGACAGTTGATGAACTTTGAGCAAACTTAGGCAATAGTGGCACGATTGAAGCATAAGAAATTTCACGTGCATCAGCCAACAAACGTAAATCTTGTAAGATAGCCAATTGTGAGATGTCATCAATTGAATCAACATTATCAAGAATATCTTTCAACAAAGTGTCATCATATTTAACAATAAAGTGAGAGTTATTGCCGACGTTTAGACGGAATGGAGCTTTGGCTGCATTATGCAATTCCTGATAATCACCCACAACAATTGTTTTATCAGACATAATTTGAGGAGCAGCACCATAATTGCTACTCAAAGGAATTTGCCATAAACGACCTTCATCTTTACCTTCACCAATAAAGAATTGTTGTTGCGATAATTGAATCTTTCCATCCACAACACTAGCAGAAACAACTGGATAACCAGGTTGTTCCAACCATGAATGCATAATTGCTCCGATATCCATACCAGAAGCATCACCTAGAGCATTCCAAAGATCGTCACCTTCAGCATTGCCATATTTATGTGCTTCAAAATACTTCTTCAACCCAGCACGTAAATTGTCATCACCTAATAAGGCACGAACCATAACTAACATTCTTGCACCTTTAGCATAAACAATTGCTGAATCGAAAAGTGAATCAATTTCGGCTGGATCATTAACTTGCACGTGAACTGATTGAACACCATCAGTAGCATCACGTTGTAAAGCAGCTGGAACATCTGATGTTTGGAACATTTCCCAAACGTGCCAATCAGGTTCAATTGCATCAACAGCAACGTATTCCATCATATTGGCAAAACTTTCATTTAACCAAAGGTCATCCCACCACTTCATAGTTACAAGGTCACCGAACCATTGGTGAGCCAATTCATGAGTAATCACAGTTGCAACAAGTTGTTTTGTGTCTAATGCCGTATTATCAGGATCGACCGTCAAATATGCTTCACGATAAGTTACTAATCCCCAGTTTTCCATCGCACCAGCTGAGAAATCTGGAAGAGCAAGTTGCCATGAATGTGGTAGCGGATATGGAGTTTGGTAGAAGTCTTCATAAAATTCAATCGCACGCTTAGCAATATCCAATGCAAAATCAAGTTCTTTAGGTTGATGAGCCTTTGTAGCGAATACACCAACCTCAACTCCACTCTTAGTTTTGGTAATCTTACTTTGTAAGTCACCAAATGCAAATGCAATTAAGTATGTTGAGATTTTAACAGTAGTATCAAAATAATGAATACCATTTTCAGTACGAATTTCTGGCATATTAGCCAAAATCGTTTCTCCTGGTTGTTCATCAAATTTAATTGCCATATCAAATTTAGCTTTTGCTTCTGGTTCATCAACACATGGAAAAGCTTGACGAGCAAAAGTTGTTTCAAATTGTGTCCCAATAATTTGTTTCTTAACTCCATCGACTTCATAATATGAAGGATAAATGCCCATCATTGAATCAGTCAACTTAGCATTATAGGTAATTGTTAAAGTAACTTGACCAGCCTTAACTAGATCAATATTAATAGCTTCATTTTCATTATCAATATCGAATTTAACATTTTGCCCATCAGCCTGAACTGATTCAATATTCAAATATTTTTGATTGATTGAAATTGAAGGTACTAAAGCCTCACCATCAATAACAGTTTTACCAGAAAATTGTTTTGTACCTCGATTAATATCTAAAAAGACATCATAGCGGTTTGGTTGAAATTTATCATAAAAACGTTTTATTTCAGTCATAAGTTCCCCTTTAATCATTTTTTAATATACTTCTAATTTATTATAATAATAACATTACATAACTTACAATAAAAAGATTACATACCGTCTAATTTATTCCGTTCATTCGTAAAGCGTGTAATTTTCTCATGTAAAAACGCTTTTTGTGATTCTATACTAGCAATTTTTTGATTTAAGCCCTCATTTAAACGTTTTAAAAAAGCAATTCCTTCATCATAACTATCAACATCAATTTTCTCATTAAATAATTGCATCATTCTTTTAATTTCAGAGATTGTTGCACCCAATTGTCGAAGATGAACTACTTTACTAAGTTCATCAAGATTATTATCAGAATATATTCTTCGATTATTGTTGTCTCGTTGAACATTGGTTAATAGATTTTCCTTCTCGTAATATCTTAAAGTATCATAACTGACTTCAAATTTTTTAGAAACTTCTTTGATTGAATACATTACTTCATCTCTTATCATTAATTTGCTTGCGCTAGTGTAACACCAGCATGCTAGAATAGCTATCAATAATATGATAAAGAGGATATTAATATGACCAATGAAATTATTACATTAGTAACCGGAGCTAATCGTGGTATGGGATTAGAAATTGTCAAAGAATTATCAAAAAAAGATCAACAAGTTATTTTAGGATCTCGTGATCTTGCTAAGGGTAAGGCTGCTGTTAGTAATTTGAACCAAAGTATTGATGTAGTCCAATTAGACGTCACCGATGAAAAATCAATTCAAGAAGCTGTAGAATTTGTTACCGATAAATATGGAAAGCTTGATATTTTAATTAACAACGCTGGTGCGGTATTTGATAATCGCAAGCTTCCTTCAGAAATTACACAAGATTCTCTAAGAGACGACTTTAACCTAAATTTCTTTGGACTCATAGCTGTTACCCAGGCCTTCTTGCCTTTATTAAAGCAAAGCTCACAGGCAAAAATAATTAACATTTCTAGCATGATGGGATCAATGACTGAGGCCTTAAATCCTAAATCTGAAGTCTATCAAGCTAGTGCCGTTGGTTACCAAGCCTCTAAATCTGCATTGAATATGTACACTGTTCAATTAGCCAAAGAATTACTCAAAGAAAATCTACCTATAACTGTTAATGCTATTGATCCCGGTATGGTTGCTACTGAATTTGGTGGCGTAAACCCAGAAATGGCTAAAAAAATGGGAGCCAAACCTATTGAACACGGAGTAGCTAGAACTATTGAATTAGCAACTGACTTCGACAATAAATCAACTGCTACCTTTACCAATACCAATGGAATTGTTGCTTGGTAGTATAGATTCAAAAAAGCCCAGTAATCGAAATTAATTACTAGGCTTTTTTGGTGTAGATAATACTATCTATTATTGAATAGCTTTTACCAAGTTATACCATATTTCATCTGCATGATTTGAATCCGCAATTCCTTTATTTTCAAAACCATTTTTCAAATAAAATGGTACGTTACGTTCCAAACTAGTCAATGAGATACTCTTGCGTTTTGCTAATTTGGCATTTTTCTCAATAGCATCTAATAATTTACTACCAATACTATGTCCTCGATATTCTGGATCAACCGCAATTGTAAAAATAATCTGGTTTCCTCCAGTTAATACGTTATCCGGTGTATGTTCATACATCCAATCTTCAACATACTCTTCTTCAGTAGCAGGACCGACTAGAAAACCGACAACCTTATTGTCTATTTTGGCCACCAGAAAAGTATCGTTTAATTTTTTGATTCTATCTTGATATTGTTCTTTAGTACCTGCTTCTTCAGAAGTAAACCCTAAGTTCTCAATTCTTAAAATCGCTTGTAAATCGTTCATTGTTACATTAGTTATTTCCATTTCTAATTCTCCATTTTTAATAGGTACTAGCGACCTGTTTAACAATAATCCACTTACCATTCTTCTTCTCATAGTACATTTTCATTTGTAAAGGCCAAGTATTGACACCACTGCCCCAGATTTTGGCCTGAACACGATTCTGACCTACTAAGCTGGCCTTACTACCATCAATTTCAATATCCTTAATATTATCTTCTTTCGAAGATAAATATTGCATCTCTTCATTTTGAATCTGATCGATCCATTCTAATTTTGGCTGAACGTAACCTGTCATATGAGTCAAATTCATTGATGGGTCCAAAATATCATTTAAACGATTAAGGTTCTTTTCCACCATTGCTGTATTTTCATCACGATATAATTGTACAATTACTTCTTTATCTGTCATTTCTATCACGCTTTCTTAACTTACAAAGAGCATGATACCAACATTTTTACTCACAAACTATTCTTAAACTAAGGTCTAATCATAAGTAAAAATTATGCAAAACTCTGTTTCAATAAGTCAGCAAAACTTTCAATATAATAACCTGAATTATCAGCCTGCCAATAAGCGTAATAGTTTTGCATCAACTTACGATCGCCTTTAACCAAAGAAATCATCTTCACAATATCTTGATCCAACTGCTTTCTCATTCGATGGTTAATTATCAAGTAACCTTGATTAGACGCAATCAACATCTGTGCCTCATCGTAATTCCTTGCCAAAACGAATTCACTTTTCACACCTAAAATATCTCGATAATATTCCTCTTCTGTTCCTTGTTGATTACCATCAACGATTAAAATACACGGGACATCTGCCAAATCAGCAATATCAATTTTCTTATCATCAACTGGCAAAGAATGATTAACAGCAACCATAAATTCACTAGACGTCAAAAATTGATTCTGATATTCATTTGATAAGGCTCGACGCTGATCTGAGAAATTCAAATCTAGTTTACCTGTACGCAACAATTCATAGAGTTCTTCGTGTGTCCCACTACTAATCTTGATTTTCACCTTGGGAAACTCTTGCGTGAATTTAGAAACCGTCTGTAAAAATTCAGTTGTTCCAAAGCTCCTTAAATAACCAATACGAAGTTCTACTTCGTCATTTTTTTCAATTTTGATAGTATTTTTAACTAATTGATCCACATTAGCCAAAGTATCCTGACTGTGTGTATAGAAATATTGACCCGCCTCAGTTACTTCAAAACTACGCCCTTTTCTATTCAATAATTTCACACCCAAATGACTCTCTAATTCCTTCATCTGTTGTGAAATAGCTGATTGAGAAATATTACAGTCGACTGCTGCTTGCGTAAAACTATGATTTTTTACAATTGCTATAAAGTACTGCATCTGTTGAAACATTTCTTCACCTCAAACACCATTATTTAATATATTAACCATTCATTGTGTGTCCCTTAAAATAATATTAATATTATAACCATGTTTGCTAAGGGGAAAATAACAATATGCGTAAATTTAGTTCTAGATTAACCATTATCCTATGGGCATTAGTCGTTGCATTCTTAATCAAGGACATTGCTGTAAACCACGGACTTAATAATTTTGATATCAGTATTAATTTTAAAGATCCTTTTGGATGCCTTTTTTCCATCACAATGTTAGTTACGGCATTTGATTATATTTATTACCATTTAATTTATCCTAAGAAAAAATAGTCTCTACAAAAATAATCCATTCAAAAGAAACAGACCTAATAATCAAGATGATTACTAGATCTGTTTCTTTTAATATTTAAAAAATAAAAACACTCTTTTCTATTTCGTATTCAAGCCAACACTATCATGTGAATAATAGTTATCGTTAGCAATTGCATTCTTCACAAAATCAGCAATTGAACTAATGGAGACATCATGTCCACCAAAGGGTTCACCTTTTTTTGTGATCTCATAGTCAACCGGGCCATTAGTAAACCATCCTGGACGAATAACTGTGTAATTCAGATCAGAGCCTTCAACTACATCAGCAGCTTCACGGTAAGAACTTAATATTGAATTACTACTCAAATTACCACTGGCACCAACTGAAGCAGGTATTTCATCATAAATTCCCATTGAAGTAATAAACAATAAACGAGAAACTTTGTTGCGGTCCATGGCGACAACAATCTTTTTAGCAAACTGACCTAAATTACCGCTTAAGGCGACAAAAACTGCATCTTGTCCAGCAATTGCTTTATCTAAATCGCTATCTTTAGTTACATCCCCAGCCATAACCTTTTCGCGGTCACTAGCATTCAAACGACTGGCACTTCTTGCAAATAAAGTTAATTGATCATCAGTTTCATTTAAAAGTGTTTGGCGAACTGCTCCACCAATTGTTCCAGTTGCTCCAATGATTAAAACTTTTTTCATTATTTTCTCCTATTTATCACTTACAATAATCAAAGATTTGATAGCTGTACGTTTATCCATTGCTTCATATGCATCTTGAATTTCATCAAGTGTAAATCTCTTGGTAAAGACTTTTCCTGGGTTAATCTTGCCACTCAATACAGCGTCTAATAAAATATTTTTATCATCAGTTGTTACTGAGGCAATTCCACCACGTAGGCCAATATTCTTCCAGAAAAGATTATTAGTATTCATTTCTGACTTTTGAGGAACACCAACACGACCAACAACAGCACCAGGGCGTCCAACTTTAACAGCTGTATCAACGGATTGTTCTGTTCCGACACATTCAAGAACAGCATCAGCACCATTACCAGTTAATTCCATAACTTTGGCAACGGCTTCGTCACCACGTTCAGGAATAATATCTGTTGCACCAAACTCTTTAGCTAATTTTTGTCTGTCTTCGTGACGACTCATAGCAATAATTCTCTTAGCACCTAATAGATGAGCTGAAAGAACACCACTCAAACCAACAGCGCCATCACCCATAACAACTACCGTGTCACCTTTTTTAACTTCAGCACTAGTTGCGGCATGGAAACCTGTTGCCATAACATCGGCTAAAGCTAAAAAGTTGTTAAGCATATCATCAGAATAATCCTCTGGTTGACCAGGAATCTTAACTAAAGCCCAATTAGCATTAGTAAATCTCAAATATTCACCTTGATAACCACCGTTACCGCCAGCTTCCTGATTCAAACAATCGCCATCAAAGCCTGCTAGACATGCGGCACAATGACCACAGCCATGTGTGAATGGAGCAATTACAAAGTCGCCAACCTTAACATCCTTAACTTCTGATCCGACCGACTCAATAATACCAATAGCTTCATGTCCTACGGTTGACCCTAGTTCACGTTTAGAAATTCCACGATACCACCAGAGGTCAGATCCACAAACACAGGCACGTACAATTCTAATAATTGCATCGGTAGGTTTTTGAATTTCAGGTTTATCATATTCCCTAACTTCCATTTTTCCTGGTTCTATAAAAGTTGCTGCTTTCATAATTAAAATCTCCTCTAAAATTTATTTTCTATCATATGATTATTTCGTTAATTTAACTTACAAGTCATATCTTACAAGCAAATCATGTTTGAACCAATTTCAAATCTAAAACTAATTAATAAGTTTTACTTATGTGTTTCAATAAAAAAAAACGCTCATCAGCGTTCCAATTTTCCAACCTCATTTAATTTTGCTAAAACTGAATGTTTATGTGGTGATTTCATTATTGCCTTAGACAAATCGTTTCCGGCGACATTTCCATGATGTTTCCCACCTTGCCAAGGTTCCACATTACTTACATCATAGACAATACCATCAATTGCCACATAAGCTGGTTGGCCGTTCTCACCATTATATTTTTTCAATTCCTCAAGTGTAAATTGCTTCATCTAATCAACCTCACTTTATAATTTGTTATATCTGGCTTCATTATGCCATGTTTTAGTTACAAATGAACACTTTTATTACTCATAAAATTTGTTAAATTCAACATCCACAGGCTCTTAAGGATTCCTATTTGGATGAATCACAAAAAATTATTGATCAATACTAAAAAAGAACCTCATCAACTAATTACGTTAACGAAGTCCCATCAATATTAATATATTCAATTATTTACGATTGATTCTCACTGGAGACATTGCTGGAGTGCGCTCCATTACCTTAAAAATTAGTGTTAATAAGATTATTGATAACCCGATTATTTGCAACATAATGTCATCCTTTCCATTAAGCTCCATTAATTATCTTAATTGGATAAATCATACTCTTTTGTAAATATAACTACAGTTATATTGTCTCACAACATCTAACTTTTTTTCACGTGTACTGCTCAATATCTATTAAATTATCTTAATTTGTTTTTAATAAAATTAAGAAATGAGTTGTGTTCGTTTAGAATTTGGGTAATAATGAAAATTACGTTTTTCTTTTTCATTAGGGGGTTTTTCATGAAGAGTATTTTTAAAAAAGAAAGTGTTGAAAACTATGTCAAAGCAGATTCTCATTTAGTGAGAACTCTACACGCCAAAGATTTGGTTGCATTAGGAATCGGTGCCGTTATTGGGACTGGGATTTTCATACTACCAGGTCACGAAGCTGCACTTCATGCTGGACCGGCAGTCGTCATCGCCTTTTTAGTGGCAGCTTTAGTTTCCGGAATGGTGGGTATGGCTTACGCCGAATTCTCTTCAGCCATGCCCGTTGCTGGTTCGGCTTACTCTTTTGGCTCCGTAATTTATGGCGAATTCGTCGGCTGGTTATTGGGATGGGCCTTGATCCTGGAATATTTCTTGGCCGTTTCCGCTGAAGCCACAGGTTTTGCTTCTTATTTCAATGATAATATTTTAGCGGCCTTTGGTATCACTTTGCCTAAAGCCTTACAGGCCGGACCTTTAGAAGGCGGCGTCATCAATTTAACTGCTGGCTTAATTGTCTTAATTGTTTCTTTCATTATTTTCCACGGTGTCGACCTATCTAAAAGAATCGAAAATATTGCCGTAGTCGTTAAAGTGGCAATCATCATTCTCTTTATCGTAGTCGGAGTCTTCTATATTAAGACATCCAATTACGTACCATTCTATCCAGCAAAATTTCATTCATCACCATTCGGTCTAGGTGGTATTTCTACTGCTGCCGCCACTGTCTTCTTTGCTTTCATTGGCTTTGATGCCTTAGCTGCCAATTCGGCAGAAACTGTTGATCCTGGTAAGAACGTCGTCAAAGGTATTATAGGAACTGTTATTGTAGCGGTTGTCCTTTACGTGGCCTTCTCTTTTGTCCTAACTGGAATCGTTCACTATACTAAATTGAACGTTGATGATCCGGCCGCCTACGCTTTGAAAGTTGTTCATTTAGGTGCTTGGAATAAAATTATCACTTTAGGTGCTCTGATTGGTATTTTTACAGCCATGATTACGATGTTCTTTGGTGGTTCTAGACTAGTCTACGCTCTTGGCCGTGATGGCCTTTTGCCTAAATTTCTGGGTCGTGTTAATTCTAAACGAGCTGTTCCAACTAATGCCATTATCATTGCAACAGTTATTCAAACATTCTTTGCAGCTTTAGTACCACTAACACAATTAGCTTCTTTAATTAATGCTGGAACATTATTAGCATTCGCCTTTATCTCATTTGGAATTATCCCTTTGAGACATCGTAAAGATATTCCAAATGACGGTTTCAAAATGCCACTGTATCCGGTATTACCAATACTTTCAGGACTATTTAGCGTCTACTTCATCGTTATGTTGCCAAGTCTGACCAAAATGTCCGTTTCACTCTGGTTAATTTTAGGCGTGATTTTCTACTTTGCTTATGGAATTAGACATTCTAAGTTACAACAGAGTAACGATTAACTAATACTAATGAGAAATCCAATATAACAATCAAAATGATTATTGTATTGGATTTTTTAATATCATTAATCCTTTTACTCACCCTCAGGAAAATCTGTTGAAGCGGACAAGTCTGTTTCGGATTTATATTCGGTCAATCTTTTTTCCATTGTTTCAATCGTACTTTGCAATGCTTGAGAACCCAAGACCATATGTAATGGCATATCATCATTATCCACGCTTTCTACGATTCTGGCTGCCATTCTTGCTGGGTCTCCGGGTGCCAATCCGTTGGCTGGATCAAGCATTTTCAAAAAGGCATGGGCTGGATTATTATCATATTCTTTCATTAAATTAGCGACGTGGGCACTACCATAACGAAATTCAGTTCTTGCGCCACCTGGCTCTACAATCGTCATCCCGATATTAAATTGTGCTACCTCTTGGGCAACGGATTCACAGAAACCTTCAATTCCAAATTTAGCCGCATGATACATTGAATTACCAGCAAAAGCGACTTGACCGCCATAAGATGAAATTTGAATAATTTGTCCATGATTTTGTTTACGCATAAATGGTAAAACTGAACGAATCATTTGAATAGAACCTGTCAAATCAGTAGCCAGAATCTTTTCAACATCCTCATCACTCAATTCTTCAGCTGCTCCAAACAAGCCATAGCCTGCGTTATTAACCAAAACATCGATTTGATGTTCAGCGCCTATTCTGTTTACTAATTCATGAATTGCTGAAACATCGGTCACATCCAGGATTTCACAAATAAATCTTTCTGGATATTTATCAATCAGATCCTGTACTTTTTTAGTGTTTCTAACTGTTCCAATAACTGTATTACCTGATTCCAATAATTGCGTAGTCATGGCGCGACCAAAACCACTACTTACTCCTGTAATTAACCATGTTCTTTTTGTCATAACGTTCTTCTCCAATTTTTATTTTTCTGGCAAAACTTTATTTAATAAATTCATAGCTGTTAAACTGCGTGGATAACCAATAAATGGCAGTAAAACCGTCACGGCCGATAATAAAACATCTTTATCATTACCGACGTTAACGTTATTTCTGATATGGCCTTGTACTTGTGGATCAGCTCCACCCATAGAGATTAGCATTGAAAATGTCAATAATTCACGGGTCTTATCGTCTAAACCTTTACGTGTGTAATAGTCACCAAAACAGTTATCTGCTAAAAACGTTGCGAAATGCTTTTCATTTTCAGGAAGATTCTCTTGCATCTTATCGACTGCATCACCGGCAATACGACGGACCGTTTTTTGGCCTTCTTCTAAACGATTTTCAGGAGTTGTAGTTGATTGACCAGCAATTGGCAACTTGATTTTTCTTTCTTCGAAGACATTATTAGTTGCATGTAGGAAATCAAATACCTTACCTAAACCGACATAAGGAACGGCCTGATAAACAATCTCTTTGACCTCAACTGGTGTAACGCCAACATTCAAAGCTCCGTTCAACATTGCTTTATATTCATTAACACATTGCATGGCTATTAAAGATGCTAAAGTGATTTTCATTCTCAATTTCAAATCCAAATTCTGATATTTCAAAACTTCATCAAAATTGAAATTATCAAAAATTTCGATAAACTCTGGATCGGTTTGCTTGAGAGTTGATTTTAGATTGGGAAATAATTCTTCATGATTCTTTTGTGCTGTTTCACTGATTGCCATATTTATTTACCTTCTTCTTTGTAGTGCTTTAACTTACGAGTGCTATATTACAGGCAAATTCTAATCAGACCAATTTCAAATACGGTAAGGATTAATAAGTTTTACTTATTTAAAAGTTGGGAAGTCCTTACCATTGACTGCTTTATAAGGACGTACAATATATATTGAATTCTAAACATAGAAAGAATCGAACAACTTGAAGCCAAAAGAGTTATCAAAAAATATACTATTGAAGTTGGCCTAGACAAAATGGGGCACACTTCCCAAGTTTCTATTCAAACTAAGATGGATTTCCGCAGTAATAAGAAATATCTCAATTTCATTGATTCCAAACAAAACTTTATCTGTCATTACTGATAAAATATCAGGCCAAATAAATTACATGATTCACGGCGCCTTTCATTCTAATCCTAAACTGGCCCTTTTATAATCTAACTAGGAAAGCACGCTAATTATCAAGTTCTATGTGATTTAAGAATTAATTTAATTTCCAAAAAAAGCTTCATCACACTAATAGTTGAATGTGATGAAGCCCTTTAAATTAATAGATTTAACCTTAAATTTCTTCCTCAACTGCTTTTGTTTCTGTTTCTTCAACTTTAGCAACTGCCTTTTGCATTTTTCCCAACACTCCACGAGCAATTGGCCCAACAATTAACAATTGTAGAGGCAAAGCAACAATCAAGTTAAATATCCAAGTATGACCATAAGTAGCCAGTACATGTCCTTGAGACAACTTACCTTCAACAGCAATTCCGAAAAATGACATCAATGTTACCATACCAAAAATCATTAAAACTGAGATCGTAATACCAATTAAAATAGTATTTTTCTTCATATAATCATTTATGATATATTTGAAAGCTAATCCTTTAGCGATCGGTCCAACAATTAGTAAATCCAATACAATAGCAACCCCTAAGCCTAATGGATAAGCACTTAAAATTGCCATTGGCAACCCACTACTGAGTCCCTGAGCCATGGCAACATTATATCCCGTCATTACTAGCACCATCAATCCTGCCATAATGGCCGTGAATATAATTTCTTCTTTTAAATTACGTGGCATCTTTAACACACTCCTATATTTAATAACAGAATCTTAATATAGCATGTTAAAAATTTCTTCATAAGTTACATTTTGATTACATTTTCAGTGAAGCGCTTGCATTATCCTTATTCTTGACCCTCATTGACAAAATGTTTTATTGCCCTCAGAATAATTCATAAGAAGATTTTTCTCAAACACAATAGAAAATGTAGGTATAGAAATGGACAAACAAACTAAATTTGTTAAATTATCAAATATTGGATTAGACAATCTAGAATTATACAAAAAATTAGAAACAGGTTACCTAGATAACGTTTGTTACCTATATGTTAATAAAAATAGTAACAATACCTTTGTTGCTATGAACTCTACCCAAAAGGTATTAGATTTTTATAAATTCCATACATCAATGGCTAAAGATGACATCATGAAAAAGATTATGGAACTTTTTAGCAATGATGAAGCAACTGATTTCAAGAAATCATTTGAAGCCGTAAGGGAGTTTGATTTAACTGATAATGTTGTCGTTGAATTACCTTTTGATAATGGTATTTTCACGATATAACAATGCTATTTTTCCTAAAATATCCACCAAAAAAGACATCTTGCGATGTCTTTTTTGTTCCATTCATTATCAAAATAACCTAAGGGATTTTACATCATCATAAAACTAGTAACAATATTCAAAGCCTCTTGTCGTGAATCAGCTAATTCAAATCCATGATCCGCATCCTTCAACAAATGTAATTGATCATTATTATAAATTGCATCATAACGTTTAGAAGCAATATTATTTACTACCCTATCTTCTAGTCCATGTAATAAACAAACTGGACCTTGATACTTTTTAGCAATTTCATAAATAGGTAACGTTTGTGCCGTTCTCAAGTAAAATCCGCCCAATGTCAAACCTTTTTTTATTGGTAACTTATCGGGAATATTTTGAGGATCGTAAATGAACCCTTGTGTATTACCTTTTAATGCATCATCTTTTAATGTAGCAGCAGGCGCCAACAAGACTAATTTATCAACTTTATCAGGATAATATCCCGCTAGCATACTTGCTACAACCCCACCTTGAGAGTGACCTAGCAAATAAACTTTTCGAACTCCTGAAATTTGACGACCATAATCCAAGATTGCCTTACCATCTGCAATTTCATTTAAAACCGTCATATCTTCAAAATCACCATCAGACTCACCATGCCCATTGAAATCAAATCTTAAAGTAGCTAGACCTTTATTTTCCAAATTTTTAGATAATTGATATAACAATTGATCTGGATTTATTCCTCGATTGGATGTAAAGCCATGCATTAAAATTACCAAGTCGAACTCCGCTGTTGATGGTTTAATAAAGGTTCCTCTTAAAGTTAGACCATCACGTTTAATTTCTACATTCATTAATATGTCCTCTTTAATATACTTTTTAGATTATCTTAGTACTATTTTGATTAAATCACTCATATAATTAGATTTATAAATAAAATCGAGGCTTAACTATGGAAAAAATTTTAGTAATAGGTGGAACAGGTAACATCGGATTTCCACTAATTCAATACTTACAAGACAAAGACGTTGCTATTGTAGCCGGAACTCACAATCCAAAACATGCACAACAAAAATTTCAAGGAATGGGAAATATTGAACTTTGTCATTTTGATTTCTTAGACCCATCCACCTTTGAGAAAGCTTTCGATGGCGTATCCAAAGTATTTTTCGTTCGACCTCCCCAGTTGGCTGATCCCAAACATGACATGCTACCATTTCTAAAATTTGCTAAACAAAAGCAAGTCAAGCAGGTGGTCTTTATCTCATTACTTGGAGTTGAAAAGAATCCAATGACACCGCATCACAAAATTGAACGAATGATTCTTGACTTGAAAATTCCCTATACCTTTATCAGACCTAGTTTCTTCATGCAAAATCTAAATACCACTCATTTAGAAGACATTAAAAAATCTCATGATCTTTTTATTCCCGCTGGAAATTCACGAACTAGCTTCATTGATACTAGAGACATTGCTGAAACTGCTGGAATTGTTCTATTAAATGACCAATATCTAAACCAAAAGTTAAATATTACCGGTCCAGTTGCTCTATCATACTTTGAGATTGCCAATATTATGACACAAATACTAGATACTAAAATAACTTACAGTAAACCAAGCTTATTGAAGTTTCGAAAAACAATGTTAAAGCGAGGTACTAAAAAAGAATTTGTTAATGTTATGGTCATGCTCTACTTAATTACTCAATTAGGAAACGCTAAAAAAGTTACCAATACCCTCTCTAAGGTTTTAGGTCATTCACCACGAACTATCGAAGATTATGTTAGAGATTATCAAGATGTTTTTATCTAAACTTAAAAAATAAGGTACCGAAATCAACGATTGATTTCGGTACCTTATTTACTTCTATAACTTTCCACCAAATACAGGATAAACACTGGCATCCCCGTAATTCATTTGGTCAATATCTTCTAAAGTTTTCATATCCTCATCAGAAATAACAAAATCTATTGCTGCATTAGCACGCATATGATCAGGATTAGCTGATTTAGGCAAAACGATCACATTTAATTGCCAATCATAACGAATACATAATTGAGGCACACTGACATGATATTTATCTGCCATTTTCTTAATTCTTTCATCATTCATTGCTGCACCATGAGCGACTGGAGAGAATGCTTCAACAGCAATTCCATTGTCTTGTGAATATTTGATAATATCCATTGGCGTATCACCAATATGAATTTGAACTTGGTTAACGGCCGGTTTTGTATCACTGTTTTTTATCAAGTTATCCAAATCTTCTTTGTCAAAACTTGAGACGCCTATTGTCTTTAGCTTTCCTGCTTTCACAGCATCTTCCATTGCACGCCATGTTTCCAGATTACCTTCAAAATGACGATCATTGCTTTGATTGACCTCTTTCCAAGGCTGAGGATTATGAATAATCATCATATCTAAATAATCTAGTTCCATTTTATTAAGAGTTTCATCTATTGATTTTTTAGCCGTATCATAGTCTTTTATTTCAGCGGCTACTTTGGAATTCACAAAAATTTTCTCACGGTCAACACTTGCATTACGAACGCCCTCTCCAACACCACGTTCATTGCCATAGGCCTGCGCCGTATCTATATGACGATAGCCAATGTCAATTGCACTTCTTACAGAACTAGATACCTCATTATCAGGTATCTCCCAAACACCTAATGCTAGTTTAGGAATTTTTATCCCATTATTTAAAGTAATTGTTTCATCAAAAACTGACATAGTATCTCTCCTTTTGAGTTCATAGATAATTATAAATTTAAACTATACTTCTTGTCCTGTAGGACGAATCACCATTTCATTAACGGCCATATTAGCTGGCGTATCAATTACAAATGCGACCGCCTGTGCAATCTCATCCGGCTGTAAAGCCATCATTTCTGATCCCGGTTGTTTCATAGATTCTTTGAGATTATTTCTAATTTCATCATTATTGATAGAATCAAATAGTTCAGTTTTAACAGAACCTGGAGCAATAATTGTCGTTTTAATATTATTCTTATGCTCTTCTTGACGAAGTCCTTCCATAATTGCTCTCACAGCATATTTAGTACCAGAATAAGCTGCATATCCTGGCAAAACCTCATAACCTAAAACTGATGATGTTGTAATAATATGACCACTCTTTTGATTTTTCATGACTGGCAAAGCAGCTGCGATACCATTTAAAACACCTTTGACATTAATATCCAACATATTTTGCCATTCATCTCTAGCAATTTGATCCAAATTATTAACTGGCATTATTCCTGCATTATTAAAAAGCACATCCACTCGACCAAACGCTGATACTGTTTGATCGATCACCTTTTGAACCTCACCAGCGTTTGTTACATCAGCTGCAAAAGCTTTTATTTCTGCATCAGGATTTATCTCTTTTATTTCTTCCAGTCGATCCAAACGACGAGCCGCAATACTAACTTTGGCACCTTGACTAGCTAAGAGACTAGCAGTAGCTGCACCAATACCACTAGAAGCTCCCATAATAACGACTATTTTATCTTTTAAACTCATTAATAAACTCCTCTATTCTTTAATAGTTTTAATAACTCTCGCCGGTACCCCAGCTACCATAGTATTTTTAGGAACATTTTTAGTAACAACTGAACCAGCTGCAACAATAGCATTTTCACCAATTACTGTCCCTGGTGTCACTGTCACATTAGCCCCCAACCAGGCATTGTCATGAATATAAACCGATTTGAAGCTCAAATGTCTTCTCTCCATTGGTTGAACTCGATGATTGACTGATGCAATTGTGACATTGGGTCCAATCAAAACATTATCGCCAATATAAATCCCACCTAAATCAACAAACATTGAACAATTGCTAATATAAACATTTTTACCAATATGAAGGTTTTGACCAAAATCAGTATAAAAGGGCAATCTAATTTCAGTTGACGTATCAACTTTCTCATTTGTAATTTGACTAACTAACTCGCGGATCTCTGCTTGAGTATGCAGAGATGTATTTAATTGTTGAACTAATAATTGATTCTTATGATTAATTTTTTCGATCTGCTCATAGGCTTCTGTACCAACATCCATTTCTGATTTCATGTAATACCTCCTTGACTGAAGTCAGTATACAAAGATATTATTATCATGTTAAATACTTATTATTAATAGATAACCATAACATTTAATTATAATAGAGGTCTCTCAATGGATGTTAGAGTTTTACGCTATTTTGTAACTATTGCTCAAGAACAAAATATTTCTCAAGCGGCTCGTATACTGCATGTCTCACAACCAGCGCTATCAAGACAAATTGCTGATCTAGAAACAAGACTAGGTACGACCTTATTTATTCGTGGTAAAAGACAAATTCAATTGACTCAAGATGGATATTACTTATTAGAAAGAGCTCAGGAAATTATCAATTTAGTTGATAAAACTACCTATAATCTTCAAAAACAAGATTCCATTAGTGGAACTATTGATATAGGTGCTGGTGAAAGTATTGCCCTACAAGGGTTGATGACAACAGTTAGTAATCTTATGCATAAATATCCAGAAATTCATATAAATTTCACTAGCGGTGACTCCATTAATATTCAATCTGAACTCGACAGCGGTATTTTAGAGTTTGGAATAATTATGGGACATCATAAATTAAACAATTACAACACACTGCAATTACCTGACAAAAATCGTTGGGGAGTTATTATGAGAGAAGACGAACAATTAGCTTTAAAACAGGTCATTCACCCTAGGGATCTGATTGGTCGACCACTACTTGTTTCGAGACAAATAAAACAACACCAAGATTTCAAAGATTGGAGCCAAGGATTATTCGACCAATTTAATTTCATAGGTGCATACAATCTAATTTTTAACGCCAGTTTATTAGCAAAAACAGGTTCTTGTTTAGTCTTAACCTATGATGGATTAGTTGACACCTCAATTGATAGCCGATTGACATTTAGACCATTAAGTCCTGAATTAAATGATCCTAACACTTTGATCTGGAGTAAAAAAGAAGCTTGCCCAAAGTGGATCAATTATTCTTAGATAATTTAAAAGAAGATATTATGAATACAGAAAAAGATAGTAACTGAATTGAGAGGTTCAGTTACTATCTTTTTCATTAATCAATTTCAATTAATTGTTTATAGATATCAGTTAATTTAACTGGAACATAGTGACACTCAACCTCGACATCCCCACTTGGTAGTTTTAAAGATTTATTCTCTTCTTCCGAAAATAAATCTAAGTCTAATTGTTCCGCATACCGTTGTTGAACTGTTCCGGTTGGCCCATTGCCTTCAATGATTGCATCAAAAGTATATTCTGTCCGTTGGATCTTTCTAATTCCACGTTTGATTGGTAATAATTCCCATTCAGTAATAATAATTGGATCACCATTTCTTCTCTGCCGTTTTAAGGCATCACCTTGAACCATATTGGCTCGAATTATTATCTTAGCACTATCCAAAACATGTTCATCTGCTTTTTCGTTATACTTGCGATTGATTGTTTCTATATAAACGTTGTTGAACTCAGAAACCATATTCATAACTAACATTACAATATTATCTTCCAACAATTCGATCCCATATAAGCTAGTCAATGCAATTAAACATTTCTCACCAAATTCCTTAGCATCAGTGCTTTCTTGATCCGCAACATACAATTTTCTTTTTAAAATTTCAACTAAAAATGCACCTTCTCCAGCCGCAGATTCTAAAAAGGTTGCCGTTAAAGATTCGGTCTTGGCCTTAATTTCAGGCTGTTCAAGCATTTTTTTAACCATCCAGTCAGGTGTAAAAACCTCACCGAAGTTTTCAACTCGTGATTTTGATTTAATATTTCGACTAATTGATTTTTCCATTGATGAATTCTTGTTCACTTTCATCTAAATTATATTTCACAAACAACTGTTGATCCAAATCTCTGGTCCAATCAAGATCTGACTTATCAGTAAAATTCTGATTAGGAACAAATTGATAAGTTTGACGAGTCCCATTCTGATTGGCTTTGGCTAAACTAATTAAAAATCTAACAAATTTAGTCTTCATATAGTTAGCAATATTCTGCGCTTGAACAAAAGTTAAGTCTAAGTCAGCACCGACCACCAAGTACGTCTCAGTCGCTACCGAATTAGGTTCCGCAATAATCGTTTTCAAATTATTATCCTTCAAATCAGTCCCAATATTATTAGCAAAAGGAGTTAATACTTTGATTTTTTCAAGCCATTGCTCATTTTTAGTAATCATTTTTCTTTCGGTAAAGCCAATTACATCACCACTTGCATAAACTTTTACCGGATTAATTAACCCCTTTGAATCGGTATAAAAATCTGCACTCTTTTTGAATGTCGTAGCTATAGCAAAAGGATTACGAACAGACACAATAGATTCAAACATTCTTTTATCTTGATCATCTAAAATAATTGCATCATTTTTTAATAATTTTTCTAGAATATGATATGCATGATTACTACTGATAAAAATAGGAATTTCTGCTAATTTGACAGGCCTAGTACCACTCTCAACTAAACTTTTTTTATGTATAGTATCGACTTTAATACCATCATTATTATCAAACTCGCGGTTCCACAAAAAATAATTGACTCCACCTCGCAAATTAGCAGTTGGAAAAACATCTTTAGGAGTATCAAAATTATAAATCGATTCTAGGTGCGGATCGTTCAACATTTCTCGCCGATAATCACTTAATCCTTTACCACCCGTAAACCAAACACTAGGAGTTATCAAAGATATTAAATCTGGTTTCAGTTCTTTAGACAATTGCACAAAATGTTGATAAATTGGCTTGGCACTACCCTTACCAGAATCATTATCGCTTTCTTGATATGGTGGGTTTCCGATGATAACATCAAATTTCATATTTTTGATTGCTCCTTAGTATTGTTTCTAACTTCAAGCATATCGGTATAGTTGATTTTTTGCAAAAAATATTTCTAACAAAAAATCTAGACCTCTACTACTGGTCTAGATTTTTTTAACGTAGAAATTTACTTACTATATTCCAGATAAGCAATTCCATTGATTTTTTTAGCTGCCTCTAAATTTAGTTCCTTAAATTTGGTCTTATCTGAGAATAACGGAATCCCTGATCCCAAAACGATCGGTACAATCCCAATTTGATATATATCAATTAAATCGCTATTAACTAATGGTGCAATAATACTGCTACCACCAACGATCCAAATATCTTTTTTAGAAGATTCCTTTTTCAATCCCTTAACCAAGTCAATAATATCACCGTCAACAAAGTGAATATTGCCAACATCATCATTAGGTTTTCGAGTCATAATATAATTTTCAAAATCATCATACGGATAACTATCTGGTGATAATTTATTAGCCACTTGATTATAAGTTTTACGTCCCATAACTACTGTATCAACATGTTTAACTAGCTTTTCATATTCACGATCATTTGTCTCACCAGATGTAAAATCATTATCAATTAAATAATCAATGTTACCGTTTTCTTCAGCAATATATCCATCTAAAGTTTCCGCAATGAATAGAATCACTTTACGTGTCATCTGCCTATCCTCCAGTCACTTTTACTTGAAACAATTATATATCCTTACTGTTGGGTATACTAGCAGAAGACTCTTTATTTGTTAGTGAGATTTACGGTTTGTCTATGTAATTAATTTTTCAAAATCGAAATAAAAAGGTATTTGATTTTCTCTAATAATTGGAGAAAATTCAAATACCTATTATATTGATGATTTATTAAAGTAATTAGCTTAACTTTGTACCACACTTTGTACAAAATTGAACCTCGGCTTTTAACTTTGTACCACAATGAGGACAAAATACTACATCTTGGGTTGATTCATTCCTAGATAGTGCACTCTCATCAATTGTTTCTTTTTTTACACTTGTACTGTTATTTTGAATAGCATTAACTACGTTTGCAGTGTTATTAACTGATTGAACTCTTGTCATTTCAGATTGTTTTCTGAAATTACGATCATCTTGATATTGTGCTAATTTCTTTGTTAGTTGATCCTCCAATTGATCTACTCGCTGCGCTTCAAAAAATGGAAACTCAATAATCTTAGTTATTCCTGAGCGTTCATATGTAAACGATGTTTTTATTCCACCACCAAGAACAGCAGCTCCAATTAAAATAGCGAGCAAGGCTCCAAAAAATGATGTAGACATCAAACTAAAGCCCAATAACATGATTATAGCCCCTAAAATAATTGATCCTAATTTGTATGACTTTGATGTGTAGACGTTAGTAATACCCGAGAGTGGTGATGTATCTTTATTTTTACCGGCTGGTAAGAGTCCAAATAAAATAGTATTTGGCATATTTACGTGTAAAAATGAATCATCTAAAGTTATACTTCCCTTTACCCAAAAAGCGATTAAACTAACTGAAAATAAATCATTATCATTTTCAGTTTTGACAGATTGTACCATAATTACTCCCCCTATAATTTTATCATATACTAGTATATTGTTATAAAAGACTAATTACAATATAAAGGAATATTTTTTAGAATAAATATTCATTTCGTATTAAATTATAATTTTCTATTTAACTAAATTCATAAAGTCACAAGATCTTAAGTAATTTTAAAATACTACCAATACACAATAAAACCCCTTTGAATACACGGAGTAAATAAAAGTCCGTATATTCAAAGGGGTTACTATTATCAATTATTGTTTTTCAGCAATGACTTTATAAATATATTCTGTCAATCCACCTACTGTATCAATTCCTTGATCGGTATCTGTATCAATTTCAATATCATATTTGTCTTCTACGACGTCTATAAGTTCAAATACATCTAAACTATCAAGGTCTAAATCCTTTTTCAAATTAGTATTTTCTTTTATCTTACTTTCATCAATGTTTTGACGATCAATTAAAATGTTTTTCAAGTCTGTAAAAATTTCTTCTTTTGTTTTCATAGTTAATCTCCATTTATTGAATTCGATCAACATTACACATTTAATATTTTGCAGCTTCGTTTACAAAATTTTGTAAGTTAATCATAGCTTTTTTTATAAGGTGCACTTCATCTTCATCAAATCCTGACAAAAAGCTCTCAACTAATTTCTTATGAAAAGCATCATGAGCTCTATAAAGTAGCTTACCTTTTCTTGTTAATTTTAAATTAGTAATTCGCCGATCTTGTTTGTTCTGTATTCTATTGAGATATCCCTTTCTTTCTAGGATATTAAGATTAATTGTAAGGGTTCCCTTGCTTAAATTTAAAAGTCTTGCGACTTCAGATATTGATTTATTTGAGCCTAATCCGATTGCATGTATTAGATGCAATTCCTTTACAGTAATATCGTTAAATTGACTTTTTCTTATTGATTTCTCTTCTATACGCATTATGTTGTCATATACATCAACTAACGCATTATTAATAAACCGTTGATCTTCTATATTCATGCTCAATAATAAAATATCTCCCTAAAAAATTTAAAGTAAATCACTTAATAACAATTTTACTTGAGAAAAGGTTTTAGTCAATTAATGTTAGCCAATAACGTATCAAGAAATCAATTAGATTAATCTCAATTAAATAAGGTGAACTCCCTTATCGACATAAATAATATCTCCGGTAATACCCGCTGATAAATCACTCATAAGAAATGCGGCCGTATCACCAATCTCTTTGATTGTTACACTCTTTTTATCAACTGTTCTCGCTTCTGATTCTCTTAACAGAGACCCATGGTCCTTAATGCCTGTAACGGCTAAGGTTTTAACAGCACCCGCTGATATTGCATTAACTCTAACACCATCCATCCCTAGTTCTTCGGCTAAATATCTTACATTTGCTTCCAATGAAGCTTTAGCAACTCCCATAACATTATAGTTAGGTATTGCTCTGCTTGATCCGAAATAAGTAAGAGTCATTATACTTGAAGAACTGCTAAGAATTGGCTTTGCATACCTGGCAATTGGTATTAAAGAATAAGAACTAATACTTTGGGCTAGTTCATATCCTTCTCTTGTAGTATTGATCAATCCTGCCTTTAAAGATTTCCTGTCAGCATAAGCAATGGCATGTATAATTCCATCTATCTTTCCATACTTATCACCAATATCCTTAAATAAATCACTAATATTCTCATCTTCAGAAACATCGCATTCAAACATGTCTACGTCTTTTGGCATAAACCGTTCGATGCTTTTCATGATCCTATCATTTTGATAAGTAGCGATCACTTTACCGCCTTGAGCAAGGATTTCTTGAGCACATCCCCAAGCTATACTTCGCTCATTAGTTATACCCATTATTACTATCAGCTTGCCCTTTAAAAAACCATCCATTCCTTTACCTCTTTATTATTAATCAAAATTTTCTAAACCTGTTTCTTCGATTCTCCATAAGTTTGTCAACTGGCATTTCTTTTAAATCCGAAAACTCTTTTATCAAAAAATCTTTCAGTTCTTTTAAATCATCAGAATTTTTATAATTTGAAAGTACCTTATCAATTATTCCATCTTTTAAAAGTTTTCCCGGCGTCAAATTAAGTTCTTCAGCAGCCTGAGACACTTTAGAAGAGTCTTTCCAAATAATACTTGCGTATCCTTCGGGAGAAACAACTGAATAAAAACTATTTTTAAACATGAATACTCTGTCTCCACAGGCCAAAGCCAGAGCTCCACCACTACCGCCTTCTCCAACGATAATGCTTATATAGGGAACATGAACTCCTAATCCTTGAACTATACATTCGGCAATTGCAGATCCTTGACCATGATATTCTGACTCAACATCTGGCCAAGCCCCGGGGGTATTTATCAAGGTAAGTATCGGACGATTAAACTTTTCGGCCTGTTCCATTAACCTTAATGCCTTGCGGTACCCTTGAGGACGTGCGCTTCCAAAATTGTATTCAATATTTTGTTCCAGATCATTTCCCTTTTGGATAGCAATAATCGTAATTGGCAGATCACCAATTTTCCCTATACCACCAATTAAGGTCTTATCATCTGCTTCAATTTTGTCTCCGTGTAATTCAAAGAAATTAGGCGATATTCCTTGAATAATTTCTTTAATTGAAATCTTTTCTTTACTACGTGCATTTTTTACTTCTTGATAGGCAGATTCTTTTTTCATAAATTCATCCTCCTTCATGCAAGAAAAGGATTTGTTTTAGTGTTGATTTTAAATCCGGCCTAGTAACAATCCGATCAATAAAACCATGCTCCATAATTGTTTCTGCATCTTGAAAATGTTTCGGGGTTTTTTCTCTGATTGTTTGCTCAATCACACGTTTACCAGCAAATCCAACCAACGAGTGTGGCTCAGCGAGAGTTATATCTCCCTGCATTCCAAAACTTGCTGTCACTCCGCCCATAGTCGGATTACATAGAACTACTACATACAATAATCCAGCTTTACTATGATCACTGACGGCCCCAGAAACTTTGGCCATTTGCATCAAGGCATTCATCCCTTCCTGCATTCGTGCTCCCCCAGAGGCAGTGAACATAACAACAGGCATTTTATTTTTAGTAGCGTATTCAAACATCCTGGTTATTTTTTCACCAGTTGCTTGTCCCAAACTACCCATGATCCAAAATGGATCCATTATGCCGCTCATAACTTGATAGTCTCCCAACGTAGCTATTCCTGTTAGAACACTTTCATTCATATTTGTTATTTTCTTAGATTTTTTTATTTTCCTTACATATTCAGCTTTATTAAAAAATCGCTCCGGAACAGTAATTTCACTGTCTATTTCAGAAAAACTATCAAAAACTAAGCTTGCCCTTTCTTTAGCAGTTACTCGGAATCCATAACCACAATTTGGACATACTTTATATTTACCAATACTTGAAGATAAAAATACATTTTCACAAAATGGACATTTCTTTATTAAGCCATCTGGTATTAATGACATTCTCTCAGAAAGTCTTTGTTTCCTGATTTGTTTATCATTAGGATTTATCGTTCTGATCACCTCTCCAGCTATCCATATTTTCCTCAACAAAGTTAGTATTAAAACTACCATCTTTAAACTCATTAGTATTTATTAGAAATTTTAAAAATTCAAGATTCGTTTTAATTCCATCAATTGATGCTTCAGACAAAACTCTAGTCATTTTATCTATTGCATCATTTCTACTGTCTAAACTAACAATGATCTTAGCTAGCATTGAATCATAATAAGGTGGTACAGTGCTTCCCTCCAAAATACCTGAATCAATTCTGACACCCAGAGTCCCTATTGGGAAAAAGAGATTCGTTATTTTACCTGGTTGAGGACTGAAATTTCTTTCCACATCTTCTGCATTCAATCGACATTCCAAAGCATGCCCTCTGATTAATACGTCTTTTTGTTCGATCGGCAACTTTTCACCACTGGCAATCATTATCTGAATCTTTATTAGCTCAAAACCCGTAATAGCTTCAGTTACTGTATATTCAACTTGGATTCTAGTATTCATCTCTACAAAGTAAAAATTATGACTTTCATCCATTAAAAACTCATAAGTACCTGTATTAACGTACCCAATCTCTTTAGTAGCTTGACTAACAATACTTCCTAAATAAGTTCTTTCTTTAGATGAAATCGCCGTACAAGGACTCTCTTCAATTACTTTTTGATGGTTACGTTGAACCGAACAATCCCGTTCTGGAAGATATACTACATTTCCATAGTTATCAGAAAGTACTTGCATTTCAACATGCTTAGCATTACAGATAAGTTTTTCTATATAAATTTCATCGCTATTATAAGAAATCCTAGATTCTTGTTGTGCTTCATAAAAAGCACTTTTTAAATCTTCTAGATGATCCACTCTACGAATTCCTTTTCCGCCACCACCCATGGCAGATTTCAATAGAACTGGAAAACCAATCTTCTTTGCTGTTTTTTCGGCTTCTAATACAGAACTAACCGCACCGTTACTACCTGGAATGACTGGTACGCCTATGTCATTCATTTTTTCTCTAGCTTTTGACTTATCTCCCATTAAAGAAATTGTTTCATAATTTGGACCAATAAATTTCAAAGAACACTTTTCGCATAGCTCCGCAAATTGTGCATTCTCTGATAGAAACCCATATCCTGGATGAATTGCATCACACCCAGTCAAATTAGCAGCATTGATGATTCTCAGCATATTTAAGTAAGAGTCATCAGAAGGCCCCTTTCCTATACATACTGTTTCATCAGCTAATTTAACGAATAAACTATCTTTATCTGCTTCAGAATAAACGGCAACCGCTGTAATTCCCATGTCATGGATAGCTCTAATGATTTGTACTGCAATTTCTCCACGATTAGCAACCAATATTTTTTTTAACATTACTTTCAATTATCCTTCAATAATAAAAATTAAATCCGCTTTACAGATCACAACCTCATTTCTTAATACAATTCCGCTGCCTAGTCCCACCTTGCCCTTTATTTTCTTCATTTTGACAGTTATATTCAAAACATCTCCTGGAACAATATCTTTGAAAAACATTGCATTTCTAATTCCACCAAAAAATACATTCAAATTTTCACCTTCATGAAGAGATAGGATAGCTCCAACCCCTGTTTGGGCCATCATTTCAATAACAAAAGGACGTGGCACAATTAAATTATTTGGATTATCTTGACTAAAAAACCATTCATTTATAGAAATCAATTTAATAGCTGATGCTTCGACTCCCGCTTCAACGCGAACGAATTTGTCAATAAATTCAAACGGATAACGTTGTGGTATGAGGTTTTCTGGCTTAGTTGTCATTAGAATCTCCTTTGGAAATCTTGAAAATTGGTTGATCAAATTCCACCATCGTACAATCATCAACTAATACATCTTCAATAACTCCAGAGGTATCACTTTTTACTTCATTAAACATTTTCATGGCCTCAACTACACAGACCACCTCACCTTTTTTTACGTGATCGCCAATTTTTTTAAACGGCTTTTCATCCGGACTTGGTGAAAGATAAAGTACCCCCACTAAAGGCGACTTTATTACATCAGAATTACTATCGACATTAATTTCCTTTTTGGTTTCTACACTTGCTGCAACAGTGGTTTCAATGTCCTTTGATTCGTTTTTAGTTTTAGCTTTATTAAATTCCAAACTAAAATCGTCTTGAGAAATTTTTAAAGTCTCTACTGATAAAGAATCAAATTTGGTTAATAATTTCTCAATATCTTGTTCATCCATATTAACTACACACCTCTAAACACGATCACGGCGTTGTGACCCCCAAATCCAAATGAATTACTCATGACATAATTAACTTCTGCATTCTTATTATCTTCGTTAACTAATTCAATATCACAGTCCTCATCTTGATTCATCAGACCTACATTCACCGGCATTTGATTATTCTCAATTGACAATACAGATGCGACAGCTTCAATAGCTCCCGCTGCTCCCAAGGCGTGACCTGTCATACCCTTTATACTGCTTACTTTCAAATGATCATTATTGGGAAAGACCTTATTGATTGCCTTAGATTCAGCCGAATCATTGGCTGCTGTACTTGTTCCATGAGCATTTATATAATCAATTTTCTTTTCATCAATATCAGCCTCTGCAATAGCTTGACTCATTGCTCGGGCGGCACCGTCTCCTTTGGGGTCTGGGGATGTCATATGATAAGCATCACTAGTAGTCCCATATCCAACGATTTCAGCCAAAATTTTAGCTCCACGCTCTTTGGCATGTTCATACTCTTCCAAAACAATCGTTGCAGCTCCTTCACCAAGTACAAAACCATTTCTGTCTTTATCAAAAGGTATTGAAGCTTTATTTGGATCAGTTTCTCTTGATAATGCTGTCAACGATGCAAATCCGGAAATTCCCATCTCATTGACAGATGCCTCAGTTCCCCCAGTAATCAACGCTTTAGCCTTGCCTTGTTTAATATATTCGTATGCATTTCCAATTGCATTTGTGGCTGAAGAACATGCAGTAACTATTCCTTGGCTGGTATTCTTGGCATTAAAAGCAATAGATATATTACCAGCAGCCATATTAATAATGGAATTAGGTACAAATAAGGGCGATACCCTTTTCACACCTTTATCATGCATTTTGATAACTTGATTCTGAATGGTAGTTAACCCACCAATACCAGATCCATAAATAACGCCTAGTTCTTCAGGTTGAATATTTTTTTCATTTAATCCTGATATTTCCATAGCTTCTTTGGCACTATATAAAGCATAGGTACAAAATAAATCGTTTCTTTTAGCAAATTTCTTATCTAATCTAACTAAAGGATCAAAATCTTTAACTTCGCCAGCTACAGTTACGCCAGTTTCTGACGCGTCAAATTTGGTTATCTTACTAATACCATTTTTAGACGCGAAAAGATTTTTCGTAAAATCATCAAGATCATTTCCAATCGGCGAAACAATTCCCATGCCTGTAACGACAACTCTATTCATAATAAGTTCTCCTTGAATATTAAATATATAGCCTCTTTATATTGTTAAACCACCATCTACAGTGATCACTTGACCAGTAATATAATTATTTTTAATTAAAAAAGATATCGTATCAGCAATCTCTTCTGGTCTCCCAAATCTTCCTAACGGAATTTGAGCGATAAATTCATTTTGTCGTTGTGCATTCATTTTGTGCACCATATCTGTGTTTATCATGCCCGGAGCAACAGCATTACATCTTATACCTCTAATTGCTCCCTCTTTAGCTGTGGTTTTAGTCAATCCAACTATTCCTGCTTTGCTAGCTGAATAATTTCCTTGACCAATATTGCCATGCAATCCTGATATGCTTGAAATATTGATGATATTACCTGATTTTTGTTTTTGCATAAATTTCATTACTAATTTGGTCATGTTAAATGTACCAACCAAATTAACTTTTAAAACAGTTTCAAAATCATCCAAACCCATTCTAAACAGCAATTTGTCTTTGATAATTCCAGCATTATTAACTAAAACATCGATCCGACCATATTCATCAATGACAGTTTTTATAATTCTTTGAGCATCATCCTCATTAGAAACATCACCTTCAAAGCCCTTGAAGACAATTCCTTGTTCTTCTAATTTTTCTGATTCTTTTTCCTCTAGCGGTGTATGAGTATTAATGACTACTGTCATTTCTTCCGATGAAAGACGATTGGCAGTTGCCAAACCAATACCCTTTGCACCACCAGTTATGAGTACAATTTTTTTTGACATTATTTATTTAGATTCCTTTCAAGATCAGCCAATGTTTCTACACTATCGACATGAAATACTCTTTTCTGACCAGATTTTTGAGCTAGTTTCATCAAAGTATTACCTGGACCAATTTCAACAAAAGTGTCACAACCAAAATTAGCAAGATAATCCAAATCATCTGAAAAATGTGTTGGTTTTACTAATTGTTCGACCAAGATGTTTTTAATCCCAGAAATCTCAAATGGCTTAACTGTAGTATTACTAATAACTGGAAAATCAAATGTATTAAATTCAACACTTTCAATTCGTTTTTTCAAAGAAGCTGCAGCATCCTGCATAAAAGGAGTGTGCGAAACGGCATTAACTTTTAAAGGAAAAATTCTTTTAATCCCATGATTCTTGAGGAACTCCACCGCACTATCTATTCCTTCTATAGAACCACCGATTACAATCTGAGTTACTAAATTGTAATTAGCAATATAGACGGCTCCCTTTTCTGACCCATAACTTATAGCTTCTTTGATAATATCGATACTACCGTTAATAATTGCAACCATTTTTCCTGGATGATCTATCTCGCTTTGTCCCATATATTTGCTTCGATCTCTAACAAGTCTTAGGCCATCGTCAAAATCTAAACAATGAGCTGAAACAAGAGCACTATATTCGCCTAAGCTAAGTCCTGTCGCAATAGAGGGTGTCAATTCAAGCTTAGTTTTGAGAACCTGGAATATACCAAAACTCATGGTTAAAATAGAAGTTTGGACATTATTTGGATCATCAAACACCAAAGGCTGACTCATATCAAGATTCAAAGCCTCAGATGCCCTATCCACAACTTCTCGATAAGCTACTTCATTTTTATAAAGGTCTTGTCCCATATTTTTAAATTGACTACCTTGACCACTGAACAGAAAACCTATCATCTTATTAAAATCCTCTATTGTTTATTTATTTTTACATATACAAAATCTATTAATATTTAATAATTATTGTTCCCACGGACAATCCTCCACCAAATCCAGAAAAGACTATTTTATTACCCCGTTTGATCGTCTTATCTTTAACAAACTGATCAAAGAGAATAGCTTCACTAGCAGCGGCAGTATTTCCATACTCACCGATATTGACTAAAAATTTATCCGCAGATATTTTTATTTTTTCAGAAATTCTTTTAATGATTCTTTCATTGGCCTGATGTAATAAAAAGAAATCAATATCATCAGTACATAAATTTGCTTGTGCTAAAGCATTATTAATAGACTTGGGTACTTCCTCAATTGCAAAATTATAAACTTTGCGTCCATTCATTTTAAAAAAAGGAGATCCCACTTCTTGACTAGAAAAAGGCGAAGGTCGACCAGTATAACCAGCCACTATATAATCTCCATAACTACCTAGAGTCTTCAAATCCTCTGCAATGAATGTACCTTCGTCTACAGTACTTCTAATCAAAACTCCGCCAGCTCCATCTCCGAAAAGAACGGCCGTGGATCTATCATTCCAATCCACTAATTTACTTAAATTTTCACCGCCGATAAGAATGGCATTTTTTTGATGATTATCTATTAATAATTGCCTAACCAAATGGAGTCCATAAGTAAAACCTGAACATGCTGTATTGATATCAATCGCAATAGCGTTTTTTGCTTTTATATTTCCTTGAACTATTGAACTAACGGACGGAGCCAAATAATCAGGTGACATGGTCGCAACAACTATTAAATCAATCTCATCTGCCATTAAATTGCTTTTCAACAAAAGTTGATTGGCAACTTGAGTACAAAGTGAACTTGTCGTTTCGTTAGTAACAACATGTCGTCTATGTATACCTGTTCGTTTAACTATCCATTCATCGGTTGTATCAAACAGTTTTGTTAGCTCCTCATTAGTTACAGTTTTTTCAGGAACATAACTAGCCGTTGATACTATTTCAAAATCTTCAAATTTCATCAAATTACCCCAACAAATTTAATTTCCATTTTTTACATCAGATACAATAAACGATAAATTAGCAGAACATACAGTTTGATCCTCAACAATTGCTTGGCACTCAACTTTTCCCATATTCATTCTTTGTTTCTCCATCGTTACTTGAAGTTTCAAGACATCTCCTGGACGTACCATTTTTCTAAATTTAGCATTATCAATAGAGCCAAGATAAGCCGTTTTTCCACGATACTTTTCTGTTTTTAAGATCAGAATTGAAGCAGCCTGAGCTAATGATTCTATTATCAAAACTCCAGGCATTACAGGATTCCCTGGAAAATGTCCTCTAAAAAATTCTTCGTTGATTGTTACATTCTTTGTGCAAGTTATAGATTGCCCATCTTCCAGACTATCGACTTTATCTATGAATAATATTGGATACCTATTTGGGATTAGCTCCATAATTTCAGATACATTTAATAAACTCATTAAGTCATTCCTTTCAATTACAAACAGCTATTTATATCAATAAATAGTTTGGACATCAAACCATTTAAAATATGAAATACCCTATCAATAAAATAAAAACATTGATAAATAACTTGAAGATGAAATATCTCAACTTCATAAAATGCATAATATATCATTTTAGTTTGATAATCAAACCATTTTTATATATTGAATTTATATGAAATTGAAAATAAACAATATTACCTTCAAAATCAATGATCTCTGTTTTATGAAAAATATAATATAACATTTTAGTTTGAATATCAAACTATTATCTGTTTTAATATACCTGTTTTATTATAAATTACCAAAAAATGAGGTATATACGTTGGCTAATCTAAAAACTAAAGGTTTCATAATGGCCGCAGTTATGACTGCAATTCTAATTGTTTTAGGTTTATTTCCTCCAATTCCATTAGGCTTGATTCCCGTTCCAATCGTCTTACAAAATATTGGAGTAATGATTTCTGGTGAACTACTAGGTCCAAAATATGGAACCATTTCGATAATTATATTTTACCTATTAATCATCTTAGGAATGCCTGTTCTTTCTGGATCTCGTGGTGGAATTATTGTTTTTTTAGGTCCTACTTGTGGATATTTAATATCTTGGCTTTTAACACCTATTTTCATTGGTTATTTTGTAAAATATCTTAACAAAAAAAATAAAAACTCTTGGTGGAAAGAATTTTTAATCGTCTGTTTATTCGGAATTTTAAGTACATATTTTATCGGCTCATTGGTGTTGGCTTATCAGTCCCATACATCATTTATTACTATTTTTATTTCAAACTTATTCTTTGTCCCCACTGATCTAATCAAGGCCGCACTATCTACCTTCATTGCTCGGCGTTTAAGACAACACACGCATATGTTTATTATTTAAGAAGGAAAATATATATGAATTCCACAAAGCAATTAATTATAAAATACTTACTTAGTCATTGCGATGAATGGGTATCTGAAAAAGACTTGTTTTTCGAAACACATCTGGACTACGAAGAAATATTTCAGATTATCAATAATCTAAAAGAAAATGAGGGTTACAAAATAATTGTTCGTAAAGATAGATACTATAAATTTTTAAACAATTATTCTCTAAAAACTGACATAATTAACTTTTACAGTCAGTATAAATTTTCCAATAATCTTCTAGTCTTCAAAAAAGTCGACTCTACTCAAAAATTAGCAAAAAGAATTTCCCAAAAAAATACCTTGAAAGAGCCTTCAATCATAGTTACTGATGAACAAACTAAAGGCTATGGACGCCATGGACGTCATTTTTATTCCCCTTCCGTTACTGGTCTTTACTTTAGTATTATTTTTCCAAACTGGAGCAATAATCTCTCTAAAAATGAATTATTAACCATCGACATAGCAGTAATAGTGATTAAAGTTTTAGAAAGATTTTTCCCTGATGAAGATTTTAAATTGAAATGGGTCAACGATATATATTTAAAAAATTTTAAAGTAGCTGGAATTATTACTGATATATTTTCTAAAACCGATGGTTCAAATAATCTTATTGTCGGTATTGGAATAAATCTAACCACAAAAAAATTCCCTAAGTATTTAGTACATAAAGCAACGGGAATCAATGGACAAATCAATATAAATCGAAATAAGTTATTAGCTCAAATACTTCAAGAAATTATTGATCATCATCGATCCCCAAAACATTTTTTAAATGATTATAGAAAACGATCAATGATCTTGGGAAAAAAGATTACTATCCAACTAGGAAATAGTGTAATGAAATGTACCGCTCAAAGGATCGAAGAAAATGGCTACCTTACCGTTAAAGATCGTTTCGGCAATTTGAAAACATACTCTGCAGGTGAAATAGTGCGGATAAAATGGTGAAGATTTAAGCTATCTATTGTTACGATTAGCATCGTGATACACTGGGATAGTAACAATTATATCGAAGTGTTAAATTATATATATTCTTATTCTCCCAATAAAAAATTTAGATTTAGGTGGTCTAAAATGTCACAACGAAATACTCACAGTCGTATTCATTTAAAAAAAGCCTTTGCAGAATTACTATCACAAAAGCCAATTGAACAAATTACTGTTAGGGATATTGTCAAACAATCTGGAATAGCAAGATCGACTTTCTATCGTAATTTTGAAAACAAAGATGATTTTTTAACCTGGCTAAGAAATGATCTAATCTCCGAAACTGCCTCAAAGTTTGCAGGATCTGGAAAGCAAATTCCTGATTTTGAAAAATTTTATCAATATGCTAGTCATAATCGTAGAATGTTAACATCATTTTTAACCGACTACCATTGGCCCGAGTTCGTTCAGGGGTTACAATCAAGCGCCAAAAAACACTACACTAGTCTATTAAAAGGCAGACAAAATATAATCCCGGTCAATGTCTTAGTTGCCTTTTTGGTTGGAGCGCATGTAAATTTATTTTTATATTGGCTACAAAGCGAAAATCCTGAATCTCCCCAAAATATGGCAAAATACCATAAAATATTAGCGCAAAATGGGATTCTACAAGGTATTGATGTAAAAATTCCATGAGAATTAACTAAATCTAACTTACCTGATTAAACTGTAATTTATACAAAATGGGACATTTTTTCATGGTTCTGTGCTGGTAGCTATATGGCCTGCATGCTAGGATATGCCTTGTTGAAAAACTAATATATGAATGAAACGGAGTGTTAAATATGTCATTTGTTGAAGTACAAGGTGCAAAATTACACGTTGAAAAAGTTGGTTCAGGTCCTGTATTAATTGTCGTTCCAGGAGCAAATGGTACTGGGGATATCTTCTTAAATATTGCTAAATACTTGCAGGATAGGTACACCGTAATAATGTTTGATCGTCGTGGATATGGCGATACAGTCATGGACTCATCTTTACCAGATGGTGCTGCCGACTATATGAATAATTACAGATTAATGACTGATGCAAAAGACGTCATTAGTCTAGCTAATAAATTTAGTCCCAAAGAACCAGTATTCTTAATGGGAAGTAGTTCAGGATCAATTGTTGCAGCAGAGGCATTTGTTCAGGCTCCGGATAAATTTAAAAAAGTCGCCCTCCACGAATGTCCAACTAGCACTGTGATTGATCAAGAAACAGCACGAAATAAAAATATAGAAATTGTTGAAGCTGCATTAAAGGGCGATGTCTTAAGCGCTCGTCAAGAATTTGCTGAAGCCATGCATATCCAACCATTAGATGCAAAAATGATGGGAATGACAAATGATCCTGATGCACCGCGTCCTGATAAAAAAAGAGTTGCAGGAATGATGTACTGGTTTAAATATGAAATTTTGCAATACACTGGACAACCTATTGACTGGGATATTTTTAAACAAAATAGAGATAAAGTCATTTTATTAAATGGTACTGATTCTGTTGGCTCTACCCCTCAATTGGTCAACCAGGCTATTAGTGAAAAGTTAAACGTACCTATAACAATTATACCTGGTGGTCATTTAGGTTATGCCCAAAAACCAGAAGGATTTGCTGAAACACTGGCTGCTGTGTTGGATCAACGTTAGTATTTTTAGTTCTATACTTTTTAAATTTGTAAATAAAACGCCCCATAATTATTAGATAAAACATCTAATGATTATGAGGCGTGTTTTTTATTTTTATAATAAATTAAATTATACCAGCTGCCATTTGCTTGTTCATCTCGTTTTCATTCAATGTTTTCTTAGTGAATCCTAAAATTAAAGCAGTTAGAGAGCGTTTTTCAAAGTATTCGGATTAAATTTGCAATCTGCATTATATAATAATAATCATTTTAAAAAAGTTATTATTTAATTAATATCATAAATATAATAAACAAGGTTGTACTATTAAAAGATTTAAAATAAAAAAGCATCTCTGAATTTAATCAGAGATGCTCTCATATTTTCTACAATACTTTATTCCCTTAGAATAAGGTACGTTTCTTTTATATCAATGTTTAAGCAGGCTTTTTCTTGTTTTGGCATACTTTTGGCATACCTGAAATTATATTTCCAGAAATGTTCTGATTGCCATTAAATTCAAAATGCGACTTTTCAGCAGGCTTAATATTCATACTGTTCTCCATCTTTGAAGCAATGACAATATCATTATCAGGAAACATGTGAGCATAGTATTTAAGAGTTGTCATTGGGTTCTTATGTCCCAATCTATGACTAACAGTTAATACATCTGCACCTAGTTCAGCAATCAAATAAGAAGCGTTTGAATGTCTTAACCCTCTGCCATTTACGTTAGGTACTCCAGCAAGTTCAGCATACTTTTTAAGCCATCTACTCAAGGTTGATTTGTTTAACGGTGTATCATCGTAGCTAAGCACAAATTCTTTAACATTATACTTCTCTTGTAATTTCTTCCACTCTTTTAAAACTTCAAGAAGCTCATTATCAAGAGTTAAAGTTCTACGACTGGCATCATTTTTAAGATACGGCTTAATCTCATAGTCCAACTTATTTCTATAATGAATAGTTTGAATAAATGAAACTTTACCGTTCACTAAATCAACATTACGCCAGGTTAAGGCTGAACCTTCAGCAACACGACAGCCTATCCGATAAAAGAATAGGAATGTAATATAAATCAAATGTTCATAAAAACTATCAGTTGAAATACAGGATAAAACATTTTCAAATTCTGATTTAGTCCAATATTTAGCTACTGATCTTCCTTTAGGTATTGCTTTAGTCTTCATTGATGGATTTTTAGCAATCAAATCAATCTCAACTGCATAATCCAAAGATTGCCGAAAAGCCGTATAAATCAAGCTGGCATAATTTTGCGAGTAACCAGACTCAGTTAATAGCCAAGTTCGATATTTTTCACATTCACCAACTGTGATTTTTTTAAGCATAGTTTCTTTAAAAAAATCAACAGCTTTCAAAAATATCTTACTATGTGTTTCATATGTTGTACTCTCAACGTCACCTCGATACTTTGGAAGAAACTTATTTTTCATAAAGTATGAGTAAGAGATATTATCAAGATCAACATTAAGATATTCTCTCTTTATCCGTTGTGCTTCTTGATATGCTTCACGTGCGCTCTTAAAAGGCTTGTTCAATTGATTGCGTCTACCTTTTTTGAACTTGGATTTGCCTAAAGCATCCCTACCAAGAAAAACTTGATAAAGAAACCTTCCGGTCTTAGAATCCTTATACACGTTAGCATATCTTGTTTTAGATAATGTCATTTATTATCACCCTCTGATTTTTCAGAGGATGATAAACCAATAATTTGAGTAACTGCATAAGCTGGAACAGATCCAACTCTTTTTCCATTATAGAAGGGATAACCCTTTTTAGCCATTAAAATCTTAGCGTTTCTTATAATGGTTCTAGCCTGATTAGGTTTGAAACCTAATTCTACTAGGTCCTTGTAATTTATTAACATCTTTTTCATATGTTTACCTTTCATTCTCAATAAAGATTGAGATAATAAAAGGTGAACGTCCCTCACGTAGGTATGTTCACCATAGGAGTTAATCATTGTCTTGGCGGGCTTGATTAGCTTCTTTTTCTTTTTCAATCTCTTTAACGGCAAGATCCAAATAATAATCTATTGTTTTGGGATTAGGATGTTGCTTTCTTATTAATTCCAAATCTTTATCCATATTGCTTGGAACAGAGAAATGTCCTTTCTGATCTGGAGATTTTACATATTCGAATAAATATAAGAAAAAATTAACTTTCCCAACTTTACCAAATAATTGAGCTACTCGATAGAATACTCCTGCCGCACCACCAGTTAAGAACCATTTGAGCTCCTGAATTAAACGATCAGTTAATTGAGGATCAAGCGGAGGAATCGTACCTTCCCCATTAGCTAATTCTGTAAGTTTATTCCAAAGTGGAATTAATTTTCCTTTTGCATCAGCTAATATCCATCTTTTAACCACATACCCTATTAATTTATGATTAAGATCATCTTTTTTCTTATCTTTCAAATCATTTAACACAGCATGCGCTGCATCGTGCTTAAACTCTCCTTCTATGCGTATCCAACTTTTACAACTTTTTGCTAGATCAGAATAGGGAGCATTAGATCTATTTTGTTCTACCTTTTTATCATAGATTCTCAAAAAATTATCACTTGATCGGGCTCCGCATGTAATTCCTGTGATTCTTTTATTAACGCCGAAAAATTTTTGATGTCCTTTAGATAACTTTCTCCCTATAGAATCAAGAAATTGAACTTGGTGAGATTGGATCTGATTATGTAATGACGTGATTGATAATGATCCATCAATCACATCAATTGCAACATCAATGCGGGTGAATTTTGCATTGTACTTAGTCAGGTACTTAATCAATGTCAAGAAATCAACACCTTTGACCCCTTGTAATTCTCCGAGATTTTGCCAGGCACGAAAGCCTGTTGCACTGAAATAAAGTAAAACCCCCTGTTTCTTTCTTTTCTCGTTCCACATTAACTTTATTTGGTTTTTATAATACCCAAAAGCTTCCGAATAAAAATTTAAAGCCTTACTCTTTTTGGATTCGCCAAAAATCTTAGATAAGTGTAAATCTTCTGCGACTTGTAGAGCGGTATTAAAGCCACCTTTATCGTTGATTGGAAAGTTAATGCTAACTTGATCAACTGTCACATAATACTTTGTCACATTTTTCCACCTTTCTAATTGATAGATATACCCGCCTAATAGTTATGACGAGTTAATGCTGAACGCTACCGCTCAACCCCGCTCCGCTTGCAGACCTCCGGTCTGCAGGTTGCCAGCACTACTCACGGTTCCTTCCAATAGTCTTCTTTAATGAACCAATTGGGATTTACTTCATCTTCAATTCTTTTAACAACTCCAGGAATATCTATTTGTGAAATATCAGGTAAATAAAGTGGTCTTGGAACCATCCAGTTTAAACCTTCTTCATAAATTAGCCCTGTTCCTCTCGCATTTCCCACTTCATTTGATTCCACAATTGGCAAAGATTGCACATTAGTCATTGGAAATAACATCCTTTTTGTATCACTATCTGCACCATTTGGAGCCAGTAAAATCCTCGTATTAAATTGTAGTGAAGTGTCACGTGGTAATATTTCAGCTGACGGGCGTTGTATTCCTACCATTACATGTTGCCCCAAACGGGGCGAAACATAAATTGAAGCTTGTCTTGCACCAACTAACAATTGAAATAGATAGCGAGATATCTCGCTTCTAAGTTTTGGATCATTCAGAAAAATACCTAGTTCATCTATACAAATTATTATTGGCCTTACTGATCTACCAATTTCATCAGTGTAATCAGTAGAATCCATGCCAAATAAACCAGAAAAATTTCTATATCGGGATTGCATGTTTTCTACCATAATTCTTAATAACTTGGCTAATTGATTTGAAGTTACAGCGATGTCTTTATTTAAAATTGAACCTAAAGCCCCCTTTCCGTCTACAAAGTACACTTTAGATTTCATCCCTTGTATATCAGTAGAAATACCTTTAGTACTCATACTTGATAATGAGGCTAATAAAAGAGCGCTAGTCTTAGCACTACCTGTTACACCACTAACCAACATATGGGGTGATTTTTTCCAGTCAACCGTATGATTTCCAAATCTAATAATGCTAGAAGTCATAATTATTAATCCTCTGATGTTTGTGATTTAAATCTATTCGATAAATGGCATAGCCATTGCCAGTATCGGTTAAATAGGCTGAATGGTGGAATGCAGCACCCACTTGCATGGCTAACTGATTAATGTTAGTTGTATTACTAATACCGTTAGCATCGATTTTCAGTAAGTTATATCCATCACGCATATCAAGGGTTAGCACCGCACTTGCACGATACCAGGTAAGTGTATGATTATCTGCTCTATCTGTTAAATGGGCTGATGTTACCAATCTATGCAAGGCTTCCATCTCGCTAGGAAATAATATTCCTTCAATTACAGAGATTGATAAATGATACTGACTAAGTAGTGGTAATATCAGAAACCATATAGCTTTATGTGTACTGAATCCAAATATCAACCCTAAGAGAACGCCAATTACCAATAAACCAGCTTTTATTGCGTGATCCGGGTAATACCTTATCTTCAAGACTATCCCTCCTTAAAGATCAATCCTTGTGGTCTGTTTGAAATAGCCTGCGCTGGACTAATACTTAATACACGCATCCCATCAGCCGTTAAGCCTTCGTTTGCACCTACTTGCCACAAACGAATATTGTCGAAGGCTACAACCGGAATGGTTTTGCCTTCTAATAACGCCAAATTATCTTCCTCGCTCAATACACTTTTTTGTCCTTTGATTTTAAAAGTCAAATTCGTTCCTAATGCAAGATGTTGACTATTCAAAGCTTGAACGTTATAGACCGCTCTTGGTGCTACATTACCATCCTTATCTTCAACCTCTTCGGTGGATGATCCGTTCAATCTGAACAAATCTCCGGTAGCATACACCGTTGGGCGTTGCAATGCACTCGTAAGAGGCAAGCGTGTACTTTCATACTTTGAAGCAAAAGTACTTGGTGTACTGACCTCGTTATTAGCTTGAGCTCTATTCCTAGTATTTTCTTCTGCCATAATATTATCCTTTCTAAATAACACATAATGACTTTTTTCTTTTAAGGTATCTTCTCAATACCTTACGATCCTATAATGCTATATTTTAAGAAATAAAAAAAAGCCCCTGGGAGGGGACCTCCTGGGACTCATATTTAGTATTTTTAACGATTTCAAGAAAACAAAAAAATTCTTTTCTTTAGTTTTAAACTGTAAACATCAAGTATTAAGAAAGGAACATTGTATATGACAAACATTTTTGAAAAACAATCAATCTTAACCACTAATTATCAAAAGTTAACTCTGAAGAAAAGAAGACAAATTAATAAACTAACAATGTCAGTTTCCAAGCCTCCTTTAGCTCCAAATAATCTCCCTAATCTTTTAAAAGACTCTATAGCCAAGACCGCTAAACTAAAGGGGCTTAAAAAGCTATCGCAAGAACAGTATTATGACCAATATATATATAATTTTCCTAAAGAATGGGATCAATTACTCAGAGGGAAAGACGATATAACATCTATGCCGTTTGAGTCTTACAAAAAATACTTTAGAAGTGGTGGTAAACGTCCCAATCCACTTAGACTCCATAATTTATTAAGGTGTGCCTACATTACGGCAAATAATCCTGATTACATAAAAGATATTCCTAGTTGTTTTATTTATAGAGATCAAATATCACGAAACCATTTTTAAAGATCGAAAATCTTTTGATTTTTATTTAAATAGCGTTCTATCTAAGTCCTTTCTCGATGTAAAAAACATGGTATTTGTATTGTCATCTTTAACCAACAACAATCTAAATGCTTGGAATCAAGTTGATCAATGGAGCAAAGCTTATGGTAAATTTGGTCCAGTTGGAAAAGCCAAACTTGATTTAATCACTACTTTAAATAAGTTTGAAACTGGAGCTATTAATTTAAATAAATTTAGAAAGGAGCAAAATGTAATTGTTGGTTTTTCGTTTATCCCAGAATACGACTTTTCATCCCTTGATTTACATACGATCCGATATTCTCTATCTCAGCCGGACTATAGAGCAGCTTTTCCATCAACAATAAAAGAATTGGATTCAGTAGATTGTTTTTCTAAAATGGGTATATTAAATGAAAACTTTGTAAACACATGCTATGATCGCATTTCTAAGATAACAGATATAGTTCAATTTAACGAACAACAATTTATTTTTATCAATACTGTACAAATTTTGAAAGAAATTTTGAAAAAATCAAAACAGAAAGCAATAAATCAACCTTACTTTTATTACATATAAGATTTAAAGCATTATAACATTTTAAGATCTTATAAAATAAAAATTACATTACATAGTACTTTAGTCGGTTATATCAACTAACTCTAACCAAATTACAAAAACTCCTGGTTAACAAAATAGTAACCAAGAGTTTTTTAGAATTCAAATTTTCTTACGGATTGCTTTTCTGCTTCAGTTAATCCAAAGGCTGTCATAACCAATTCATCAACTTTATAATTCTCATTATCATAATTTTGATCTGTTTCCGCTTTGATCATTATATCTTTAACAACAGAACTGATTTTCAATTGAAGCTCTTCATTTATTTCTGGAATAGGGAATTGTCCCAGTTCATTAACTCGATATTGAGGGAAAGTTCTTCTTTGAAACTTATCAAACTTCATTAAAAACCATAGAGTCATTAGCTTAGAATTAATTATTCCTAACAAAGATAATGGATCAATTTGAATATTACGAATTATCATCGTATTCATATCATTGATAATATTTTCATCAGTATATGCTGCTTGAATGCCATACGTTGCCTTTTTAGGTATTTGTCGAACTAAAATACGTGATCCTTTAAAGTATTCCGGCTTTCTCATTGCAGCCAAGTTAGGACCATATTTGATATATCCACTACTTAATGATATTGAATACCTATCAATATCTCCACCTTCAACATATGGTAAATAAGTGCCATCAATTTTAGTATCCGAGTTAAAAATATGATTTTGACCATCAAGAGCTGTTTGTTTTGGAGTTCCCTTGCCTGTCTCGTATCTTTTAACACCTGATTTTAAGTCTGCTAATGATTCTCGAGCAAGTGGAGCAAAAGAATTAATTTTCCAGTATGCATCAATAGCTTCTTTGTATTTAACCATAGAAATACTAAATATAGGTTTTTCACCAAAGAAATCATTTTTCACTGTGCCAACAGTATCATAATCCCCATTTTTCAAGGTCCCTACTGTAATTGAATTAGCTTTGGCCTTTTTAGCAAAAACTAAGCAATTATCTACGCTAGCATCGGCAAAAAGTTTATCGAGTGAATTAATCAATATTAAGTCTGCAAAATTTTCTTTTAAAAAGTCACGGGTTTTCTGTGCTTTTTGTAAGGTCAACAAATTATTAGGAACAATATATGCCAAATAACCATCTTTTCTTAATAAGTTATACCCCAATTCAAGAAATAATTGATAAGTATTAATTTGATACTCATTAACTACATATTCTTCCTTAAAGTACTCCTTCTCTCTTTCTCCAAAAGTCTTTGAACGAGCGGCTAAATAAGGTGGATTGGCAATCACAATATCAAACCCTACAAAATCACCATTCTCGTCTAAAACCTCAGGAAACTCGATTCTCCATTCCAACCCATTACTAAACATTGGATCATTTTTATGGTTATCAAAATTTTCTTGCGCTTTATCAGCTTCTTCTTTTAACTCTTTAAAGCGCTGATTATCAAATTTTTCAAAGAAACTTGTCTGTCCAGCCCCAGCCAATTCTGACTCTAACTTACGCAATTTTTGACCAACGGGAGTTGTAAAACTAGCAAATAATTTATCCTTTATTTTCTTAATACTGTCATTAATATCCGCTTTAACCTGTTTATCACTAGTTTCTTTATATTGTTTTACTAATGATAGATATTCTTTAAAGCTCGTACTACGTAAATCAAAAGTAGCATCTAATTTAAAACGATGAATAAGACTATCACCAGTTTTGATATTAATATCAATATTAGGAAGAGTAGTTAAAATCCGATTACTATTTTCATCTACTGAATAGTAAGCATTCTTCAACAATTCAATCCATAATCTTAAACGACAAATATTAACCGAGTTAGGATTTAAATCAACACCATAGAGACAGTTTTCAATAATCCTTTGCTTTTGATGGAAAAGCGCCTTTTGAATTCTTAATGTAGCAGGTTTATTAGCATCATATGCAAAATTATCACCAGTTTCTGTTTGAATGATCAATTCATCATTAACCACAGTACATTGAATATCATTCATCAATCTACCATCCGTATCAAAAAGAACTCTTAAGGACGATTTAATTGCTATCAATTCATTCAAGATAGATACAAGAAAGTGCCCTGATCCAACGGCAGGATCTAAAACTTTTAGTTCATCAATTGCATAACTTATTTTTTTACGATCTTCCATAGAAAAATCGTAATCTCTCATACGCATTCCCAATTGAACAACGTTTTTGGCATTCCATCCCATTACTTCATTTACTTTAGTTAAAACCGCTTGTCTTACGGCTCTCTTTGCCATATACATAGTAATTTTACCTGGAGTAAAGAATGATCCATCCTTATAACCATTGATTTTTTCAAAAATAAGTCCTAAAACAGATGCATTAATTAATTGATCTTGCTCTTTTTTACTCTTTGCTCCTACAGCAGAAGTAAAATCATATGAACTTAAGAATTTAAATAAGTAGTCAAGAATTGATATTTTTCCCGTTAATTTTTTACCATCGTTATCTTTTAAATTGGTCTTAGAATAAACTTCTATGTCTCCCTCACGTAACTCATTAATAGTTATTCCTTTACCTGATTTTTCTAAGTCTGTGGCTTCAAATAAAGAAGAATTCATATAAGGCACATTAGTATATTCCACTTTAATTCTCGGGTGTCTTTCATCTAATCTCTTAGCCATAACAGCAAAAAATAAATTATTAATATCATCAAAAGTATGAAGTTTTTTATAGTTTAAGAATTTATAATCTATGCTATTGTTAAACGAAACTAATGATGATTCTAATAACTTCAAGAATAGGATTCTATTGACCCAAACCACGACCAATTGAACAGCAATATCAAAGCTTTCTTTTTCTGGGACATCTTTCATGTCTAATTGCTCAATAGTATTTTCAACAAGGGATGCATATTGACGTTTATTTTCTTTCAAACGATCAATAACTTTGTTATCACTCTTCTTATGTTCTTCAAGCCCCATAATATAAAGAAGCTCATTATAAAAATTCTTATTAAGACTATTTGAATCAGAAAATATTTCTTCGTTCAACAGATTTTCTGAACTAAAGAAACGATACAGTTGAGTTATTTGATTTTGTTTAAATCGGTCTGTGCCCTTTACTAAGTAATCCTGTAAATTAAAATATCCAATCTTAATTTTTTTATTTAAAGCTTTATCAATTTCAGATGCTACAACTTCATCATACAAAAAATCCGTTGTCGTTCCGGATAATTGTCGTTTCTCAAATTTCTTAAAATTTTCAACTAATTTTTTATTTTTAATAAAATGTTTCTCTAATTCTTTAGAGTCTATTACAAAAAATTCATAACCATTAGTTACAATTCCACGTTTAACTTCAAGATTTTTATTAATTATCCGTTCTTTTAAGTAATATGAAACTAGTTCTCTAAATCCCTTTGCATTTAAATTGCTAGTACTCATCATTTCAGTCTTATTATTTAATTTCTTATATTCAACGATCACTCCAACAGTGCTTTCACTATTATTCCCGTTATAGATAGCTAAATCTATTCGATCACTAGTATTAATTTGATTATCAGGAATTACAGTTTCAAGAAAGTCTCTAAAAATTCCTTTTTGAAATTCTTCACCTTGATTTTCATTATTTTTCAAAGATTTAATATAATTAGTAATATTATTTTTAAAATCTTCTTTTTGATCTTCTTGAGGCATTACCGCTTGAACATTTCTATTTATTAATTGCTTCAAATTCAAAAGTTGCTTGTCAATCATCATTGTTCTCCCAAAAAATAAGATATTTTTATTTTACCCCCAATAAAAAGTAAAAAGCTCCTAGTTTAATAATAACTAAGAGTTTTTCTTTGCTGCTTAATTTGTTGGCTCAAACAAAACACTAGCCGCATAGTAATCATTATACATATCTGAAATACCATCTAATAATAGATCACACAAGTTCTTTTATGTTTTTCCAATATTATGATAATCTACTGAATTACGTGCTGTAAACAATAAATTAACAAAAGTTGTCTCCCTTGAAGTCAACTTTATTGGATCCTTTCTAAAATATTTCACATAATCTTGAGCAGTTGGATTTTTTGGAAAACTGATCTGAACCCTTAAGTTTAGACATTTAATTATGTCTGCTTTTAGAACGGAAAGTTCTCGGCATTTAACCGGTGACTTTTTTTATCGCCCTAGAAAGTCTACACCATGCAAAAAGCCCCTTAAAGGGGCCCAACAAAGAACTACCAACCGCTATCCATCCTATTTTATTTTTGAATGGGTCGATATATTCTCTCTTACTTATACTGTCTCTTACTCTATCTTCTTATTCCTGTTCTCTTATATATTTCGCTATGGTTTTTTGATTCAATCCTACAGTGCTCACGTAATATCCCTTAGCCCAGAAATTTCTGTTTTCATAATTATATTTCAAATTGGCATGTCTCTCATGAATTATTATGGTACTTCTACCTTTAAGATACCCCATAAAACTTGAAACACTCATTTTCGGAGGTATTTTTACAAGCATATGTATATGATCCGGCATTGCATGTGCCTCAATGATTTCTACTTCTTTCAGTTCACAAAGTCTTCTTAAAATCCTCCCTATGTCTTGTCTTAAATCCCCATATATCACTCTTCGCCTGTATTTCGGAGTGAACACTATGTGATACTTACAATTCCATCTTGTGTGTGCTAAACTACTATCGTCATTTGATTTAGACATAAAAAAATCCCTTTCGCATTATAAATTGGTTGGTAGCCTTTTATAATTATAGCGAAAGGGATTTTTAACGCTAAAGCTATTTTCACCCCCACACGTAAAACGTGTGGTTTTATTCAACATATTAAACAAAAAAGGACCTGCCGTTGATGGCAGATCCTTTTTAACTATTTTTCTACTTTATACTTCATCTTCTCTCATGATGATATCTTTAATTTTTTCATTATTTCATCAGGATATACTTCTGGAAATTTTCTTAAATATAAACCTACTCTGAAAATATCCTTAATTTCCTCAGTATACTCACTATCTTCAAAGTCAAAATATGCTTCACTTTTAAGATTTTCCTCTTCATCGATAGTAACAGTATCCAAAGATTCTGATATATCTACAATTGAGGTGATTTTAATTTCTTTCATATCATTTTGAATGAATACCTGAAAACTGTGAATGATTACCACCCTCACACATAACAATTCCTAAAGGATAAACATACTCATTTCTAATATTCGTATTGGATTCATCAAGATTGTTTCCTGAATTACCACCAATGTGTATCAAATTATCTATTATTCTCTCATTATGCCAAGGTTGTACTATAATTGCTGCCTCATTCGATCTTATGTAAATAGGATTTTTTAACAAATCAATCGTTTTATACTTTTTTACTTCATAATGATATGGTGGTGTGTACCAGCCTGTGTTGTTCATTGTTGAATGTGGCATTCTTAAAGTTTGATAAGCCATTTGATAATTTAAAGAAGAACAAATTATTTTAAGAATTTTGATTAATGTTCTTTGTCTTTCCATAGGCTGAATTCCTATGCTTGATCCATTTAACAAATATCTAATGGACCTAGATAGTTCATTTTTTCTAACTATTTTTTCTTCTTTTTTTCTTTTTTATTAAATATATTTTTAAACATTTTTGTCCTCTTTAAAAAATTAAAACAACTATTTCGTATGATTTGTATCCAAAAGCATATTTACCCACCCAAATATAAGTCTAAAAATTAATTTGATCATCTCAAAGAGAAATAGCAATCATCATGATAATGCCCTTATGGACAACAGAGATTAAGTACAAAATTCTAATTAACTTACTTTTGAGACAAATTGCATATTCTAGTCCTAAACTGGTAGTGTATAACTTGATATGAATGTTTAAAATATTAAGCATCATTTAGGAGGAATAAAAAATATGAGCAGTTATGTACAGAAACATAGCAATATAATTTCTAGGGAAGTTAGAAACATAGTTACTCAACGGTATCAGAACGTAACCAGCGCATCAAATCGAACATTTTGGCAATCAAACAGTAATACAAATCACTCCATTTATGTTGGATCATATGGCAGAGGCACAGCTGTCAAAACAGGAGATATAGATATATTATGTTCTCTGCCAAAATCAGAATTTGATCATTTTAATAACTCCAATGGTAATGGTCAATCAAGACTTTTACAATCTCTACGAAATTCTATTTTAGTTTCTTATCCCCACAGTGATATTCGAGCCGATGGTCAAGTAGTTAAAATATCATTTTCAGATGGTATGAAGTTTGAAATCTTACCTGCCTTTCATCAGTTAGATCCATGGGGATTAGAGCTATCTAGCTTTCGTTATCCTGATTCAAATATGGGTGGAAAGTGGAAATCTACAGATCCCAAGGCTGAACAAAAGGCTGTTCATATAAAGAATAAAGAAAGCAATGGCCTTTATCAAGCTACATGTAGACATCTGCGAATTATTAGAAATGATCATTTCAAAAGCTTTCATCTATCAGGAATCGTGATTGACAGTTTTGTATATTCAGCAATGCAAGGCTGGAGATTTACTCCAACTGGGGAACAATCCAAATCGTCATTGGGAGATTATGAAAATGTACTTTTAAAATATTTTTATGATCATTATTCAGATGCTCTTTATTCTCCGGGCAGTCAACAAAAAGTTGATTTGAATTCAAATAGTGAAGCGCTTGAGAAAGTATTAAATTATTTAGTTAAATAATGAGTATACATAAATATGGATAATTATCATAAGAAATTAATGAATCAATTGCGAGAATCATATGGAAAGCTTACATATACATATACAGCGCATAATAAAATGGCAAATCGAATGAACCGTAAAGCAAATAACATTGCTTTTTCTAAAATAATTTTGTCTGCTATATCAACAGGTGGATTATTAGGTACTATATTTCTTGATAAATATTATTTAAAAATAATAACTGCATTAATCTCAACAATATTATTAATTATTAATTTATATTTCAAAGAATCGCAACTTTCTGAAAAAATTCTAGAACACCGTAAAGCAGCGGACTCCCTTTGGTTAATACGTGAACAATATATATCTTTAATGACTGATTTCGAACAACTTTCAATAGATACAATATGTACTCAACGAGATCATTTAATAGATGCATCCAGCAAAATTTATAATAATTCTCCTAGAACTGATTCAAAAAGTTATGTTGCCACTCAAAATGCCCTTAAAAATGATGAAGAGCAATTCTTTACTGAAGAAGAAATTGATAAAATGCTACCAAAGCATTTACGGAATACTAAATGCAATTAATTATCAATATATGCTTGTGAAAATAAAATGATATTAGAAAGTTTGAGTGATAATTCCCTTCTTCCTAATACCATTTTATAATTTATGTTATTGGAATTATCATGGCTCAATTCTTTTCGACCATGCTTCCCTTCCCTTTAATTCTTTATCTCTTGTAATAAGTTCGCTCAATTTAACGTTGAAATCAAAATTTCCAAACGTAGTATTAACAGAAATTGTATTATTCTTTTTAATATTTATATTCTTTAGGTCTTCATCATATATTGGCCAAAATAAATATCCTTGTACAATTCCATATGGCTTTATTGTAACAATTGGTTTTATCCATTTTTCAGATATTGGAAATGACTCCATCCTACCCCGACCACCTGCAGTAATCCCATAAGGTAATTTATGAATACTCCTCCTAACTTCAACCGAATATTCACTTCCCGGTTGAGTATATTGGTTATATTCATAAAGACTATTTAATTTAAAAGAACTTATTGAAATTGGGTTAGAACTCTTATTTTTTAATGTAACTTCAATAATCACTCTGTACCGTCTATTTGAATATATATCTGGATTGTTTTCGTCCTTATCATTCCATTCCGGCTCAATAACTACTGATGTCTTCCCTCTATGAGCTTGTTCCAAAACAAGATTTGGCTTCCCATGAAGATATGAAATCAAGGATAATACGGCCGATCCGATTGCAATAATTAAGGACATCGTTGAAATTACAATTGGAGTCCAATCAGTCCAATTTAAAGGTTGAACCGTAGTCATTATTTTTAATAAATCTAAATTCATATATATCACCATATTTTAAAGAATTAGTTATTACTATAAAAAAGCCCTGCCATCAACGGCAGAGCTTTATTTTTTATAATAACTTTTGGCTGGGTTTTGGCTGGGAACCATGCTAATTCACATGGTTTTTACCATTAGTTCCGAGTTATAAAGACTGATATATAGGCATCCGCCTTCAAGTTAACTTGGCTCTTTATTCCCACTCAATAGTTGCAGGCGGCTTAGAAGTAATATCATAAACTACACGGTTAACATGATCGACTTCATTTACGATTCTAACGGAGATCTTTTGCAATACATCCCAAGGAATCTGAGCAAAATCAGCTGTCATACCATCGATTGATGTAACGGCACGGATACCGATTGTATAATCATAAGTTCTACCATCGCCCATAACACCAACTGAACGAATTCCTGGCAAGACTGTAAAGTATTGCCAAATTTTTTCGTCTAAGCCGTTCTTAGCGATTTCGTCACGAAGAATCCAGTCACTATCACGAACAATTTGTAACTTATCCTCAGTAACTTCGCCAATAACACGAATTCCAAGACCTGGGCCTGGGAATGGTTGACGCCATACAAGGTCGTGTGGCATTCCTAGTTTTTCACCAAGCTCACGAACTTCATCTTTGAACAATGTTCTAAGTGGTTCGATCAACTTAAATTGCATGTCTTCTGGAAGTCCACCAACATTATGGTGAGATTTGATTGTTTGAGCAGTACTTGTACCACTTTCGATAACATCTGTATAAAGTGTTCCTTGAGCTAAGAAGTCGATACCATCCAACTTAGTAGCTTCATCGTTAAACACTTGGATAAATTCGTTACCAATGATCTTACGTTTTCTTTCCGGATCAGTTACGCCAGCAAGTTTGTCTAAGAAACGTTTTTGAGCATCAACTTTGATGATGTTCAAACCAAACTTACCTTCCAAACTATCCATAACTTGATCTGCTTCATTTTTACGAAGAAGACCATGATCAACGAAGATACTTGTCAATTGTGTTCCAATGGCCTTGTGTAGTAAAACACCAACAACAGAAGAATCAACACCACCAGATAATCCAAGAAGAACCTTCTTGTCACCGACAGTATCACGAATCTTTTGAATTTGTTGATCAATGAAATCATCCATTGACCAGTTAGCTTCTGCACCACAAACGTCAAAGGCAAAGTGTTTCAAGATTTCTGAACCGAACTCAGTATTTCTAACTTCGGTATGGAATTGTACACCATACATTTTCTTTTCGTCATTAGCGATTGAAGAAATAGGTGCATTCTTACTTGTTGCAACAACTTTGAACCCAGTAGGTGCTTCTCTTACAAGATCACCATGACTCATCCAAACATATTGTTTTTCAGGTAAGCCTTTGAACAATACAGAATCTTTTTCTGTAACAGTAATATCAGCACGTCCGTATTCACGGTTATCAGCTGATTCTACTTTTCCGCCAAGATTATAAGACATCAATTGCATACCGTAACAAATACCAAGAATAGGAATACCTAACTTGTAAATGTCTTGGTCGATTGAAAAGGCATCTTTATCGTAGACACTCATTGGTCCACCAGAAAGAATAATACCTTTAGGATTGATTTCTTTAACTTCTGCAGCAGTAATAGTATTTGGTAGTAACTCAGAGTAAATTCCAATATCTCTGATTCTACGAGTAATCAATTGGTTATATTGACTACCGTAATCTAGAACGATGATGCTATCAGCATCAGGCCATTGCTTGCTCAAATCAATTTCCCCCATTTTTTTATTTATTCTATTGTATACGAAATTGAGCTCCATGTCATATATTGTATACGCTTAATATTTACGAAGATAAATTTTGTCAATTTGGTGATCCTCAGACTTATGCAAAATCAGATTAGCCCGGTTCATTGTCGGTTTAATATAATCACGCAAATTTGGATAGTTGATCGTATCCCAAACGTTTCTAGCCATTGCCATAGCATCTTTTTCTGGCATCTGGGTGAATTGATAATAATAACTGTTTGGATCATTTCTAGCTAAGTCTAATAGCGTTTCAAAGCGATTCAAGAACCACGCTTCAACATCTTTGATCTCAGCATCAATATAAATCGAAAAATCAAAGAAATCACTGACATAAATCTGTGCATTATGAGGTAATTGTAATACATTTATTCCTTCAACGATCAAAATATCTGGATTGTCTGTTTCTTCATATCTTCCCGGAATGATGTCATAAATATTATGTGAATAAAGTGGATACTTAATTTTTCCACCTTTAGTTTTGACTTCACCTAGAAAATTTAAAAGTTTCTCCATATCATAAGTTTCTGGGAAACCTTTCTTGTTCATTAAATTGCGTTCCTTCAGAATCTTACTAGGATACAGAAATCCATCCGTTGTCATCTGTGAGACTTTATATTGTGGATAAGCTCTTTCCAACATAATCTTTAACAATCGTGCAGTTGTACTTTTACCAACCGCCACGGAACCGGAAACTCCGATTATAAAAGGAATTTTCCGTGTTGATCCGTCAACAAATTCATTCTTTAATTTGGTTAGTTTTCGATAGTTCTTCAAATAAATATGAAGTAAATGACGGATCGGTGCGTAAACTGAACGAACATCATCAATTGAAATCTCATCATCTAAAGATTTGATTTTACGCAATTCACCATCGGTAATGGCTTGTTTAGTATATTCGCCGTGGAAATTTTCCCATTGTTTTCTAGTAAATTCATCATAGTTAGCTAAACTTTGCATATTATTAAACCCTGCCCAATATAATAATTAACTTTTATTAGTTTTCTGGTATTCTAGTATAGTATAGAACTTTTTCAACAAAGGAAACATATATGAAGAGAATAGTATTATTTGGGGACTCAACCATGATGGGATTTCGGAATGGAAAAGCCAGCGATATCTTGGCAAAACGCATTCGGAATGACTTTCCAGGTTTTGAAGTCATTAACATGTCGATTTCAGACTACAAAACCAATAATGCTATGACACGTGTTGATCGTGTTAAAAAGCTGAATCCTGCTGTTGTCATACTTGGATTCGGTGTCAATGATATTTCCATAGACGATGAAATCAAACCCGGTAAATTTGCAGCTAATCTGACTAATATAATAGAAACTTTGGGCAGTCAAAGGGTAATTTTACTATCTCCACCCTACATTGACTGGCTCAAGGACCCAACAAGGCCTTGGACACGTCAATTACAATTTGAATTGGTAACAGAACATCTCAGCAAGCAATTAAATGTACCATACATTGATTTATTGCATGATATGGCTAACTGTACTGATCCAAAGGAATTATTACAAGAGGATGGTTTGCACTTTACCAAGCAAGGTTATAATCTCTTAGAAGACGATTTAATACCAGAAATTAAAGCTACACTAACGGATGTGTTAGTGTCGAACTGAAGGAGCACTTTATGGATTTAAATATTCCTCAAAAATATTTTATTTTATCGTGTAACGAAAAAGGTAGTATTCGTATTTTTAAGAATACCAGACGTCGTGCTTATTTGGCGGAAAGTTCATTTTTTGACTTAGCGTTGAATGATATTATTGATTTAACAGATAACAGTGTCATCATTAATAAGGTTTTGCCAGACGACAAAAAATATCTGAACGAATTTTTCCAAATTATCAATAAAAATCAAGGTAAAAGTGTCACTCATGTCTTACGAGCAATGGCAACCAACGAAAAAATCACTCGAATTATTTATAACGAAATCGGTGATTCACTGGTAGATAAAGTTGACGTTACTAAGGCTGTGACCGGTTTAGTTTTTAAAACTAATAATTATTTACCTAATCGGAGTGTTAAAAGAGAACTTGTGGCAGATCTTCGCAAGGAAATCTTAACCGCTGAAAAAGTTTCTCCAGAGGCATTTGCACTCTTGGCAACACTTTATGGTAACCATGATTTGAAGTTTTACTTCTCCCAATTTGAGCAAAAACAATTGAAGGACAAAATGGATCTTTATCAAAAAGATCCTACTTATGAGAAGTTGTTTGAATTATCGAAGCGTTTGAATCGTGTTACTTTGACATTATTGAGTTAAAGACTCAAAAGGCCTGATTGTTTATTCAATCTGGTCTTTTTTTATAATAACTTTAATTAAGGAGAAAAAAATGAACTTTACCAACCTTCGTTATTTTTGTGATGTTGCCCATCTACATAGTTTTTCTCAAGCAGCCGAAGAAAATTTTATTTCTCAAACCGCCATTAGTCAGCAAATCGCCAAGTTAGAAACCGAACTTGGCATAACTCTAATTGATAGAGCTAAATTACCTATCGAACTAACAAGAATTGGTAAAGTAGTATACAAACGTTCACTAATAATTCTTGGACAATATGATGTTCTAAGGGGGGAGATAGCTCAACTAAAGCAGACACCAAAGTTATTAACTGTAGCTTATCCCAATGGTGCCGTAGAACCTGTTGAAAATTTGGTCTTACCGGTCATCAAATCTATCACTGACTTAGAACTCTTCTTGGTTAAAAGCGACTTGAATGATATTCAAGATAAATTATTAAATAAAACCGTTGATCTAGCAGTAAGTTTTGATTCAGAAATCACCGCAACTCAGCAACTATCCACATTACCGTTAGCTCAAGGTAATTATGACGTAGTAGTCGGTCCAGATCATCCCTGGTATCAAACTAAGACAATTACCCCTCAACAATTATTAAATCAACCAGTTATCTATGTAGTTAATCGACCAAATACCAATTCTTACTTGAAAATGAAAGACCATTCTAAAGCTGATAATGTTCCTTTAAATATTACTGCCACAGTCTCAGATATTGATACTGCTTTACTTCTAGTGCAACTCAATAAAGGAATTACTTTTATGCCTGATTACAAACAATTAACTAACAATTTTAATTCTTTACATCGGGTTAGGATAACCAACAGCCAACATAAGTATCAGATTTGTTTGGTCTGGAGAAAAAATGATTCTAATCCTGACTTAAAACAAGTTTTGCGAAAGTTTCATAGATAGAAGTATTTACTTATATCACACCATATTTTGATATTGGCAATTGTTAAAACATTCACATAAAATGAATTTAACAATAAATTAAAGGTGGTATGATTTTATGTATAAGTATATTTTTACTGGCGTTGATGGTAATTTTGGTGGCAAGGCAGCTGAAATTGCTTTAAAAGTTTTGGATAAATCTCAATTAATTTTTACTGCACCTACATCAAAGGGATTAGAAAAATATCAAGAACAAGGTATAGAAACCAAAACCACTGATTTTAACGACCCTGATGGTCTAGCCAAGGCATTCATGGGAGCAAAAAAAGTTCTATTAATCTCAATGCCATTTGTAGGAGAAAAACGTCGTCAAGCACACAAAAATGTTATTGATGCCTGCTTAGCTAGCGGAGTTAAACAAATAGTGTACACATCTTTAGTAAATGCTTCCGACCCAACTAATCCAAGTATTGAAAAACTAGATCATGCTTGGACAGAATCATATATTGAAAATACTGATTTAGACTACATTTTTTTACGCAATTCTCAATATGCTGAAGCTATGATTTCTAATTATTTTGCTATGGCAAAGACAGGTGTATTAGCTAATAATCAAGCAGACGGCAAAATAGCTTATATTTCTCGCCAAGATTGTGCTACTGCTGCGGCTTATGCCATGGCCTCTGACTTAGAACACTCAATTTTGAATATCAACGGCCCTGAATTAATGACCATCAGCGACTTTGTAAAGATTGGTAATGAAGTTTCTGGGAATAACGTTAAATACCAAGCAGTTAGTGATGAAGAAGACTACGCTATTTTTGATAAAATGGGAGTTCCTCGTAATACTGATGGCGACTTTAAGAAAGATAGCTCTGCACCCTTCTCATCTGATGGAATGGTTACTTTTGGCAAAGCTATTCGCGAGGGTAAAATGAATACTTACTCTGACGATTATTTCAAATTAACTGGTCAGAAGGCTAGAACTGTTAAATCCATGTTTGAAAATTCTGAAGAATATCAAATTGGTGCACGTCACTCAGTTGATGCTTAATGGAGGAACCAAATAAGAAATAGTCTTTCAATATTTAATTCCATAAATATAACAGATAAATCTTAATCACTATAAAGAAGACAAATTGCGAATGCAATTTGTCTTCTTTTATTTAACTTCCATAATTTTCTAATTACGAATCATTCTTTATTTTAGAAACATACTCTAATGAACCTTTTTTACTGCAAATAATTTAGCTATTCGATAATTATAATATTGTTTAGAAAAAGCCAACAATTGTCCTGAATTCAAATATGTTTCATCTTGAACTACCAAACTTGGACTATCAATGGGAAGTTTCATAAATTCACTTGCTGATTTAGGCAACGGCTCACTCATGATCAATTGATCGATAAATCCAACTTTAGTATCACGTTGTTGTTCAAAATAATGAAACAATGATCCATATAAATTTTTCTCAGGAATCTCCTTAATTACCGACTGCAAGTAATATGAATGTTCTAAAACATAAGGAACATCATCTAGAGAACGATATCTTTTTACCTCAATTAATCTACTATCTGGCTCAAAATCCCACGTATCAGGTAAAAACTCTGCCGCCGAAACGGGAACAATTTCTTCACTGGCCTTTTTAGTTGTCAAATTTCGACCAATACGGGCCGCCTCATCTGATAATCCTCCAGTATGATCTAAAACGATCGAACCGATATCTTGTTGTGGTCGGACAAAAGTTCCAACTCCATGTACCTGATAAACATACCCTGTTGTACTCAATTGTTTTAAAGCATGACGTAGGGCATAACGGGTTACCTGATAGCGTTCCATCAATTCTGGTTCAGATGGTAATTTTCTATTTTCATCCATTAACTGTCCAGATTGAATTCCCGTAATAATTTTTTTAACTAAAATACTAGTATCATTTTTCGTTGTCATTATTTACCCCTATCGATACAAAAAACGTACTTCGATTGATAGAAGTACGTTCTTCAACTTAGTATTATCATACCTCATTAACTGAGATCTGCACCGTTTGTTTCAATCACTTTATGGAACCAATTAAAGGAATCTTTCTTTCCTCGAGCTAAAGTTCCTTCTCCGGCATCGTTTTTATCGACATAAATCATGCCATAGCGTTTGTCCATTTGTCCAGTACCAGCCGAAACTAAATCAATAAATCCCCAAGGCGTATATCCCATCAGATCTACACCGTCATATTCGACAGCTAATTTCATTTGATTGATATGTTTTCTTAAATAATCAATTCGGTAATCATCATGAATCATGCCATCAGTATCTTTTTTATCAAAAGCACCTAGACCGTTTTCAACGATGAATAATGGTAAATCATATCGATCGCTGAACCAATTCATAGCATAGCGTAATCCAATCGGATCAATTTCCCAACCCCAATCAGATCTAACTAAAGCGGGATTCTTAACCTCATGATTCTTCATTGGTGTCATATAATCTACTGGTTCGTTTTCATCAGCCTTGATTACATGGGAAGCATAATATGAAAAACCAATATAATCAACTGTTCCAGCCTTTATAACATCCAAATCTTCCAATGTTATATCTAGATCAAATTTCTTATTATTAAAGTAATTCTTCAACCAATTTGGATATTTACCCTTGCATTGCACATCAGCAAACCAATAACTAGCTTGCATAGCACGTTCTGCCTTCATTACATCTTTAGGATCAGGAGTTGCAGGATAAGTTGGACCCATTGCCAACATACAACCAATTTGGAAATCTGGATTAATTTCATGACCAATTTGAACCGCCAAGGCACTAGCAACCGATTCGTAATGACCGGCTTGGTACATTACCTCTTCAGCATCCTCTCCTGGTTGAACTAGTATACCTGAATCAGTAAACAATCCCCATTCATTCAAACCAGTTTGATTATTAATTTCATTGAATGTCATCCAATATTTAACCTTGTTTTTATAGCGTTTGAAAACAACTGTCGCAAATTTGGTAAAGAAGTCGATCAATTTACGACTACGCCATCCGCCATATTCTTGTACCAAATGATAAGGCATTTCAAAATGTGACAGGGTAATAACTGGTTTAATATTATATTTATGTAATTCATCAAATAAATCATCATAGAATTTCAACCCAGCCTCATTAGGCTCAGTTTCATCTCCATTTGGAAAAATTCTTGTCCAAGCAATACTTGTTCGGAAACACTTCAAACCTAATTCGGCAAACATCTTGACGTCTTCACGATAATGGCCATAAAAATCAATTGCTTCATGATTAGGATAATTTTTTCCTGGAATGATTCCATCAGTGATCTCTCGAGCAGTTTCATTGTCACCTGCCGTCATAACATCAGCAATACTGACCCCTTTACCATCGGTATTCCAACCACCTTCTAGTTGATGAGCAGCAACGGCGCCACCCCATAAAAATCCATCTTTGAATCCTGTCATAAGATATTTTTCTCCTTAGATTTAAAGTTTAATAAACATTAAGCTGCAGCAACTTCTGTTTTTGCTTGTTCTTCGTTGTATAGTTTGTTGTCATAGAATTTAATAAATGGGAACCAAATCAAAAAGGCAATCAAAGCACAGACAATAGCCAATACAAAGGCACGCCAATCCCCACCGGAACCAATGAATCCTGATAGTCCTACAGGTGTAGGCCATGCAACTTGGGCAATCGGTGGATTAACCATATGTACCTTAATTGCAAAGTAGGCTACTGACATTGATGTCATTGGAGCCAAGAAAAATGGAATGGCCGTATATGGATTATAAACAACCGGCATACCGAAGAGAATTGGTTCATTGATATTGAAGAAAGCAGGAACGATACTGGCCTTACCAAGAGCACCCAGTTGAGCCGATTTGGCAAAGAACGCGATGAAAATAACCATTCCAAGTGTGGCACCAGAACCACCAATAGTTACGAAACAGTTGTTGAACTCGCCGGCATATGGCAAGTTTCCACCATGTTGATTTACAACCATATTTGACAATACGATTGGTGTTAAAAATGAGGTAACGATTGTAGCACCGTGAATACCGACTAACCAAAGAGCATGCATAAGGAAATAAATAACCAATAATCCGACCCACGTATTAGCAATATTCGTAACAAATCCAAATGGAATAGCAATGATCTTATAGATATCTGTATGCATTGCTACCAAAATCCCGTTGATAAGAATTACTGTAATAGCAATAGTTGCTGTTGGAATCAAAGCTGTAAATGAACGTGCAACCCCTGCTGGAACCGTTTCAGGCATCTTGATAGTCCAGTTACGTTTAACACACAAAGCATAAATTTTAACTGCAATAATTGACATGATAATAGCTGTAAAAATACCAGTTGTACCTAATCTTGTTACTCCGCCAGCCATTTCCCATCCGTCAACAATCTTAGTATCTTTATTTATGACACTAATTAGTGTCATAGCACCGTTTTTGAAAATCAATTCAGGAATACACATAAAGAAAGCCATCATTGAAATCAAAGCTCCATTAAGGGGATTAACTTCAATCTTTTCTTCCTGTGCTTGAATTCTCGTATATTCATAACCAAATACTAAACAGAAATATAATGAAAGAATTCCCATTGTGGCTTGATTAGCCAACATATATAATGGCGTAATTTTATCAAATGTAACATTAAAGAATCCTTGTAATACCGGAAAACTTTGTGGCAAAACACTGATGATCAAAAACATTGATCCAACGATCGTAAAAGGAATCGTAGCCATCCCTGCGGCCATAACTCCACGAACTATCCTAAATTGAGCCAATTTTCCCATTGGTCCCATTAAATGTTTGTTGAGAAATTGAAATAACTTGTTGTTACTTTCATCCATTGAAATTCACTCCCCTAATTTTATAAACTTGCTGAAAATTGTTTAATATGTTGTAAATAACGATCTCGATCATGCTCAATCAAATAACTTCGATACTCAAGTAAAGAACTGATAATGATTCCCACTGATAAGAATCCAATTAGCCAACCTTCACTTTTGGAAGTCAAGAATGGATAAAACACTGATCTTTGACCTAATGTCACACTAATAATCAGTAACAAGTTAAAGACGGCTTGGAGGCCATAATAAATTCTTGTGATAGGTAATTTATGATTATATTTCCAATACTTACCAACTTGTTCAACCATGACAGCTCCGGCTCCCATCAATAATCCCAACGGTAGTAAACTAATCCAACTTCCAGAACCCATCATAATAATGAACCAATATAAGTTGATAAAGAAAAATATTGCCGTTATATATCTAAAAATTAAAAAACGATTAAAATGCATACTGATTAAGCTCAGTTTTTTACCCCCGTTTAATTGCTTTGATGTTTTAGGTGACATCATTTGAATGTTCTCCCCTCTTACAAAATAGTCATCCGAATGAGTACTCGTTCGAATGACTATATAGTAGCAAATTTGTTGTTCTATGTAAACGCTTTTATAAAATAACTTTCTACTCAAGCAAAAAACAACTGTTCCATTCACAGCAAAGAGACCCATAATCAAAGCTAATTTTTACTTATGTTTGGTTAGGGTGTAAGTATTAGGAGGATTCTATTTGGATATATATAGTGGATGCCGCACTCCACTGCACAAGGAACAGTTTCGGAACGTGGTGGCCACAGTTTCAAGCCAATTCTGCAAATTGTCTCGAAATCTGGGCTTTTTGTAACCAGCAAAACTGGTAACAAAAATTTCACCACTGAAAACTGTCCTTGTTCCGTTACGTGCTAGACAATCGTTGTTATTTTAGGACTCAGCATTGCGGCAAGTATAAATAGTTCTCTTCCAAATTATCCAATATTCAAAAATAGTCTGTATTGATATCGATCAATGTTCTTTTTCGAACAGAGATGAAAATCAATACAGACTATTTATTTTTGTCAGTAAAACTAAAGCTATTTGAATAACAAAATATACAACAGTTAAGTAGCCTGGAGCAAAAATTAAAATCGGCTCAGCCATGAGATTTTTCTTGGCGGGTTTCCCGCCTAGAAAAAGGTCGAGCTTGGAAATCGCGTGCAGCGTGAGTTTCAAGTCGTGCCCATGGTGTTCCGGCCGAATTTTAATTTTTGTGGAAGGTGGCATCTACCATTTACAATCTAACCAATCTTAAGAAAAGACCTGCTTCGATTATTAGATTCTCATTTTCTATGCTCGATGCCAAGCAGCATATCCAATTGTTGGGAACAATCCAACCAATCGACTAATTTGTTCTTGATCCATCTTAAACTCGATTGCTGGTAACAATGAATTGACTGCATCTTCAGCCTGATCACTGATCTCAGTCACACCAACCAAACGTCCATCTTTATCATGAATCTGTTTGCTTTGAGCAATTGGCTCCTTATCGACTATGTAATACCAATAATTAGCCAAATCACTATCAGTAATTGTATAACCTTTTTCTTCTGCCTCCTCAACCGAAATACCTGCTTGAGCTATTCTTGGTGAGGTAAACACAACTGAAGGAATTACCGGCATTTCAATTGGCTTATTCGTTTGTCCTGAAAATAATTGCATCAAATATTTAGATTCAAAATAAGCGGCGGGAGTAACCTTTGGTAGGTCATTTGAAATGACATCACCTGAGGCGTAAATATTTTCAACATTTGTTTGTAGATATTCGTTAACAAACACACCTGTTTGATCATATTTAACACCAACTTTATCCAACCCCAAGTTATCAAGATTAGGAACTCGCCCTGTGGCATCCAAAATCCAATCAGTGGTTAACTTTTGGTTATCTCCATAATTAACTTGATAGCCATCATCCACTTCCTCAAAGGATTTCACATTAGCATTTTCAATAAAATTAACGCCACGTTTCTTCAAATCATCAACTACCAACTTAACATAAGGCTGATAAAACTTTCTCAAAACCTTATCTGAATGTAGCATCACTGTTACCTTTGCACCGGCTGCGTTAGCCATTGTCGCGAATTCCATACCAATGTAACCTGATCCAATAATCGTTAAATTCTTAGGTAGAGTCGACAAATTCATAAATTCTTCACTATCATGAGCTAGCTGTGTCCCAGCAACATCCAAACGATGAGGTCTTAGACCAGTTGAAATAACTATTTTTTCAGCTGTAATCTCTTTATCCCCCACTAATACCGTATGATTATCCTTGAATTTTGCATGTCCTTTAATAATCTCAGCACCAGCATCTTCCAATCGTTTCGTCAATCCTTGAGGTAATGGATCAATTATTTCTTGTTTATGTTCAACATTTTTATTCCAATCAATTGAGATATTTCCTTGTAAAACTTTCCCCAAACGTTCAGCTTCTCTGACCATCTTTACTGGTTCATCCAAAGTGATTTTGGCATTACAACCACGGTTAGGACAAGTTCCACCTACCAATCCACTTTCAATAACTCCAACTGGCACACCAGTTTTGGCCAATGGAGTTGCCCCATCAAAAGTTCCATGACCTGCTCCAATGTAAAGTACATCATAATCAAATTTTTTAGACATTGCCCAACCTCCAAGAAATATTTTATATATCCAAAATAAAACATTTCTGAGATTGTGACAATGTTTTTGGTTTATACAAAAAATAGTAATAACAATCATTTTCTGATTGTTATTACTATTTTTGTAATTTATTTGATTTTCAATTCAAATTTTTCCTAAACATCTTGTTCAATTTTGTAAAATTTTTCAGGTACTCGCTGCAATAATTGTGATAGTTCACCAATCGAAGCCACGGTTAATTTATGCATCGCACGTGATGCAATCGTATAAACTAATTGTTGTTCATCCTCAGTAAATTTGTCTTTTGAAGCATCCCACATAATAACTGCATCAAATTCCAATCCCTTAGCCAAGAATGATGGCAATACAATTGTACCAGTTGCTAGACGCTGATTTTCCGAACGAATCAAGGTTGACTCTACACCAGCTTCTTTCAGTAACTTATGCAGGTTTTCCGCATCAGCCAATGTTTTAGCAATAATTGCCGTTGTATATTTGTGTTTGTTATTTTCTTGTAATTGACTGACAACTTGTTGAACCGACTCGGTTTCATCTTTAGCCATCAAAAGGTTTGGCAGATCACCATTTCGATTAAATGGCTCAATTTTTTGACCGTTGGTTAAGATGGCCTTAGTGAAGTTAGTAATCTGCTTAGTTGAACGATATGAGTGTACCAATTGAACTACTTTGGTTTCATCACTATCAAATAGGTTTTGTGCTTCACTCAATAATGTTTGGCTATTCTTCTTAGTAAAGATTGATTGATTCAAATCACCCAACATTGTGTAACGAGCCCTTGGGAATTTATACTTCATATAGGCCAATTGGAACGGTGTATAATCTTGAATCTCATCCATAAAGACAAACTTCATATCCAATTCACCATGTTTACCAGTGACCAAATCATATAAATAAAGATAAGGGCTCAAATTATTCATTGATATTTGCTTATTATTGAATGACTTAACAAAGTTATCAACATATTGATTCCATTGATCATTAGTAACATTATACTTACTCAAATCAACGATCTTAGGTACAGCCTTCAAAAAATTCAAATAATTAGCGGCCACATTCAAAAATCTTAAACGTTTGATATTCTTATAAACACCTTGCATCATTGCTGTAACGATCTTACGGGCTAAAAATTTCTTTTCTTCATCGCCATTTTTGAATTCTTGATCCGCAGTATTATAAAGTGCCTGTAATTGTTCCTTATCTAGATTTTCAATACGCTCTGCCACCCAATTAGAACGCATTTCTGCTCCCATCTTACGATGCAATAATTTGACTAAACGTTCAACTGTAGCATCAAGGCGATTTCCTAAGTTATATTGTTCACCGTAACTATAATAAATTTCTTGAATCTTTTCTTTGGGAATAAATACTTTACCTTGGAACTTAATATCCTTAAAAGCCATTCCACTTTGGCCAAGTAATTTACTGTAATTAGTCATGATCTTGAAAAATTCAATGTCCGAAACGAATTTATTAGTATTCTGACTATCTGCATCAACGACTGTTTCAAACTGTTGCGAAAGACTCTCAACTTTAACATTAGGTAAGCGACGGGCTAAAAATTGTTTATATGTCATTTGAACCATATTTTGTTCACCCATCTCAGGTAAAACATCTTTAATATAGTCATTAAACAATGAATTAGGCGAGAACATGACGACTTGACTAGACGTTAATGTCCCACGGTATCTATATAGAAGAAAAGCGATTCTTTGCAAAATAGCTGACGTTTTACCAGAACCAGCGGCACCTTGAACAAATAAGAGTTTCGACTTGGTATCACGAATGATCTTATTCTGCTCACTTTGGATTGTTTTAACAATCCCTTTCATATGTGTAGAAGATTTACCATCCAAAACCTCAAGTAACATCTGATCCCCAATAGTCTCTTGAGTATCAAAGTAAGCTTTGATTTTACCATCTTCAACTAAAAATTGACGTTTTAGAAAAAGATTAACTGCCTGTTCTCCATCTGGAGTTTGATAAGTAACCTCACCTAATTTTCCATCATAATATATGGAAGAAATTGGAGCACGCCAATCGTAAACCAAAAAATGATCGGTCTTATCGGTAAATGAACTTAGACCAATATAAACTGATTCCCGCTTTGGTTCACCTTTTTCTTGAAAATCCAATCTAGCAAAGAATGGATTTTTTTCTAACTTCTTTAAAATTCCTAATCGTTGCTTTGATTGTTGCCAACTATTATTTCTTTCATCCAACATTTGTTGCTGTTGGTGAATGGATAAAGCCGCATCCATCGAAATAGAATCTCCATCCATTCCTAAGTGAATATCATCAAATGCATTATTGATAACTTTTAAATCCTCTTCGGCGACTTCCATATGCTCTTGAAGCCGATCTTCAGACTTTTTAATCTTATCGACCACATCATCAAGATGTGCTTGTTCAATCTTTTTTTCGTCTAGTTCATTAACTTCGGGTTTGTCTGTCATCATAATAACCTCTTAAATTAAAGTTATATAATGTTACCACTAATATAACTTGATTTCAAAAATTCGCAGCCCTTGAGCCACGCTATAAGAACGTAAAAAAGGACAGTAAAATTACCGTCCTCAAAGTTTAATTATTTTAATATTACTGTCGCAGGTCTTCCTCATTAACTTGTTAATCTATTCTATACCTTTTAAATTTGTTTAACCATCATTAAACACTATTTTTATTATGTAAATATAAATTCATCAATCAATAAATATGTGTGATATATCAAATTAAAAGTATCATTAATCAGATTTAATCTTTTTTACATTTTGTTAAAAAAATATTAATCATAATAATAATTGTTATTATTTTTAATAATATTTCAATTGTCGTAAAATTAATTTGTATATATCAACTATTTTATAGCATTGATTTAGTTTATTATATTTAGGGCATGATTATCGGGGGGAACTATATTTTGAAAATTCATATAAAACATAAATTAATATTAACGGTATTATTAATAACAATAGCATTCTCATTTTTTAGTGCTAATAATAATGTAAAGATGGTCACCGCTGCTGACCAAACTGTCAAACCTTATGCCACACCAACATCAGATCCAATAATATTTTTAGGAATCTGGTTGACCAATGGTTACTCTCTTCAACCGGAATCAGATTACTATACCCAAGTGAATAATTCGATAGTTATTCATACATCAGCTAGCCGATCTGTATGGACCTTTTTACAAGGTATGGGAATAATTAATGGAGATGCACCGCACTACCGATGGTACAAATCCACAAACTATGGCCAAAATTGGACAGAAGTTTCTTCAGCTGATGGTGGACATAGAATGAACTTCCCTGTTACCCCCAAAACAGCTGGAACAACCTGGTATCAAATGGATACGCAATACTATAGACTACTAAGCCCACTCCTTAAAACTCATATTTACTCTAAAGTCACAGCTGTTCATGCTAAAGACCCAGTAAATGCCACTTCCTTAAAAGTAACAGCTGATAATAATTATATTTATAACGAATCAGATAACGATTTGGCTCAAAATTACACATTTATTCATGCTTATCCAACCCCTGCAGATTCCACAGGACCGATTACCTATTCAGTTGATAAACCGGAGATAGCAGATTTTGCTACCGATAGTGAAAATGGGGGAACTACGAATCAATTATTAGCCAAATCTGGTGCGACTGGTATGGTCACAGTGACTGCTACTATGCAGAATCCTGATGGTTCTACAGCTAAAGGTTCCACGACTGTAAAAGTAGGTGGTGGTTTGGATGACCAAACTGTTATGGTCGGTAACCCTGCAACTTTCACAATTCATGGTAGTGTAGATGGTACTAATGATAATAGTCTTGGATCTATTAATATACAATGGTTCAAATATGATAAAAGTGGCAAGAAAACCACCGTGGCTTCAAGTAGCAGTACCAATTATAAGGATTTCGTTAGCTATACAATTCCCAAAACAACAATGGATGACAATGGTACTCAATATCAGGCCCAAATAACAGTTTCCTTACTTGGTGGGCTTATTCAAACCGATAGTTTGACTACTAATAAGGCCATTTTAAATGTTAAAAATAAACCAAATATTTCCATAACCGATAAGGCTATTAATAAAACCTACGATGATGGTAGTAACACTGATACAACTCTTAATAATGTAACCAAGAAGGATAATATTAACTATAGTTTTACCTTAAATAATACTAATGATAACTCAGAGGTCGATAATGGTTTCTATGTGATTCCTTTACACTCTGGAACTACGATAAATAGTGTCACATTAGATGGCAATGTCTTAGATTCAAGCAAATATACTATCATTACTGACGGCAATAATGATGACTTAACAATTAGTGGTTTGAATTTTGATAACAATACAAAATCACACTCTATTTCAATCGACACCACTACTCCTAATATAACCTCAAAAGAATCTTTTGAATCTCAATCTTATATTTATGGAAATAGTTACGGTGGAACTACCTACATGACAAATGCTGACCCTATAGAAATAAATTATGTTAATGATGAATTTAACGTTTCCGTAAATGATATTGATTTCGGCTCAATAAATCCCTTTGACAAAGATCAAATAAAATATCGTCCTGACAAATACAACTTGCCTAACAATGTGATAAACATCGATGATCAAAGACGAAATAAAACGGCTATGAAAATATTTGTTTCAGAGCCATCTCAATTAGCAGATGGATTGTCATTAAGATATTATGAAGGTCAAAATTATACCGATTTGTCCTCAAGTGAAACTCTAATTACCCAAACTACTGACAACAGTGTTTCACCTTCAATCGGATGGACTAAAAACAATGGACTTCTTCTTTATAAAGATGACACAATTTTACCTAGTGGAAAATACACTACTAAACTAAATTGGAACTTTGAAGATAGCATTTAAAAAATAAGGTGCGTAGTAACTATTCAATTTTATCTATTTAAAACAAAAAACTAGTAATCGAAATATGATTACTAGTTTTTTCTAGTTAGAAAAGCTATATTTTTAAATTCCAAATTAATCAATCAGCATCAATCGATCAGCATCTAAAATTTTAAATTCATTATTACTAATCTTTTCGATCATACCTTGCTTAGTTAAAGCAGTTAATTTACGACTGATCGTTTCAGGAGTAGTTCCTAGATAAGTGGCGATATCCTTCTTCTTCAAAGGTAAAGTAAATACCTCTTCATCTAAACCGGCACTAGTTTCCAATAAATAATTTGCTAAACGGCTTTCAACACTGGCAGTCGTTGCTTCTGTAGTCTGCTGCTCTAACTGACCAACTCGGCGTCCCAAAGCATTGACCATATTAACTGCTAATTCAGGAGTCATCTGCAACAATTTTTGGAAATCTGTTCTCGATATCTGACAGACCGCTGTATCCATTAGAGCTTGAGCATAACTATTATGTTCTGAATTTGAGAACAAAGCTGCCTCTCCATCAAAGTCCCCTGTTTGCAATATCCGTAACATCTGCTCCTTGCCACTAGCAGACATTTGGAAAACTTTTGCCTGACCATGAGCCACAATTATCAATGAATCAGCAGCATCTCCTGCTGAAAAGAGATATTCACCACTCTTATAATGATGATGCGTTACCAAAGTAGCTACGGTCTTCTTATCAATTGCTGACAAATTTTGAAATATCGTTACTAACTCTACACAATCCTCTGCGGTATGGTCATGCGCCAATTTTCCCATTAATTATTACCTCTTAATCAAAATCTTCATCATCGTCATCTTCAAAACCTTCTTTAGCAGACTTGCCAAGCAAAGCTTGATAAATTCTAATTTGATGGTTATTGAAACCTAATAACTGAACTAGTACTTGAGCCATGAATGGACGATCTTCATTTTCGGCCAACTTAATAGCACGAGTAACAAACATATTATCAGTAGCAAAATCATCAACGATTGTTTGAATCATTTCTTCTGAATTCAAGTATTTGTTCTTACCATCTTCATCGATCATTGCATAGTCTGAATACTCTTTTACGGTTGATGGTGGCAATTCACCCTCGTCTAGTAATTCATCAGCTACTTTATCATACCATGCACTATTTTCAGTAATAGTTTGATTTAGAACCGCTTTATAATTCTCAGCATTTGGTCCCTTGATAAACCATTTTAGTTGGTGCAATTTAACATTCAACAAGAAATGGTTAGAAACTATATGTCCTGTCATTGCTCCTGCGGTTGGCTTATGGTGATCTGCATCGGCTTGTTTTTGCTCAGCCTCAAATTTTTCATCAATTGTCAATTCAGTCATTATGCCATCTCCCTAACTTTCACTTTTAACACTTCATATCCCAAATCAGTTATTACTTCAGCTAACTTATCAGCGGATGTTTTGCTTTCATCAAAATCTGCTCTTACTTTACCAGCATTGAAGAGAACCTTAACATTTGAAACACCGTCTTGATTTTCAACAGCTTTTTGAATTTTTGTCATACATGATGGGCATGTTAATTCACCTAATTGTAAAATTACTTTTGCCATAATCGATTCCTCCATATTTCTTAAACCGTTTGTTCTACTAACTTACAAATACTATCTTAATCAGTTAGCCGTTTTAAGAACTTGATCTGTATCAAGTTTTTGAGATTTATTTTTAATTAATCTCATTGCATTGAAAATAACTACTAAAATACTTAATTCATGAACGAACATTCCACTACCCATATGAATAACTCCAACGATCAAACCAAGTAATAGTAAGGCTACCGTGCCGACTGCAATAACGATATTTTCTTTTGTATTAGCTACAGTCTTTTTTGCCAATACGTACGCATGTGCTAAGGCATCAAAACTTGATTTAACTAGAATAATATCTGATGTCTCAATAGCCACATCTGTTCCGGTTCCCATACCAATACCAATATCAGCTGTGGCAAGAGAAGGACTATCATTGATACCATCTCCAACAAAGGCCACGATACTACCTCGTTCTTGGAACTTCTTAACAAATTCAACTTTATCTTCTGGCAATAATTCAGCGTGTACTTCATCAACAGGCAATCTTTCAGCCACACGTTGAGCAGCCAATCTATTGTCACCAGTTAACATAACAACTCGTTTCAAGCCGGCATCTTTTAGAGCCTGTAGACCTTCCCTTGCATCAGGTCTCAATTGATCGTTAACACCAGCTACCAAACGTAATTCTTTATTTATAGCCATAAGTACCACAGAATCACCATCGTTCATGCGTTTGTTGATAGATTCTCTTTGTTCACCGGAGATCTTGACATTATTTTCTTTCATCAAACGTTCATTGCCGACAAGAATCCTAAATTGATCAGTTTGTCCAACTAAACCTTGACCTTTAATAGTATCAAATTCTGGTAGTTCAGGAGTTTTCTTAATACCTAGATTGCTGATATATTTAACAATTGCCTGTCCCAAAGGATGGTCTGAGGTCTTTTCAACGGCTGAAAGCAAACCAAGCATTTCATCCTTATCGGTACCAAAATTATCAATATCAGTGACACTCATTTTTCCAGTCGTTAGAGTACCAGTCTTATCAAGTACTAAAGTATCAACCTTCGAAAAACTATTTACGGCATTCCCACCTTTCATCAAAATACCATTCTTAGCCCCGTTACCAATCCCGGCAACATTTGAGACTGGAGCACCAATAACTAAAGCACCAGGACATCCTAGAACAAGAACCGTAATTGCTAATGGGAAATTACGTGTGAAAATCCAAACTAAGATTCCAATAATTAATACAGCAGGTGTGTAATATGTAGCAAACTTGTCAATAAAGCGAGCGGCGGGCGATTGGCTATCTTGAGCCTCTTCAACTAATTCAATGATTTTACCAAAAGTAGTATCTTCACCAACTGAAGTGGTTTCAACCGTAATGGTTCCGTTATCTGTTAAAGATCCAGCAAAAACCTTATCGCCAACATCCTTTTTAACCGGTGTCGATTCACCAGTAATTGAAGCCTCATTCATATAGCCTGTTCCACTGATAATCTTTCCATCGACTGGAATTTGACCACCTGGTTTAACTAGAACATGATCCCCCTCGTCCAGATCATCAACATCAACCGTTTCAGTTTGTCCATTATCATTGACCAATTCGGCTGTGGTTGGAGCCATTTTAGTCAAACTTTTAACTGAAGAACGCGTCTTTTCCAAAGTTTTTTGTTCTAGATAATTTCCAAAGAGAAATAAGAAAGTAACGACTGCAGACTCTTCATATTCTCCAATAATGAAAGCACCAATAACTGCAATAGTTACCAATAATTCAATACTGATAACTTTATTTTGCAAAGCACTAATAGCATGTAAAGCAACTGGAATAGCTCCCAAGATACTGGCAACTATCATAAAAATCGTTGCGACCATTTCTAACTTTAATAAGAAACTTGAAACCAAACTCAATGCAATAAAGATTGCGATTAAAGCAGTGATTTTATTTTGATGTTTTGAAATCCATACGTTTAATTTTGTCATCTTACTTACCTCTCTCTTAACTTACAAGACATATTCTAAAGGGAGAAAGCAATTAAAAACTTGATACTAATCAAGTTTAAAGAAAAAGGTTAATTAAATTTATGATGGAATATTGTTTCCATTTAGAATTACAGATACAAAAAATAAGCTATATCGACTTATACTCAATTCAGTCAATATAGCTTTATTTGTATATATCTTATCTAATCATTCTTTTTTCTATTCTCTCTTTGCGACATATAACGTTTTACTGGTGGGAAAATCTTGTTAGCAATTACTTCAGCAATAATAAAACCAACTGCTAATGACATTCCAACTGTTAGAGCCTTAATAAAACCGTAGGCCGCTAAACTATCTTTACCCAAAGCAAAATTCTTCATACTATCATATAAAATTGCTCCTGGGACCAACGATACTAAACATGGTACATAGAAAATATTAACTGGTGACCTAAATAAAATTGCACATAAATTACCTAGTATACCAATTACAATTGATCCCATTAAGTTTGGCATAACCAAGCCATGATTATACCAACCAACCACAATATAGACTATCCAAGCGATAGCCCCTACAAAACCTGAAGGTATCAATGTTCGTCGGGGATTATTAGTAATGATTCCAAATCCAACACTTGAAAGGAAGCCAAAGATAAATCCATAAACAATATCCATCATAATTTAGCCTCCAAATACCGTTTTAACTAAAATTTGACCAATGATTACACCGCCACCGATAGAAATACCAGACATAATTGCATCAATTGCACGCACAGCTCCTGAAATAGTATTTCTTTCAATGATTTCTCTTAACGAGTTAGTCATCGGCACACCTGGAACCAAAGGCATCAGTGCACTAATAATTATATAGTTAGCATCATTAGCTATATTTGTAACTCCCAAAATGTGCGCCACAGTACTGAGTACTAAACTCCCCATCGCTACTGGTATATAAGCTGTAGTCGTATGGCGACCCACATACTGACTAACAACATATCCCAAAATACCCACAAAAAATCCTAGAAACAAATCTTTCCAAGTAGCTTTAAATAATAGCATTGGTGGCATTGAAACCAAACCTGCTCCAATACATTTGATAACCCAGGAGAAATCAGGAGTTTCAGTATCAACTTTTTGGACTTCTTTTTTTAATTTATCATAAGTAATCTCATGTCTTGAGAATTGTCTTGAAAGAGTGTTGATTTCGTCCACTTTTTGTAAATTGAAATCACCCACTCGAACTTTAAAAATTCTAGTTGCTGCACTTTTTTCTGAGCTAACAAAAATACCAGTCATCGTCGCATGACAGACAACCGGTAAATCGATAGTTCGTCCGATATATTCAACTGTATTCTCCACTCGTGCCGTTTCAGCCCCGTTTTCTAACAGTATCGTACCTACCTGACCACAAAGAGTAACAATATCACGTTCACTGATAGTCCCCATACCGGTTTCCTCCAGTATATATTTTTATTAATAGATAATTATTACCACATTTTTTCAAATAAAAGAAGTAAATAAAAAAGTTGAGATCAACCCCAACTTTTAATTTCATTAGCTATTTTATCGTGCTGTAAGGCCAAAGCAGTATAATAAGCAATATTTTTGTAAGTATAATAGCTTTCACTATTAAAATTAATCATTGCCAATGTTCGATAAAATTCATCTAAGAAGTACGATTCCTCGGTTTTTCTGGCAATTTCTATCCCAAGATGAACGGCAATTGCTGACAATTCGTTTCTCCCTAACTTAGCAAATGCTGAGCCTAGTTCTTTATACAAATAAAGAACTTCAAAACCCTTAGCCTTTGAGAAATCATGATAATTTTTTACAATATTATAAACTGTTTCAAAATAATGATTCGACACATCATTATTATTTTTTTCAAGATATACCAAGCCTTTGACCAAAAATGCCAAAGCATCATATATATTATTAACATCCATTTTTGTTTCTAAGTTGACCTTATCAAGATTAAACAATGCATCTTCTAATTTATCTGATTTCAAATCTAAAATTGCTTCAATCAGATGAAACTGAGCCTTGTCCTCTTCTCTAATATCTTTTTCAATTAATTTGTTAGAATCGGATAGATTGCCAACAAGGATATTTTTTTCAATATCATCTAATACACTAACTTTTTCTTTTTGATAATCATCGGAAAAATCACTAAAAATTTGGTTTAACGTCAGATCCAATCGTTTACAAATCTTGACTAAAACATTTATCTGAGGAGTATCATTATGTTTTTCAAGCTTACTAATAGTGTTTTGATTACATAAATTCTTAGCTAAATCTTTCTGTGTTAAATTCAAACTGCGTCTTTTATCGTGTATAACATATCCTAATAGCAATTTTTCATCCCCTACATATTATTTTGCTCTTCCTAATAAAAATGATAAATCCACTCACACGGATTTACCATCATTTTTATTAACTAATGTTTTAAATATGTACCCTTCAACAAAATAACAAACAAAATGAGGACCACTCCACTAATAATTAACAGAATATTATTAGCCTGGTTCCCTGTCTGTGGCAAGGTTCCAGTATCTTTATTTGTATCATTTTTTGTAACTGGTTTGATGTTACTGATATTACTCAAACTACTCAAATCTGATAATAAGCCCGATATATCAGTATTATTCATCAGATTAGATAAATCAGATGAATTCAAACCATCAAAGTCTAGATTAAATCCTAAATCCTTATTTAATCCAAAATCAGGCACATTCAAAGTAATATTTCCAGGGATCAAATCACTTAAATCTGTAATCTTATTAATAGGGAAATCAAAAGTTATATAATTGCTATCTCCCTCACTCTTAAAACTAATATTAAATGGTTTTTGATTATTAATTGAATTAATCTCAAACGCATTTGTACCAAACTTCTTTGGATACTTGATAGTTACCTCAACATAATACGTACCATCAGGATTTTGCATAACCTTTGCAGTATTAGTAAAGTATGGTGAGATTAATGATCCATCACCATTATTTTTAGCAACCTTATAAGTTAACTCCTTCAATACTGTTTTGGGATCATTTGTATTATTATCTGAATCTTTCGTTGTAGTTGTTGTATTATCACTTGGAGTTTCAATAATATCATTATTGCTATCTGAGTTAGAACTCAAATCGCTAATAATACTTTTAGCATTATTAATGCCATTAGTAATATTATTCTCAGTCTCAGTAATTTTGTTTAGACTATCTGTAAATGAGTTATCCCCTTGACTATTCATTGAACTCATATCGAATTTAAAAGTAACATTTTGCTTATCAACGTTTAGATTTAATAATTTAGTCTGAACCGTTGCAGGTATGTCTTTATTAAGGCTATTCAAGTCACTTATCGTGAAACTAATATCAACACGATTATTCCCCTCATTTACCACCTTTGGAGTCTGACCATCGATTGTAGAAACATCTAAACCACTAACTCCAGAAACTCTCGCTACCAATGTCACTTTATAAGTTCCATCATCATTATCTGTCACTGAAGCACTTTTAGTAAATAAAGTATTCATCGGTGAAAGTGAATTAGAGTTCTCCTTATAAACCTCATAATTAATTGTTCGACTATTGTTTGTTGTATCTGCTTGAACAGTTTTTTCCATTTTATTAGGCGAATTAGTATTTACACCAATTGAGCCAAATATTCCCAAGAGCATCCCCACAGACAATAGACTGATCAAAAATTTCTTCATCATATCGCCCCTCTTTAACATATACCAATTTTATCATAATTATTTTAAACACTTAAATATTACGCTATTTTTATCCATTAATAAAATAAACTTTTGATTAGAATTATTAGTACAATATTATAGAATATTTGAAATAAACTAAGAATTAGATATATACTTATACTTATTACTTGCAGGAAGGTGAATTTTTTATGAAACAAGGAACAACAATCCTTACTTTGGATAATGGTTATCATTTATGGACTCATACAGCCGGCCATGGTGACATTAAATTGCTTTGCCTACATGGTGGCCCCGGTGGAAATCATGAATATTGGGAAAACTTTGGCGACAAATTAGCCGATCTAGGTGTTCAAGTAACATTTTATGACCAATTAGGTTCATGGTATTCTGACCAACCCGATTATAGCGACCCCGAAATCGCTAAAAAATATCTTACCTATGACTATTTCTTGGAAGAGGTTGAAGAGGTCAGACAAAAACTTGGACTCGACAACTTCTATCTTATCGGTCAATCATGGGGTGGCGCTCTAGTTCAAATGTACGCTGCTAAATATGGTCAACATCTTAAAGGTGCAATCATTTCAAGTATGGTTGATGAAATTGATGACTATGTGATTAATATCAATAAATGTCGTATGGACGCTTTAGGCCCTGACAAAGTTAAATATATGGAAAAAATAGAAGCTGAAAATAATCTTTCAGATCCTACATATCAAAGTTACGTTGACATTTTAAATGCTGAATATGTTGATCGTAAACAACCAACAGCCATCAGACATTTGGTTGATACAACTGCTGTTCCTGTTTACAATACATTCCAAGGTGATAATGAATTCGTTATTACTGGTAAATTGAAAGATTGGCACTTCAGAAAACACCTCAAGGAAATAACGGTTCCTACATTATTGACTTTTGGTGAACATGAAACTATGCCTATTGAAACAGCTAAGATCATGCAAAAGGAAATTCCTCATGCACGTCTAGTTACAACACCAAATGGTGGACATCACCATATGATTGATAATGCTCCAGTTTATTTCGATCATCTTGAAACATTCATCAAAGATGTTGAAAGTGGTAACTTTAACGATTAGAATTATTAGTGGAATTAAACTAAATTCAAACAAAAAAAGAAGTAGAAATCCTTGTTTTCACATAGGTTTCTACTTCTTTTTTTACTTAGTATTAATATATTTTCTCCACTTAAGTCGGCTAATCCAAGTCTGTTGTGCAGAAATACCATGTTCCTCACTCATCTTTTCATAATCGCCTTCATTATTCATCCGGTATGAATTTTCAGTATCTTTACTATACATCTTGATGATTTTCAATAATTGGCGTTTGGGTTTTTCTTCAATAATCGGAACGGCCAATTCTACACGACGTTCTAGATTCCGAGTCATCATATCAGCTGAAGATATCCACACATCTGTTCTTTCGGTACCATATTGGAATTTAAATATTCGACTATGTTCCAACATTTCCCCAACAATACTTTTAATTCGAATATCTTCTTTAGGACCACAAACACCCAATTTCAGAGAACATGCTCCCCTAACTAAGAGTCTGAATGGTAATCCAACTTTGGCAGCATCGTAGATGGCATTGATAATATCAATATCAGTCAAACCATTAACTTTCATAAAGACTTCACCTTGACCATCACGTTTATAAGCGACCACGGCCTTTTTAATATTTCTCAATATCATATCATTAATACCATTTGGCGACGTAGCGAATAACTGGTATTGAACTTTGGCTTGATTAACTAAATGATCAAAAAATTTAATTGCATCATCTATATACATTTGATTGCTAGTAAAGAAACTTATATCAGAGAAAAAGTGTGCAGTAATTGCATTATAATTTCCAGTTCCGATTTGGACATAACCTGTATTATCAGCATGTAAAGCTAAACAAATCTTAGAATGGACCTTATTAACCTTGTCCCCATATAATACATTTACTCCAGCAGATTGAAGCACCTTGGCAACATCAATATTATGAACCTCATCAAACCGAGCCCGTAATTCAACAATAGCCGTGACATCAATTCCCTTAGCAGATGCTTCTTGAAGCAATCGTAGTAAATCTGAATTGTCTTCAGTTCGGTAAATCGTAATGAAAATTTTAGTAGTCTTAGGGTCATGAACAGCAGCTTCTAAATAGTCAATAAAGACACTGAACGAATCGTATGGATACTGAACTAATAATGATGAATTATCCAAATGTCTTAAAATATTTTTATTAGAATTCCATTTTAAGGCGTCTACTGGAGGAAAAACTACATCACTATGATCTTTATAAAGTTTATAAAAATTATTCAAGAACTTTAGATCTACTGGTCCTGGTATCTTATAAACACTCTTCTTAGTAATATTTAATAATTTAGCAAAGTAATCTCTTCCTTTAGATTCATCATTACCAGAAAATTCTACTCGCATGACCTCACGCAGATCTCTTGTATCTACATAATGAATCATTGTATTCAGATATTTTTCATTAGGCATCTTTTTATCTAAGAAGTCATAGGGTTTATTTTTATCATAAGTTACACGGAAAACAAAAATTTTAGATATTTTATATTTTCTAACTAAATCTTTAGCAGCATGACGCATTACATCTTCAATCAAAATATAATGATTATCGACACCAGTTGCCACTAAGCGACCTAAATCTTCAGGGATTTGACAAGTATAGACATACTTTGGTGTTTCCATCAAAAAGTAAAGATTTTTTCGAAATTTATACTCCTTCGAAAACCTCTGCATATCTAAACGTGGAACGACTTTCTTCGTATAAAATTTTTTTACTGTTTTCTTTTCAGAATCAGAAAGATCTCTATATTTCATCAAACTAAATAATTTTCTTTTTTTGGCTTCTTTAATAGCAGCCTCATAAGCCGTATATTGTTTTTTAATGTTCTCAGTATTGAATTCATAGGCCAAATCCAGAATTTTTTTACCAGAGAATCCAGTTCTGGTTTCTGACTTGTTTTCTTTAACTAAAGTATGAATATTATGCATTCTGACACGGAAAAATTCATCTAAATTATTAGAAGCAATAGCTAAGAATCGCATTTTCTCGAGTAATGGAATGTTTGGATCATACGCCAAGTCAATAACCCGTCTATCAAATAAAATCCAGCTTAAATCCCTATTATAATATTTATCCTTCATATAATTATTTAACCTTCGTCCCTTTGTTCCTTTTTAAATGATTCGTAATCGTACTCCACTTGTTTTACATAACTATTTGTAAAATTCATTAATGAATTAGCAATATCTGCATATTCCGCGCCAAATCCGATAATCAATGGATAGTTTGGAGAATGTGAATGAGCTCTGGCAAGTAAAATGACACAAACTTTAACGTAATCTTCGAAAGAGGCAAAATCTAGTTTGTCTAAATTAATTGATGATTTCATATCTTTAAATTGACGCATATAAAAACTATATTTCTTAGTGTCGAATGCACCCAAGAACGGATCTGAAGCACTTTGTAAGATCAATTGACTATTAACAATATTTTGTCCCTGACTAATTTCTCCATCAGAGTACAACTTGGCATCAGCATAAATTGGTAGAGCCTGCTTAGCCTGCAATACTAAATAGTTATTATCCAGGTCACGTAAAAGTATTAAATAGCATAGTGTTCCTACACTACCAACACCTACACTATGACGAACGATATCTATGATGTTAAAGTCTTCCAAAAACAGCCTTACATCGCTTCGTTGACCCTTTTTGTATTTTTCATAACCATTAGCCATACTCTTATAATCTTTTTCACTAATATGCTGTGTAACTGGCTTATTCTCAACAAACCGGCGTTGACCAGCATCATCTACGTCAGTATATTTTTCAATAACTAATTTGGAATTACTTTTTTGAGCCTTCTTAATACTCTTGGCAATCATATTATTAAACGATTCTTGAAAGTATTCTTCATCATCTTTTAATTTACCAAATATTTCAGTGATATTTTGGAGTGTATTAGGTAAAATAAATCGCTTCATTTCAGAAATTTTGGTCATATGTCTTAAAGTATCAAAATATGTATCAACAACCGTTAATAAAAATTCTTGAACATCACTTTCAACAAATCCATGTTGACGTGCCACAATTAAAGCACTAACCAAAAGACGTTTTAAGTCATATTCCCAATGACCCAAGTGGGCTTCATCAAAGTCATTCATATCAAACAAAAGCTGACCTTCTGATGAACCATAAAAACCAAAGTTTCCTAAATGAGCATCCCCACCAACCAGAACTTTGATACCACTATTTTCAGAATGCGACATATCATAATGCATCACATCGACAGTCCCTCTAAAAAAAGCAAAAAGCGATTTTGACATTCGCTCATACTTAACCGCTAAGAGTTCTGGAACTAACAGTTTATTCTTTATATTTAATATTTTATGTACATTACGCTTCTTAGGTTCAAATTGATCAAACTGATCAGAAACTGTAGTAGCGAAAAATCGTCCTCTAATAATTAATTGCTCGGTGCTCTTAAAAGCATCAGTATCTTGATATGTATATGGTGTTCTGCTCATTAAGGTCATCTCCTCAAATTTATTATACAATAGCTGACTTAGATAATTATTGGCTTTTACTATTTTCTACATTATAGTTTGCTATAGAAAAATATATTTATTAAGTATGTCTAACATTTTTACTTTTATATTGGGAAATAAAAAAGAACCCATCTCTGAGTTCTATTGTAATGTATCATTTACATTCCAAGTCATTTGAAGTTCCGAACAGGGTCAGTGATTTTTTTAAATATCACTCTCCAATTTTGTACCATATAATTCTTAATTTTTCTTTGCTAATTCCTCACGAAGTTAATCTAATTCATTTTTATCCACTAATAATTGGCGTAATTTCTTTTTATCATGTTTCACTTTTGGTTTCCTGCCTTTTGGATGAGTCTTCAAGACTTTTATACCATATTTATTAAAAGCTGTTTTTCAAAGACTGATTTGACACAAATTAATATCAAATCTTGCAGATACTTCAACTAAGGTTTCATCATGAGTTTATTACATCTACGTTTAAATCAACTGAGAAGGTCCGCTTAAACGTCATTCTTGAATCCAGAAACTGACTTGTCATTGAGGTAATTTATGTTTCTTTGAGAAGTAATTAATACTAATTCCTCCCTGAAGGTATTCACTGACAATTTCTACTTTTAGTTTTGAACTATATTTAACCATATAAAAAATACTTCATAACTGTCAGATTTTTTGTCTAACAATTATGAAGCACTTTATCTAAACTAGTTTTTTATAATTTAATCCAAAACCTTTTTAACGATTTCATATAACTTCTTTACATCTTCCGGTCTTGTTAATCCGTCATCTCCAATAATTGAGCTATATACATGAGGGATAATCTTTTTAACGCCAGCATCAACGGCAATCTGTAAAATCTCTTCAAAATTATCTAAATCAATTCCACCAGTTGGCTCAAGATTGAAGTCATACTTAGCACATGCTTCTGCAACTGCCTTATATTCATCTTTATGTTTCAAACCTTTCATTGGGAAAAATTTAACCGCTGTTCCACCCATGTCCTTTAATAATGCAATAGCTGTTTCAATGGGAACCTCAGCATCTGGTTGTTGACTACTCAATGGACCCGTTGCAATATTTACCAAACCCACCTTTCCTGTTGGTGATATTAGTCCATTAATGACGGTCTCATCTTCACCTAACAATGCACGCGATGTAGCAACTCCTGTAAATACCTGGTTAACGTGTTGAGGTTTTAATACTTTAGATACACGACTAACCATTTGGCTCTGCTTCAGAGACCATTTAAACATTGGTCTTCAATTGAGAGCTTTTTAAAATTCAATAATTAGATTCCATCTTCAAAATCTTCAGAATCATCAACTTTTTCAGAATCATTCATCTCAAACAATTCTGTACTATTCTTTGTAACCGAAACCAGATCATTAGCATAATCCTTCAAATTATCATAACTATTGAAAGTGGTTTCAAGCAAAGAGGCTAAATTACAACCTGCAACTACCAAAACATTTTCAGACTTATAAGCAATCTTGGCTGCCTCTTTATAAGGAGTACCACCAATAAGATCTGTGAAGAATAGAACTGGTTCATTACCTATAGCTTTCAAATACTCTTCACGAAGATCCACTTCACTCATACCATCTTCAAAGTTAATAAATTTCATATTTAATTGTTTACCGGCTAGTAATTTTACAGCACCTTCAAACCCTGTTGCAAACTTGCCATGTCCAGTAACAATAGTCTTATATTGTGGCATTTTCTATCCCCCTACATAATTCCTAAGAAAGAACATAAAATACATAGTACAAACACTACACCAATTAATACAATTGGAGATACCTTTTTCTTAAGCAACCAGTATAAGAAGAAAGTAAATGCTAATGGCAAAATATTTGGAAAGACTTTATCTAAGAAATCTTTCTGTAGTGAAACTGTACCAATTTTTACTTTTAGTGAAAGAGAAACGTAAGAACTAATCAGCGCTCCAATTACTGTAAGACCCATAATCGTTGCAACTCTAGCAATGATCTCGGAATTATCTTGAATAACATCAATGGCTTTAACACCTAAGTTATATCCCAGATGTGCAAAAGGAATTCTACATAAGAAGATTCCTATGTACACTATGAAGAAAATAATAGGTCCAAGGATATTGCCCTTTGATGCAAATGATGCAGATATTCCGCCAACGATTGGCATCAACGTGAACCAATAAATAGCATCACCTATTCCTGCCATTGGACCAAATAAACCGTTCTTCAAACCACGAATTGTTTGTCTATCAACACGTTTTTCTTCCAAACTAGTTAATAGTCCCATTAATATCGAAACAAGTGGTGGTGAAGTATTGATAAATTCCATGTTATCCTGCATGGCCTCTGACAGGGCTTTTTTGTCACTGCCAAATATTTTCTTCCATGTTGGTACCTGGGACCATGCCCAACCACCAGCTTGCATACGTTCATATGAGAAAGCCGACTGCAAGAATGCCGAACGTAATCCTAGCATTGTTATGTCATGCTTGGTCAATTTTTTATCAGTGTCTTGTGTACTAGATGCCATCTTCTTCACCTCCACCACTTATTCCAGCTTCTTTCATCTCATCAATTTGTTCTTGAAGCTTCTTGTTCTTCTTATCACGGAAGAACTCGATCATTGCAAAAACAATACCAATAACGGCTGCTGGTAATACATTTGAGAAATTAATAAAGCAAGCAACAACGAAACCTAAAAGTAAATAAGGAACATATTCTACACGTAACAATACCTTAAGTAACATAGCAAAACCAACAGCAGGTAGAGCCCCACCAGCCAATTCAAATCCATGGATCAACCATGCTGGCATTGCTTTTACAAGTGCTGCCATAGGTGCTTGTGCAGCATATGATGATAAGAAAATTACAACGAAGAACGCAATACTTACAATACCCATGATTAAAAATGGGACTGAAGAAAACTTTTTAGTATCAGCTTCCTTAGCTGCCTTGTCCATAACAGGCATGAATACAGAAAATATTGAATAAAACATTAATAAAATATATTGCATTAACATAGCGAATGGTAATGATAGACCAATTGCGGTAGCTGGAGCAACATTCGTTGTATGTGCTATAACCACTGTCATAATCCCGCAGACCGCTGGATTAGGTGGCTGAGTCCCACCAGCCGGTGTTAAACCTGCAAAAGCTAATTCTGTTAATCCACCTGCAATAACACCTAATCTTAAATCACCTAAAATTAGTCCTGCAATTGTACAACTAATAATTGGTCTAAAGATATAAAATACTTCAAGCCATGAGTCTAATCCAGCCAATACTGCAAATATTGCTAAACCTAACCCTTGGGCTAATGTAATAGACATATTGTTTCCCCCTCAATAATTAAATAATCATTTGATTCTTTAGGTAAATATTTCTATACAATATCAATCATTAAAAATCAATTTGTGTCTTATGGTCTCCAGGAACATCTTGGATATATACATTGACACCAGCGTTTACCAATTTCATAAGATCAGTCTTATCTTGTTCGTCAACATATACTTTTTTTGTTACTTCTTCTTTTCCAGGGGCAAAGTGCATATTACCAACATTAACTTCTTTAATGGGTACTCCACCCTCTACCAAGGCAGCTGCATCTGCTGGAGTCTTAACTACAATAAATATCTTTTGACGATCGGCAGCTTTACTAATGATGTCGATTGTCTTTTTCAATGTAAAGAATCTAATCTGTGCACCTGATGAATCTGCAGTACTCTTCATTAGTTTTTGTTGTAAGACATCTTCAGCGGCAACATCATTAGCCACCAAGATCAAATTAGCCCCCAAAGTCTTTGTCCATGTAACACCAACTTGTCCATGAACTAACCTATTATCAATTCTTGTAAGTAAAATATGTGGTTCTGACATATCATTTTCCTCCTCATTTTCCAAAAAGAATATTCTTGATGCAGATGGAGCAACTGCAGTGCTTATATAATTAACTACTCCTTCATCATTCATACCCTTAGTAGTTGTTTCTACATATGTATTTCTACGAGCATAATTGGGAATCACCAATGATTTGGAAGGACTATCATCCACACTGGTATCAATATCATGTTGTAAGAAATTGGGATCTAAATTATATTTATGAATCAACATTGGCATTAATTCTCGATTTTCAATTTCATTAGCCATTATCAACGGAAAATCTTTAAACGATAGATACGTTAATCTCTTAATTAAAGGTTGTTTATCCGATACATAAACTTGTTCTATTTTATAAATATAATCCGATTCAGATAGATTCATAATATTTCTTATATCAGGTTCTTCACCATAAGCTAATATTTGAAAAGTGTTCAACAGAATCCTTACATCATGTCCATAACGTTTTAGTTGCAGACTTGGAGTATCAACATAACTGATTCCAAGATTTATTGGATCCTGTGATTTAACAAAACTTCCTTGTCCTTGACGCTTCTCTATATATTTACTTTTCTCTAGATCCGCCAATGCCTTGCGAATTGTAATCCGACTAACACCATATTCTTCACATAATTCTTTCTCCGATGGCAACTTTGAACCAATAGATAATTGACCGGTCTCAATCTCATGAATTAATTCTTCACTTATTTGTTCATATTGCCAGAATGGCTGTTTTTTCAATATTCTCACCAACTTGTTATATCGATATAACAACCATGGTTTTATTATAAGTCCTGCATCCGTTTTATGTCAACGCTTACATTATTTAATGAATTAAATAGCGATTAAATTAACCTTATGGTTTTTCTCCAAAAGCCATACACAGAACTTATTACATGGTTGAAAATGTTAACTGGTATCTTTTTATAATAATGTTCAAATATACCAATTTGATTCCACGATCACTATTTAATAATATAATGTAAATTTTTTAAAAAGAAGTAAAAAAAATCCCGAATTCAAAATTCAGGATTTTTAATATTAATATACTATTTGGCAGCCTTTGCAGCAGCCTCGTCAGCATAAACTTTATTTCTCTTCTTCATTTGTTGTGCGTACCAGATAAAGATCAATAGGTATGCAACAAGTGCTAATGCAGCATATAGAATAAACTTAATTTGACCAGTTGAAGCGTTACCTACTAAGTAAGCTAGGAACTTTTCAATAGGACCTTCCATAGTTGAGTGAGAAATCATTGTACCTGATGCAAGACCCTTAGGGAATGCGCCAAGTTTCTTAGCAGTTTCTGTAACCATAGGAGCTGATAATGTACCTGCCCATAGGAACAATGGTAATTCGATAGCACCGATAACGATCATACGGATAATCTTACCACGTGTAACAACTAGCAAAGCTGGTGTAACACCCATGGCGATAATACCACCTAAAGGCAAAATCTTGTTACCAGGTAGTACAAGTGCTTCAAGAAGCATGATAGGTGCTAGAACGTTAGCAGCAGCCCAGATTTCAGCACGTCCGGCGATAAATGGCCAGTCAAGTCCAACATTCATTGTACGACCTTTAAGTCTCTTGTTAGCAAAGTCAGTAATACCTTGTGATAATGGTTCAACAGCAGCGATAAACCATGAACCGATCAATGAGAATAGTTCCAAACAGAAAGCAGCTGTAAATGATAGTGTAAAGATTTCCTTAACACCTTGATGTGAAAGTAAACCAATAAAAATACCTAGATAGATACCAATGGCGAATTTACTTCCCCAGAATCCAATCTTCTTGTTCAATGCAGCAGCATCGAAATCGAATTTATCTAACCATGGGAAGATAACATCAAATAGCTTATCAAAAACCATGATAATTGGGTTCATCATGTAGTTCATATGTGTTGTAGTCATTGGGTTTGAAGCTGGAGCATGTAATAGATCATTAAAAGTAGGTTTCATCAAATCTGAATTGATAATCTTCAATACACCAATGAAAATGACAAGAATTGTTGTAATTAGTAAGTTTGCGCCAAAGAACATAGCTAGCAAACCAACGAAAGCTAGATGCCAAATATCAAAAATATCAACATCCAATGTATTTGTCTTGTTCAAAACGATCATAACAATATTAACGATAACCATAACAAGCAAGAAGAATAATGTATATGGTGAACCCCATGTGATAGTAGCCAATGGAGCCCAACCTAAGTCGGTAACTGATAACTGAATACCAGTTGATTTAACAAACGCATTCAAAGCATCTTGGAACGCTGTTGTTAAAAGACCGATAACGGCACTAATAGCCGTAAGAGCGATGGCTAATTTAATACCACCCTCCAAAGCTTTAGAGAATTTAACTCTAAAAATCAACGCAATGATCGTCAAAACGATTAACATCATTGGTGCAGCACCAAGATCAATTAAAGGTTTGAAGATCGCATTGGCGAAACTAATTATTCCTGACATATCCTGTTTCCCCCCAGATTAATATGTTTTTTTATGCTTTGCCACTGTCTTTGATAGCTTGTTCAACTTGATCATAAACAGGTGCAGCTAAAGCAGGCATTCTATATAGAATAGGACCAGCATCAATAACCGGGATCTTTGGTTCGAATCCAAGGTCTGTAGCGGCGATTGGTGTAAATAGATCATAATTGTCTAACATATCCTCAGTAATATCTTTAACCATAACGGCATCGGCTTGAACATCATATCCACGATTACCCATTTCTGTTTCCAAAGCATCTTTGATTTGGTGACTTGAGTTAACTCCGGCACCACAAGCAGCTAAAATTTTGAACATAATTCTTACTCTCCTTTATTCATTACTCTTTGCATATTGAGTGAACTTACGACTCAAGAAAGAATAAATTTCCTTGGGATCATCACTCTTGAAAAATGGTATTAACTCGTTTTCTGATGTACGAGCCATGAAATCCATGATCTGTGCCAAAATGTTTGATTGGCCTTCAGGATCATTATTTAAGATCATGAACAAAAACTTCACATTGAATTCCTTCGATGGATCAATCATATTATGGAAGGAAATTTCATTATCTAACTTAATTGGAACAATCATCCGTGCTTTGACGAATTCACTTTCCGTATGTGGGATTGCTATATTTGGTATCTTCGTTGATACGACTGACATATCAATTCCAGTAGGATAGTTTTCCTCACGTTCCAATAAATTATTAATGAAGTCTTTAGTCACAAGATCTTTCTTTAATAACGAGTCCGCTATTTCACGAAAAACCTCTTCTTGAGTTGAAGCCTTTGAAATATAAATTTCATTTTCGTTAAATAGTTGATCAGTAGCTAAATCACTCATTAACCCCATCACCTACCTGTTGTTTGTTTTTGTTTACAAGAACAATAGTAAACGCTAACATTAATTATGTCAATATAAATTATAAATATATAATAATATAATTCTTTCTTCATATATATCAATAAGATTCCTTAGCTTAGGTAATCAATAGATAAAGTAAATGCTTACAACAATTTGATAATTACTATTCAAAAGTGATTGACAAGTGAACAGTCTGATGCTAAATTATGTTTGTAACGAACAATAGTAAACAAAAAGAGGTGATCTTTTGTTAAAGAAAGAACGCTTTCTAAAGATACTATCTGAATTAGATAAGAACGACATCGTTACTGTTAATGATTTAACTACATTATTGCAATGTTCCGATATGACTATTCGTAGAGATCTTGAAGAGTTGTCAGAATCTGGCAAATTGATAAGAATTCATGGTGGTGCACAAAAAATTACTGTTTCACCATTAGAAGAAGCCTCTCATGTTGAAAAACGTGAGGTTCATATTAAGGAAAAACAAGAAATAGCTAATTTAGCAGCAAATGAAATTGATAATTTTGATACTATCTTTATCGGTCCAGGAACAACGCTTGAATTGATTGCTCAAAACATTAAGAACATAACTTCCTTGAGGGTCGTGACAATTAGTATTCCTGTCTTTGAAAGCTTTAAAAATTCAGATTTGAATTGTGAATTGATCTTAGCTGGTGGCATTTATCGTAGTCGCTCAGGAACACTGATTGGTGCTTTAGCAAGTAACGCTGTGAGTGGACTGAAATTCGACAAAGCCTTCGTCGGTGTAAACGGAATTCAAAATTCTCAAATCATGACTGCTAATACCGAGGAAGGTCGAATTCAAAACGTTGCTTTGAATAATTCTCAGACAAAATACATCGTTGCAGATAAATATAAGTTAAACAGAAATGATTTCTATACTTTCTATAGCTTAGACGATGTTGATTATCTGGTTACTAACAAGAGTGCTTCCAAAGAAACTATAGATTACTATCAACAATATGTAAGACTTATTACCAATTAATGGAGGGATTATTTTTATGAAAATCGCATTAGCTTCAGATAAAGCAGGATTTGAATTAAAAAACTATATCAAGGATTACCTTGAAAGCGAAGGTAAAGATTACGAAATCGTTGATCTTTCAGAAGAACCTGCTGCTGACTTCGTTGATTCATCAACTGCTGTTGCACATGCAGTTCTAGATGGCAAGACAGACCGTGGAATTATGTTTGATGAATATGGTACTGGTTCAGCTATGGCAAGTAACAAGATCCATGGCATGGTAACTGCTAATGTTACTGAAGAAAATACAGCCCATATGACAACACAACACAATGGTGCAAAAGCTATTGCCATTGGTTCAGGAATCGTTGGTAAGAAACGTGCCGAATCAATCGTTGACGAATATTTAGGTGTTAACTACGCTGGTGGACGTCACCAAATCCGTTTGGATATGCTTGAGAAGCTATATTAATAGGAGGGAATCAATTTATGATTATTGCATTAGGAAACGACCATATTGTTACAGATGTTAAAATTCAAATTTCAGATATGTTAAAGGCTATGGGCCACAAGGTTATTGATGTTGGTACATATGACAATACTAGAACACACTACCCTATCTATGGTTTACGTGTAGCTGATCTTGTTCGTGATGGCAAAGCTGATTACGGTGTTGTTCTTTGTGGTACTGGTGTTGGTATTTCTACTGCTGCTGACAAGAACGAAGGAATCCGTGCTGCTTTGGTTGCCGATACAACAACAGCTAAATATGCTAAAGAACATTTGAATGCTAATGTTATCAGTTTTGGTGGTGCCGTTGTTGGTGAACATCTAGCTGAAGAAATCGTTAAGACATTCCTTGCTTCTAAATACTTGGGTGAAGACGATGATCTTATCAAGAAGATCGAAGCTGTTGAAACAGATAACCCAGAACAACATGATAACCCTCACTTCTATGATCATGAAATGAAGCTATGGGACGAAGGATTCTATCACGATTAGAGAGTCGAGAACGGCGATTAACTTCAAAGTGTAATAAAACACTGGAAGCTATTGTTCGTAATTTGTTTAAAAAAATCGATTTTACCAAATCCAAAAAATTCAAAAAAATATATTTTTTTACTGCAAATGTATGCGCTTTACTGTAAACTAAAGTTTGCGCTTACATTATAAATTAAAATGTGAGCTACCATTGTGTAACTCATCACGGGCTATATGAAATAAAAAAGTTAGCCCGGCTTCAAACACTAAACCCTAGTTTTTAGTGTTTGAAGCTGGACTAACTCGAAGGACTTATTTCATAGAACCCATTTTTAATGACCTAAATCAGATCATTCGAAATCTTATAAAGAGGAGTCCACACAATGAGTAATTCAGTTTTAACGATCACTATGAATCCGTCAGTTGATATCTCCTATCCACTAGAACATCTACAAATTGATACAGTCAATCGTGTAAAAGATGTTTCCAAGACAGCTGGTGGTAAGGGATTGAACGTTACAAGAGTTCTAAAACAATTAGATACTCAAGTAACAGCTTCGGGTATTATTGGCGGAACAATCGGCCAATATATTACTAATCAACTTGATGAAAACCATATTGATCATGCTTTTATGAAAATCAATCAGGAATCTCGTAACTGTATCGCTATCTTGCATGACAATGGCGATCAAACCGAAATCCTTGAGGCTGGTCCTACCCTTTCAAAAGACGATGAAGAAAGTTTTCTAGAACACTTCAACGATCAAGTAGGTGGTTTCAGTTTAGTAACTATTTCAGGAAGTCTACCACAGGGACTTTCAACTGGTCTTTATTCAAAAATGGTTCAAGTCGCTGCTAAACACGATGTGCCCGTTATTCTAGATAGTTCTAATGAGGCATTACGTTTGGCTCTAGAAAGTGATGTTAAACCATTTATGATCAAACCTAATCAAGATGAAATTGCTCAACTTATTGGCAAGGAAGTCAGTGATTTGAACGACTTGAAGGAAAAATTAGCAACCGAGGATATCTTCAAGGGTATTCCTTGGGTTGTAGTATCACTCGGTTCACAAGGCGCATTTGTTAAATACCAAAATAACTTCTACAAAGTAAACATACCAAAAATTCACGCCGTTAACCCTGTTGGATCAGGTGATTCTACCGTGGCTGGTTTGGCCGCTGGTTTGGTTAAAAATGAAAGTCCAGAAGATGTTATGAAAAGAGCCATGACAGTTGGAATCTTGAATACTTTACAAGAAAAGACTGGAAATATTGACATTAGCCAATATAAAGATTATTTTGAAAAGGTAGACATAGTTAAGTACTAATGTTTAATTTATTATTCGGAGGAATGAATGTATATGACAACACCAAAAAAGTACGCAGCACTAGAAAAAATGTCTGACAAGAACGGAGTTATTGCAGCTCTTGCTATTGACCAACGTGGATCACTAAAGAAGATGTTAGCAGCAGCCGCAAACAAGCCTGCTAACGAAGAAGATATCGTTGAATTCAAGAAAGCTATTTCAAGTGAATTGACACCTTATGCTTCAGCTATCCTTTTGGACCCAGAATATGGTCTTCCAGCATCTAAAGTTAGAGCTGATGGTTCAGGTCTTTTGGTTTCATATGAAAAGACAGGTTATGACGCAACTGAACCTGGTAGATTGCCAGATTTGATTTCAGTATGGTCAGTACGTCGTCTTAAGGAAGCCGGAGCAGACTCAATCAAGTTCTTGCTATACATCGACCCAGATGAAGATAAATCAATTATTGACCAAAAAGAAGCCTTTGTAGAAAGAGTCGGTGACGAATGTGTTGCTGAAGATATTCCTTTCTTCGTTGAATTGGTTACATACGATGATTCAATCGGTGACGTTAAGAGTGCCGAATATGCTAAGGTAAAGCCTCACAAGGTTATCGAAGCTATGAAAGAATTCTCAAAGCCACAATATCACATTGATGTTTTGAAGGTTGAAGTTCCTATTAACCTTGACTACGTTGAAGGATTTAACGGCGACAATCCTGTTGTTTACACAAAGGACGAAGCTATCAAGTACTTCAAGGAACAAAGTGATGCTACAGACTTACCATATATCTTCTTGAGTGCCGGTGTTTCTGCTAAGGCCTTCAGAGATGAACTACACCTAGCTAAAGACGCTGACGCTAAGTTCAATGGTGTTCTATGTGGACGTGCCACATGGAAAGGTGCTATCGAACCATTTGCTAAAGACGGCGAAGAAGCTGGTAAGAAGTGGATGAACGATCAAGGTAAGAAGAACATTGAAGAATTAAACGAAGTTCTTGCTGAAACTGCAACTTCATGGAAAGAAAAAGTTTCAAAAGACTAATTTAAAACTTTTAAACTAACTATTTTGAATAAACTGGGTTTTCTTGAACAAACGCGTTGTTCAGGATTATCCAGTTTTTCATTTACCAAGGGGGAAATCACATGGTACCTGCTAACTTTGAGCTTGCACGAAATGCTATTACATCAATGGTCGCTGTCCTATTGATAGTCGTTTATATCATTTATATGATCTCTAAGTATTCACATCGAAACGAGTCGAAAGTCTGGACTATGGATACAGTTCTTTTAACTTTTATTGCACTATATTGTATATATTTAACTTTGATGAACTTTGTTAAACTGCCAGCCAATTTAAGTTACATTAACACGATAGTCACATTTGTGGTTATGGTGGTCGTACTTATATTTATTATTAGTTCTATTTTCAAGAAATCAACTAATAAAGCAAAAAAATAAATTATTATCTATTTTATCTGTTATACTTAATGGTGGTACGTAATTAATAGACGGTTATCTCGACTGTCTTGTACCAAAGAAGGGCTGGATGTGGTCATCCAGTCCTTTTTGTGTGCCCTTTTTTTTACAAAGCGTCTTCTTGTCCAATTAATAAAAGTGCTATTATCAATGCAAAATTAATCTACATTATCGCCTTTCAAAGGATGTGACCGATCATGAAGATTTCAGATGTAAGTAAAAAAGTAGGTCTACCAGTAGCTACAATCCGTTATTATTCAGATTTAGAAATGATTCCTTCTCTCAAAAGAGATACTGACGGACAAAGAATTTTCGATGACGAAGCAATAGTTTGGTTAGAGGGTATCAAGTTTCAACGGGATTTAGGAATGTCTTTAGCTGAAATAAAAAAATTTATCGAACTAAGTCAGGACCCCAGCACTGCTGCATTGAAAAAGCGCCATCAAATACTTTTAGAACAACGTATCAAGGCCAATCAAAGAATGCTTAGCTCAGCCGATACGCTTAAACGTATTGATCTTAAAATTAAATTAGACGAAGATATTATAGCTAAGAAAAAACGGGATAGTTTGAGTGCTGCTCGTCGGTTTAGTTTATAAAAACTAAAATTCTGTAATTCAAAACAAAATAGAGCTAGTAAAATCAAATTATGACCTTACTAGCTCTATTTACTTTAATATCCACAAACTGAGAACTATCTCTTAATCATCCAACCTGACTAGTTCCATCCGTATAATTCAAAGTAATTCCAGATTCCACATTAAAAATATAAACATTGAATTGAACCGAATTATCACCAACAGATTGAGCTTCCATTTGAACACCACGAGCTAATAACTCATCCCCACGAAAGATTGGCGTAACACGATATCTCACGTAATGTGAGCCACTCTGCTTCAGATAATAAGCTATATCCATTTCATGAGCCAACATCTCCGGACTATTTAATGAACGAGTACCCGTCATCAAATTCTTAGGATTATTATTCTGACCTGTCAATTGATAACCGATTAAATGGCTACGATTGTATAACCAACCGCCATTAATCTTCTTATTATGCCACCCCGTTGGGTCTACATGTAGTGGCTCTCTTTTAGCTGTTGGCATCAAAGATATATTTAATAACGCATTGGCAGCACTGACTCTATTGAGATTATCCAAATCGCCATACTGTTGCCAAGCACCCTTAGCAGTACTCAAATCATCTTGAGAAAAATTAGGTTTATTATCGTTAACGATAATTTCTTGTGTACCGCTATAATTCATATTTGCTAAATCCGTAGTATCGGCAGTTGGGTCTGGTTTATTAGTGTGTTCGCTAATAAATTTTTGGTTATCTTGAATTTCTTTTTGTAATTCTGTAATAGATTGCTTGAGTTTCTTATTTTTTGTTACTAACTTCTTGGTTTTCTTCTGATATGAATAATCCTTAACAATTTCAGTCTTATTTTTAGCCGTTACTATTTGACCATTATCAGTTAATAGTGCTATCGAAGGTACTAAAGTCATTAATAACAATATCCTAGTTAACTTTTTCATTAGACCTTCGACCTCCTATAACCGGCATTGATAGCATCCTGCTCAGTTTTGAAATAAACCGCATTCGATGAATTCATGTTATAGCCACGTTGACCTGGAACATGGTAAATATGTGAATTCGAATTGCCAACAATCGTCCCAGTATCTCCTGTGTTCATATCCCCACGAGTTTGAGTTGCTTGTTGACTTTGTTGTTGTGATTGAGCCTGTTCTTGCTGTTTTTGTGCTTCTTTAGCCTGTTGTTCCTGTTGCTTTTGAGCTGCAGCCGCCTGTTGTTGTTCACGTTCTTTAGCCTTGGCTTCATCCGAAGATATTTGATCTTTTTGTTCTTGAAGTTTTTCCTCTTGATCTGATAGCTTTTTTTCTTTTGCTATTAAGGCAACGTTTTCTTTTTTAGCAATCTTATAATCATCTTTGCCAACATACTTTTTCTTTACTACTTTAGCCGTATCGGCAGATTTTTTAGAACTAGTATCCGTTTTATCATTTGAACCACCAATTCCTGCAAAAACTAACATTACTAGAATACTAATGAATAATCCTATTTGATATTTTTTTCGTAAAGCTAATTCGTTTCGATTTTTGACCTTGGTCTTCCGATATTTAAATATTTTCACACCAAAATAGCACAACGCTATAAAAGCCAAAAAGCTTATAAAATCAGTCATCCCCTTATCCCCCTATATATTTTATACTTTCATATTATCGAAGATAATATCTTGACACAAGGATGATTTCAAAATTCAAGAATAATTTCAAACACAAAAACACGGTCTAACAACTATCATAAATAGTTACTAGACCGTGTTTATTTATAAACTAATCGAATTTTTCTCCACTTTTCAAAACTCGATCTCCTAACTCGCGTACTCGTTTAAAATCATCATCATCAGGGTCCTGATCAATTTTGACCGAATCAGCGACTTGTTCTCCATTAGCTGAATTCAACGCCATCGTAAAGTAATCAACGGCTCTACCAAAATGAATATGTCCCTTTGAACTAGAACCTAATACCGCAAACTTAGTTCTACTTAAATCAACGTCTTTTAAATCATCATAGAAGTCCTCTGCCTCATCAGGAACATCGCCATCATGATAAGTATATGTTTCTACAATAATCGCATCATATTGATCCATTTCAAACGCGTCAGTTTCAATAATTTGTTTTAAGTCAACCTCAGCTTGTTTTTCCTTGAGATAATCAGCCAAATATTTTGCTATCTTCTCATTTCGACCAGTCATACTGGTATAAGTTAATAAAATTTTCATTTGTCCACCTACCATCTAACACTTATACGTTCATTTGGATGTTTCTTATTAATAATTTCATCAACCATAGCAATCGCATAATCAGCATAACTAATTTCACTTTTTCCTTCAGTATCAAAAGTTAACTCTTCACCAGCCAAAACATATTTTTCAGTTCTTTCACCTTTAGCATCAAACATTGCGGCTGGGCTAATATATGTCCAATCAATTGAACTATCACGTAAGACATCTAATGATTTACCCATTTCTTCACTTAAAGGTTTTACCGCAGCTGGAAAATCTTCTTCTTGATATAGTTGCTTATCATGATTCTCATCAACGTATAAAGAACCAGCACCGCCAACAACCAATAATCTTGTTTTTAATCCCGTCAGGATCTTAATTAAGCGTTTCATGGCAGGCACGTATTCTTTTACTGCAGGACCAAAAAAGCCTAATGCATCAACCAAGACATCAAATTCTTTAATATCTTCAGTTTGCAAACTATATACATCGCGAACCAAATAATCTTCTGTTGGTGACTTCTTTGCATCACGTACAATTGAGGTTACATCCAACCCTCTACTAATGGCCTCTTTAACAATCAAAGAACCTTCTTTACCATTTGCACCAATAACTGCTATTTTCAAAATTCGTTACCTCCAAGTTATATCAACAGTTTCACTTTACACAATTTCAAGCAAAATCACTAAAGATAAGCACCAATTATAGTAAACTAATCCTACTAGGAGGCAATCTTTATGGCATATGAAATTTATTTAGTAAGACATGGTAGAACTTGGTACAACGAATACGAGAAAATGCAAGGCTGGTCAGATACTCCATTAACCGATTCAGGGGTTGAGGTTGCTCAAAAAGCAGCTGAATCTTTAAAAAGCGTTGATTTTAAAGCCGCATTTACTTCAGATATGAAACGTGCCGTTGATACATCCCGTATTATCATGAGACGTAATAAGAATCATTTAACTCCTCAAGAGTTATCTGAATTTAGAGAACAATTTTATGGTTATTTTGAAGGTCGCAGTATTGATGAATCCTGGTTTGCGATTGGCAAGCCTCATCATGCCAGAAACTTCGCTGAAATCGTTCAAAAATATGGCTTTGATGCCACAATGGATTTTGTTAAAGAATCTGATCCGTTACATGATGCTGAAAACTCCCAAGAGTATTGGAGTCGAATTGAGCGAGGTTTCAAAAAAATCGATCAAGTTGCCAAAGACGGCGATAAGATTCTCTTGGTAACTCACAGTATTACTATTTTAGGATTGGCTGTCAGATACAAAACCGCTGACATAGAGTTGAACGACGTCCCCGCAAATGCCAGTTTGACCTTGCTTGAACGTGATAACGGTGTTAATAAGATTACTAAGTATAATCAATCTTTAATTGAACCTTAACTTGGAGTAGATTAGAATTTTATAGTAAGATAAATAAGTAACTTAAACAAATCGAGGGGGTTTTATTAATAATGGCAAAATACCAAATCTACTTAGTACGTCATGGGCGTACTTGGTTCAATCGTTACAACAAAATGCAAGGCTGGTCGGATACTCCGCTAGCTCCTGATGGGGTTGAGGTAGCTAAACAAGCTGCTAAAGCACTAAAAGACGTTGATTTCGCAGCTGCCTTTTCATCAGATGCTAGAAGAGCAATTGATACTTGCAAACTAATTGTCGACGAAAATATTAACCACAATAAAATCACACCTCAAAAATTGATGGAATTTCGTGAAGAATTCTATGGTTACTTTGAAGGTATGAATTCACCTGAGGCTTGGTATATGGTAGGTAAACCACATGGTGCCGATACTTTTGCAGAAATCATCGCACAACATGGTATGGATGCCACTAAAGATTTCATGAAAGAAGCAGATCCTTTCCACGATGCCGAAAATGCTGAAGAATACTGGACTCGTGTCGAAAAGGGATTTGATAAGATCGACAAAATTGCTAAAGATGGTGACAAAATTCTCTTGGTAAGCCATGGGACAACCATTCGTTCAATTACTGACCGCTATAACGATGGGGGCTTTGATATAACGGTTAGTCCTAAAAATTCTAGTTTGACAATGTTAGAGAGGGATAACGGTGCCAACAAAGTTACTAGCTACAATCAAATGCTTAATTAAAAAATATTTATTTGACAAAGTAAAACAATTAATATATTCTCAATTCATCAATTACTTGGAGGTCCAGACAATGATTTTGAACAATACTCAAACATTTTCAACATGTTGTTGCGGCACGCATTCTATGCGTACCGTCAGTTTGAGTGCTTAAAATCAGACTAGACTACTGGTATACGCGTAGGGTGCAAATCAATTCGATTTGCACCCTTTTTTTACGCTCAAAAATCAAAGGAGAAATTTATTATGAAATTCAATACAAAACTTATTCACGGTGGAATCAGCGAAGATCAAGCTACTGGAGCAGTTTCAATTCCCATTTATCGCTCATCAACTTTTCATCAACACAAACTTGGTGGCGAACCAAAGTGGGAATATGCTCGAACTGGTAATCCCACACGTAATGCTTTGGAATCATTGGTCACAACCCTCGAAGGTGGAGTTGCTGGATTCGCTTTTGCATCAGGATCAGCGGCTATCCACACAGTCTTTTCATTATTTTCTAGTGGTGATCACATTATCATTGGCAACGATGTTTATGGTGGAACTTTCAGACTCGTTAACAAAGTCCTCAAACGCTTTGGACTAGAATTCACTGTTGTTGATACTAGAGATCTTTCTGCAATCAAAGCAGCTATTCAGGATAATACTAAAGCAATTTATTTTGAGACGCCGACTAATCCGCTACTAAAAATTACAGATATAGCAGCTGTTGCCAAGATTGCGAAGGAACATCAATTAAAAACAATCGTTGATAATACCTTTGCCACACCATACAATCAGAATCCCCTTCAATTAGGCGTTGATATCGTTGTTCATAGTGCAACCAAATATCTCGGCGGTCATAGTGATGTAGTTGCTGGTTTAGCTATCACAAGTGATGAAGATATTGCTGAAGAATTAGCCTTTTTACAAAATTCAATCGGTAGCGTCCTAGGACCAGACGATAGCTGGTTATTAATGCGTGGTATCAAGACTCTTGGAGCCAGAATGCGTGTCCATCATGAAAATACTCAAGATATATATAACTTCCTATTTAGTAACAAAAAAGTTGCCAAAGTATATTATCCAGGAAACCCAAACTCTGAAGATTACAATATTGCCAAGAAACAAATGCGTAATTTTGGTGCAATGATATCGTTTGAACTACAACCCGGATTGGACACGAGGAAGTTTGTTGAAAGTCTTCAATTAATTGATCTTGCCGAAAGTCTTGGTGGAATTGAAAGCCTGATCGAAGTTCCTGCAATAATGACCCATGCTGCTATCCCCAGAGATATTAGATTAAAGAGTGGTATTACTGATGAATTGATTAGATTATCCGTTGGTATCGAAGATCAAGAGGACTTGGTCGATGATTTGAAGCAAGCATTTAATAAAATTTGATCTCTTTATCTAATTAAAAACATATTCAGAATATTAACATTATTAATTAATATATATAAAAAGCTTTCTCAGTAGAGAAAGCTTTTTATATTAGATCAAAGATAATCAATAATTTGATTTTTTATTATATATCCGTAATGGACAATTTTTTCCTACTTTATCAGTGCTTCCATCATTTTATATATAAATTTATTATAAAAATTGAGATACTTCACAATTGTTATCGTTATATTATAGTAGATGTATAAATATCCTAGGAGGGGTCTCATGAAACGTTCGAAGAAATATTATTTCATTATTATTGGTGTCTTTTTACTTTCGACTTTTGTTAATCCCTTCTTGGGATTGACAGTTAATGCGGCAGATACAAACGCCAATCTTACAAGGGCTTTAAGCACTGCTCCACAGGGCATTGATTTGAGTAACGGCCGATTTAAAATGCCTGAAAAAGATGCGAATGGTGTTGCCTATAGTCCTGCCGTTAGTAGCAAAGTTGTTTCAGCTACTAATGATCTTCCCAATCCAGAACGTGTTGTTCAAATTACAAATGGTGGGATCCAAGCCGGAGGTATCTGGGGTGATCCTGATCGTAATAACTATATTAGTACAAATAAAAAGCAAACAATTTCCATGTGGTTAAATATGTCCAAAGTTGGAGGCAATCCATTAGGTGACGGGTTAGCATTCGTCCTTCAAAATGACTCTCGCAAAACAAATGCCATTGCGACAAAGGCTGATTTATCAAAAATAAATAATGGCGAAACTCTTGGTGTTTGGGGTTATGATCACTATGGATCATCAGCTGATACCAAAGCTGTTGCTTCAAATGCAATACAAAACAGCTGGGCTTTGGAATTTGATGCTTTATCTGACAATAATACATATTCCTCTTCCATGGATATTTCTAAAGATGCTCTCTATGGTGATAGTTTTCTACATACTACGCCTCTTCCTGATAAAACAGTCCAACAGAATGCCACTGCAAAAATAAATGGTAACGATTTATTAAATGGTACTGGACCTGCTAATTCTTTCGATATTGGTTTAGGTAAACATATTGCTTCAGGTTTCCCGGGGAATCCTGACGCTTATAAATCAAGTAAAATGTCCTGGTATGATACTTCAAACACACAAAAAATATTAAATACTACATATACACTTGGATTAACTAATCCTAAGAGTGCATATTACTATACTCAAAATCATACTATGCCAACCAGTGGACTATCAGAATTAGATGTAGATTCTCTATTTGATGATACTGCTAATACTGGATTTGCTAATGGCGATTGGCGTCATCTTACCATAACGATAGACATCCCCAACAATTATATTGAATATCACTATAACGATAAAAGTACTGATGGTAAGGATATTAGCTCAGATCGTCAAGTAATCGGACATGTTACCATACCCCCAGATACATTCGGAAACGTCACTGACAATAAGTTATTATATGGATTTACCGGAGCAACGGGATCCGAAGCCATGAACGGTTTAGTAATTTTTGAACAAATTCCCGGTTTTGCTGAAACAGATGTAACAACAGATTTCACAGATACTTCTAGCGGTGATAGCCTAAAATCAAGTTCTGATTATGCTTACTCAGGCGACCAACTTAACTTGAAGTATAATCTAACATACCAAGATGGTAATGAAGCTTGGACTGGTGTTAAGAGTCATATTATCTTACCAAAGAACGTTACCTTCACTCCTGATAGCGATGGTAATATCGGCAAGGTGAGTGTTGGCGGAACGTCTGAGAAAATTCCATCATCGGCTATTACCACCGATTCCGACGGTAATACAGTCCTAGAATATGCACTACCAAGCAGTATGAGTACTGGTGACACATCAACTGCTTCTTATTCAATCAACGGTGTGGCAGGTAGTGTAACTAGCGATACCACGGTATCCTCAACTCACTCAAGATTCATTGGTGATAACGGAATTGCCAATGTTGATTCACCTGTATTTACAATTAAAAATCCTGATCTGATTTTTACACCAAAGACCGATATTTACACTACTATCAATAAAGGACAAGGTACAAAAATCGAAGGTACTGTTAGTTATGCTGACACATCTAAAACACTACAAAATAAAGATATGACTATTCACGCTAGCGTCAACGGTAATGATTACACTCTGACCCCTATGACTGATACATCCACTATCCAAGGACAGGTTATATATAGCCTTACTAAGGAGCAACTAATAAATAGCACTAACACAGTTCGAATCTATATTGCTGATAGTGCCACGGGCAAGATTAGATCAAGAACTGAGACTTTCTATATTTCAACTAAAGATGGCGGCCTATCCATAAGCGAATATCCAAAGGCTGCAAGCTTCAAAACAGTTAACACAACCAGAAAAGACCAGGTAATTAGTCGTTCCGGTAACTGGGACTTATCAGTCTTAGACAGTCGCGGTTCTGGAAATAATTGGAAATTAATGGCTAACTCTACTCAATTACAAAGTGGTTCCACAGACTTCAATGGTTCATTGATTTTCAAAACCGGTAACAATTCTTATTCACTAACTGGCAATGATGTTCAAATAGCCACTGGACAAACAATTTCTAACGATCCAGTTACAACTGATATTGATTCTACTTGGACTGGTGACAGTGGTGTCCTTTTGAAATCTAGTGGTACTAATCAAGCTGGTACCTATGATGGAACTATCAACTGGACACTTTATGATAGTATTTAAATATTCAACAACTAAAAACCAATCTAATAACCACTTTTTGAAGTGAACCCCTTGAGTTGGAGAAATCCAACCAAGGGGTTCACTTCAACCTCGATTACTAGGAGCATTTTTTTTACTTGGAAAAGTCTACGTTCTCGTTGTAAATTTATATTATAAGTTATCTGACAAATAAAAAAGGCATCCATAAGGATACCTAAAAAGATATGTTGAACAGTCCAAAAGTTTTTCATATCTTCGCCTCGAAGGATTAATCTTCCTTCTTATTCAAATTATCCATGACAAAGTTCAAAGCCTTCTTAGAATCACGTGTTAAAGCAATATACTGTTGACCCTTTGTAGCAACTAACTGGATACCTAAGCGATCTGTATCAGCCTTTAGATCATCGTAATATGTTCTAACTTGTGGAGCTAAGACAACCAAATCATAATTTGGAAGAACATCATGATGAGAACCATAAGCGCCAGCACTGGCAACGATTGGAACGTTATACTCTTTAGCGCCGTCCATTAAGGCATTGGCTAATTGTTCACTAGTTCCACCACCAGCACATAAAACTAAGACTTTAACTTGATGGTCGAGATTAAATTCTGATGAATCTTTTTCTGTTGTTGCTGCAACGGTTGCAGTAGGTGTAGTTGTTGCTGTAACGGGTGTTTCGCTTGTTGTTTCAATGGCTCCTGCGGCAGCTTCTTTAGCATCAACTTCAGCTTCTTGTTTAACAAGTGAAGCATCATAAGCTTTACAGAATGGCAGGTAGATCAAAGTATCTAATGCCAATAGAACTACGATCAACAATAATGAAACTACTTGCATATTAGTATTCAAGAAAATACCGATAGGCCCTGGTAATGCCCATGACAAGACATACATGAAACCACGCATATGTAATAGATCAATAAACATTTTACCAACGACAACGTTAACCATTGGTGATAGAACAAATGGAATAAAGAAATAAGGATTCAAAATAATTGGTGCACCGAACAATAATGGTTCGTTAACAGCAAACATTACAGGAACAATCGAGGCTTTACCAATAGCCTTCAATTGTTTAGATTTCATTAAAAGAATAAAGATAAATGGAACAACAAAAGTAGCACCTGTACCACCAAGTTCACCAACAAAATTACCAAAGTTTTCTGTTAGTGAATGGTATGGAAAATGACCTGACTTGAATAAGGCTAAGTTAGCGGTTGTATTACCATAAAGTGCAGCTTCTAGCGCAGGTTTTACAACTGAAGGTCCGTGGATACCCATGAACCAGAATAGTGGGATAAGGAACCAAATGATAGCCATCCCCCAATAACTTTCTGCTCCTTTGAATAATGGTGAAATCAAAGTTGTTAGCATTTCGCCAAATGGAACATGAAGCCATAGACGTACTAATGCATCGACAATACCCATAGCAATAACTGAAAATGAGAATGGGAATATATCACGGAAGTTTTGCGCAATGGCACCCGGAACCTCTTTAGGCATCTTAATAGTAATATCTCTTTCAACACAGAACTTATAAATTGCGACGGTAGTAAAAGCTGATACGAAGGCTGACAAAAGACCTTTTGTACCAAAGTAATCACCAATATAAGCACCACTCTTAGTAGTACCAATGGCTAGTAACATGAAACCACACATTGAAGCCATCATTGTTGAAGTAGAGTTTATGAAGCGTCCACCTTTAATACGTTGGTTTTTGGACCCTGTCAAAGCCTTAGCAGTAGTTCCGGCAACATAAAGTCCAACGAATCCCATGGTGTAGTTATAGATCTTGTTGCACCAATCGTTCAAAGCTGCTGGTAAATGAATACCAACCAGCGGAAGAACGGAGGTAATTAGAATGAAAATACTTGAGAACAAGATAATTGGCATAGCTGCCAAAAATCCATCTTTGATAGCCATCAAATAAATATTCTTCGAAATTTTATCAAAGAACTTTTGATGAGCTTCCAATTTATCAATAATAAATTGCATGATAACACCCCTCTTTTATTGTTTTGAAAAAATTCATAAAAAAATGACCGCAATTGGGCAAGGTACGACAAAGTACCAAGCACCAACTGCGGTCATGCCTAATCTAATAGTAACAATCCACAACTAGAAGCTATTTTGTATCAGCAAGTGCCTTATACCACAAAGCACTCTTCTTGATATAACGTTTTTGTGTAGCAAAATCAACGAAGAATAAACCATAACGCTTGTTATAACCATTGGCCCATGAGAACTGATCTTGCAACGACCATATAAAGTAACCATTAACGTTGACTCCCTCATTACGTGCTTTCAAGATGGCCGCCAAATGTTGGTCAACAAAATCAATTCGCTTATCATCATCAATGATCGTATCATCAGTGACATTATCTGGTAGTTCTTCTTTTAAACCAAGACCATTTTCAGTAATGAAGATTTCTTTACTGTTTGGATATTCTGCACTAACTCGTTTCAAAATATCATATAGTCCCTCTGGGTAGATATTCCAATCCCAATCTGTCGTTGGGATATCTGGATTTTTAACTGCTTGACCAACTCCTTTAAATTTAAACGATGTCGTACCCTTCTCGCCAGTTCCATTGAAATGATTAGTGCTATTACCGTTATATGCGGCAAAAAATGATGGTTGATAGTAATTAAGGCCAAAGTAATCATTTCTAGTTGAAGCTTGTTTCAAGATATCCATATCGCCAGGTTCAATATCTAACTTAGCATCATTGGCATCAAGAATTTCCTTGATCAACTTCATTGTTTTCTCAGTATATTCACCCTTAAAAGTACCATCTAGTAAGAAAGCGTTCATAAAGGCATCACTAAGATCGGCCGCATGCTGATTCTCAGGTGTATTAGGATATGGATAGACTGGTTGAAGTACATGGATCAAGCCAATCTTGCCATCATAATTACCATCTTTAAACAAATTGACCACTCTTGCATGAGCTAGTAATTCATTATGTTCAGCCTGAATAGCACTAGTAACATCAAAATGGTGATTAGGTGGGAAATTCCCTTGAATATATTGTGAATATGCTAAAGAAATCAGCTCATTGATAGTAAACCAATGCTTAACCTCTTTAAATTCATCAAAGCAGAACTTTGCATAATCAACAAAATAGTCAATATTCTTACGGTTCAACCAATCCCCAGTATCGAATAACGTCTTTGGTGAATCAAAATGATGCAACGATACATATGGAGTAACGCCGTTATCAATGCATTCTTTAAACAACCGGTGATAATAATCGATTCCTGCTTGAACTGGTTCACCATAACCTTTAGGGAAAATTCTTGTCCAAGAAATTGATATTCTAATCGCATTCAGACCATACTTCTTTGATAAGGCTATATCTTCCGGATATAAGTGGTAAAAATCACTAGCAGGGTCTGGGGCAAAACGCCCTTGAGCTTTCAAATAATCATCCCACATTGTCTTACCCTTATTATCAACCTTCGTAGCACCTTCAACTTGATAAGCTGCTGTAGCACCACCCCAGATAAAATCTTTTGGTAACTTTTTAACACGATTTAATTCAATACTCACAGCATTACCTCCTCTAATTGATTCCTAAATTCTTTTCAATCTTATCAATTCGCTTGTACTCATCAATAAAGAATCTAACCTCATCCATCAACATCATCGTTGTCATCAAAGTATCTTGACCGTGAACCATGATAAAGGTTACATCCATGTCTTCACCGCCAGCTTCTTTACTTAACAACTTTGTTTGTTCATTATGTGCATCGACAATTGATTGATTAGCTTCATCAACACAAGCTTGAGCCTTAGCAAATTCACCTTTTTGCGCATGCTGTAAAGCCTCGATCAAACTAGTCTTGGCGTCTCCCGCATACGCAACAATTGAAAATCCTGTCATTGAAATTTCTTCTTTAGTAGCCATCAGAAATCCTCCCCGAATTATTATTTTTCCTGTATTAACCTTTGAATATGAATTACAAAATATACCAGTTCGTTATCATTTAATTTAATTTCTAGACGTGTTTGAATCTCATCACAAATTTCACTGGCAATCTTGTATGATTTTGGATAAAGCTTTTGAAAGTCTGATTCAATATTCTGATTCAACTCTTGTTTATCCTGTTCATCCGTCTGTATTCGAGCAACTAGATACTGTAAATGGATCATCAGCCGATCAAAGTAATTTTGATTAGTGATATTTCTAGTAATACCATGTTCAGAAAATACTGATTTAACGATTTTATTAACATTCTCACCAAAGTTCTCGGTATCAATCTTTTCTTCTTCCCCTAAATTCTCTATTCCATGAGCATTAATAAAGTGTAGAGCAATTGGCTGGGCAGCATCTTTTGGAAAATGAACGTTCAAATCGTGATTGATCATATCTACTGCTTTATCGGCAATTTCATATTCAATCGGATATTTATCACTAATATCTGGCACAGTACTCTTTTGGTACTTGCCTGACATTATGTGTTTGTAAGTCTGTGATATGTGATCGGTCAAAGTTACATAAATATAATCAAGAACGGGGTAATGAAAGGCTTGTTTTGCCATCTCAATAATTGCAAAACTTGTCATTGTGATATCAATTGGCACATCTTTTAACAAAGTACCAAATCTTTGCTTTGCTTCATCGGTATTCAAATAAAAAATACGTTCTACCTGTGCTGGTAAGATTTTATCGCCATGTCGCTTTTGGAACCCAACACCTTTACCTTGAACAATTGCTTGATCCCTTTTGCCAACATTAACAAGAACCGTGTTGTTATTGTAGACACGATTTACTACCAACAAAGCCATCCCCCTCCTCTCTCAAAAAAAATGACCATAAACTACGCCCTATTGCGTAATTCATGGTCATGCCTAATTTAATAGTAACAATCCAATATTTATTTAACTTACAAGGTTAGTATAACTGCTCTTTTTAATTTTGTAAACGCTTCACTTATAAAAATTATCAATAATTTCTTAATAGCTTACTCAAGACTTTTTAAATATTCTTTCATAAAGATCAAGATTATATTTAGTCTAATAAAATAATTTTTTTATTTGAAATTTTTAAAATATAGCTTTCATAAGCTTATATTTTCACTATTAATAGCCATTTGAAATAATTTAAAAATTAAATTCTTTCTAATTTTAACTATCGGTTTACTGAAAATTATTATAAACTGTTACTTAAGTTATATTTGAAAGGAGTTCTTTAAAGTATGTCGAACACAACCCAACCAGTCGAATCAAAGGCGTTTTATCTTAATCCTAATCGAGCCGTTGCTGTAATTAACTACAACGAGGAATATATATCTGATGTATTTCAATTGATCAATAGCCAGGGCTTTTACAATTTAGTTGATCTGTATCTTGAAGAGAGCCAACTTGCTGTAACCAACAAAGTTGAGGGATTATCTACTGATATTTACATCAACATCTTGAAAGCTATCTTAATTGATGATAAACCTGCATACGAAAAATACGGTAATGAACAAATCTTGAAGAGTATTGAGGATTTTTATTCATTCTACCGCTCATATTTTAGAGTTTCTCTGATCAATAAACACAATAGTGCCATTGTTAAGGGCAACTTTATGAACATCGACAATCGCTTCAATGAGGTCGTTATTCGTCTTTATCGTGCGATTGAAGAAAAATTACAAGGTTTTTCTAACCGTGCCTATCGTCAAATCAATGCTGGAACTAATGCCTGTGTTTTAACTCAATCCATCAAATGGGATATGCCTAAAAAATATGCCGCTCTTGAGAGTATTCGTTTCCTAGATACGATTATGATGCGACCACCAATGATGATGCACACTAAGAGCAACAAACGTGAAGGTGTCTTCAGCGCCGTTAACGATAATCCAATTGATAAATTCGATGGTACTCAAAATGATTGGTACTGTTTCCCGGCTAAGATCGGCGAGAGCCTTGCTTTCATTTACTTCCATCGTGATTACTTTGTTAGTGGAATCGCCTTGGCCAACTTATTTGAAGTGGCTGATGAACAAAGTATCGCTGGTAAGAAACCAGACGAGATCATTCTCTTTGGCCTTAAAGAAACTGAAGGTGGCGTAAGTCATTACTACCACGATGAGGAAAACGATATTTGGGTCGGCGAGGTTCCATACAACGATAAGACCACCTACTTTGGATATATGAAGAAAATGTGTCTAACCGTTCACAATTTACATATGATTTATGAAAACCATTTGCCAATCCATGGTTCAATGGTCAAGATCAGCTTCTCAAATGGAAAAACAAAATCAGTCGTTTTCTTCGGTGATTCTGGTGCTGGAAAATCCGAATCTATCGAAGCACTACAAGAAGTAGCTGATGATAAGATCATCAATATCGAAACAATTTTTGATGATATGGGTAGTTTTAGCTTTGATGAAGACGGTAATGTTTATGCTCAAGGTACTGAGACCGGAGCCTTCGTTCGTCTGGATGATCTAAGCAGTTCCGTCGCCTTCAATAATATGGATCGTGGAATTTATTTGAACCCTGAATTGAAGAACGCTCGAGTAATTCTGCCTGCTAATACTTATAAACATGTTGTTGAACACCATGAAATTGACATGTGGGTCTATGCTAATAACTATGACCCAGAAATTGGTTTGCATCAATTCCCAGATGAGAAACAAGCTAAAGAAACTTTTATTTCTGGAAAGCGTAAAGCTCTAGGAACAACTGATGAGGTCGGTATGAGTACTACTTTCTTTGCCAATCCATTTGGTCCAGTCCAAGAAGAAGAAAAGACTCGTCCTATCATTGATAAAGTCTTCAATAAGCTCTATCAAGATAAGGTTTATGTTGGCGAAATTTATACTCATCTTGGTTATGACAAATCCAAGGATAGCTTGCACGAGTCAGCTAAGGAATTATTAAGTGAGTTGATGAACAACTAATCGTTTTTAATTTAAAATAAACAGCCTCCTGGTAATCAAAATTAGATTACTAGGAGGCTGTTTTTCTTAATCTTCGAAAGTCGAATATTCTTTGTCCATTCTCAATGATTATATTTTTTATTTATTTCAGTCGTTAAACTTTGTAATTTCTTTTCAAAACTTTGCTTTTTAACCTTAGGATTATTTAAAACAAACTTTTGACTATGTGATTTTTTGATCCACAGATTATATTGTTGATTATCTACAGCATAAGAATTGTGAATAGTAAAACCACTTTGCCTTAAAGCGTCGTTATACTCTGATGGTTCATCAATAACATTTGGAACTAACCCTGTAATTATTTTTGAACCGATATTAGGCAATGGGGCTTGATCATTCTTTACTAGAACATCGTGATTGAAATCCCCTGAATGGTCAGAGTTATGCAAACTATCCAAAGAAACTAATCCACCAACCAAAGCCATATAAACCGTCTTATTCTTTAATGTTTTATCACCACTAATAACTTGATCGATATGAACGGATGCCTTCGTATAAGCCACATTCTTAGGACTATTCATTTTGTCTAGTTTATAAATTGTTCCTTTGATAACTGATTTACTGTGGTTTCTTAATTGATCCAATGACGTGGCCACAAATGAATTATTATCATCAAATTCTTCACTATTAATAATATCTACATTTTGAATCTGTTTCTTCCATATAGATTGGTTTTTTCTAATTATTCTTGATACATCAACTTGTTGAGTTGTATTCAAACTATTGATACTAAAGGCAGATAACGGTAATGCGAATACTAATAAACTAAAAATAATCATTAGTGTTTTTCTCATCGCGGTCCTCCTCGACAACATTATCGCACGTGTTGAATCGGTGTTGTACCGCGATTATTTTATATAATTTAATAAATAATTCATACTAAATATATTACAAATAATTTGTTACTATAGCCTGTCTATCAGTTGTTTGATCCTTAAAATATTCATACTCACATAATTCCAAATAGGAGCCCGAAATATTAATGATATTTGTATAACCAAGATTATTCAAGGCACGAACCATATTATAACTACGCTGACTTGACTGGCAATGGATATAAACTTTTTGATCAGTTGGTATCTCTGCCAAACGTTGGCGGAACTGACTTAAAGGAATATTCTTGGACGTTACAATATGTCCATTGGCATACTCGTCCGGTTCTCTAGCATCAATAATAAATGCACCCTTTTCAATTAATTGGCGAACCTTAGTTACAGGGATCTGTTCATATTCACCATTTAAAATATTCTCAGCCACCAAAGCGGCGACGTTGACGGCATTCTTAGCTGTACTAAACCACGGTGAATAGCATAATTCTAGATGCGTTAATTCAGAAATGTGTCCATGCATTGTAATCATCGTTGCTACTATGTCAATCTGTTTATCTACTCCAGATTTTCCTAAGGCTTGTGCGCCAAGAATTTCTCCACTAGGATAACTAAAGATTAGTTTCAAATAAATCGGTGACGTATCAGGCATAATACCAACTCGATTCTGTGGTATAACGGTGACAAAACGATAATCGAATCCATTCTTTTGACAATCATTTTCATTTAAACCGGTTGAAGCAACATTCAAATCAAATAGGTGAATTACCTGTGATCCAATTACACCGTGATTCTCAATAGGACGCTTGTATATATGATCAATTGCATCACGTGCTTCCATTTGAGCAGGAAATGCCAAAGATAATTTTGTCTTTTTTCTCGTTAACCTATTAGTAACCTCAATCGCATCACCCACTGCATAAACATTAGGTACTGAAGTTTCATACTGCTGATTTACTGCAATCGCTCCGGTTACGCCTAACTTACATCCAATCTTTTCTGCTAGCTCAGTTTCGGGGCTGACTCCAATTGCCATAATTACTGCATTGGCCTTAACTTCTATACCAGAACGTAATCGAATATGATCATCAAAAATCTCTATTAAAGAATCCTCTAAATGTAAATCAACTCCATTATCATAAAGGTTCTTTTGAACTATTTGTGCAAAATCATCATCAATTGTTCCTAAGACATGTGAGTTTGCTTCGATTAATGATACCTTTTTACCACTTTGAACTAAATTCTCGCAAACCTCTAATCCGATAAAACCTCCACCAATAACTGCCACACTTTTGACTTTATTATCAGTTAGGTATTTTTGAATATTTTTAATATCAACGACATTGCGCACAGAAAAAACGTTTTTCTTATCTATTCCCTTAATACTCTGGGGCATAATTGGTTTAGCTCCGGGAGACAAGATCAATTCATCATAATCCGTTTTAGTTATTTCGCCTGTAACGGTATTCTTCACTCGAACATTCTTTTCTAAGGGATCAACATCAACTACCTCTGAATTAACAATGGCTTTGATATTATACTGTTTTTGAAATTGTTCTGGAGTCTTTAGAATTATGCTATCAGCATCAGGAATCAATCCTCCTAAATAATACGGTAAGGAACAATTTGAAAAAGAAATACCGGGTCCCTTTTCAAACATAGTTATTTCAGCCATTTCATCAAGACGTCTCGCTCTAGCAGCTGCCGAAGCTCCACCACCTACTCCTCCGACAATAACAATTTTTTTATTATTCATAAATTTGACTCCTCCTAATTTCTATAATTCGATCACATGATACTCATATCCTAAATCGTTCAAAAATTTTTCTAACCCCTTCATCCTGACAAAGATAGTTTTAGTATTATCATTAGGATGAAAAGTTAAAGGGACGTTACCAACGATACTTTTTTCAAAATAAACCTGAACATCTTTTTCTTTATTATTTAACAAACCAAATATTGATACAAATCCTGGTTTCAAACCTAATTTTTTCATTAAAAGGTCTTCTGAAGCAAATTTAATGTGCTTCTCTCCAACGATTTCAGCAAAATTCTTCATATCTAGGCGTTTGACATCTTCCATAAAAACTAAATAAAAAGTATTTTTCTTCCTATTTGTTAAAAATAATGACTTAGTTCGAACACCAGCTTTCCCTGCAATATACTTATCGGCTTCCTCAGTTGTATAGACGGCCGGATGTTCAACAATATCAAAACTTATCTTCAAATTAGTTAATTTGGTTTTTACCTGTTCATATGGACTCATTCATCAATACCCCCACTTTATAATTTAAATTTTAGCATTTAATGACTTGCGGTGTAGTGCAAAAAAAATACGACCTAGCGACTATTTTCAATAGTTGCTAGATCGTATTTACTGTTGTTTAAAATAAAGTTAACAAGAACCAAATTGCCGTTAAAACACTAATCTTAATCTTATCCGACTGTGGCACATTCAAAAAGCGCCAATTCAATCCTGCTAGAATTCCAAAACCAATCACTCCAGAAACCCCACTGACCCAAACATTAGTCTTTCCAGCAATCAAATAAATAATAGTAATCAAGACTGCTTCAATCGTTAAACCGATGGCCATATTAACAACCAAGGTATTTTTATAATTATCATTATTTTTCAATAATAGATTAAATAATCCATAAGCAATTGCAAAAGCAATCACGGCTCCTATCAAATAAATAACTAGCTTCAACCACTTACCCATCTGTGGCATGTCAGCAACATTAGGATCAGAGATAATCATTTCAATAACGACCATCCAGATACTAATTAGAGCTACTCCTAAAACTGAAAGTCGATCTAATTTATATAATTTTTTCATAGTCTACCCCTATTCTTCTTTCAACAATCCGACAAGTTCTGATTGAGCTGCTTTATTAGATGGAATAAAGCCAAATATCAACCCTACTGCCGTTGAAACTGATAGTGAAAGGATTATTGCATAGCCCGTTATAACGGCCTTAAATGGTAAGAACGCATTAATTATTGAAACCAATAAGTACCCGAAAATTATTCCGATGATCCCACCAATTACACATAAAACAACACTTTCAATTAAGAACTGATTTCTTATATCACTAGATGTAGCACCAAAAGCTCGTCTAATACCAATTTCTTTTCTACGTTCAGAAACAGTGATATACATAACATTCATTACACCAATTCCAGCAATCAATAATGAAATACCAGCTACAAAGGCAATGAAGTAAGTAACATCATTAAGTATCCTAGTAAATTGTTTGCTGATAGCATCTGGATTTGAAACTGAATATTTACCTGTATTCTTTTGTTCGCCTAAACTCTTCATTTTTTTAACAGCTGTCTTACCAATCTGTTTTTTGTTAGAACCAGCTTCTAAATATAATTTAGCCTGATCCTTAAAAATTTGATTAGAGAACAGTTCCTTAAAGGTTTTTTTGGCAACGTAAGCATCTGGTCGATATTCCATTGATCCAATACTATAAATACCTTGGACTACAAAGACACTGCCATCAATTGTAATTAATCGATTAATTGCGTTTTCTTTAAACAATTTATGAGCTAGACTTTCTGATATATAAATACCATTGTCTGAACCATCCATTGTAAAGTAACTTCCCTTAACCAATTTTAAATGCTTGGGTTGTTTGTTTAAACCAATCGATGTCGTCTTAGCCTTATATGAGGCCTTTGCACTGGCTTCGGCAGAGCTACTAGCCAATTTAACTCGATTAACACCAGGAATCTTTGATAGAATATCGGCATCATTGTCAGTAAAACCATTATCAGTACTGACATCTGTCGTAGGTTCATAAGCAATTGTAATTTTATTACGCGTATCGTGATTACCCATACCCTTTGTCATAGTATGTGTAAATCCATCTCCAATCGCCAGAATACAAAGAACACTGGCAATACCAATGATTATTCCCAACATTGTTAGGAAATTTCGATTTTTATTTTTACCAATTGATTTAAAAGCGATCAAAATTTTATCAGTCATGATTCTTCACGCTCTTTTCATCGTTGTATAAATGTCCATCACGAATATAAACTGTCCGCATAGCGTATTCAGCTACCTCACTATCATGAGTAACCATGATAATAGTAGTTCCCGCCTGATTCAATTTAGTAAAAATATCCATGATTTCCTTACTTGTCTTTGAGTCTAGTGCCCCCGTTGGTTCATCAGCAATAATCAACTTTGGTCGGTTAACAATTGCTCGAGCAATCGCCACACGCTGTTGCTGACCACCAGATAATTCAGACGGTAGATTCTTTTCTTTACCATCCAAACCAACTTTCTTTATAACGTCGGCTACTAATTCATGCTTATTATGCTGAGCCTTTTTACTATAAATAAGTGGAACTTCAATATTTTCATAGACACTATAAGTTGTTAATAGTTTAAAGTTTTGAAAAACAAAACCTAATTGATCACCACGGATCTGTGACAATTCATTATCGTTCACATCTTTATAACTTTTATCTTCCAGCAAATATTCACCGGTATAACTTTGATCTAAAAGTCCCAAGATATTAATCAAAGTAGATTTACCTGATCCGGAAGGACCCATAATAGCTAAAAATTCGCCATCAGCTACCTCTAAATTGATATCTTCTAGTGCTGTGAATTTGCCGTAAGCCTTTCCTACGTCTGTAACTTTAAGCATTATTTCACCGCCCTATCTCAAGACTAGCTTATCGCCAGCCTTAAGTCCGTCGATCACATAATATTCGTGATCTTTCTTAGTCATCGTTACATGTTTCTTATGTTTTTTACCATTCTTCAATAAGTAAACCGTATTCTTGTCCCAAACAGCATTAGAAGGCAATTTGTAGCCATCTGAGGCTGTTTTTATCTGAACATGCATTCCGTATGGTAATTTGTCCTCTGTAGCGACACGGAAATGATAATATGAAACATTGCGTGTGCTATAAGGAATAGCATCCTTTTGTTCATAATTACCAGAGATCTTTGTACCATCATTTTTGATAACCGTTACATCAGCACCCAATTTGATCTTATCAAGGCTATATTCGTTAACATTACCTTCAATCACTGGGTTGCCATAAATGTAACTTCTACCTGCATCATCCCTAAAGTAAGTTCCACTGATTGGTGCTGTTACAGTACGGTTTTGTGCCTTAGTTAATTTAGTTACTTTGGCTTGTGCTTCAGTCAATGCTTCTTGATCCTTACTCAATTCAATCTTATCAGCAGTTGCCTTGTCAGAGGAATTGTAAGCCTGAATAGCCAACTGAGCTTGTTGAATCTCAGCATTAGCACTACTAATATCGCTACTTAAATCACGATAGAACGTAAACAATACTTGTCCTTTAGTAACCTTTTCACCGCTAGTAACTTGTCTTGAAGCTAGAGTTTCATCTTCTGACTTTAGTTCGTCACTGACTGGTTGTTTGTCATCCTCTTGAACTATTCCATTGAAATAATTTGAATTATCTCTTTGAACAGTATAAGTTTTGTAATCTGGTTTATTATCATTATTTTTAAAACCATTTCCCAAAACTAGAAAAAGAATAATGGCAATTAAAATAATATTAATACTCCAAATAGCAATTTTAATTCTCTTCATATAATAATCTCCCGTAATTGTTGTCTCAAAATAGCATAACAGTCTTAAACTAGACAAAATTTGGCATACTGTCAATGTCTAATGGAAATAAAATGATATGATTTTTATCTAAAAAATAACATTCTTATTAGTAAAGTAAGCACTAGCAACAAGGTTTGCGCTTACATATAAATAATAAAAATTTTCAGAAAGTATTAATATATTTAGTCCACTTAAAACAAATAAATCCCTAGTAATCAAAGTACGATTACTAGGGACTTTCATTCTTTTAAGTAATTAAACTAGCTAAGCTGTTGCAATTTTTTTATTCGTCTCTTCTTTATCAATACGTTTTAAACCAATTCCAGTGAATCCACTGATAATAGAAAGAATTGGTGAGAGTAAACTAAAGAAACAGAATGGCAAGAAAGCTAATGTTGGTACTCCTAAAGTGTTGGCAGCAAAGGCTCCAGCAACACCCCAAGGTATCAAGTAATTAATCACTGTACCACCATCTTCTAGTACACGACTCAAAGCTAGATTATCTAATCCACGTTTATTAAAGGTTGTTTTGAATGCTTTACCAGGTAAAATAACTGATAAGTATTGCTCACCTACAAAAATATTAACTCCAATTCCTGAAAGAATTGTTGCGGTAACTACTGAACGAGGTGTCTTTAATTTTTCGGCTAATGGTTCCATAGCTGTTTGAATAACGTTAAATTTCATCAATAAACCACCAAGTGACAACGTCAAGAAAATCAACGAAACTGTTCCCATCATTGAAGTAATTCCACCACGTGTTAGCAAAGCATCAACACTAGCATTACCAGTTTTTGAAACAAATCCTGATTCGATAAATCCAGCAATATTTTTCACTGGTGTATTGGGATTTTCAACAAAAATCATCCCTACTGTAACCGCGATATTTAAAATCAAAGTAGCAATAGCTGGTATTTTCATTAACGCACAGACAAACAATAATAAGATCGGTAGAATTGCCCACCAAGTAATGACAAAATGTGTGTTTAAAACATTAAGTGTGGTACTGATCTTACTCAAACTTGCTCCTGAACCAGCGTTACCTAAAATTGCGTAAAGAACTAATGAGATTAGAAAGGCAGGAATTGTTGTCCACATTAAATTCTTAATATGAGCAAACAAATCATCTTCGGCAATGGCTGCTGCCAAATTAGTTGAATCGGAAAGTGGTGATGTCTTATCACCAAAGATTGCTCCTGAAATAATGGCTCCAGCAACTAAGGCTGGATTCATACCCAATGTTTGACCCATTCCAAACAATGCAATCCCGATAGTTGAAATAATTGTAAAAGCACTACCGATTGATGTACCGATTAATGCACATACTAGAAAAACTGAAGGTACAAACCATTGAGCTGAAATCATATGGAAACCTGCAACCATCATTGATGGAATAATACCAGCTGCGATCCAGGTACCGATCAAGGCACCAATCAAAATAAAAATAAAGATTGGGATAATACCATTCTTAACACCATCGACAATACCATCAAATATATCATCCCATTCACTCCCACGAACTTTTGCCCATAGAATTAATAGTCCAATGACTACTAGTACCGGTGTTTGTGGTGAAAGTCCAAACTTGATAACCCCAAACCCCAAAATAATCAACATCATTACTAAAATTGAAACTGCTTCTCTAAAGCTAATAGCTTTTTTACTCTTATTCATTTCATTTCCTCCAAATTAATTTTATCTATTACCGAAAAAACTAATATCGAGGATTACCACCACATGTATTTATTATCATCTTATTTACCCCTTGGTATAAAAAAAGTCCCTGCTGCAACTATGCAACAGGGACGATTTACCGTGGTACCACCCAGCTTGAGAATAGTTAAATAAACTATTACTCCACTCTTGAGAATAACGGCTCTCTTATTCCGCTTGGAAAAACCAAGTCATGTCTGGTATTTCATAACTGCACCCTGACCGGTTCGCATCACCCACCGGCTTTCTTACACCCAGATACATTACTAATTGATTCAGACACTTATATGTGTTTATTTGATTGTTACCAACTCTAACAGGTCTAAATTGATCTGTCAACAAAAAAATATTTTTATGCCATTCGATGATCGATAAATTTGGATAACAACGATAAAGCATAGCAGACTACAAAGTACATCAACGCCATTGCCACGAAAACAGGAATAATATAATTAGGATCCTGTCCATAAACAACTTGACCATGTTGCATCAATTCCGGCACAACGATAATTGTTGCCAAAGATGTATCCTTGATCAATGAAATAAATTGACTAACCATTGCTGGTATCATTTTTTTATATGCCTGTGGTAAAACAATATGCCACATAGCTTGGTACATCTTCATACCCATTGCCCTAGAAGCTTCCATTTGACCAATATCAACAGCCATAATACCTGATCTGATAATTTCAGCAATCATCATTGATTCAAAGACTGTCATAGCCAAAATTGCGGCTGGAATTGTATCTGGCTTGAAACCAAAAGCAGGTAATCCAAAGTAAACGAAGAAAATAATCAATAGTAATGGCAAGTTACGAATAACATCAATTATAAAGCCCACGATTTTTGATAAATATGGAACCTTAGAATAACGAATAATCCCTAAGACTGAACCAATAATAAAACTTAAAATCACCGATATAACGGAGATTAAAATTGTGATCCACAAGCCTTGGAGAAGAAATCTGATATTGATCCATGAATAAGCGTCTATCCAATTTTGCATAATTTACCCCTCCTAAGCCAATTTCTTTTCTAGATGTTGCATATAGTAACTGATTGGTAATGTGATAATTAAGTAGAAAATACCAACGATCACGTATGTATTAACTGTTTCAAAGGTTTGTGAAGCAATTGCATTTCCTTGGTACATTAAATCGAACCCGGCCACAAAGGCAAGAACTGAAGAATTCTTAACCAAGTTGACGAATTGATTACCCAATGGTGGAATAACATACTTAAATGCTTGTGGCAAAACGATATAACGCATAGCTTGCCAGAAAGTCATACCTTGTCCACGAGAAGCTTCCATCTGACCAATATCAACTGAATTGATACCTGCACGAACTGTTTCAGCAATAAAGGCTGATGTATAAATTGTTAAACCAATTGTTCCAGCAGTAAAACCATTAATCTTAACGATATATAGTGGAATTACCAGATAAAAGAACATTGTAATAACTAGTAAAGGAATGTTACGAAAAACTTCAACATAAACATTTCCCACAATACGTAGAAATTTGTTAGGAACAACTTCAAGAATGGCAAACAGTGAGCCAATAATTAAACTGAAAAACAATGCCAAAATACTTGATAGCAAAGTCCAACCAAATCCACTAATGAATTCGCTCCAATTATTTGTTAATAAATTGATCATTTGCGTAACACCTCCTTATAGTTAAATCCAGGAACATTACCGAACCATTTAATAATTAACTTATTGTAGGTACCATCTTTCTCTAACTCTCTTAAGGCCTTGTTAGTGGCATTCTTAAAGTCTGTTTGCCCCTTATTGATACCTATACCATAAGGCTCTGTAGTGAAAGCCTTACCTTGTAGTTTATAACCTGGATTATTAACAGCCATACCAGCCAAGATAACATTATCAGTTGTTAAAGCATCACCTTGTCCTGACTTCAAAGCTGTTAATGCCTGAGCATAATCTGGCAATTGTAAGACTTGTGCTTTTGGCGCAAACTTCTTAACGTTTTGAACAGAGTTAGAACCAACAACCCCAATAATCGTTTTGTTATTTAAATCTTGAACTTTTTTAATCGATGAATCATTTTTTACTAAAATAGATTGTCCGGCGTCAAAATATGAATTAGAAAAATCCAATGTTTTTTCACGTTCAGGCGTTATGGTCATTGTAGCGATAATTGCATCGATATTACCATTCTTCAATAAAGGAATACGAGATTGTGAAGTAACTGTAACGAATTTAGCTTGTGCATCCTTACCAAGCATTTTTTTAGTAAGAGCTTTGGCAAGATCAATTTCGAATCCCTTCTCTTTTCCATCTTTAACATCTACTAATCCCAATAACTTAGTATCGGCTTTAACACCCCAAGTAATTGTTTTAGATTTTTTATCATTTTCTAAAACATTCTGTGATGACAATGGCTTTGAGCCACAGGCAGTTAATGTAAAGACCAAGAGTAAAGAGGTGATAATTAATGCTAAATATTTAAGTCGTTTCATATTCTTATCCCCCTAGTGTTTAATAATCTTGCTCAAGAACTGTCTTGCACGCTCATTACTTGGATGATTAAAGAATTTGTCCTTGCTATCATCCTCAAGAATCTGACCTTCATCCATAAAGATAACTCGGTTAGCAACTTCTTGGGCGAAGCCCATTTCATGAGTAACAATCAAAGATGTCATGTCACTTTGACTTGTAACATATTTGATAACTTGCAAAACATCATCGATCATTTCTGGATCAAGCGCACTGGTTGGTTCATCAAAGAGCATACAACGTGGTTTCATAGCTAGGGATCTAGCAATAGCAACACGTTGTTTTTGACCACCAGAAATCTGTGAAGGCATGTTATTAGCCTTATCAGCCAAGCCAACTTGATCAAGCAAAGCCATAGCTTGCTTTTTGTTTTCTTCTTCGTTCATTTTTAAAACGATTCTTGGAGCCAACATGACATTTTCCAAAACATTCTTATTAGCATATAAGTTAAAATGTTGGAAAACCATACCGACATCCCTTCTAATACGGTTGATATCAGTTGATCTATCAGCAATATCACGTCCATTGACGATCAATTGTCCCTCCTGAATTGTTTCCAAACCATTAACAGTTCTAGATAAAGTACTCTTACCAGAACCTGAAGGTCCAATTAAAACAACAGTCTCCCCCTTATCAATCTCAAGATTAATATCTTTTAAAGCGTGGAAATCTCCGTAATACTTTTGCACATCGCGAAATTCGATCATTGATGACATAGTTATTACTCCCTTCCTATATTCGGAATAAAATAATCCTAAAAAGTTTATTAAGAAAATTTTAATGTTTAAATTGTAATTTGGCAACAAAAAAACATTTTGTGAATTAAATGTTCGACTTTTTGTCTACCGACCATGTATCCAAAAAAACTATAACACTAATATTATTCAGATTATAATTTTAATATTGTCATTATTAAAAAAAATTTCTGAACAAACAAATAATATGGGAAAAAATTTCAAAATTAATATAAAATTTGAATTCAAACACAAACAAAAAATAGAGTCCAGCAACTATTTTCAATAGTCGTCAGACTCTATTTTTTATTAAATGCAAGCTAGATTTCTTGCCTGCTACTTTCGAAAATTGTTGAGGATCTCGAAATTTTTAATTATTAAGGGGGGAAGGTGCTTCTCAGAAATTCCGAGAAGCTGCGCACGAAAGGTTGAATACCCGTCGTGCGCAGTTTCCCGGAGGAAACTGTGAAACTTACTTAAGAACGATTTTCTTATAAAGATATCTTGTTAGGAAATAATAGCCCAAGTAAAGAACCAAGAAAATCAGAAATGGAATTTCAATATTTGCATAGGGTTTATAAAGAATCTTAGTGAATAATTGTAATCCTAATAGAACATGAACTACTCCCAAAATTGCTGGGACTGCAAAGAGAACAGCTATTTCTTTATTGATCGTTGCACGTAAAACTTTTTGTTGAGTTCCAATCTTATAAAGCATGTTGTAACGCTTAACATCACCATTAGCACCAGATAGAATCTTGAACATCAAACAACTAGCTAACATTGCCAGGAATGCAATTCCTAAGAAGAATCCCATAAATTCCAATCCTGAGAAGAAACCATTAATTAATGTATATGCTGAATATTTATCGCCACCAGCATTTTTTAATATTGGATAACGTTTATTTTCAGCTTTAGAGATAGATTTTATTTCTGATAAATTATTCTTAAATGAGTTCGTCTTTACAAGCACAGTCGTTGACTCTTTAGCGTTAATCGCATCATAGTCCTTATCACTAACCAAAACTGTTTCTAACATTCTTAATTGTGGTAAACGCGTATTCATGATTTCATAACCACCGTTTTTAGTTGGATCAGTTGTCTTATGTAGTGATGACTTCATTGTTTTTGTATCAATACTTGAATAGCCAAATGGTTGTTTCTTAAATTCACTGGCACGATAATAAACTTTCTTGCCAGATACTTTATAGTCATAAGTATTTTTTTCTTTAATACTTAAACTCTTCAAGCGTTTTTGTTGAGCAGCATCTGGATTAGTTAATTGAACATCATAATAATTTTGCCCGTTTACAACGTTATCAATTTGATTATTGAAACCTAGACCTACAGTTATAGCACCTAAAGCTAGAGCAAACATCATTGATACCATTGATAGAATTTTAGTATAATCGTTGATTCTAAAACTCAATTGTGAAAGGGTAAAATTGTTCAAACCCTTTTGAGAATATTTAGTATTACGCTTCAACATTACGATCACTGCTGTAACAAATGAATTAATCGTTAGATAGGTACCAGCAACGATTGTTACTAAAGCAATTGGAATACCTAAATAGATAAATACAGGATTATTACCGGCATACCACATCGAAACATATCCAATAGCTAAGAGGATCAATCCCATTATTGCTTGAACAGTTTTCAAAGCGCCGTTACGTTTAATTTTAACTGGCTGACTATCGCGCTTTAATAAAGTCAAAACCTTGCTGCGACGTAATGAAATAGAATTTCTAATAGCTGAGAACATGAAGATAATGATGAAGAATACGAAAGTCCAAATTAAAGCGGGTAAATAGAAACTGTTGAAATGCTTGACTTGCATATCTAGAGCACCAATCAACCAATGACCAACAAACCCTGTTGCAACTATTCCAATTGCACTACCAATTACAGTAGAAATGGCACCAATTGCAAATGTTTCAACGAAAATCATTCGTGAGATCTTACTACTTTTAGCACCGAGCATCATGAACATCCCATACTCTTTTTGTCTCATACTTAGTAAAAAGGTGTTGGCGTAATTCACATAAACGATAGTAATAATTGCTAGTAAAACAATTCCAAAACCAAAGATAAATGCCGTTGCTGCAGCTGGTGAGTTGGCACTTAAGAAGGATTTATTGGTAGCTAAAGACATGAACATATAGAAAATGGCTGAAGCAATCATCAATCCTGAGAACAACACACTATAGTCACGCAAACGATGTTTTATTCCACTTAAAGCTAATTTATTTAACATGTTGCTCCCCCTATTCTACAAATGTACCTAGTGAATCTAGGATTTCTTGATAATATTCTGAACGATTGGCATTTTCTTTTTTCAATTCTTGACCAATTTCACCATCTTTAATAAAGAGAATACGATCACAAAAACTAGCTGAAAAAGGATCATGTGTAACCAACAAGATTGAAACTTTATCTTCACGATTGATCTTAGTTAAAGTATCCATTAAAGCTCTGGCACTCTTAGAATCAAGTGCTCCAGTTGGTTCATCACCAAAAACAATTGAAGGTTCATGAACCAACGCACGGGCAGCGGCGACACGTTGCTTTTGCCCACCTGATAATTCTGTTGGATAATGATTCAAGATTTCTGTCAAACCAAGTTTCTCAGAAATACCCATAACCGCCGGTTTAATTTCCTTAGTAGGGCGATTTTGTAAAGCTAATGGTAAAGCAATATTTTCGTAAGCTGTTAAATTCTCTAAAAGATTGAAATCTTGGAAAATAAATCCGATCTTATTGGCTCTAAAGTCCGCCATTTGATTATTATTTAGTTTAGTAATATCTTGATTAGCAATTTTAACTTGTCCACTTGTTGGCGTATCAAGTGTCGATAAAATATTTAAAAGTGTCGTTTTACCAGAACCTGAAGCACCCATAATTCCTACGAATTCGCCGGGTTTAACTTCAAAATTAACATCTGACAAGGCCTTGAATTGTTTTTCTCCGGCCTTTCCATAAATTTTCTCAACATTTTGTACTTCGACGATTTTTTGCATCTGTTAATCCCTCCACGGAAACGAATACTTGCTTCGTTCCTAATTGATATATCAATCATAACTGGTTGATCATTTTGGGTCGTTGGATTCTCCTTACATTTTCTTACATTTTTGTAAGTCTTCGTTATATTAAGCGATATAATAAAATTTGGACATAAAATCACAAAGATGTCCTAATTTAATCACCAAGGGGTGTATTTCCGATGGGGAAAAATTTGCCAGATATTGACAGTAAAAAGTCATATATTAGTTGGCCTGTTGTTGCTTTAATGGATTTCGTTACCGTTATTGGTTTCGATGATATTGTTTACAATTTCCATAATCAAGGTTTGGGAATTGTATTCACTTGGATCGTTATGTTATTCGTATTCGTTGTGCCTTATGAGATGATGGTTGGTCATCTAGGTTCAACATTTGATACTGAAGGTGGTGGAGTTACCTCTTGGGTCCGTGCCACTGGTGGTAATGTTTGGGGATATATTTGTGCTTGGACTGTTTGGGTCTCAAGTCTTCCTTATATCGTTGATGTCGCTAACTCAACGTTGATTTCATTTGGTTGGTTGATCAACGGAAATAGCTCGATGTCAGATAAAATGAGCAATTCAATGTTTGCTTTATTGACAGCTGTTATTTTTACAATTTTTATTTTTATTCAGCACTATTTAAGAAATTCCTTACAAATTCTAAGTATTATTGGTGGTGGTGCAATGTTCATCGTCACGATCCTTTATGTGATTATGACCTTTGTTTACCTTGGAAAAGGCAACATGCCACATACACAACCATTCACTGTCAAATCATTTATTCCTAAATTTGACATGCATTATCTCTCCACATTTGGACTCGTTATCTTTGCTATGAACGGTTCTGAATTTGCCGCTCCATACGTTACAGAAATGAAGGATGGTAAACGTGACTTTCCTAAAGCTATGTGGATGTTAGCCATTATGACTGGTTTTCTAACCGTACTAGGCTCGTTTGCTTTGGGTGTCTTCTTCAATGCTCACCACTTACCTAATGATTTGAAAATGAATGGTTCCTATTATGCTTTCCAATATATGGGACAAGAATTTGGTATGGGAAAGTTCTACCTATATCTATTTGCCTTTACCCAGGCCATGTACATGATGGCTCAATTGGCGGTCTTACTTGATGCAGGTACTAGAATGTTCTTATCAGATACAGCTAAAGAATATCTACCAAAAGGGTTAACTAAGACTGATAAACGAGGACTACCAATCAACGGTTATTGGTTAACTACCGGAATTTGTACAATTATCATGGTCATGAGTGCCACATTGCCTAATATGAACTCGATTTTTAATCAACTATTGAATCTAAACGGAATTGTTTCACCTTATACAACTTGTTTCTTATTTAGTTCCTTTATTCTAGTCAGATTACATGATGATAAATTTAAATCTGATTTTGTTTACATTAAGAATAAGTATTTGGCTATTTTAGTTGGTGCTTGGTGTTTTGCAATTACTTTCGGAGCCGCTACACTAGGTATTTTCCCTACAGACGAAAAACCAGGTACAGCTGCTTGGACTCATGTTTTGAGTTTGAACATTATTGAGCCACTTTTAATGATTGCTATTGGAATAATCTTGCCATTAATTGCTCGTTATCAAAGACGAAAAGAACTCAATTAGTCCAAAAAAGCATTTTATATTGACTTATATAGGCTTTAACAGTTAATTTGATATTAATGACAAAACACTTGGGGGATTTGCTTATGCTTGAAGATATTCAAAAAGAGATCGAAAAATACGAAACAATTATTATTCTCAGACATCAAAATCCTGATCCTGATGCTATCGGCTCACAAGTTGGTTTGGCTACTATTCTTCAAGAAGCCTATCCTCAAAAGAAAATTTATGTTTCAGGTATCGACTTACCAGTTTTAGACTGGATCGGTCATATGCAAGATGTTTCACCTGAAACATACCGCAATTCTTTAGTGATCGCCGTTGATACAGCTAATATAGAAAGACTCGATAATCCCGGATTCTATAAACAAGCCGGTATGGTTATCAAAATAGATCATCATCCTGATGTTGATCCTTTTGGTGATATCAATTGGGTTGAAGATTCATTTTCTAGTTGTGCCGAAATGATCTACATAATGACTGAAAAAATCAATCATCTTAATATTTCTAAAAAGAGCGCTTATAGTCTTTATTCAGGGATCGTTGGCGATACCAATCGCTATCTGTATGGAGAAACAAGTTATTTTACTTTAGACGTGGCTGCTAAACTGGCAAAAACCGGTATTAATATTTCCGAAATCAGTTTACATGAAGATGAAATGTCTCTGCAGGTTGCACGACTAGAGGCATACATTTTAGATAACCTTCAAATTACCGAGTCAGGCTTTGGATCTATCGTTATCCGAAAAAATACTTTAGAAAAATTTCATTTAGCCGATGGTGAAATCGATCACGTCGTACCACTAATTGGTCGAATCAATACTGTCAATAACTGGATTGTTGTTAGTGAAAAGGTTCCAAACCGTTTCCGAATCAATCTCCGTTCTAAAAAAATTGCCATTAATGGCGTAGCCGAAAAATTTGGTGGTGGTGGACATCCGCTTGCCAGTGGCGTTTACGTTGGTAGTATGGATGAGGTTTTCGCTCTGATGAAGGATATGGATGCGTTGAATAAGCGTAACTAAATCAATATAAATTTGCGGCAAAACCCAAAAATATGTTTCACTTAAAAAGAAGGACCAGCAATCTATTTTGATTACTGGTCCTTCTTTATTTTAATTTTAGTTCTCTTTCAAATATCTTCTTCAATTTTTTCATTATAATAAACGATCTTAGGTTCAAACTTTTCACCATCAAAATGAACTTTAGTCAGCGATAAATTTCCTGGCTCAACCTTATCCAATAAAAATGGCGCATAAGTATTTACCAAAGCCGTTAGAATTGCACTATGCGTGACCACAATTACCGGTTTTGTTTCTTTTTGTAGTATCTGTTCTATCCCTTTAGAAAACCGATTCCAAAATTGTTTACTTGTTTCAGCCAAATGATTTGGATCTAGTTTAGCCAATTTATCTTGAATTTCATTTGCACTCATTTGTTTTAAAGTTTCTTCTTCTGATTTTCCAGAAATCTTACTATACGTTTCTTCTTTAGATTGCCCCTCAAAACTACCATAGAATTGTTCCCTTAATTCAGGCATAGTTACCATCTTAAAAGGTTTTCCGCCTGCAAATTTAAAACTACTATTCAATTCAGCGACTGTTTGGACTGAGCGATTCATATCACTACAGTAAATCGTTCCAGACAAATCCCCCAAATTACCTAAAGTTCTACCCATTTTGTAGGCTTCCTCATGACCAGATTTCGTTAGTGGAGTATCTGACCATCCCTGCATCTTGTTTAGTCGATTGAAATAAGTCTCACCATGTCGAATAAAGTAGATATCCATAATTTTCACTCCTTGTCGCTACACTTCATGAGAAGTGTAGGCTTATTGGGAATAAAAGACAATTTATCGGATTTATTTAACTATTTAGGCTATTATTAAAGTACTTTTATTAGATATCTATTTGGAGATTATATGGAATATACAATGAGTGAAGTATGCAAAAAATTTAACATTTCAGAATACACGATGAGATATTATGACAAAATTGATTTAATTCCTGGGGTTTACCGTAATGAACAAAATAGACGTATCTTTACTGATGATTCTGTTGGATGGATAAGATTTGTCATCGCACTTAGAAGTACCGGTATGCCTATCGCTGATGTAAAAAAGTACATCGATCTAACCGCTGTTAATAATAATACTAGTATCCAAGCACGTCTGGATATGTTAGAAAAACAGGCAAATAATGCCGACAAACAATTGGCAGACATTCAAAAACAGCATCAAATAATTGCTGATAAAATTGAGCATTATAAACAATCAATGCAGAAATCACCAGACTTAACAAAAAAGCCATACCAACGATGGGTATGACCTTTTTTACATATTGCCAGTTGATTCTGTTAATTTGCGGTTAAGCTCATCATTTTTGGCTAATTCTTTTGCATGTTGTTCGGCCGCTTGTTCAGCATCTTTACCAATCAATAAATGTACTGGTGCTTGTTTCATTTCACTCAAAGTATAAATTGCTTCTGCAACCTTTTCAGGCTCACTAATATATCTTTCACCATAAGCATGCCATTGATCGTGAATCATATCAATTGCCTGTCCGACAGTATCTTTATAAATATCACTTCGAGCAGCATCCATAGAGTCACCACCCCATTCGGTTCTCATACCTCCAGGTTCAACAGTTGTTACTTGAATACCGAATGGTTGGACTTCATGAGACAATACCTCACTAAGACCATTTACCGCGAATTTGGCACTCTGATAAGCCCCTAATCCAGGTCCACCTATACGACCACCTATAGAACTAATATTAATAATTCTTCCAGACTTTGCCTTTCTCATTGCTGGTAAAACGGCCTTGATTGTATAAAGTGTTCCGTAAAAATCAGTATCCATTTGTGATTTGAATGTATCCAATGACATTTCTTCAACTGAATCCATATCAGCAAATCCGGCATTATTAACCAATATATCAATTGAGCCAAAATGCTCAATGGCTCTTTGGATGGCTTCATTAACGTCTTTGACATCTGTTACATCTAACGAAATTGGATATATCTGATTACCATACTTTTCAAGTAAATCATCAAATCTTTTAGTATTTCTAGCAGTTGCTACTACATTGTCTCCATTGTTCAAAGCATTTTCAGCAATAGAGCGACCCAAGCCTCTAGAGCTACCTGTTATAAACCAAGTTCTTGTCATTATAAATGACCTCCTATTTCTTGTTCATGGGAGATTATAGTTTATTAGAGTAACTCTAGGTCAAGCAATTTTAAAAAAAATTATCTTACTCTAATAACTTTTAATTCATCTAAATCCACTTAAAAATAATATCAAAACACAGAAAAATCAACATTAATCCAAAGATAGAAGCATACCACATGGCAAAACTAATCAACTTAGGTATCTTCTTTTTTTTCATTTTTTTAAAGGCCTTAAATATAACAAAGATCTCTGTACATCCTAAAACAAACAGACTCACTGCAATTACATATGGCATAAGAATCACTTCTTCCTGTACAGCTTTTCTTAGCCATATAATACTTGCTTTAAGAGCAAATAAAAAAGGAATCAAGCACAGACATCCTGTCTACACTTAACTCCTCTATGAGAAATATTTTGAAAAATTAAAGATTGAACTTATTAACGAGACAACTCCAATAACGACTACTATTAAAGAAAAAATACCTTTAACCGTACAAATATTATTCCATGGTACATTTACCATAAATGAAATTCCTAAAATTCCTATCCAAAAATACTTTCCTTTATAAAAATCGTCATTAAACTTCACAAGTATTTCCTCTCTTTAATATTATTATTCTGATAATACTCCCAAAAGTCATATTTATGCCAACTCAATCATTAACGTCCATTTTTTGGTCATGAACGTAGAATTTCATTAACGAATCGTTTCAACCCATCTCTTTTGAAGATAAATATTGATAGCAGAAATAATTACTATCCAAGCAAAAATTACTCCTAAGCCTATCCAAGTTACTGCATTAAATTGACTCAAACTACTAATTCCTTGATTTAAGGTACTATTAATCATTTTAAAAATACTCTCGGTTATAATTCTGAAAACATATACTCCTGCCCATATTACGATCAAATACAAAATAAACTTAACAAATCTCTGACTACCAAATGGTAGAAAACCACTGATAAAACTAATTAATAAATGAACTAACGTTATTGCTGACCAAATTAAAAATGGTATTAAAACGATCAATAAGATCATTTGTACCAATGTTCCGAAATTAATTGAGCCGCTCATATTAAGATAAGATTCAATATCTTGTCCAGCTAATAAATAAATAATTGCATTAATGATACCCTCTAAAATTTGTAAATAAACAAAAACCAAGAAGGTCGTTAGAATATTACCTAAATACAATTTAGTATCTGTTGAAGGTATTAAACGATAATTGTTACTTGTCAAAATACGTTCATTAACACGTGATAACATAATAAAACTTATGAAATTAATAATAGAAAAGCTGATAAGTGTTGTTCCAATAGCGGTATTACTATCAAGATTACCTTTAATCAACATCCATAAACAAATTCCTATTAGGGCAATTAGATCAATACCCAAAATCCAATTTACCAACTTCCATTTTTCCCAAATCAGATTTTTACTCAATCCTACAAAATCACTCATTTGAAACACCTCCCTCATAAACTTGTTCGTAATACTCCTCTACACCTAAGTGATATTTCTCTTGAATACCTTCAACTGAACTAACTTGATAAATTGTCTTATCCTTAATAATAACGACGTCATCCAACAAACTAGCAATCTCAGTAACATAATGATCACTGATAATAATTGTTGAATCATCGCTCTTCCAACGAATAATACTGCTGATAATCTTCTTACGAGACATACTATCAATTCCGCTTAATGGTTCATCCAACAAATAAAGTTTTGTTTCTCTAGAAAGAGCCAGCGCAATTACTAATTTTCCTAATGTTCCGGTTGAAAGATTTGATAATCTTTGTTCTTTATCAAGGTCTAAATACTCGGATATTTCAGCATATTTTTTACTAGAAAAATCAGGATAAACGTTGAGATAAAATTTTTCAATATCCTTTATTTTTGTGTTTCTTCCAAAACCATTCAAATGATCACTAAAACTAATTTTTTCTTTAATTTCAGCTTTTTTTGCAGTTCCATCAACCGTTATAACGCCCTCTGGCAAAGAATTAATTCCAGCAATCAAACGCATTAAAGTCGTTTTACCTGCTCCGTTTTCACCTAATAATCCAATGATTTTGCCACTATCTAAAGATAGATCAATATTTGTTAAAATTTTTTTATTGTTCTTTTTATAATTCAAATTACTTATTTTTAGTATTTCCGCCATAATATTCTTCCTTTCTTACTTAGTTGTTTCTGACCATCGATTCATTATATATAAATTAGTACTTACAAAGACCAATATCCAAACTATAACAATGACGATTCCCATACTAAGCAAATGTATCTCATCAGTAAAAGTATTTCCTGCATTACCAGTGGTTAAAATATCAAAAATATTTTCTGTAATAATTTTAAATGGCACTGAAAGAATCCCAACTACTATAACTTCTAAAATGATTTTTCCAATACTCTGATTTTTAAAAGGAAGAAAACCATCAATCCAATCAATAACCAAATGTAATAAGCTGATACCCGCCCAAATCAATAAGACACCTAAAATGAAAGTAACCAAAATTTCAAATTTAAAAAAGTATTGTTGAACAGAATTAAAATGCCTTATCATAAAATCATCATACGGATTAGGAAAAATTTTCACGGCTACACTATAGATAATCAATTCACCAATTATTAAATAAATTAAAGAGATTAAGGCTGTCATCATGTTACTAAAGTAAAGTTGCGTATCACTAATTGGAATCAAACGATACTTATCACTGCTGTAGGTATTCTCAATTGCAATAGCCAACAAGATGATCCCAACAATCATTATTATTACAACGCCACCTGTGAAACTAGTAATATCTGAATTATGAAAAATAAAATCATAAATTTGTGCCGCCACAATTACGAAGATATGAAGGACCAATAGAATCGTAACTAGTCTCATACGATACTTGATTAAATTCTTACTAACACGTCCAAAACTACTCATTGGAAACTCCTCCTTCATAAATCTGTTCATAATATTCTTCAACACCCAAGTGATATTGAGTTTGAATATCCTCAACAGGAATTGTTTGATAAATCTGCTTATCTTTTAGAATGATCACCTCATCCAACAAACTAGAAATCTCTTTCACATAATGTGAACTAATGATAATGGTTGAATTATCATTCTTCCACTGCAAAACACTTTTAATAATTTTCTTACGTGTCATGATATCAATACCGTTCAATGGTTCATCTAACAAGTAGATTGGTACTTGCCGGGCCAAAGTCAAAGCTATCATTAGTTTTTCACCACTCCCAGTTGAAAGAGAGTTTAATTTATCATCACTATTTATCCCCAAGAACTTTGCCATTTCTTGATATTTTTCAAAAGAAAAATCAGGATAGATGTCCAGATAAAATTGAATAATATTTTTTACCTTAGTTCCTGCACTTATTCTGCTAGGGCTTTTTTTGAGACTATCTAAGGAATAAGTCATACTAACACAAGACTTAATACCAGCTTTGGTATCTATACCTGAAACAATTACTTTTCCAGAATTTTTAGCGTTCACTCCAGAAATCAAGCGCATTAAAGTTGTTTTACCTGCTCCATTTGCACCCAATAAACCAATAATTTTGCCACTATCCAGAGTTAAATTAATATTATTTAGTATTTGTTTGTTGTTCTTTTTGTAATTCAGATGACTTATCTCCAAGATTTTACTCATGGTTTACCTCCCGCTGTTTTACATAATTATTGAAGCTTTCCATTATCTCATTATCGTTCATATTAAGTGAATGTAATTTCTCATAAGTAGCATCAAACATTTCCGCCACAATATGGCTTTTTAGCTTTTTCACGATTGTCACATCCCCTGTCACAAAGTTTCCCTTACCCCGTTGTGGGATAATCACATTTTCGTCTGTCATTTCTTTTAATGCCTTTTGAACCGTATTGGAATTGGCCGAAAATTGAACAGCTAGTTGCCTAACTGAGGGTAATTGAGAATTCAATTCATATTCGTTACTGATAATCTTGCGATATAAAATGTCCTTTATTTGGAGATAAATTGGAATGTTATCAATATATTCCATCTTTTCACCTTCTTACTGTTCTAGTACACTAACACAGTAATATATATATCCTCAAAAAGCAACTTTTTTTGACATTATTAATAAAAAATCTTGTACTACAATGAAAGAAGAGAGAGGAAAAACATAACCCGTTTTTCCTCTCTCTTCTTTTTACCTACTGCCTATCTAACTGGCATCTTTTCAAAGATACTGTAAAACTGTGATTTGTCTACTGAATTGCCACGGTAGACTCCGTTCCAACCAGCTCGCTTAGCAGCATCTCCTAATTCATTTAAATTATCATTTTCATCTTTAGATAAATTAATATTACTAAAACCGACAATATAAATATAATTTACCATCCGATTGACTAGTGCTTCGGGATTCTTAGCTGTATCCAATTTTAAATAAACTTGCGATAAAACATCGGTAATATCTAATAGAGCCGAATTTTTATCAGAATGTTCCATCAATGAATCGTACAAGTTATGAATATAATTCTTAGTTTTTTCGATATCCATTTTGATCCTCCTAAAATGCGTTCAGTGTCAAGGCTATCCCTAATAGAGATATCCCTAATCCAAAGGCAAAACTATACCAGACTGCGTAGCCGACAAAACTAGATGTCGATTTGTTGCCATGCTTTTGAATCATTTTGACATATTTAAAAGAATTCACCATCTGATAAATACCAAAAAATATTCCTAAAACACCAAATACATATTTCCAGATCATCATTAACGCTTCCTTTCTAGCTTCTTGACCTTAATATAGCATCGGTCTATTTAACTAAAGTGAAAACATCCTCAATGATGGGATTTTTATTCCTGAACTAAAACCAAATTGAACCGGCAATTATTGCTGACAACGCAATGGCATCGTATTTCTCCCCTTTTCCTCTGGAGAAATAATATAAGTCGATTACACTTTTAGGAAAATCCTTCTTATTCTCTAAATATTCAATTGAAATCCTTTTACAGAGTCGTGATGATAATAGATCTACATCTTCTGTTTTCTCCAATTCAGTCGCATATTCTAAGATCATCTTCTTCAGATCTGGTCGCTTATTGATATTGATATCGTTATAGGCACTATCTAAATGGTCCATCATTTCTTTAACTTTTTCAGCACGATTTTTCATGAGTTTTCTCCTTATACCTTACTGTTCTTAATAATCATCATTATTCATTAATTTTTTGAAGGCAATTATTTAATTGTCATGTATTGAAAATAACACCATTCCATATTCTTCGAAAAAATTATCCTGAATTGAGGGTTTTTCTTTCCTAAATGATTATTCAAGACTGATTTTTCCTAATTCAAGATATCTATATTTTTATTGTTCATTTATATGTGATAATTAATATATCAATTTAAGTTATTAGGAGGTAATGACATGATCTATCTTGATCCAATCGCGAATATAGTTGGACAAATTCTCTCATGGATTATCTTTTTCTATGTTTTCGAAAAGGTATATAGACCTAATTTACTTTCCCTAACCATAATCTTTATTATTACTGTTTTACGAAGCTTGTTTTTTACTGATTTCGCCTATTTAATTGTCGTTATAACGGCTTATTTAATTTTAAACCCTCATAAAAAAAGAAATCTCCTCCTAATCAATTCTTTACTTATTAGTATTCTACTTCGATTATTATCAGAGACTCTAGCCAAAACTACAGTGGTTCTTTTTAACATTAATCACATTTCAACACATAGCTTATCAGGTAGTTGCATCTTTGTTGCCATAACTATTTTGATTGAGACATCTATTGCTCTAGCCTTTGTCTATCTCTATAAAAGATTCAATCTAACATCTGCCTGGCAACTGGAAAATTCAAGTCTTTTTAGTATTTTGATTACTTATCTTTTTCTCGTGATTTTCATTTTCATGCGTATTATTCAACATTATCAAGCTTACTCTGATCTATTATCGGGAATTTTATTATTTATTCTGATTCAATGTACTTTTATAGTTATCGTTTTTCTCAAAAGTAGTCAAATTCAAAAAGAATCTTATACTCGTGAATTAGGCAAAGAACAATTGAAGAATCTTAAAATGTACACCGACCAACTTGAACATGACCAATTAAAATTACGTAACTTTGAACATAACTATAAAAACCAAATTAAAGACTTACGATCAATTGCAGTTAATGGTGATTTTGAAAAAATGAAAGTATCCCTTGTAGAACTGGAAGATTATTCTAATAGTTATTTTGACAATATTTCGATGCAATTATTTAAAGACCTCAATAATGTCCAAAATCCTTATCTCAAAAGTCTTTTAATCAGTAAACTAACACTAATCCATCAAAACAAGACTACTTGTCATTTCGAATGCCGTAATATCGTTAATGACGTTACTATTAATATTTTTGACCTAGTTCGTTTGTTAGGAATTTCGATTGACAATGCGATTGAAGAAACAAAAGGCCAAAAGAATAGTGAGATTCAATTGGCTATTATTCAAGAATCCAAACAATTATCCTTTTTGATAATCAATACAACCCACACCAAAACCAAAATAAATCAAATGATGCAAGACGGATATTCTACTAAAAAGAATCACGCCGGCTTTGGATTAGCTAATGTTCAAGATATTAAAAAGAAATATCCTAACCTCTTCGTTCAATACCGCAATGACAATAGTTGGTTCAAATTAAATATCCAAATAATCAAATAATTGAGGAAAAGATAGATGTTACTAGCAAATACGGGACCACACATTTTAAGAGTCTTACTGACCTGGCTAATTTTTTACTATGTATTAAATTTAATTTATCAACCTAGAAAACTATCACTTCAACGAAAAAGTCTTACCCTAATTGGTCTTTATTCAATATCCGTTATTTTGGACTTTGTCCTACATGGTTATTCTTACTTTTTGATCTTAATGATAATTTACTTTAGCTTTAAAACAAATCAAAGAGTAAATTACTATCTAATCAATACCAGTCTACTAAGCTTTTTAGTCAAATTTCTTTCTGTGATTATTCCATCTCGTTTATTTATTTATCTTTTTCCAATTCAAGACGTTAAATCATATTCGTTTATTCTAGTAATACTTTTCTTTCAATTTCTCTTTTCGTTTGCATTCATTTATATCTATAAGTTCTTCGATCTTGATAAAAAATTCAAATTTCAAAGAACTCCCATGACCAGTATTTTATTAGGATATTTGTACATCGTCTTGTATGCAACTATGTTATTCGTTCGTCAATTCAAATACTATCTTAATTTGGTCACTGGTATCTTAATATTTGTTCTAATTCAATGTATCTTTATTGTTTTTATCTTTATTCGTGAGAGACGTCGACAAAAAAGAATCTATCAAGATAAACTGGCTCAGGAACAAGTCAAGAACCTTAAACTCTATACCGATCAATTGGAACATGACCAGCTAAAATTACGACATTTCAAACATGATTATAAGAATTTACTCTTTAGTTTAAAAACTGTAGCTGATGAAAAAAATTACGATGCTATGAATCAAGCACTAGATAAGTTAGAAAGTTATTCCGATGATTATCTAAATAATCTTTCTATGGAATTATATAAAGATCTTAATAACGTTCAAAATCCTTATCTTAAAAGTTTATTCATTAGCAAGTTAAATACCATTAATCAAAACAATATTATTTGTCATTTCACTTGTCATACCATTTTGGATCAGCTACCAATCAGCACAGTTGATTTGGTCAAATTACTAAATAGTTCAATTGATAACGCCATTAACTTTACCAAGGATCAACCTCATGGCGCAATTCAGTTGGCTATTACTAAGGAAGACCAACAATTAGCATTTTTGATCAATAATTCCTTAGCTGTCTTACCAACAACTGATCCAGAACAAGATCACTTAGATTTCCTCCATATCAAATATCTTAAGAAAAAATACGCTAACATTTTTATTCAATATAGTAAGAGCGATAAATGGTTCAGATTTCACATCACATTAATTACCAAAGGAGATTGATTATGTACCCAATTATTATGTGTGAAGACGATTCTATTCAATTACAACAATTAAACGATCTGATTAAAAATTACATCACCTTTCACAGTAATCTTCTTAAAATAGAATTGTCTGCTACTGGTCCAAAACAAGTGGTTGATTATCTAAATAAAAATAATCCCCAACATGGAATTTATCTTTTAGATATTGATTTACAAGCTGATATGAATGGTATTCAATTAGCCGAGATAATTCGGCAACAAGACGTTCAAGCTGAAATAATTTTCGTTACAACCCATGATGAAATGGCTCCATTGACTTTGAAGCATAAGGTTGCTGCTTTAGATTTTATTGAAAAAGATCAAGAATTGAATAACTTTAGACAAGAACTCTATGATGCCTTAGGTTATGCCAAAGAACTAATTGATAAAACTAGAACCGTTCAAAAAAAAGGCTTTTCCTTCGAGGTAGGTACACAAGTTTATAACCTTGATAAGTCTGAAGTTGTTCTGGTCGAAGCCTCCGATATTCCCCATCGTTTAAATCTTTCTTCAACTAATGGTCAATTTGAATTTTATGGTAAGTTGACTGAATTAGAAGAGAAATACTCTTTTCTATTTAGAATCAGTCGCTCATGTCTAATAAATCCTGAAAATATTCATCACGTTGATTTTTCAATTCGTGAAGTTGGACTAATAGATGGATCATCCAGAAAATTTTCAATTGGTAAATCAAAGAAACTCAAAAGAATCATTCAAGAAACGCTTTAGATTCATCGTTATAACGATGAATCTTTTTTGCAACTTCCAATTGCGTGCATTATTACTGACTTTGACCATATACTTCAGGTGTAAAGGGATCAATTAAATATTTATATTTTGGAGGTAAACATCATGTTCAAATTCGGTAAAAAAGTTAATTACAGACCTATTTTAGTCAGTCTTGCATTCGCCTTAATTCCTATCATTGGTATCGGTCATTTTTATCCTCTCAGAGGTATTTTAGCCGGTCTACTTGTCTTCTTACTCGTTGTTTTAATTTACTATCTTCCAAACCTATCAATTTTGTTTAGTTACTGGCAGGCAGATAATAATGAAATAAAATTCAATGACATGTCCAACCTATCTCATCGGTTAACAATGATTCTTCTTCCATTTAAAAATCAATTATCAACTATTAAAGAAAAGGATATTCACTCAATTACCGTACTTGGCAAACTAGAAGATCCAAAAGAAATGACCTACGCAATGCAAGTTGGTGCATATTATGCTATCTTGACACCAATTATTTCCATGATTAAAAATCCTGTTTCACTTGAACTCACTATGAACAATGGTCAAAAAGTTCAATTAAGCATTTCACGTGATTATGCTTATGATCATAAGAAAACTATCGCCAAACTCGATCAATTTTTTGGTAGTTTAGACAACACTCAAATCAAAGTTAATAATTATCATAAGATAAGTTTCAGCTAAATCTAATTCGGGAATTAAAAAACACATCCCTTATAATTTAAGAGATGTGTTTTTAGTACTTAAAATGTCTATCAATGAATAAGCTGTTTCAAAACTAGTAGTACGTTGCTTAATTTGTAATATTTGTTGCCACAATTGACCAGTGTAATCATTAAATACTAATTTCTTATTAGTACGACAATCATTCACCTTATCAATAATTTGATCAACTTTCTTATCAAAGAGTGAACCACGAAATTGTTTTTCTGATAATTCTCGAATTGACTGTTTTAAAAATTTTTCCATCTCTTGGTTAACTGCTGATTCATTGATTTGATGACTAAATGATTCCTCAAACTTTATTAAGATAGATAACAGTAACTTTTGTTTTGAATATTCCATTTGTCTTTTCACCCATATCTAATATACCCGATTTCTGATGCAATAGATACATTTTCGGACTAGTGTATAATGAAACCTATACGTTTTTAATGTAACTGATGGGGAATAAAAAATGAACAAACAATTCTATAAAACTATGAATTTCTGGTATGGCGTTATCATGTTAGTCGTTGGTATTATGTTTACCGCCCATTCAACAAAATCGACTTGGGTTCTAATTGACGCAATTTTTATTATTGCAGCAGTTGTCTTTTTGTTATTGAGCCTCTTCCGCAAGCCTAAACCCAAACAAGAGAAGGAAGATCAAACTCCATTATTATAGAGTTTGATCTTTTTTAATAGAACAAATTTGTTATGCCCGTCCCTTTCCAAAAACTATCGGAATCATTTTTCATGAATTTAATCAAATCTATTATCACTCTTGGTGCTTGATAACTATGAGTTATTAAATACATTGAAAGTATGTCATCTAATTTTCTCGTAACTATCTTTATTGATTTTCCATTATCTAGTTCTTTATATGCCCACATCAACCCAGATGATAAATCTTCATCAGTTTTTACCTTTTCATCATTAGCTGCCTTATCAATTAATTCCATCAAAACTTCAATCTTCATCTTAATCTCCCGCCTTTGTTGAAAATAATTCTATCATCTGTCGATTTATCTACCCTAAAAATATCCTAAAACCATCCTTTTTTGCTCTTAAAAGCTTCAAGAAATCGTTTTCTACCTATTATATAGCGTTTAAACAACTTAAATGTTATTATTTATAAAGATTATCGAAAGGATGGTACTTTCATCATGCGCTTGAGAACAGATATCATTACAACCAACAAATAAAAAAATGGCATTATTACCCTGGGGTAACTAGTGCCACCAGGAGGATTTATGACTGAATCTAAATTAACTTTTGAAAAAACACGTGTAATCGTTGCTGGAGTTAGCCACCTACAGCCTAACTTCGAATATACGATGCAAGAATTAGCCGCCTTAGTAGAAGCAAATAACATGGAGGTAGCTGATACAGTGATCCAAAATGTTAATACCGTTAGCGGTGCTACTTATTTTGGATCAGGTAAAGTAACTGAAATTAAAGAAATTGCTAACGCTGATGATGTTCAAATCATTGTTCTAAATGATGAATTAACACCATCACAAATAAGAAATCTCGAAAAAGAAACCAAATTAAGTTTTATGGATCGAACTGAACTGATCCTACAAGTTTTCTCCAACCGTGCTCAAACTAAACAGGCCAAACTACAAGTTGAAATTGCCAAATTACAATATCAACTACCAAGAATACATCCATCAGGTAATCCATTGGACCAACAATCCGCTTCTGGCGGTTTAGCTAACCGTGGTGCTGGTGAATCTAAATTGGAACTAGACAGACGTGTAATTAGAAAACGTATCACAGCTTTGAAAAATGAGCTTAAAACAGTTGATAAAACTATTAACGTCCAAAGTAGGCGTCGAACAAATACCTCATTGCCACTAGTATCATTAGTCGGTTATACCAATGCCGGTAAATCCACAACTATGAATGGAATTCTGAATTTCAATAAAGAAGATTCCACCGATCGTAAAGTATTCGAAAAGAATATGCTTTTCGCAACACTTGATACTAGTGTTAGAAGAATCGATTTAGAAGACAATACTAGCTTCCTATTATCTGATACAGTCGGTTTTGTCAGCAAGTTGCCTCATAATTTGGTTGAATCTTTCAAAACAACCTTAAAAGAAGCTCAAGATGCCGACATCCTAATCCAAGTCATTGATATATCTGATGAACATTGGCAAAATATGATTGAAGTAACTGAAAAAACTTTAAGGGAAGTTGGTGTTGTTGATAAACCAATGATTTATGCTTTCAACAAAGCAGATCTTAAACCTGGTCAACAATTCCCTTCAATCGAAGGCGATAATATTTATTATTCAGCTATTGATAAAAATTCGATTGAAAAATTAGTTCAATTAATTAAACAAAAAATCTTTATTAACTATAAAAAGACTGAATTGCTCATACCTTATAGTGATCAGAAGATTACTGAAGAAATTCTGAAAAATTCCCAAGTACTCAAAAAAGAGTTTACCAATGACGGTTCATTGATCAGTGCTAATTTAAGTCCTGAAGAATTAGAAAGATTTAATAAATATATTCAAACAGAGATATCTAATTAAGCAGATATCTCTGTTTTTCTTTGCAATTTTATCCATATTGTATTATTATTTTATAAACATTAGAAATTTTCTAATTAAGGGTATTCACTTTTAATAATTATTAGTGTATTCTAAGAATAATATTTTAGGGAGGTTGAACAATGAATTTCAAGAAGAAGTATTTACTTGCATTGTTACCGATATTTCTATTCGCCTTAGTTCTGAGTGGTTGTGGATCATCTACTGAAAAAGACAGTAATGACACGATTTCAATCAGTGCCAGTGATGTTATCGCAACAATGGATTCATCTATGAACACTGATGTTATCGGTGCGCAAAATATAACTAATACGATGGAGGGTCTTTACCGCTATGATGGTAAAACTTTAAAACCCGCTATTGCTAAGGAAATTGTTAAGCCAACAAACAATGGTAAAACATATACTTTCCATTTGAGACATACTAAATGGTCAAATGGTAAACCTGTTACTGCTAACGATTTCGTTTATGCATGGCGCAGAACAGTTGATCCTAAAACTGCATCACAATACGCCTACATTTACACTGGTGTCAAAAACGCTGACAAGATCAATGCCGGCAAGAAACCTGTCGATACCTTGGGGATTAAGGCGTTAGATAAATACACACTTGAAGTTACATTGGACAATGCAATTCCATACTTCAATACATTGATGGCTAGTTCAACATTCTACCCTCAATACAAACCAGCTGTAGAAAAAGCTGGTAAGCAATATGGATTAAAGAGTGACGGAATGGTCTTCAACGGACCATTCAAACTAGTTAACTGGTCTGTTTCTAATAACAGTTGGACTGAAGTTAAAAACAATTCATACTGGAATGCTAAGGCCGTTAAGTTAAAGAAAGTTAAATATTATGTAGTTAAGGATGCTAATACTGGTTTGAACCTATACGATACTAACCGTATTAACCGTCTTGAAAAACTTGGTGGAGATACAGCTAGACAAGTTTCTAACTATAAGACTTTCTCACTAGATAAAATGACATCTAATTTCTATCTTGAATTTAATCAAAAGAAATATAAATTCTTCCAAAACGCTAAGATCAGACAAGCTATCTCTATGGCTATCGATCGTAAACAATTAACTGACAATGTTCTTGGTAAGACCGGTGGTGTGGAACATACCCTTGTTCCCGTTGGTATGTCATACAATCCAACAACTAAGACTGACTTTACTAAAGAAAAGATTCTTCAAGATTCTAATAAGTACACCGAATACAACCCAACTGAAGCTAAGAAACTTTGGAAAGAAGGTATCGCAGAAACTGGTCAAAAAGACCTCAGCTTTACTCTTCTAGGTGATGATACGGATAATGCTAAGAAACAAAATGAGTTCATTCAAGGTCAACTTGAAAAGAACTTACCTGGCTTGAAGATTACTTTACAAAATGTTCCATTTAAGTCACGTCTAGATAAATCTACATCTGGTCAATTTGATATTGTTGTTACTGGTTGGAACGCCGATTATCCAGACCCTGTTACATTCTTGGATATCTTTACAACTGGCAACTCACAAAATAATGGTAAGTATTCTAATAAAGATTACGATGCCTTAATTGAAAAATCTAAGACAACAGACGCTACTAATGAAGAAGCTAGATGGCAAGATCTACTAGAAGCAACTAGGATCTTAACTGATGATCAAGGAGCTGTTCCTTTGTATCAATACTATCAAGCTAATTTAACTAGATCTAACGTTCATAACTACGTAATGGCTCCAAATGGTAGTTATAACTTAGTTACTGCTTACAAAAAATAATCATAGGTGAGGGAGATTAAATAATGGCTAAATATATTCTCAAAAGAATACTTTATTTATTCTTGACCCTATTCATTATTGCTTCGATAACATTCTTCTTAATGAAATTGCTTCCTGGTACACCGTTCTCTAACCAGAACCGTATGTCAGCTGATCAATTGAAGATCGTTAAAGCGCAATATGGATTGGATCAATCAGTAGGTGTTCAATATGTTCGTTATATGGTCGGTTTGTTACACGGTAATTTGGGGACATCATTCCAATTCAACAATGAACCTGTTACAGCATTAATCGGTCAAAGACTTGCTCCATCAATGCAAATTGGTGCTCAAGCAATGATTCTTGGTACAGTACTTGGTATTTTACTTGGTGCCGTAGCTGCCATTCGTAAAAATACATGGGTTGATACACTTGCAACATTTATTTCAATCCTTGGTCTTTCAATTCCATCTTTCGTTTTAGCTGTTCTATTACAATTCTACCTAGCCTACAAATGGAAGATCTACCCAGTTGCTCTTTGGGACAATTTCCAATCAAGTGTTCTACCAACATTAGCTCTAACGGCATTGCCATTAGGTACCGTCGCCCGATTTATGAGAACCGAAATGGTCGATGTCATGAGTAGTGACTATATTGAATTGGCCAAATCAAAAGGTAATCCAAATTGGCGAGTTGTTGCAAAACATGCTTTACGTAATTCATTGATTCCAGTTGTTACCATCATCGGTCCTATGGCCGTTTCAGTTATGACTGGTTCTATGGTTGTTGAGAATATCTTCTCAATTCCTGGTATTGGTGAACAATTCGTTAAATCAATCACAACAAATGATTATCCTACAATCATGGGTCTTACAATTTTCTATTCATTCTTATTAATCATAGTTTACTTGATCGTTGATATCCTTTATGGATTAATTGATCCAAGAATTAGACTAGGAAACGGAGGTAAAGAATAATGGATCAAATCCCTCAAATTCCGAAGGAAAAATTTAAATTAGTTCATGATGAAAACAATAAAGAACAAGAAAAAATCGGTACGCCTTCACTTACATACATGCAAGATGTTCGTCGCCGTTTGTTTAAGAATAAAGTTGCCGTTGTTTGTTTGACACTACTTTCAATTATTGTTTTAATCTCAATCTTTGCCCCTGTTATCGCACCACACGATCCAAATGCTCAACAAGTTACATTGTCCAACCTTCCCCCTAAATTAGGTAACTTGAATATCCCCGGTATGAATGGATATCAAAATATGGGCGGTCACATGGTTGATGCTTATAAACAAGCTGGCGCCCCCAAAGGAACATCATTTATTCTTGGTACTGATTACCTTGGACGTGACCTGCTCTCAAGAATTATCTATGGTACAAGACTTTCATTAATTGTTGCCGTATTAGCTACCTTAGTTGACCTTCTAATCGGTGTACCTTATGGTATTGTTTCTGGTTGGAAAGGCGGTAGAACCGATACAGTTATGCAACGTATCGTTGAAATTGTTTCATCAATTCCTAACTTGATCGTTGTTATCTTAATGATGATCGTTCTAAAACCCGGTTTGACATCAATCGTTATTGCGATTGCAATTACTGGTTGGGTTACAATGGCCCGGCTGATTCGTGCTCAAACCTTCCAATTGAAAGAACAGGAATATATTTTAGCGGCTAGAACTCTTGGTGAACCATCAATGAAAATTGCTACTAAACATTTAATCCCTAACCTTTCTTCAACAATTATTATTCAAACAATGTTTACAATTCCCAATGCCATCTTCTTTGAAGCCTTCTTGAGTTTCATTGGTATTGGTATCCCAGCACCAAACGCTTCTCTAGGTACACTTTTATCAGATGGTCAAAAAGCCTTCAGATTCCTACCATATCAAATGTGGGCTCCAGCTATTATCTTGAGTATCATCATGATTGCTACTAACCTTCTTGGTGACGGCTTACGTGATGCCTTTGACCCACAATCATCAGAACACTAACTAAGGAGAAATCGAAATGGATAAAATTCTAGAAGTAAAAGATTTACATGTAGATTTTGATACCTACAACGGTACCGTTCATGCGATCCGTGGTGTCAATTTCCATTTAAATGCCGGTGAAACCTTAGCTATTGTTGGTGAATCTGGTTCTGGTAAATCTATTACCGTTCGTTCAGTTCTACAATTATTGGCTTCAAATGCCACAATCTCTAAAGGAGAGGTCCTCTATCATGGGGATGATCTTCTTCAAAAAAGTGATAAGGAAATGGATAAATTACGTGGAAATAAAATTTCTATGATTTTCCAAGATCCTATGACATCACTTGATCCTACTATGACTATCGGGAAACAAGTTGCTGAACCACTCTTGATTCACAATAATATTTCTCAAAAAGATGCTTTAAAACGTGCTGAAGAGGTTCTACGTTTAGTTGGTATCCCTAATCCAGCAGCCAGAATGAAGGATTACCCTCACCAATTTTCTGGTGGACAAAGACAACGTATAGTTATCGCAATTGCCATCGTTGATTATCCAGAAATTCTAATCGCCGATGAGCCAACAACTGCTTTGGATGTTACAGTTCAAGCACAAATTATCGATCTGTTAAAAGAACTACAACAAAAGATCGGTACCTCAATCATTTTCATTACCCATGACCTTGGCGTTGTGGCTGGAATTGCCGACCGTGTAGCTGTTATGTATGCTGGTCGCTTCGTTGAATATGGTTCTGTTGACGATATTTTCTACAATCCTCAACACCCATACACTTGGGGCTTGTTGGATTCTATGCCTACCCTTGATACAAACGAAGATGCTCGTTTGAATTCAATTCCCGGAACTCCACCTAATCTTCTTGACCCACCAAAGGGTGATGCTTTCGCTCCAAGAAATGCTTATGCAATGCAAATCGATGAAGAACAACAACCACCATTCTTCAAAGTTTCTAAGAATCATTTTGCTGCTACTTGGTTATTACATCCAGATGCACCAAAAGTTACACCACCTGCAGCAATTCTCAACCGTTATAAGAAATTTGAAAAGTTAGGAGGCAATGCTAAATAATGGCAGATGAAAGAGAAGTAATTGTATCAGTTAAAAATCTCAAACAATATTTCAACATTGGCAAACCTAACATGGTTAAGGCGGTTGATGATGTCTCCTTTGATATCTATAAAGGTGAAACCTTTGGATTAGTTGGTGAGTCTGGTTCTGGTAAGAGTACTACTGGACGTAGTATCATCAGACTTTATGATCCTACTGATGGTCATATTTTCTTCAATGGTCAAGATATCAGTAAGATCAAGAGTCATGGTCCTAAGATGAAGGAATTCCGTCGTGAAATGCAAATGATTTTTCAAGATCCATACGCTTCATTGAACCCACGTATGAAGGTTAAAGATATTATTGCTGAAGGCCTGGATGTTCACGGTTTAGTTAAAGATGAGCAAGAACGTGACAAGCGTGTTCGCAAATTACTTGATATGGTCAATTTGAATCCTGAACACATGACTCGTTACCCTTATGAGTTTTCAGGTGGTCAAAGACAACGTATCGGTATTGCCCGTGCTTTGGCAGTTGATCCTCAATTCATCATTGCTGATGAACCTATCTCAGCACTTGATGTTTCTATTCAAGCCCAAGTTGTTAACTTGATGCAAGATATTCAAAAACAACAAGGTTTAACTTACCTATTTATCGCCCATGATCTTTCAATGGTTAAATATATCTCTGATCGTATTGCTGTTATGTATCGTGGTAAGATCGTTGAGTTGGCTGCTTCTGATGAAATTTATAACAATCCATTGCATGCCTACACGCAAAGCCTCTTGTCCGCTATTCCAGTACCTGATCCTGAGGTCGAAACTAAGCGTACAAGAATTGATTTTGATCATAAGAGTCCCTTTAAAGATGATCAAAGATTGCAAGAAGTTCTTCCTGGTCATTTCCTCTATTGCAGCAATGAGGAAGCCAAGAAATATCAAAATTAGTTAAAGATGCGTGCAGACATCTTTAACCAATACATCTGACAAAAACCAAATCCAATACCAAACAAATATTATTTTAAAAATAAAACACAAAAAGCCAGTAATTAAATGATTACTGGTTTTTTTGTGTTTTTAGTAGTTAAATTTTTTTATTTTTTACCACAAAATATATAGTTACCAAAATAAGAAAAATCGGAGAAAACTTACTAAAGTAAGACATATTATAAAATAGAAAAAATATTTGCAAGATAAGCATAATTAAGAAAAAAACTCTTATTATTAAATCAAGTTTTTTATTCATTTCAATATCTCCTTATGTATAAATCAATTCACTAATAAAGAACCAAAAGGACCTCTTTACACGGAGCGGCTTCTATTAAAATATAGAATTTACATACCTATTGAGCTTCTACACTCTTATACTGACCCCTTATGCAAAAGAATTAAAGAGTTGAAATCTAAATGTATATAGCCAACTAGTATTCATTCTTTCATCCCGAACGCAAAAAGAAAGGAGCTAGCCTTACGGCCAGCTCCGATTGTATTTTTATTATTTTTCATAAGCTTTTCTTCTTTCTATTTTGTTAATTCTTCTATATCAGGGGGGAGGAGATATATTTGAAAAAATCTATTTTTATTATTTATTAATTAAATTTTCTAGTTAAGTAAAACTTTATAGTCGATTGAGTCACCTCTTTGTTAATTGACTATGCTTATATAATAGCGGGATTTTGTGAATATACGGTTAGTAATTTTAGAAATAAATCGGAATTAAATGTGAAGAAAAATCGACATATTGATTATAAGAGCCACAAAAAAACTGCCGGGGAAGGCAGTTTTTTCTTTTTGTAATATTTACGGGGAATAAATATCAAATTGTTTTTAGGAAATTAACTTTATTATCTTAGGGGGGAGATATCTAAAGTTTTTTCATATATGTGTTTATTAAGGGGATTAAACTTTTTAAAAAATAGAGTATTTATTATATAGGGGTTTATTTCTATTCATGTGTAAAGTGAGTTATTTAAGAAAATAATATTTTACAGGGGTTTTCCAATTTCATCCGGTCACCTCTCGTCTTTGTTATTTGACTATGCTTAAATAATAACGGTAATTTATGAACATACAGTTGCTAAAGTACGAATTAATTTATAACAATATATGAAGAATTTGTGATCAAAGACTTATATTTGTCGTATTGTCTGAATTTATCCTTTAATTGGAGACTAATTACCTGAATTAGATCCTAGCCTGCTTTATACTTTAAATGATTGAAATATTTATAAAGAGAGGGTTTAAAAATGAAATTAACTAAAGAACAAAAAGTCGATTTGAAAGCTGCAATAATTGCTGGAACCGCAGCCGGTATCATTTCCGGTTTTGTTAAACTAGGCTGGGAAAATGTTTTGCCACCTCGTACCCCCGCTCGTGACGCCGTTAATCCACCCCAAACCTTAATGGAACAAGCTGGATTGCCTAAGAAAATCACTCGTGGAACTTATACTTACTCTGAACATCAAATGCCTTGGGCTAGTTTTTTGATGCATTTTGGTTTCTCAACCTCTTTTGCTATCATCTATGAGGTTCTATCAGAATATAAACCTTTCATTAGAAAGGGATCAGGTGCTATTTTCGGTTTAGCAATTTGGGTCGCTTTTCATATCGGAATTATGCCAATGATGAAAACTGTCCCTTCTCCAAAGGATCAACCAACTCAGGAACATATATCTGAAGCTCTCGGTCATATCGCTTGGATGTGGACAAATGATATTGTCGGCCGCGAACTCTATCGTCGTCTGACAGAAAAATAGGAACTTTTCTTGAATAGATGGAGAACCTCCTTAACTGAACGAATCAGTTATGGCTTAAGTGATGCAGCGGATAATTTAGTTTTCCAAATGATGACTACTTACCTACTTTTCTTTTACACCGATGTTTTCGGTCTTAATGCTAGTGAGGTAGCAATTTTGTTTGTCGTAGCTAGAACTGCAGACGTCTTTGAGAGTTTAATTATCGGTATTATGATTGATAACACTCACTCAAAATGGGGTAAAAGTAGACCATTTTTTCTTTGGTACTCATTTCCCTACGTTATATTCGCTGTTTTAACTTTTGTCACTCCTAATTTCCTACCACATACTGGGAAATTAATTTGGGCTTATGTGACTTATCTAGGCCTTGGTTTCTTCTATACTGCCGTCAATCTTCCTATTACCTCTATTCTGCCAACTATGACTGACAACGAACAGGAGACAACTCTCTTAGGCGTTATCAGGCAATTTTTTGGCAGTTCGGTTCAAATTATCGTAGCCGTATTCACCATCCCACTAGTTAGTTTCTTTGGTAAAGGTGATCAGCAAAAAGGATTCTTAGGTACGATTGTTTTGTTTGGAATCATTTCTTTAGTTCTAATTCTAAATACTTTCTTCCATGTACGAGAACGCTACACTAACAAGGAAATCAGTCATCAACCTTTATCTGAGGTTTGGAATATGCTAAAACAAAACAAACCTTGGATCATCATTTCTATTGTTATTTTCTTGTATTGGCTAACAACCGCCATTAAGAATCAAACTACGATTTATTATTTCAAATATATTATTCACAATGAGAATTTAGTTTCCATTGCTAATAGCTTCACCTTCACAGCTCTCATTGGTGTTGTGGCAATTTATTTCATTTCCGCTAAATTGGGCAAGAAGAATACTATGCTTTTAGGTATCGTAACTGCCTTTATCGGTCAAGTCATTATTACCTTTGGTACTTATTCTGAAAATTTGGCTACCCTCTTTACCGGTATCTTCATCAATTGTATCGGTGGTGGCTTTATCATCGGATTGGTTTCGATCATGATTGCCGACACCATTCGCTATGGTACTGCAATGGGAATTCAAGCCGAAGGTGTTTTAGCTTCGACAGATGATTTTGGTGTCAACCTTGGTTTAGGATTGGGTGGATTAATCACTGCTGAATCCTTACAAATGTCTGGTTATGTTTCAAATAAAGCTCAAACTGCATCTACAATTTCTGCAATCAATTTAAATTATGCTCTGATTCCTTTAGCTCTGTATGTCATTATGTTCATAATTTTACTGGGATATAATGAAAGTAAGATCAAAGAGGCAATCAATTAAAGAAGGTCAACATGCAACAAGAATCGCTTTTCTCTAATCAAAATAATGATGACAATACTCCTCTAGCAAACCGGGTTCGTCCCACGACACTAGAGGATTTTGTCGGTCAAAAACATTTAATCGGCAATGGCAAAATTTTACGTGATATTATCAATCAAGATAAAATTCCTTCATTGATCTTTTGGGGACCACCTGGGGTCGGAAAAACCACCTTGGCCGAGATAATCGCTAAAAAAACTGAAGCTAATTTTATTACCTTTAGCGCCGTAACTAGTGGTATTAACGATATCAAAAAAGTTATGAAAGAAGCCGAACTCAATCGCGAGATGGGACAAAAGACAATTGTCTTCATTGATGAAATTCATCGCTTTAATAAGGCTCAACAAGATGCCTTTTTACCTTTCGTTGAAAAAGGCAGCATAACTTTAATCGGTGCTACAACCGAAAATCCATCCTTTGAAATTAATTCAGCGCTATTGTCTAGGTGTAAAGTCTTCGTTCTTAAATCTTTAACCAAAGATGATTTAGTCCAATTATTAAACAATACTTTGAATAATCCTAAAGCCTTTCCTGGATTAAAAGTTGAAATCGATAAAGATACACTGGAACTAATTGCTTCCTATGCCAATGGTGACGCCAGAATATCCTTGAATACTTTAGAAATGGCTGTTATCAACTCCGAAACTAATGACAAAACCGTTCAAGTGAATCAAGAGAACATTCGCCAATTATTGAACACCAAATCACTACGTTACGACAAAAATGGCGAGGAACATTATAATATTATTTCTGCCTTACACAAATCAATGCGTAATAGTGATACCGATGCAGCGATTTATTGGGCCATGCGCATGCTTGATGGTGGCGAAGATCCTTTGTACATTGCCAGAAGATTAGTTAGATTTGCCAGTGAAGATATCGGATTGGCCGACACTAATGCATTGAATGTGGCAATCAACGCATTTCAAGCTTGCCAATTTTTAGGAATGCCTGAATGTAACGTACATATAATCGAAACGGTTATCTACTTATCTGTAGCTCCCAAGTCTAATGCCGTTTACCAAGCGACTCTTAAAGCTCAAAAAGATATTAAAAAATATGGTAACCTTCCCGTCCCACTTCAAATCAGGAATGCACCTACTAAACTGATGAAGAAACTTGATTATGGAAAAGATTATCAATATGCTCACGATACCAAAGATAAATTAACAAATATGAAAACTATGCCTGATGAAATTCAAAATAATCAATATTATTTACCTACTGAAGAAGGCAAAGAGAGACTATTTAAGCAACGTTTAGAATATATTAAAAAGTGGCATCAAGAACATAATACTGAAAAATAGCCTGTATTGACGCAACCATGTTTTTTTAACACGGTTGATCATCAAATACAGGCTATTTATTTTGATCAACTAAAACTTACACCTTAACTAAAAACCATATTCTAGTTACTAAGTAACTTTTCCTTAATTGATTGGTATGTTTTTACTATTCAAAAGGATATTTCATACCCCATTCATTTCTAACATCATTCAAGATATGTGCTACGTCATGTGACAAGTCCAATTGACCATCATCCTGACCATTATCGATATATCTTTGCATATCTGCCACCTCATATTGAAGGGCTTTTGTGTCATCGCCTAGTTTTATTTTATCAGTAGCTTGGGTATGAGCATCGGCCGTATAAGTAATATCAGCCTCAGTTGCACGCGGATAATTACTAATTTCAATATAACCTTTAGTACCTGAGATTACGCCTCGTTTGGGCTGTTTAGCACGCATAGAGAGTGCCATAACTGCCATTTGTTCGTCATCATTCTTCAAAATAATCCCTGACTGCTCATCTACCCCAGTTTCAAAGTATTTAACAGTTGTTAAAATATTGGTTGGTTGCTTATCTAGGAAACTTCTAGCAAAAGCAGTTGCATAACCACCAATATCTAGTAATGCTCCTCCCGCTAATTCTTTGTTAAAGAATCTATTCTTAGGATCGTAATCCTTTAAACTACCAAAATTAACTTGAACTAACTTAACTTGACCGATCTTACCCTCAGCAATCAACTTTTTAACCTGAGTGTAAAGAGGCATATGTAACAAAGTAAAACCTTCTGTCAAAATTAAATGTTTTTCTTTAGCAATTTTTTGAACCTCATCAAATTGTTGTGCATTTACCGTAATTGCTTTCTCACAAAAAACATTCTTGCCAGCATTTAAAGCTTGCTTGATATATTGATAATGATAAGTATGCGGTGTAGCAATATAAATTATATTTATTTCTGGATCATTGATCATATCCGTTGGATCTTTAAATTGATGTTTAATTCCTTTTTCCTGAGCAAATTTGGCCATTTGTTCTTCATTCATATCAGAAACACCATAAATTTCTCCATTAACAGCATTTAAAGCATCAGCCATTTCATGTGCAATCCAACCTGTACCAATCATTCCCCAATTATATTTCATAATTACATTTCTTCTTTCTTAATATGTTTAACATCATTTTCCGTCGCTAATAATGCATCGGTTACTTGGTTCTTAAAGTAAGATGTTCCTATGACTCCAGTCATTTTCGATACACTCTCATCAATTTCGTCAATCATTGACCAATCATCAAAATAACAATCAAGTAAACCATTACCATTTGTTGTTCGAACCATTCCTGCCATGTCCGTTGATTGACGAATCTTAGCAATTCCGCCTAATGTCTTTATTTGACTGATCACCTGTGGAATCGCCAAATCTAAAACCTCAAGAGTTAATTGAACTTTTGGATTCAAAACTTCAGTAAATTTTTCCTGAGGAGCCAAAATAATATATCGATCTGCCAAATTAGCATACAATTTTTCAAAAGTATGAATCCCACCATTACTCTTTAATGCTCTTAAATGATGATCCAAACTGTCACAACCATCAAAAGCTAGATCAAACTTAGTAACCTGTTCTAAGGGAACAACAGATATATTTAATTCCTGACAAAGAGTTCGGGTTGCTTCTGAAGGACTAGATACTTTGACTCCGGAAATATTTAAAGCTTTGACCAATCTACCAACCGTTCTACCTCCACCAAAGCTAACTGACATACCTGGTTTTATCATACTTTTGGCCGTTTCAATTAATTGTTCCATTTTAGCTCCTTTTAGAAATAAATTTTCATATAAATATATTATCTGAAATTCATTTTCATAATAAGATAAAAAAAATACCCTGTCAAGCAGGATATTAAATTTTTCGATCAGAAATTAATTCTTCATGTTTTGTTATTCTATCCAGTGTTCCTTTATCTTGTCCAATTAATAACAAAAAGATAGCTTCTATTACAGTTGAAGCAGCGATTCTTGAGAAATAGTATTCAGATTGGAAAACCTGTTCACGGACATAAGTTTTTAAATGGATATCGGCTTTTTGTGCAATAGGTGAATCATCCCGATTAGTAATAGCAATCACCTTAATATTACGCTTACGTGCCACATCAATTTGCTTTATCAGAGACCTTGATTCACCTGAATTAGAAATGACAATTAAACTATCCTTCGAATTCATATTTAAGGTTTGAGCAATTGACGTTTCAAAGGCTGGATCACTAATTGCTAATAATCCTATTTGATTGAACTTATAAACTGCATCAATTGCGACTGGATAGGTATTACCTTCAGCAACCACTTGAATTAACTGTGATTTCTTTATAATATCCAATAATTCATTAATCATTTTAGTAGATAGATTCTTTAAAGTATTGTTTATTTCTATATTTTTATTGTCAGCAATGTTTTTTAATGAAGATTGAATGTCATCATCAATCGTTCCCGATACATTCTCCGCCTCTGATACTTGTGCTAAACGAGTTTTTAACTGATGAAATCCGTCAATATTAAGATTTTTACAGAATCTAGAAACAGATGCCTCACTTACCAGTGACTTTTTTGCTAATTGAGAAATTGTATAATCAATTACTGCTTTGGATTGTTGCAATATAATTTGAGCAATCTTCTTATCTGTAGCTGACATATTTGGTAACTTATTATAAATAACATCGATTATATTTTGCATTTAAATTTACCTCTATCTACATTCTATCAAATTTAGACAGCAAAAAAGCCTGCTAATAAACAGGCTGCTGCGATATTTATAAGTATGATAAATATCAACTTCTTTCTTTTTTAATTGAGCTACGGGGAATAGCTCTTTTAATTTAACTTTATATCTTTTAGGGGGGAGATATATTAAAGTTTTTTATTTGTGTTATAGGGGATTAAATTTTCTAAATTATATATATGTTTTAAGGGTTTTATTTCTATTCATTGTTTTCAATAATTATCTATTTAAAGGGTTATTTCCATTTGGAAATTTATCTAACCATCCTGTCACCTCTTCGTCTTTGACTATGTTTAAATAATAACTTCCAAATACGAATATATTTATAACAATATATGAAGAATATTTGAAGATTCCACAAATGCAAAAAAAGAACCATCCCGAAGGATGATTCTACGTGAATGATTTTAATTTTGAATTTATACTATAGAACCTTAACAGCGAATGAAGGCATGAAGTAACCTGAGATTGTTGAAATCTTAACTGATTCGCCAGGTTGTGGTGCAGCAATATATTGGTTGTTACCTAAGTAGATACCTACATGGTAAGTTGAACCTTTGCTACCCCAGAACAACAAGTCTCCAGCTGATGCTTGAGAAACAGCTTCTTGTGTACCAGCACCTTCTTGAGCTACAGTGTATGAACCAATACTCTTACCAGTTGCTTGTTGGTATACGTATGATGTGAAACCTGAGCAGTCGAAACCTGAAGGAGTCTTACCACCCCATACATATGGTGTACCTAAATATTGTTTAGCAGTACTGATAACACTGTCGGCTGTTGCAGTTGTATCTGATGATTCTGCAGCTGCTTGTGTAGTTGCTGACATATCTGTAACATCATTAGCATTAACCCATTCGTTTGTACTTACTTGATACCATGTATTACCTTGATCATCTTTAACAGCTTGTCCAACAGCCCATGGTGTATTTGCGGCTAAAGCACGGCCAGTACTTTTTGCATCTGCTGATGGTGTTGAATACAAAGCTGACAATGTCTTTGTACGTACGGCAGTAGGTGCATCTGATAAAATTTGTGTAGCAGCTTTTGTAGTTGTAGCATTTGATAGACCTAAGCCTGTAACTGCTAAAGCAGCAGCAGCTGTAAATGAAACAAGACTCTTTTTAACATTAGTATTCAAAATTGAAATCCCCCGTAATGGTTTGTTTTTTTTATTTTTTAAATTTTTATTAATTTCTTATCACTCAACGATGACTATATTACTCTCTGAACATTGCAGAAATGTTACAACAATTGTATAAGAATGTTACACTTTATTATTCACAATCATAAAAAGCTCTAACCACAGCATTACCAATGGTTAGAGCTTCCTTGTGAAAAAACAATTTAGTTGATTTTTTCTTTTTTTAGTATTTTGTTAACGTTTTCTTTAGTTATTTCTATATTATTATTAATAATTTTATAGCATTTTCCTTCTAACTCCATCGGCATTTGTAAATCCCGATGGAATTCTTCACTGTTAATTCGTGCTTTTAACCGTGAAATCTCATCACCACGTTTTGTTAATCTTCTGGTAACGGTATCTAGGTCAACTTCTAGAAAGATAACAACGGCTTTCTCCCCATATTTCTTTTTATAAGAAACTGCTCCCTTTGTATCAACAACAATACTTGCCGAGTCATATTCTTTCCAAGTTTTATTTAGACTTTCTTCTGAAGAACCATACCAATTTCCACTATATTCCACTTTTTCCAAATAATGATTTTTCAAAAAGCTTTCTTTTGTCTCAAAATAATAATCTACGCCGTCTTTTTCTCCTGCACGTGGTAATCTAGTAGTGTGAGTTATAACACTAGGTATATGATAGGTATTTTGTAAATATTTGCTAATTGTTGTTTTCCCAGTTCCACTCGCTCCAGTGATAACAATAATTTTTTTATTCATTATGGGGCTCCTATATTTGAAATATTTCTTCTACTATATTATTATACTAGTCTGTTAAGTAATTAATCCGAGGAGAATTGACATATGAAAATTGAAGATTTAAAAGTTGGCACTGTTTACGATTGCTCCGTTGATGAAGATATGGATTATCCTTTCCAAGGTAAAGTTGAAAAGATTTACGAACATTCAGCTTTGATGGAAATTGTTAAAAATGATCCTAAAGATAATTCTAATAAGATGGAATTAAATAATAAGATCGTTGTAAGTATCAAAAAGATCAAGAAAGCTAAATAATTATTATTACAGCAGAAATTCCTTTTGGAATTCTGCTTTTTTTTATTTTATCATTGGAAAAAGTCCTTAAGCTACCAATATTATCATTTATATCAAGAAATAATATCCTTATATAAAAAAACAGTCTGTATTGCTATCAATTTTGTCTTTTCAAACAGGATTGACAATCAATACAGACTATTTTAATTAAATAATATATAACAGGTATTTATTCTAGAACAAAAGTCGAATTACTTTTCAACATTAATAAACGATCTTGCTGGCACTCTCAATACACGATATTCCATTGCATAGCGATTAGCTTTTAATCCTAAACCATTTTTAAAGTTATTTTTATATTTAGCGTGTACCGTAATAACATAGGCATCTTGATATCTATTATCCATTTTACGAATTTTCTTCATTGGCCAATCCAAATGAACTCCTGATACGGTAAAAGGTAATGTCGCATCTGAGATAACTGCATTACGGCTAGAAACAGTATATTTCGAATTATTCAACCAATATTGATATACATCATTGGGTGAATTTGATTCTTTTTTGTCTATTTTAACGTAATATCCCTGTCCATCCATAGTTGTTTGAACGATCATTGGATCATATTTATATGTAACCGCAACCTCATTTTTATCTGTTAAATCAACCTTTGTGAATAAACTTGTATATAACAAACCACTTACAGCTAAAATCACAACTACGATTTCTAATAGGTCAGTTAAAATTGTACCCCAAGTAATTTTAGCTTTTTCTACAACCAAAATTTTTAAATGACGATTTCTAATATTAAATACTACAAAGATCAATAGTGCTATTACAATAATCCATGCAATAATTCCCACAAAATTCCAAGAACTCATAGTTTTCTCCCAACTAAAATTAATTGTCTTAAACACTTAATAACTCTATAATAGTCATTACGCTAATTTTACCACGAATCGAAAAATTATTTAAAATTGTAATACGAAACGATACAAAATGTGCGGGTACATACGTTTGCAGGTGATTTATAATGACGACATAACCACGCTATATCGTGTATCATTCGTTATATCAGACACAATATATTGTGTTTATTATTTTAAATGATTATACTAATTGAGAATAGATCGAGAGGAAGTAATCTTATGAACAACGTAATCGTATATAGTAAAAATAATTGCATGCAATGCCGCATGACAAAGAGATATTTGAAAGAACATCATGTTTCTTTTGAAGAAAGAAATATCAATCAAGATCCTCAATATCTTGATACACTCAAACAACAAGGTTTCCAAAGTGTTCCCGTCGTTATGAACGGTGAAATGGACCCAATCGTGGGCTTTAGACCAGACAGTCTAAAGGAGCTTGCTGACTAATGAAAGAAATAGCTTATTATTCAATCACTGGTCAGACAAAACGTTTTGTTAATAAGCTTGGAATAGAAGGTTACGAAATAACAGATGCCGATCCTTTTTATCAGATGGAGCGGCCTTTTATTCTTATTGTGCCTGCTTATGATGATGACATGATGGATCCAGTTATTGATTTTCTACAATATAAAGATAATGCTAAAAATTGTGTCGGCATAGCTGGCGGTGGTAATCGTAATTTCAATACACTATACAATCACACCGCTAAAGACATAGCTGCTGCACTAAATGTACCTGTTGTTTTCCAATTCGAGTTCAACGGTACCCAAAAAGATGTCGAAAAATTTAAGAAAGTAGTGAATGAAATTGGGATTAAATAATCTAGATGTAACTAAGCTTAATTACTTCAAATTAAATAATGAAATTAACATCCCTATTGACGATAAAATTCCTTTAAATAAAGACAAGGAAGCCGTTGAGGCCTTCTTTAAAGAAAACGTTGAACCAAATACCATGAAATTTGATACCTTTAAGGATCATATCGACTATCTTATTAATGGTGATTTTATTGAAAAATCAGTTATCGATAAATATCCTCATGAATTTATCGAAAATCTTTATCAAGAATTGTTAGATCAACATTTTCAATTCCAATCATTCATGGCTGCGTATAAGTTTTATAACCAATACGCCTTAAAAACAAATGATGGTGACTTTTATCTCGAAAATTACGAAATGAGAATTCTTTTTAATGCCCTTTTATATGCCAATGGAGCTCAAGATTTAGCCAAGAGCTTAGCTACTGAAATGATTGCTCAGCGCTATCAACCAGCTACCCCATCATTTTTGAATGCTGGTCGTAAACGCCGTGGTGAATACGTTTCCTGCTTCCTACTTCAAGTTACTGACGACATGAATAGTATTGGACGCACCGTTAACAGTGCTCTTCAACTATCCAGAATTGGTGGTGGCGTGGGTATTACTCTATCAAACCTTCGTGAATCTGGATCACCAATTAAAGGTGTAGACAACTCTTCTTCCGGTGTTTTACCTGTTATGAAATTACTAGAAGATAGCTTCAGCTATAGTAATCAATTAGGTCAAAGACAAGGTGCTGGTGCTGTCTATCTAAATGTTTTCCATCCCGATATTATTGAATTCTTATCCGCAAAAAAAGAAAATGCCGACGAAAAAATCCGTGTTAAGACTCTATCTCTTGGTGTAATTGTTCCTGACAAATACTATGAATTAGTTCGTAATAACCAAGATATGTACTTATTCAGCCCTTATTCAGTTGAAAAAGTATATGGCGTTCCTTTTTCATATATTGATATTACTGAAAAGTATGACGAAATGGTCCAAGACGATCGTATTAAGAAATATAAGATTTCAGCTCGTGAATTAGAAGATGAAATCAGTAAACTACAACAAGAATCAGGCTATCCGTACGTTCTAAATATCGATACTGTTAATCGTGCTAATCCAATTGATGGTAAAGTAATCATGAGTAATTTATGTACTGAAATTCAACAAGTTCAAGTACCTTCAGAGTTAAACGATGCTCAAGAATATACTAAATTGGGAACTGACGTTAGTTGTAATCTAGGTTCAACCAATATTCTAAATATGATGCAAAGTCCTGATTTTGGTAAGTCTATTCGCTCAATGACTCGCGCTTTGACTTTTGTTAGTGATGCCTCAAATATTACCGCTGTTCCGCCTGTTGCTAATGGTAATAAAAAGAGCCATTCAATCGGTCTAGGTGCCATGGGATTACATACATATTTGGCTTGTCATCATCTTGAATATGGTTCTCCTGAAGCAATCGAATTTATTAATGTCTACTTTATGCTCTTAAATTATTGGACACTTGTAGAAAGTAACAATATTGCAAAAGACAGACATGAAACTTTTGACAACTTTGAGAAATCAACTTATGCAGATGGTTCTTATTTTGATAAATATGTAAAAAATAGTTTTGCTCCAAAACTTGATGCAGTTAAAAACCTATTTGATGATATTTTTATCCCCGAACCTAGTGATTGGGAAGAACTAAAAGAGAAGGTTATGAATGACGGCCTTTACAACGCCTACAGAATGGCTGTAGCACCAACTGGTTCTATCTCATATATCAATAACACAAGTGCTAGTTTACAACCTGTAACACGCTTAGTTGAAGAAAGACAAGAAAAGAAAAATGGTAAATTATATTTTCCTGCACCATTTTTAAGTAACGATACTATTAAATACTACAAGTCAGCCTATGACACTGATATGAGAAAAGTTATCGATACTTACGCTTCAGCTCAAGAACATATTGATCAAGGAATGAGCTTAACCTTATTCATGCGTTCCGAAATCCCAGCTGGTTTATATGACTGGAAAGCTGCTGACGATACTAAACAAACTACTCGTGATCTAAGTATCTTGCGTAACTATGCTTACTATAAGGGTATTAAATCACTTTACTATGTCAGAACATTTACCGAGAACAATGATGAGATCGGTAGCAACGAATGTGAAAGCTGCTCAATCTAGGAGGAAATTTTTATAATGGTTGAAACGTATTATAAATCAATGAACTGGAATAAATTGGAAGATCAAATTGATAAGGAGACTTGGGAAAAACTAACTTCTCAGTTTTGGTTAGATACACGTATTCCACTTTCAAACGACTTGGATGATTGGCGCACCTTAAGTCCTGCAGAACAAACCGTTGTTGGACATGTTTTTGGTGGTTTGACATTATTAGATACACTCCAATCACAAGATGGTATCCAAGCCATGTTAAAAGATGTTCGAACTCAAGCCGAAACAGCAGTTTTCAATAACATTGAATTCATGGAATCAGTTCACGCCAAGAGTTATTCATCAATCTTTAGTACTTTAAATACAGCTGAAGAAATTGATGAAATCTTTGACTGGACTGACCATAATGAATACCTTCAAAACAAAGCTAAATATATTAATGATATTTATCAAGGCGATGATCCTCTTAAGAAGAAAGTGGCTAGTGTATTTCTTGAAAGTTTTCTTTTCTATTCAGGCTTTTATACTCCTCTTTATTATCTTGGTAACAATAAATTAGCTAATGTGGCTGAAATAATTAAATTAATTATTCGCGATGAATCCGTCCACGGAACTTATATTGGTTATAAATTTCAACTAGGCTTCAATGAACTTAGCGATGACAAAAAGTCGGAATTAAAGGATTGGATGTATGATCTTCTTTACTCGCTTTATGATAATGAAGAAAAATACACTAAGACTTTATATAAAGAAGTTGGTTGGGTCGATGAAGTTATGGTATTTCTTCGTTATAACGCCAACAAGGCTCTGATGAATCTTGGTCAAGAGCCACTCTTCCCTGATGGCAATGCTGAAGATGTCAATCCCATCGTTATGAACGGTATCTCAACTGGAACAAGTAATCACGATTTCTTCTCTCAAGTTGGTAATGGTTACTTAATGGGTAAAGTTGAAGCTATGAAAGATTCTGATTACGATATTGGACGTACTGGTGACAATAAAACTCCTGATGACAAATCATTATTTGATAAGGTTAAAAAGTTAAAATAATATACAAAAAGGCGCTAGTTCGAATGAACTAACGTCTTTTTTGTATGCTGATTATTCGGTTATATTAATAAAAAGTTTTTTAGAAAGATTTTCTAAAGTATCCCATTCTTCTTTAGTGAATCCACTTTTTTCAACCATAATTTCTGGTAAGCTGTTAATCGCTTCTCTTTTTTTCTTGCCTTTTTCGGTCAGACAAACATTAACTACCCTCTCATCCGACTTACTTCGCTGACGAATAACTAAATTATCACTTTCCATTCGTTTCAATAAGGGTGTTAAAGTACCCGAATCAAGCGATAACTGGGCCCCTAAATCTTTTACAGAGAGTTCTTTATATTGATAAAGCGAAACAAGTACCAAATATTGTGGATAGGTTAATCCATTTTTACTTAATCCATCATGATATAACTTTTGAATTGCACGTGATGTAGCATAAAGAGAAAAACACAAATGATCATCTAATGGAATTGGTTTACTAGTATCTACAAGCATTTTAATTCCTCCTATCCATGTAATTACTTTGTATTCTAATCCTATTATAAAAAATTGTAAATCATTCTATTTTACACAACTTAATAATTATTTTTATTTATAATTATGTAATTTTGTTGTTTATAATATATAAAAATACAATACTTTTTAAATCATTATTACGTGTTTGTAATCGTTTTATTTGTTAAACTGGCTTTGAGAAGCGAAGTCTACGAGGGGAATTAGTTTAACTATGAAACGAATAAGTATCTTTAGACATATCCTACTATCCTTATTTGGATTTATAATCCTAATAAACTTTACCAATTCACAATTTATCCAAATAACTAAAGCTGACAATGCTGATTTCCAAACAGCATTAGCTAAGACTCCCAAAGGATTGAATTGGTCTAATAACGCCTTTGTCTTAGCTGATTTTCAAAAAGCAGCTTATCAAAGAGGGAAAGAATTCACACCAATAATTGATGTCTTAAATTCTTCTGCAGAACCTAGTTTAATTAATAATGCCAAAATAATTCAATCGACTAATCCTAATGCCCCTAACACAAGTGTCATTCAAATGACAAACAACATTAACCAAACTGGAGCTGTTTGGAGCAATATGGAAAATAGTAATTATTTTGATATTAGAGAGAAGCAAAAAGCCTCTATGTGGATTTACTTTGGATCAGTAAATCCACAAGATAGGTATAATGCTGATGGTATGGCATTTGTCCTACATAATGATCAAAACAAAGAAAATTCAATTGCAATTTCGGCTGACGGTTTCCCAGTTAACGGACAATCTCTTGGTGTTTGGGGAGCCGATTGGAATCCTCAAAATATGGATAAACCTGAAGCTTTAGCTAAAACTGCTATTCAAAACAGCTGGGCTTTAGAATTTGATACATATGTTAACTATACTAAACCAACCTCTACTGCTCAAAACCATGAAGGTCGTGCCTTTGATTACGATAAAATCGGAGATATTGGTGCCACGGCTAAGCATATTGCTGGTAACTACCCTGCCTTAAAAAGTACTTATATCAGTGATTATAGCTTCCCTAATTTCTTCAAACTAGATCATGGTAATAACTACAAAATAAGACCGAATCTTGTTGACAGTAACTGGCACCATGTCACAATTACTTGGGATCCCGACATTAATTATCCATTCGTTCAAAAGGGTACATTGAAATATGTTTACAATGATAAAGATCCCGATACTGGTTTACCGATTACCGATGACGTTGTAACTGCTTCTTTTCCACTTGATACAACTAAATTTGGATTAACTGATGTCAATAATAAATTATATTGGGGATTCACCGGTTCAACTGGTTCATCTTCTGAAAATAATTTAATAGCTTTCGAATCGATTCCATCATTTGTTGGTGCTGATGTAGATTCAAAAATCTATGATGACACAAATGGTGGTAAGGAGATCAGCGACAGCTATAATACAGTTGATCCAAATGCTAATATCAGGTATCAATACACTTTAAAATATAATGGTTGGTCAAGAGATTGGAACAACATCAATGCAATCATGGGGGTTCCTAATTATGTTCACTTTACCAGTGGTACCGTAACCTACCCAAATTCTCCTACTAACAAAGAACCTCGTCCTATTCCCTCAGAACTTTTCTCGGATAATGCCACTAATATTACTCATTTATTGCCTGAAGGACTTAATTCTACTAATACTGAGGCGATTATTGATCTGAAAGGCTATACTGAAAAAACAGCCACAACTACCTTGACTGTTCCTTCAGCTCACACTTCTTTTGAAGGCGACAATCTTATTACTGATGCTAATACGAAATCATTTAAAATTCATCCCAGATTATTAAGTCTAGATAGTAGTTCAACTGATCCTATAAAAGTTCGAGAAAAAGAAAACGCAATTGTTCCTGGTCAAGTTACCTACATTGGCAATACTACTAATCCAAATTATACTTCAATGGTAGTTCACCAAACATTAAACGGAAAGACTACAACCTTAGGAAATATTATCAATAGTTCTGGCAAATTTAATTTAAATATTGATAGCAGTTTGCTAGATAAAATCAATACACTTTCTTTCTATGTAACTGATAGTAGTGGAAATACCAGCAACACAGTAACAAGGCAAATTTTAGTTGGTGGTTCAGTTACCTTCGGAACGGTTCAGCCAAGTGTCTCTTTTAAACCAACTAACGGTTCTTATACCGATAAGGTTCTTCCACGATTAGATCAATGGCAAATTGACGTAGTCGATAGTAGGGAAAAGGGCAGTCAATGGACCGTTCAAGCTAACGCAACCAACTTGATAAACAAAGATAAAGTACCATTAAAGGGTAATCTGTTCTACCGGGATCATAGTGGAAAAGACTATAATCTCGCTAGTAATATCAATGTTGCCAATAATACAAAAGATACCGATGCTATTGAAACAAAAAATATTACCGATTCTTGGAAAAATAATAACGGTATACTTTTATTAATGAAAAAGGGAAACAAAGCTGGTCAATACGAAGGAACAATAAATTGGTCACTTGTAGATTCTCTACAAAATAACTAAGATCCATGCGTATAGGCTATTGCAGGCCATATTAGTTTATCTAAATTCTTAAATACATTAAAAATAGTCTGTATTGATATGAAACTGTGTTCTTTATTAAACACAGTCGATAATCAATACAGACTATTTATTTGATTAACTAATTAACTAATTAACTACGATATCCCATGAACATCGCAAACATTAAAATAACTAAAACTATAGTAGTAATTACGACATAAAGCGTATCGTGTTCTTTGTAAAAAGCATAAATTGAAACAACAACTCGTAATACTGGTGTCAAAATCAACAAAAAGACACCAGACATAATAACCGCATATGATTTACCAGCTGCTAATCCATTAAAAATGGCTGAGAATCTTCTAGGAAAACTATTTCCAACATAACCACTACCATTCATGAAATACAAAGCAACCCCAATCAAAATAACAATTGCCGAGATACTAACACCAATACGTAAAATTTTACCAATGATTAATTCAACTTTTCGAGTTTCTTCATGTGATTGCATTAGATATTCACCCCAAATCCTTTAAGAGCCATCTGTAATCCCATGTAAAGAATAATAGGAATAAAGATCATTCTAATAATTCTAGGCTTCAAGAATTGCATCAAACGGGCACCAATTGTGGCACCAACTAAAACTCCAATTGCCAATGGTCCAGCAATATCAGGACGAATTGAACCATTAAAGAAGTAAACCGTTGCACTAGCTGCGGCAGTAACTCCCATCATCAAATTACTTGTAGCACTTGATGGTTTTAAAGGCATTTTCATAATTGTATCCATAGCGATAACCTTAAATGCACCACTACCAATACCAAGCAGTCCACTAGCTAACCCTGCTGCCCACATCATGACAAAACCACCAGGAACATTTTTCATAGAATAATCAATTTGCTTTTGTTCAGCTTTGTCATAATAAGTGCTTGCTAACTTAAATTTTTCAACTACCGGGTCAGATCCAGTATAAACACCTTCACCTTTTTTACTAAAAAGTTTTCTTATCATATTATAAGTTGAATACAATAAGAAAAATCCGAATAAGACATATAAAAAGCTACTTGAAAACACTCCAACCAGTAAAGCACCCATAATAGCACCAACAGTTGTAGCAATTTCCAAAAACATAGCAACACGCAAGTTCAACATATCATCTTTCAAATAGGCAATCGTAGAACCAGAACTTGTTGCAATAACGGAAATGATACTAGCACCGATCGCATACTTAATATCTAATCCCATCATGATGGTTAGTACCGGAGTAATAATCATTCCGCCACCAATCCCCAAAATTGCACCAAGACATCCAGCCACTACACCCATAACTAAAAGCAGTAGCATTGAATTCATTATTTTTCCTCTTTCTCTACGTCTTCTTTATTAGAAAAGTTCTCTAAAGAAACTTCGTAGTTACTCTTCATTATATCCATTGTATGTTTTATTTCATCATTTTCTAAGTCATTTTCTGAAATTAGATCAATATGAAACTTAGAAGCATTCAAATAATCACAATTAGTTGAAAGATAAATTTTAGTATCTGTCTCTGCATCATCATCAAAAAAATGAGTAACTTTCTTTGCATCATCAAAAGGCAAATTAATAATACCTGTTTCTAAGTAAAAATTAATTTCAAATTCAGCGTCGGCTACATGAATCATAATTTGTGAAAGTTTATTATCAGCAGTATCCTTTTCGATTTGTTCCTTAGCTTTATTTATTGACCAGAGGTCCTCCTGAAGCAAATCATCTTTACTAATTTCTAGACTAGTTTGGTTGAATTTTCCTTCTTGAATATTTTCAATAAAATCAGCAACTTTAATTTTCATATTTCTCTCCTAAAGATATTTTTTTAAAAAGTTTTCCACAGTGTTTCGATAATTCTTGGAATCTATATAATAGCTTCTTATATGTACCCCAAGGCTTTCATAGCTCATTTCAGGGAATTTTCCACATGTGGATAACTTATTTTTCATTTCAAATGGTACTGTAAAATCATTTTTCCCATGCATAAATAGCACAGGTAATTTATTCTTGCTTAATGCTTTTTGACAATCAGCTTTCTTATAAGAAAACCCTGCACGGATTTTCGACACCAGTGAAATACCAGCTATCAACCAGGTACCTTTAATATGATACCTCTTTTGACAATGATAACTTAAAATATCAGTAGCACTGGTATAGCCGGAATCTTCAATTATTAGTTTAACATTCTTTGGCAACTCATAACCTGAAGCAAGCATTACAGTTGCCGCTCCCATCGAAGCACCAAATAAAATTATTTTATCATGTGGATGAAATGATTGGACTTTTTTTATCCAATCTATTAAATCCAAACTTTCAATGTAACCAAATCCTAAATAATTTCCTTCACTTTTGCCTGCTGCTTGATTGTCAATTTGCAGAACATTGCACCCCAACTGATCGAACAATTGAGCATGAACATTAAGTGAATTATGATCGACTCCAAAACCATGAACCATAATAACTGTCACTGGTTTTTTATTGTTAGTAAACCATCCAAATAATTTACTCCCGTTATAAGTGGAATTAATTGTCCATTCTTCTTTGGACTTCTTTAAAAACTCAACCGTTTTACTTTCTAGTCCTTCATCCATCTTTACTTTAGGTGCTTCTGATCCTAAAGCCTTTGAACCCCTCTTTTGAATATATAAAAAAAAGGCGTTCAGAATTAGAACGACTAGTAATAACAATATCAACAAAATAATTATCATGATATTCCCTCACTTATGCTAATTCTTTAACGCCTATCATTGCAACAGCAACGATAATCATTGAAATTGTGATACTAACAAACAATGTTGAAAAGGATAATGCAGTAATAATCAAACTACCCGCATATGGACCAATAGCACGTCCCAATGAACCGAAAATACTATAGAAACTTTGAAAAGCTCCCCGATTTTTATTAGTAGACATCTTACTTAACAACGCCGGAATCGTTGGGAAAACCATTGATTCACCAACTGTCAAAATCAACATACTTATAACATAGGCCAAATATGATTTAGCAGATGGCAACAATAGAAATGATGATCCCATAATTACGGTTCCTAAAAAGATTTGATATTTCAATAGTTTGAAGACTTTAGATACTACTCGATTCATCACTGGCTGGATAATCAATAGTGATGCCGCATTAATTGTAAATACCAGTCCATATTCTCGTGTTGTATAGCCTTGATCTAACATATAGGCAGATAAATTACTATCCCATTGTGAATATCCCAACCATACAATAAAGATTGATGCACAAATGATTACTAAATTTACATTAAATCGGCTTGAACCAATTGCAATCTTAGGATCAAGTGTATCACTGCTTTTCACATAATTAGACTCATTGACGGGACTTTCATGTTCTTCAACATGATCCAAAACATCGGCCTTTAATAATAAAATTACGGCACTTAAAACAAATAATAACATTGGAATGAAGAAAGTGAAAAAGATACTCCATTTGAATATGAAACCAACTGCTGTGGATCCAATTGCAATACCAATATTAGCTGCTAAGTACATATTATTGAATATTACTCGACTATTGCCCGACATTTGTTCAGCAATAAAGGCTGTATAGGCATTAACAGCCGTATACACTAATCCCATTCCAAATCCTAAAATGAACAACATAATTGCATATGTTGGCCATACATGATGTACAGACATACCTAATAACGATATGATCGATATTCCATAACCAATGTATAACGTTCCACGTTTTGAAAAACGATCAAACATTATACCTCCTAAAGCATTACCAATCATCATAAATGCTGAATAAACCATCAACGCAAAACCAGCTGTCACTAGTGATTCATGCAAGTTTTTATGAATAAAAATCGTATTAACTGGCAATATAAATCCCATTACCAAATTGAATGTGATATTTAAAATCAATAACCATATTCTTTGAGCGCGCATCTTTCTCACCTCTTCTTTATATTTTTTTCAATAAAAAAACCATGGCTCAAATCACCATGGTTTTAGCGGTAGTACTCAAGATGAGTAAATAGATTCCGGTTCACATCCAGTTTCTATAGATATCCCTCACAAATCCGGTGAGTAGTGCTTGATACCCTACCATCATAAGTGCCGTCCAAATTCGACGGCTCTCGACTCATCGCACAACCTGTATCATAATATATTCTGAAAATAGTTGCAACACTTTTCATTAAAGATTTGGATTCTCTCTTACTTTTTCTTCGGTCCAAATCTTATAAATTAGATTCAATAAGCCTCCCATTTGACCATCGACTCCATTGTACATCCAACGATAAATGCAGACATCTTTTTTCATTTCATCTTTTGGCGGGTTAGCACTGTTAGCCGTTACGATAATATCGGCATCTTTAGGATCACTGACAATTTTAGCATATGGCAATGATTGTAACGTCACAGAAAGATCCGAATAGACCAAGAAGAATGACTCTAACTCTAGATATACCTTAACTTGAATGTTCTTATTGTATAGTGAGAAGAAACGATAAGCTATTGCATAAATAGCCTCAGAAATTTGCTTAGATTTACCCGTTAATGATTGATACTTGTCACGCAACATTAAATGTTGAACGGTTGAATAGATTTTACTTTCAAGACCTTCATCATTTAACTTGCTGATAGCATCTCCAAAACCTGAATATAAATTCAGAATTTCAATATAATTATGGTCAAGTGCTAAAACACCGATAATACATGTTGTTAAATTATATTTATATCTCAAAAATTCCTTATGTGACATAGCCATATCTGAAATCGTTTGTTCAACATCAATTGGAATCAGCTCCAAGAAATCATCAATGAAATTGGCAAACAATGGATTATATCTAACCAATTGTTTAGAAACTGATTGTAGATAATCATTTGATACTTCAAATGTTGCTGGCACACACATCAATAGAATATAAAAATCAGCTGACTGGAACATTTGCTCTTCATAGCTAACGTCCTCTTTAATAGCGCGCTTTAATTCTCGCACTTTCTTGCTGCCTGTATCTCCTTCGAGCATAGATCCAGCACTCTCAAAAATATTAGGAAACGGATAATTGATAACATTTAAAGCATCCATGTTCTGTACATGATTACCTTCTATTATCCGATATAAATGTGCCATAACAACATAAGCATAAAACATCTTAGTAATATAATTAGTTGGCTTTAAACGATACTTATCCAAAGCAATGTCGACTACTTTAAATGCAACTTTTTGTGTGAAATCTTCAAAAGGCCACATATATCCCCTAGTAGCATTCCAATACAAGGCAGCAACAGCCAAACGGATAGATTCCTCGTCTCCAACGAAGCGCATAGGTTCGTAGGCAATCCTGACACCAAAACGCTTTAGATACCCTCTCATTGGCTTTAAATGACGTAGAACCGTAGCCTTGCTACTTTCCAATGATTCATAAAAATGTTTAAATGAATCTTCCTTATTTTTGACGATTGCATCTAGGAACAAATAACCATCCGAATTGGTCGTCAAATAAGCATGATAAGCATCTCTAGTTATACCAAACATTTCTTCAGTAGAATATTTTTCTTTACCAAGAATTTTTTTAAAGTCATCTTGGATTCCCAAAAAAGTATTATAGATACTACCATAACTTTTATTCATTTGATAAGCAGCCTTACGTAGGTTGATATCTTTAACCTTAATATCACGGTTACGATAAGTACCTATAAGATCCGCACTAGCTAACTGTGTAGTTCTAATTAATTTAATCTTATTAAATAGTTGTATTTTTTCTATTTCCGATTTTGATAGAAATAAGTCAGTAAAGCTATCCAAAAACTCCACCCCCGTAGATGAGATTAACTCTATTATAATAGAATCCATTCAATTTATTTTAAAATATTTGTATTATTATAAACAACTTTTTGTCGTGACAATCGAATAAAATAAATTACTCGATTAATTAGATAAGATATTTATAGAAATATGAATATATTTTGTTCTATCTATACCAATAAGTTATTTTACGCCTTATTTTCAATAAGTATAGCCCTTGAACGGTACTCAATTGGCAAAAAAAACAAATTTCATAAAAAAGAAAAGGATAATTGAATAATATTCAAAATTGTTTTTAAATCCTATATAAAAAATTATATATTTAGTTTTATTCATTCCTATATCTCTACTAAAGTATAAGCATAATTTATTGGTTCCTTTCTTTCATAGTTTTCATAAATATATATTCTTTCATTATTTATTTGGAAATTAAATGCACAAAAAAAGGACTGAATCTCTTCAGTCCTTTCATCGTTAGCGTGGCAGCTCCCTATCCTCGCGGGTAGTTTCCCACCAACTACTTTCGGCGCGGAGAAGCTTAACTTCTGTGTTCGGCATGGGAACAGGTGTATCCTTCTCACTATCGCCACCACACGCTAATT
>NZ_NIPR01000050.1 GCF_002872255.1 Companilactobacillus nuruki
AATCCTGTACTCTCCTTAAATAACTGATTTTAGAACATTCTCGGATGTTCTATTTTTTTGACTTAAATAAGCATAATATCTCAGTAAAACAAATAATCATGGAATAAAAAAGGCACCACATAACTGCTAGATTTCATATCCAACAATTATGTGGTACCTTAAATTTAATTAATTCCAACGGCTTCTTTTTGAGGGTAATATCATTAATATAAAGAACCAAATTGTACCAATCAGTGGAATTAAATCAATTAATATCCACCAACCTGAGCGATCAGTATCGTGCAATCTACGTACTTTTACTGAAAGTGTACCTATCCAAACAATAATAGTTACTAATCGAACTAGTGTATTTGTAGTTAAATCAGAAATAGTATAAATATCTTCAATTGAATGCCCCATCAATTTTTGAATGATACCTATAAGAAGACCACCCAATATGTAATTTATAATTACTGGCCACCAGTAATCAGAACGAGAGCTGGTACTTGAAAAATTAAAAATGTTATCCCAAAACTTTTTGTATGAATTTATCACTATAAAATCCTCCCTAAATGTATTAAATAAAAAATAGTTAATTCAGAATAGTTACACCTATAGTTAAATATGTAGCAAATAGTATCCATAATATATAAGGAATAAATAGATAAGATGCAACTTTACTTATTTGATAAGATTCGATGATATAGAGAATCACTATAAGATCAAGTACGATAATGATTATTAATCCTATTAAATATAATTTATTAAAAAAGACTATCGACCAAATGAAGTTTAGTAATAATTGAAAGTAGAATAAGAGCGTCGGATTAAGTTTATATTTAAATGGTTTATCAGAAAATGTAACTAAATATCCAGAAGTGGCAATCAATAGATACAATATTGGCCAGACAATCCCAAATAAATAACTTGGCGGTGAAAGAGGTGGCAGATTAAGCGCCATATACTTCCCAGAAATATTTCCTGAAATTAAAGAGGAAATACTGCCAATTCCTTCAACTATAATAATGAAAACAATTAATTTAATTAAATTTGCTTTGTTAAATAGTTTACTCATATAGAACCCCTCCTTTGAGAATAATAAAATATTAATAGTTTTATTTTATCATGATGGGTTCAACACTGTCATTGATTTCAAAACCTGTCAGAAATTCTAATAGATACAAACTGTATATCAGTATCGATTTTGTAAGCGATCTCATGATATAATTTCATTACGAATTAAAATATATTCCATAGGGAGAAATATCATGAAAAAGATCGTCAAAGTTATTCTAGCAACAGTAGTGGTATTTATTTCATTATTAGGATTAAAAACCACCAATGTAAAAGCTGCTACATTAATACCAGACTATTTACACACTTCTAAGGTTACTAAAGTCTATGCGCAAGGCAAAGCTAATGTCAGTTTAGGAGCTGATCCAACTTATGATTTCTCATTGATAACTAACAGAGCATTATCTTCAAATAGTGATTGGAAGTTTGATCAATTTGCTTACGGAAAAGATAATACCTATAAAAGAGTAGCAACCAATGAGTGGGTCAATGAATCAGAGGTAACTTGTGTATATAGCGTACCAAAAGGTGATGTTTTAAATCTAGAAAATTCGCAAAGAATATATAGATTGGATTATAAGACATATTCATTAGTGGATTCAGGAAAAACTTTGCAGGCTGGTTCTTGGTTAATTGATAAATTATTGACTGTACCTAATAATCAAGGATCATATGTACAAGTAGCAACTAATGAGTGGATTAAAAATTAATATTAAGTTATATTCTTTCCTTGTGATGACTAAAAATCATAAGGATATTTTATTGCTTTTGAAAAAAATTGCTTTTTAAAATAATTAAATTTATAAAAAATATTTAATAATAAAT
>NZ_NIPR01000051.1 GCF_002872255.1 Companilactobacillus nuruki
ATGACAATATAATCATTAGCAAATTCTTCAATTGAATAAGCTGAAATTCCTGGTTTAATCATATCGCGTAAACCTAAATGAACGCCTGCCAAGATTTTACCTGACTCACGCATTCCTTCTATTTCTCGCTCTGATTTTAATGTAATCATTTAATATCCCCCAATTAACCTTTACTATACTTCTTATGAAAATCTGTACTTGCTAAGGTAATTTTTATTGTTTGTGCAGTTGTTTTAGAGATTCCTAAAGCAGTCAACTGTTCAATTGTTGCTTCTTTCATCTTTTTAACCGAACCAAATTCCTTTAAGAGTTTGGTTCTAGTTTTTGGCCCAACACCTTGTATATCATCTAATCTTGATGAAAGTGCATTTTTACTACGTGTTTTTCGCTGGAATGTAATAGCAAAACGGTGAACTTCATCTTGAATTCTCTGCAACAAGTAAAATCCCTGACTCTTACGATCTAAGGGTACCTCAATACCATCCTCACCAAAAATTAAATGTGATGTATTGTGGTGATCATCTTTGACCATCCCTGCTACTGGAATATTAATGCCTAATTCATTTTGCAAGACGTCCATAACCGCACGTAACTCAATGATACCACCATCCATCAGGATTAAATCTGGCAATGGTGTATTTTCTTTAATTAATCGCGAATAACGTCGATAAACAACCTCACGGGTATTCGCTGCTTCGTCAGCACCCGATTGATGTTCAACCTCACCTTTAATCTTATACTTTCGATAACCACTTTTTTCTGGCCTACCATCTTTAAACATTACCATTGCTGATACTGGATTGGTTCCTTGGATATGCGAATGATCAAATGACTCAATAACATGACCATAAGGCAAATTCAACGCTTCAA
>NZ_NIPR01000052.1 GCF_002872255.1 Companilactobacillus nuruki
GTTAATATACTTGACTTGAAAATTTGTTTATTAATCTTGTATGATAATTAATTTTTAACTTCTTATTATAGGAAGTCATTTGAAAACAAAAGTACTTTAACGTTATGTGGATAAAAAAAGTACCAATCTAATGACCATTGAAAAATGGTCATTAGATTGGTACTTAAAAATAAATATTCTTTTATTCTGCCAAAGGCTTCATTTCTATCATTTTACCTGTCAAACCGACTTGAACTCCAATCGCAATTTTATCCTTCCGACTAGGATCAACTAATTGAAATTTATTCTGTTTAACAATTCTCTTGTTTGTACTCTTAAAATCAGCTGGTAACTCTTCATTTGTTCCCTTGATCAACATTACAATAATTGAGAATCCTGAATCGTGTACTTTAATAGGTGCATAATGTAAAGTTGAACTGTAAAATTCAACCACTGTTCCCGCTGGTACAAAGAATGTTTGACCGTCATCTCTTGGGCTATATTCACCCTTTGTATCAAGTGTTGAACGTTGACCGAGTACCATAATAACGTCTGTCAACATAATGTTTGTTTCACTGCCTTGGTGATATTCGATTGCTGAGAAGTTGGTCGATTGACCTGTACATTCACCAGCCTCAATTGGCATATTAGCATAAATATCTTTACCCATTTCTTGAATAACAGGGATTGACTCTAATCCCTTATTTGAAGGTGTATAAAAGTTAGCCGGACTAGATATCTTAACATTCTTATCCATATAATCAGTAACTTCACTAATATTGTAGTTCGTATAGACCTTACCGTATTTCTTAAAATCTGGATCATCAATTGATAGTATCTTATATTCTGGATTTAGCTTTTGGAATTCTTCTAATGAGCTCATGCTTTTCCCCCCGTGTTTATTTATGTTCATTTCAAACATAATCTAACATTTGAAAACGTTTTAGTCAATACTTATTATATTTTTGTAGCTTTTTTCACAATAATCTTAGTATAATGTAGAAACAAACATATAAAGGAGATTAGCTATGAAAGTTATTATCGCAGGTGCGGGTGCTATGGGCAGTCGCTTTGGAATCATGCTTCATAAAGGTGGCAATGATGTTACTCTAGTCGATAGTTGGCCAGATCACGTCAATGCTATCAAGGAGAATGGTCTAAAGGCAAACTTCAACGGTGAAGACATCACAGTCAACGTCCCAGTTATGCTTCAATCAGAAATAAATACTGACAAAAAGGCCGACTTAATTATTTTGTTCACTAAATCTATGCAACTAAATAAAATGTTGCAAGATATCAAACCATTAATTGCCAAGAACACAAAGATTCTTTGTTTGCTTAACGGTATTGGTCACGAAGATACAATCGAAAAATACATTCCAATGAAAAATATCTTTATTGGAAACACAATGTGGACAGCCGGACTAGTTGGCCCTGGTCAAGTTAAGTTGTTTGGTAATGGTTCGGTAGAATTAGAAAACCTTGGTGAGAATCAAGAAGATTCTGCTAAAGAACTAGCCACTTTCTTATCAGAGTCAGGTTTAAATGCCAAATATTCAGATAATATCCATTACTCAATTTATCGTAAGGCCTGCGTCAACGGTACGATGAATTGTCTATGTTCCATTCTTGATGTTAATATGGCTGAATTTGGTGCCACTAAACCAGCTCATGATATAGTTGTAACTGTCGTTAATGAATTTGCGGCTGTAGCAAAACACGAAGGCGTTGATCTCGATATTGAAGAGGTTGTTTCACATGTTGAATCATGTTTTGATCCTGAAACAATTGGCAAACACTATCCTTCAATGCATCAGGATCTAATTACTAACCATCGTCTCACTGAAATTGATTATATTAATGGCGCCGTTTCTCGCAAAGGTAAAAAATATAACATCCCTACCCCATACTGTGATTTATTAACCCAATTAATTCACTGTAAAGAAGATATTCTTGGTGCTAGTTAAATTACAGGAGGATTATTATGAATAAAAAATTAACAGCCAAAGTTTTTCTCAACAAAGTACTATCAGGAACTGCCACAGGTATTATCATTGGATTAATTCCCAATGCTGTTTTAGCTGCTATTTTAAAATTGTTTGGTAACAATCCCTTTGCCATAGCCATTGGACAGATGGCTATCATCTTTCAACTAGGAACACCTTTATTAATTGGAGCACTTATTGCATTACAGTTCGGATTTAAGCCAATGCCTATGATGGTCGTTGGTGGAGCATCTTTTGTTGGATCAGGAGTTATTAAATTCAACGAAAAAGCGCAAGCCTATATCGGTGCTGGTACAGGAGATATCATCAATACCATGTTGACAGCTTCAATCGCTGTTTTTATGATTCTCTTGATAGGTGAAAAATTTGGTTCAGTCGCTATTGTATTGACGCCAATTGTTGTTGGTGTTGGTGCTGGATTAATTGGATTTTATCTCTATCCATTTGTAACCGATATTACAAAGGCCATTGGCGATGGAATTAATTCATTTACCAATTTGCAGCCAATTATCATGTGCATTCTAATTAGTTGTGCCTTTGCAACTTTGATAATTTCACCAATCTCTACAGTTGCGATCGGTATGGCCATTCAATTAAATGGTATCTCCGCTGGTGCCGCTGCCATGGGTGTGGCTGCTACAACATTGGTATTAGTAGTCAATTCATGGAAAGTAAATAAACCAGGAGTTACAATTGCCATCGCTTTAGGTGCTATGAAGATGATGATGCCTAATCTATTCCGTAAACCAATTATCTTAGTACCTTGTTTAATTACGGCGGCAATTTCTTCAATCCCAGTTGCTCTTTTCAGTATTTCTGGAACACCCGCTTCAGCTGGTTTCGGTTTGGTTGGATTAGTCGGACCATTAGCTTCTTTAGAGGCAGGATTGAACGTTATTTTATTACTACTTAGTTGGCTTGTTATTCCAGCCGTTGTTGCTATCGTTTTACAATTCTTACTCGAAAAAGTTTTACATTTATATAACCGCAAAGATGTCTTCGAATTTCTAGGTTAAAAGTCATAAACAAAAAACGTTCTAACAAAACAACTATGAAATGAACCCCAATAATTGGAGTGAATTTCATTAATTAGTTGCTGTTAGAACGTTTTTTTATTGTCGTATAATAACGATCTAATTGATTATGAAGGGTGTATCTATTTAGTAGTAACTTTAACAACTTTTGTATCTAATTTAACATCTTTATCTAAAACATTGTATTTCATATAAGAAACGCTTGGCATATTTGTAACAATAACCATCATGTCGGTTTGTTTGCCAGCTTGCTTAATCTTATCCAAATCAACCCGTGCCAATTGATCACCATGATGTACCTCTTGACCAGATTCAACTTTAATTTCAAAAGGTTCACCCTTTAATTGAACGGTATCAATTCCCATATGGACCAAAACTTCTAAGCCATTGTGAGTTTTAATGCCTAAAGCATGTTTAGTTGGGAAAATACTTTCAATTTTACCATCAACAGGTGAAACTATCTTTCCATCTGTAGGAACAACTGCGTAACCATCACCTAACATTTTCTGGGCAAAAGTAGCATCAGATACTTGTTCGATATCTTCTAAGCGTCCATTAGCTACACTATAAAAAATATCGGTTTCACCAGATCTCACATCACTCTTAGGTGCTGCTTTTTCAACTTGAGTAGTTTTACTTACCGTTACATCAGCATTTTCAGAATATAGTTTTTTCAATGCATCAGCCACAAACTGTACTTCTGTACCAACAACAATATGAATATTTACCTTATCTAAAACGTTGACGCCAGCTACTCCAGCATCCATGATCTGAGATTTATTAATTTTTCCAGTATCCTTTAGCTGTAGACGTAAACGAGTCGTACAATTATCGATCACATTAATATTATCGTGACCACCAATACCTGCATAAACTTTTTTAGCCATCACCATATATTTATCATCTGATTCAGATGTTGCTACCTCTTCTACTGGAGCGGATGAATTTTCTTCTATTGATTCACGTCCCGGAGTCATCAAATTGAACTTCTTAATAGCAAAATCAAAACCAAAATAATAAATAACCGCCATCACTAATCCTTGCACTAATAGCATATATGGTTTATTAGCAATAGGCATATGAAAACTCAAAATATAATCAACTAATCCAGCACTAAATGTAAAACCTGCAGTCCAATGCATTGCGGCAGCAAAAGCCATTGAAATTCCAGTAAAAATAGCATGAATAACATATAATGGCCATGCTACGAACATAAATGAGAACTCCAAGGGTTCTGTAACACCGGTAAAGAACGAAGCAAAGGCACCAGCCAACATCAAACCAGCAGTAGTTTTCTTACGTTCTGGCAAAGCATTTCTATAAATAGCTAAAGCACCGGCTGGCAACCCAAACATCATAACTGGGAAATAGCCAGCTAAATACATACCAGTTACCCCTTTAGTACCTTTGTTAGCCCAGAAATTACCAATGTCATTAATACCAGCAATATTAAATTCAAAGACCTGGTTTAAAGCTTGATGTAATCCAGTTGGAATCAAAAGACGATTGAAGAATCCAAACAATCCAGCTCCAATCCATCCCAAATTGACAATAAATTTACCAAAGCTTATTAAAGCATCATATAAAACTGGCCAAATGAATAATAAAATAACTGAAACTACTAACATAACAATAGTAGATAAAATAGGAACTAATCTTTTACCACTAAAAAATGACAAAGCCATAGGCAATTTTGTTTCATGAAAACGATCAAATAAAGCAGCCGCAATCAATCCTGCAATAATTCCAATAAAAACATTTCCAGCAATAGCATTAAATGCCGGGTTAACAGTACTAACTTTAATACCCAACAACAATGCTACTTGCTTAGGTGCCAAAACATAAGTAGGTACAATATAGGCTACAATTCCGGCCATAGCTGCTGCACCGTCTTTAGATTTTGACATTCCTATTGATAGTCCAATAGCAAATAATAATGCTAATTGACTTAAAATTGCCGTACCACCTACTTGAAGAAACTGTGACAATCCCCAACTTTGCGGTAACCAATGACCAATACCCTCAAGAAGAGCAGCCGCTGGCAAAACAGCAACTGGTAATTGAAGCGATCGACCCATTCGTTGTAGATAGGTTTTCATTTTTATATTTTCCTTCCCTCTATGAAAAAAAACTCTAACGAAAATAAGAATACTGGTCTACATTAGTAATTGCAATATATTTTTATAAAAGCATTATCATGGAAACAAGTTAAACGTTTACAATTGGAAATGGGCTAGACATTTCAACAACTGGTCTACTCCAAAAGAATGTCACTTATTATAAAAAACTAATCATTTTATTAATATTGACATAATATTAAATACCTGATAATCTTATTTATACAGATATTTGAAGGAGTGAAATATAACTGAAAACGAATCTTATATATTTCTTACATCGAATCTTGAGCTGAGTTTGCACATTACTTTTTAGCGATGCGCTTTTTTTATACTCTAAAAACGAAATGGGAGATGTAATTTGAAACCTAAACCTTATCAGATAGGATTTGAAAATTTAAAAGAAACATATAATACAAATAATTTTAAAGAGGGACTTTCCACTAAAGAAGCTCAAAAACGTTTGAGTGAAAATGGTCCTAACAAAATAGAAACTCAAAAAACACCAAAATGGAAAATCTTTTTCCGTCAATTCAATAATATGGTGATTTACGTTTTGATTGCGGCAACTATCATAACGCTATTGATGCGTCATTACTCTGATGCGATTATTATTTTCTTAGTAGTTATCATTAATGCGATCATCGGTTACTACCAAGAATCTAATGCTTCAGATGCTTTGGACAAGATCAAACAGATGTTATCGATTGAGGCTACCGTATATCGTGACGGACAAAGAAAAGATATACCTGCCGAAGACCTAGTAGTTGGAGATACGGTCTTCTTGGAAGCCGGAGATAATGTTCCGGCCGATTTAAGAATCATTGACTCTGACAACCTTCGTATTCAGGAATCGGCCCTTACTGGTGAATCCAACTCTGTTGCCAAGATCTCTGATCAACTTGGTGAAAATATTCCCTTGGCAGAACAAATCAATATGGCCTTTGCTTCAACGGCTGTAACTAATGGTAGCGGTAGTGGTATTGTTGTTGCTACAGCTTCAGACACTGAAATTGGTAAAATTTCTGATGAAGTTAGTTCAGTAAAACAACGTAAAACTCCATTGATGCAAATTATTGATAGTCTAGGTACAAATGTTTCTTACTTTATCGTTGCTGCATCAATTGTCATCTTTATTGTTGGTTTGATTTTTGATACTTATTCTCTACCCGTTCTTTCCTTAGCTGTAGTAGCAATGATGGTTGGTGCTATTCCAGAAGGTATGCCCGCTACAACATCAGTTATTTTGGCTAAAGGTGTTAGTGATATGGCCAAAAAGCAACATACTATCGTTAAAACTTTACCTGCTGTAGAAACACTTGGATCTGTTGACGTTGTAGCTACTGATAAAACCGGGACCCTTACTAAAAACGAAATGACAATCACTGATATTTTAATGGATGATAAAGAATATCAAGTGACTGGTAGTGGTTACCAACCTGTCGGAAAAATCATGGATGGCAAAGAGCCTGCCGAAATTTCTTCTAAATTAAAATTGTTGCTAGAAGCCGGTTATCAAGCTAACGATACAACTTTATTAAAAGAAAACGATCAATGGATCATTAATGGTGAACCAACTGATGGTGCCTTTTTAACACTTTACCATAAGGTCTATCCTTACGGACATGAAAGCAAATATAAAGAAGTCGACATCCTACCATTTGACTCTGACTATCGTTACATTGGTAAAATAGTCAAGGATGATCAAGATAATCGTCTTTTGTTTGTTAAAGGATCACCTGATAAATTATTAGAAACAGCTCAAAAACAAGACAAAAACTTCGATTATGATTATTGGTTAGAAAAGGTTCAACAATTCTCAGCTGAGGGTAAGCGTGTTATTGCCCTAGGTTATGAAGAAGCCCCTCAAAACGCCACCGAAGTGACCCATGATATGATTACCGATGGTCTTAATTTCTTAGGATTGGTGGCAATCATCGATCCTCCAAGAGAAGAGGTCATCGAGTCACTACGTGTTATGCGTAATGCTGGTGTAGAAGTGAAAATGATTACTGGTGATAATGCCATCACTGCCAAAGCAATTGGTGAAAAACTTGGTCTGGCTGATGAAATTCATGCAATCACTGGTGCTCAATGGGATGAATTATCTGAGGATGAAAAAATAATCGCTGCCGACAAGAACCAAGTTTTCGCCAGAACAACTCCTAGCAATAAACTAGAAATTATCAAAGCACTACAAAAAAATAATAAGGTTACCGCTATGACTGGTGATGGTGTCAATGATGCTCCAGCCTTAAAACGAGCTGATATTGGTGTTGCCATGGGTATTAAAGGAACTGATGTTGCTAAAGATTCGGCTGACATGATTCTAACGGATGATAATTTTGCAACCATGTCATCAGCTATTAGAGAAGGTCGAAGAATTTTTGATAATATCAAAAAGAGTATTCTTTATTTATTACCAATTTCCTTCTCCGAAGGCCTGATTGTAGCCTATGCTATTTTGACTAAACAAGAAATTCCTTTACAACCAACCCAATTGCTCTGGATCAACATGGTTTCAGCCATAACCATCCAATTTGCCTTGATTTTTGAACCTGCCGAAGATGGTATCATGGACCGAAAGCCTAGAAAAACCGGAAGTAAATTAATGAATCGTCATGATGTTTTCCAAATGACATACGTTGCGATTTTAATAGCTGCTGTCAGTTTAATCATTGATATTTACCTGAATAATCAAGGTGTCGGTGAAGTTATTTCAAGCACCACTATGGTTAATACTTTGATTATTGGAAAAATCTTCTATTTATTCAATATCAGAACACCAAAATTAGCTTTATCAAAAGAGTTATTCTCCAATTCAAAACTCTTTATCTTCGTTGGACTGATGATTGTTTTACAATTGATCCTAACTTATGTTCCATTCATGCAGGACGTCTTCTCAACTGGAGCCATCGGTTTACACGAATGGGGTCTGGCAATCATTGCCGGCGCATTAGTATTGGTAGTAACTGAAATTGACAAACTGATTCGCCTAAAAAAATCCAGATAATAAAGATTTTTGAAATATAACTTGTAGCAAAAATATGGAAAAAGACACTAGCAATTAATTTTGATTGCTAGTGTCTTTTTATGTTCGTAAAAGCAGTATATCTTTTTCTCTCATTGTTCTGAAACTAACGGATAATCATTATCTAAAACATAACCAAAACCACGAACTGTTTTAATACAATCTTGAGCTTGGGACCTCTCAGCCAACTTATCTCGCAAATGACTAATATGAATATCAACTGTTCGACTGGAACCATTGGAATCGTATCCCCAAACTCCTTCCAACAATTGGTCTCGACTCATTACCTTTCCCCGATGTTGAACCAAATACCAGAACAAACTGAATTCCTTGGGCGTTAATCCTAAATCATGACCATTATGAGTAACACGATAATGTTTAAAATCTATCACAATGTCATTAAATTCAACTGTGTCATGCTTCGAATCTTTTTGAGTCTTTTTAGACAAATCTTTTGTAATAGAAAATTTATCATAAACCCAAAATAGCTGTTTTACCTTAGCTACAAGTTCAGAATAATCAAACGGCTTTGTAATAAAGCTATCAATATTAATATTGTAGAAAAGTGAGCGTTTCTTCTTTTCTTTGGCCGGTGCTAATACAATTATTGGACCAGAAATACTACTACGTAAAGTTTTTAGAATTTTTAGAGATTGATTCATATCTGTTATGGAGTAATCCCAAAGTAAGCCAGCTATATCTTCTCTTTCAGCCAATTTAACTACCTCATTTGGATCAGTTATATTACGAATAAACCAACCTTGGTTATTAAAGTGCCCATTGATTTCAATAAATAATGGCAGCTTATTGCTAAGCAATACTAGCGGTTGCATGCATCCTACTTCCTTCCAGTCATCTAATATTGCAAGGGCTGAAACTATTACAATATTAAAAATTCAAGAAAATTTTATTGATTTCCTGAAACAAAACTCTCACAGCCACATCACATTTTGATTATAGCAATGTAAATACACGTGGTCATTTACATTGCCTGATTCAACCATTGTATTTCAATATATACAAATACAATTCCTGTAATATTTTGCTGTCTGATATTCCCTTGCATTTTTAGTCTACAGAGCAAATGTATATTTTTTTAACAACTTTACAAAACTTTTACATTAAATAAACATTATTTATACACGTACCCTTTATCTTTATAGGTGTTAGGTAATTTAACTTATCAATCTGAAATTGAATAGGGGTTTAAAAAATGAAAAAGAAAACTATTATTTCATTAGTTCTAGGCTTTGCAGCTTTAATGCTTGTTTTAACTGGATGCGGAAATAGCGATTCCGGCAAGGATAGTAGCTCTTCAAAGAGTTCATCTGGTGAAGCATCAGGTAAAATCACAGCCGTTGGTTCCACTGCTTTACAACCACTTGTTGAAAAGGCAGCCGCTAATTTCCAAAAAGAAAATAGCAAAGTTAATATTACCGTTCAAGGTGGTGGATCTGGTACAGGATTAAGCCAAGTTCAAGACAAGTCGGTAACAATTGGTAACTCAGATATCTTTGCTGAAGAAAAAGATGGAATCGATTCTAAGAAATTGGTTGACCATAAAGTTGCCGTTGTCGGTATGGCTCCAGTAATTAACAAAGATGTAAACGTTAAAAACCTAACTATGGATCAAGTAAAACAAATCTTTACAGGTAAAATTACTAACTGGAAAGATGTTGGTGGTAAAGATGAAGAAATAACTGTTGTTAACCGTGCCGAAGGTAGCGGTACTCGTGCAACTTTCGAGGCAGCAGTTCTTAAAGGCGAAAAAGCTGTTAAATCACAAGAACAAGATTCAAACGGTACTGTTCAAAAAATTGTAGAGAGTACACCAGGTGCTATTAGTTACCTAGCATTCTCATACATTAATAACAAGATTCAAGCCGTTTCAATCGATGACGTCAAACCTACTGATGAAAACGTTGAAAGTGGAAAATGGAAGATTTGGTCATATGAACATATGTACACTAATGGTAAGGCTGATGGTGCTACAGCTAAGTTCCTTGACTATATGAATTCTAAAGATGTCCAAGACTCACTAGTTAAAGATATGGGTTACATCAGTATTCATAATATGAAAGTTCAAAAAGATTCTAAAGGAACAGTTAGTTCAAAATAAATAATTTGAAAAGAACTTCAACCTTGTTCAATCTTGGTTGTGGTTCTTTTTTAATACTCAGGAGTATTCCTATGGATGATATTCAAAAAAAATTACAAACAAAATCCAAAGCTACTTTCCAAGACTATTTTGGCAAAGGGATTTGTTACTTATGTATTGGATTAATTATTCTCCTTGTTACTTGTATCCTCTACTTTATTGCCTCAAAAGGACTCGCAACCTTCACAAAAAATCATGTAAGAGTCTTAGACTTTTTAACAAAAACTAATTGGAATCCAGGAGCAATCGATGCAAAAGGACATCCTGATATTGGTGCCTTGCCAATGATTGTAACCTCATTCAGCGTTACCTTACTAGCCGCTATCATAGCTACTCCCTTTGCATTAGGTGTTGCAATTTTTATGGCTGAATTCTCTAGTAAACGAGGTACCAAGATCCTGCAGCCTGTTATCGAATTACTAGTAGGTATTCCTTCAGTTGTCTATGGGTTTATCGGTTTATCAGTTATCGTACCTTTTATCCGTAATGTTTTTGGTGGAACTGGTTTTGGTATTCTATCCGGAACTTTAGTGCTTTTCGTAATGATCTTACCAACAATTACCTCCCTATCAGTTGACAGCTTAAAGTCTGTTCCAATGTATTACCGACAGGCATCATTAGCCTTAGGTGCAACTAGATGGCAGACTATATACAAAGTTGTTTTAAGATCTGCTATCCCTGGAATTTTAACTGCAATAATCTTTGGAATGGCTCGTGCATTTGGAGAAGCTTTGGCCGTTCAGATGGTTATTGGTAATGCCACATTGATGCCTAAAAACTTAATTTCTCCAGCTTCAACTTTAACTAGCAAATTAACAACTGATATTGGTAATACCGTTATGGGAACTTTACCAAATAATGCGCTTTGGTCATTGGCCTTAATCTTATTATTAATGTCTTTAATTCTTAATATGCTTGTTAAATTTATTGGAAAACGAGGTCGTTTCTAAATGAATGCAAAAAAAATAGACCACTTAGCTACTGGAGTTATTTATACACTAGTAATTTCAGTTATCGTTATTTTAATTGCCATCCTTGGCTATATTCTCTTTAATGGTGTTCCTGATATCTCCTGGCACTTTCTAACATCAGCTGCACAATCATTTAGTGCTGGAGGTGGTATCCGTGATCAACTATTCAACTCTTTATATCTATTAATTCTAACAATTATTGTGTCTCTTCCGATCGGCCTTGGGGCAGGAATTTACCTTTCTGAATATGCACCTAATAATTGGACAACTGAATTAATTAGAACTAGCGTCGAAGTTTTGAGTTCATTGCCTTCAGTTGTTGTAGGACTCTTTGGTTATTTATTATTTGTAATCAAATTAAATCTTGGTTTTTCAATTCTTTCTGGTGCGATTGCTTTAACTTTTTTCAATCTCCCACTTCTAACAAGAAATATTGAAGAATCACTTCGTGGAGTTCCTGACTTACAACGAGAAGCCGGAATGTCACTGGGCCTCTCTAGCTGGAAAACAACTACCAAGATTGTTTTACCCGCAGCATTGCCCGGTATTTTAACTGGTTTAATTCTAAGTGCCGGTAGAATCTTTGGCGAAGCAGCGGCATTGATTTACACTGCTGGTCAAAGTGCACCAACCGTCGATTATACTAATTGGAACATATTTTCAACGACCAGTTTTCTGAACCCAATGCGTCCAGCTGAAACTCTAGCTGTTCATATCTGGAAGGTTAACACAGAAAGTGTCACTCCAGATGCTCATTTGATTTCTAGTGCTTCTTCCGCTGTATTGATTATCGTTATTCTAATCTTTAACCTAGGAGCTCGTTTCCTAGGAAACAAACTATACAACAAAATTACCGCATCGAAATGAGGAACTTACCAATGAAAGAATACAATTTAACAGATTCTTACATAACAGATATTACCGAAAAAAAAGCCTTGTCGACTGATAATCTTCAAGTTTATTATGGTGACAATCATGCTATCTTCGATGCTAATTTGAACTTTCCTCGTTACAAGATAACTGCTTTGATTGGTGCCTCTGGCTGTGGCAAATCAACTTTCTTAAGATGTCTTAATAGAATGAATGATAAAGTGGCACGAGTTGACGGAGAAATTATGTATCGCAATACTGACATTAATTCCTCAAAAATTAATGTTTACGAAGTTAGAAAGCATATTGGAATGGTATTCCAACGACCTAATCCTTTTGCAAAATCAATTAAAGAGAATATTATTTTCGCTTTAAAAAACGCCGGTATCAACCAAAAAGACGAATTAGAAGAGCGCTTGGAGCAAAGCTTAAAGAGCGCAGCATTATGGGATGAGGTCAAAGATAATTTAAACAAAAGTGCTTTGGCTCTTTCTGGTGGTCAGCAACAACGTCTCTGTATCGCTCGTTCTATCGCTATGAAGCCCGATATTCTACTACTTGATGAACCTGCAAGTGCATTAGATCCAATTTCAACTTCAAAAATTGAAGAAACTTTACAAACTCTAAAAAAAGATTACTCAATTATCATAGTGACACATAATCTACAGCAGGCTTCACGAATCAGTGATTACACTGCATTCTTACACTTGGGCCATATTATCGAATATAATTCGACAGTCAATGTCTTTACGCATCCCAAAATGCGTCCAACTGAAGACTACGTTTCTGGAAACTTTGGTTAGAAATATAAATTAAACTGATCTAAAACATTGCTCGAAGATAATATAAACAGTCAAAAAATCAATTCTTATAAAAAATAGCATTAGTAATCAAATCGATTACTAATGCTATTTTTCTTAATTTTTTAAAACCAATTCATATTTATTATTAACTGTAGTTTTTTTAATTATATAATCTTTAAATATTATATGTCGCAAGTCTTCTTGGTCCTTTTCTCTTTGCTCATAAAGATTCGATGGATTTTATGGTTAAGACCCGTTACCAAGGCCAGCCACCCACCTGTTGCAGCAATCGACCAATCAGTTCCGCTACCTGATACTTGTGCCTGCAATACTTGCTGACAAAAGTCAAAAGCCTCGCCAATTACCTCAAAGTTTGGTTTACTTTCAGAACTTGCTTTTTTCAAATCCTCAATCTTATTAATCAACATACGATTTCCTCATTATTAAAGAATAAAAGACGGGACCTAATTGGCCTCGTCTTTTATTTTACTTGTTTATTAAGTAATTATATAGTCCATGCATAGTCGATTCAGATAAATCTATTTTCTTCCCATCATCTGTTACTTCAACAATTTTCAAATAATCTTCAAAATCAGGTACCTCTAATTGTTGATTGGCAACAAATTGGGCACTGTTATCGTACTCGGCAACTTTTCTGACACCTTTTTCGATGCCGCCACCAATATAAGTAATTTTTAACATTAATCATTATCTCCTTGAGCTCTCAAAATTTCCCCAAGTGATGGTTGATCCTTTGGATCAATTTGATACTTTTTAGCATAAGCATCAACTGCATCTTGTCCATATAATTTAGCATCCAATGGCATAAAGGCTGTTGCAATAGGGTCTTCCTGTTTAATAATCGCATTTACTACAATTGGTTTCTTATTACCATTAGCTTGCAAGTCCTTAATCTTATTAAAGACCTCATCAACATCCTTAATTGATTGTACAGTAAATCCAATACCACCAAGACCTTCAGCAACTTTGGCCCAATCAGCACCAGTCAAATCAACACCATACAAATGTTGCTTTGAGGCTACTTGTTCATAATAAATGAATCCTAAACGTTCATTTGAAAGAACGACATTAATAACTGGCAATCCGTACCTAGCCTCAGTAATAATATCTGGAGCAACCATTGAAAAGCCCCCATCACCAGAAAGTGTCCAAGCCTGTCCTTCAGGTACGCTCAAAGCACCAGCAATTCCGGCTGGTAAACCAAAGCCCATTGTGGCAAATAATCCTGATAAGGCAAACCTCTGATTCTTATTCATTGGCAAACCTCTAACACCAAATTCTGAAACATTTCCTGTATCAACGCCATACGTATCATTAGGTCCTGCCATTTCGGCAATCTTCGCCATTACAGTTTCAGGATTCAAACCACTACTATCATCCTTTGCTCGATCATCTAACCATCTATCCCAATTAGCTTTGTTTTCTTGATTAGCTTTCAACCAAGTACCAGCTGGCAAGGTTTCCTTAGTATCGATTAAAGATTGTAAATAACTTTTAGCATCAGCAATAATCGCATAATCTACATCAACGGTCTTACCTATATCATAGGGATTATTATTAACATCAATTATTTTGACATCTTCAGGCCAAAATCTTGCAAATGGAAATTCAGAACCAATAAAAAGAATCAAATCAGTATGTTGTAAAGCCTCAAAACCTGATTTACTACCTAAGCGTCCAAAAGTACCAATAAAGTTATGGTGATCCGTACTAATAACACCAGTAGCGGGAACTGTATTCATAACTGGAATATTGAATTGTTCAGAAAATTTGGTTAAAACATCTCTAGCACCTAGCAAACCACGACCAGCATAAACCAGTGGATGTTTAGCCTCTTTTAACATTTTCAAAGTATTTTTAATATCTTCTGGATTAACTGTTTGAGAAACATCACTCTTTACAATCTTTGGAGTTTTAGCAGGAACATAATCTATTTCATCTGAAGTTAAGTTTTCAGGTAAAATAACAACCGCCACACCACTCTGCCTATAAGCTTCGCGAATAGCTTGATTAATAACATATGGAATCTGTTCGGCTGTTGTAACTGTCCGATTATAAACAGCAACATCAGAAAACATTGGACCCTCATCCATTTCCTGGAAATAATTAGTATTCATATTTTCTTGTGGAACTTGACCAACTAAAGCCAGCACAGGAACATGATCCATTTTGGCATCATAGAGTCCATTAAATAAATGAGTAGCTCCAGGACCAGCTGATCCAAAGGCAACCCCAATTTTACCAGTGAACTTAGCATCAGCAGAAGCTGAGATAGCACCTACCTCTTCATGACGTACTTGAATATATTTAACCTTATCCTTTTCAAGATATAATCCCTCAACAGTATGGTTGATGGAACCACCTGGTACACCATAAACATGGTCCACTCCCCAATCCTCAAGAACTTTAACCAATGCTTGTCCAGCTATCATTTTTGTCATATCTACACTTTCCTTCCGAAAACATTAATTAACAATCTGCATAACTATAAGAGTTACTTGCAATCGTTATCATCGGATATTATCAGCTAAAAATCAAATAATTAATCTTGTTAATAACTTCATTAATAATTTATTTATTTTCCAATTAAAAAAAGCAAGGCATATGCCTCACTTTTACTTTCATTAATTATTGAAAAATTGTGATATAACTAAGAAAACTATTCCACCTACAATCACCCCAATACCAATAATCAAATAATTCCAAAGTCCTAAGACTCCCAAAAGAATTAAAATAATTCCGATAATTGGATGATGCAATAATGCGATTCCCGTTTTAATGAACAACCAAATAATAACGAGAATAGCCACTCCAATAGCAATCAACAAAGGCGCCGAGCTATTGGAACTAGCTGCCATTAATGTGAGCATTTTAAGCCTCCTTTTTGTAGCTTAGATTATATCATTAAAGCAATCTCAAGTGACATTATTTTATATAATTAAATATCTTTTAAATTTCTATGATATTTACTGTAAATTAAATGAAAATACTATTACAATTGAGGCTTAAATAAATCACTTTTAAATCAAGGAGCTTACTTTTGATATTCAAACAAAATAATCATAGAAAATGGTTAGCCATCATATTTCTAGTATTTTTCTTCTTGTTAGAAATAATGATTGTAACCAATAATTCTTCAACTATTGGCATAGATCATTCAATTCAGAACATATTAGGTACAATGGTTTCCCCAATTAACACCAAAATATTTTCCGCTATTACTTTTTTGGGCAGCCCAATTATGGATTCACTTTACCTAATCGTTATAATGTTAATTCTATTTTTTAAGAAAAAAAGAATAACTAGTTTTTGGATTGCTCTTGTTCTAATCGGTGGAAATATAATTTCCTTTTTAGTTAAAATAACCGTCAAACGTCAGCGCCCAATTGGGAAAATTATTCCTGCTTCAGGTTACAGTTTTCCCAGCGGACATGTTTTTGGAACAACATTGGTCATTTTAACCCTGATCATCTTAGTTCTACCTTACTTAAAGAATCAAACAATTAGATCTTTATTGAAGATTATCTTGGTAATCTGGTTAATATTAGTAGCAGTTTCCCGAGTATATCTTCATGGTCACTTCCCCAGTGATGTCTTGGGTAGTATATTACTTGCAAGTACTTGGTGGGAGTTTAGCGAGTTGTTATATCTAAGGTACTATAATAATTTGAAGGGCTTGAAATTGATGAAGTAAAAAAATTCAACCGATAAAATCGGTTGAATTTTTTTTATTCTCGAATATCTTTGATTACTGAAAGTAATTTAGTAATATCTTCGATATAAACCTCTCCAATATTACCAATCCTAAAGGTTGGTACTTGAGAAATCTTTCCCGGATAAATAACAAAACCTTGTTTCTTAAGTTCCTGATAAAATATATTGAAATCAAAATCTTCTTCTGGGTAAATGAAGGATGTAATGATTGGGGATTGATATTTTTCATTAATCAATACTTTAAATCCCAATTCTTCCATTCCCTTTGCAAGATGTTTTTGACTATTACTATATCGTTGATGGCGAGCTTTTACTCCGCCTTCTTCATCCAACTCTTTTAATGCCTCATAAAAAGCATGTACTACATGAGTTGGAGATGTGAATCTCCATTTGCCATCATTATGTTCCATCTCGTAATATTGACCATACAAGTCAAGTGATAATGTTCTGGCTAATCCTTTAGTTGTTTCCAAGATATCCTTCTTAACAATTACAAAAGAAAATCCTGGTACACCTTGAATACATTTATTTGAACTACTAATCAAATAATCAATTTGATTTTCTTGTACATTAATTGGAATTCCCCCAAAACTACTCATCGCATCAACAATTGTAATAATGCCACGTCTACTGACGTAAGGGATAATATCCTCAATAGGATTCAATATTCCCGTCGTAGTTTCACAATGGATCATTGCAAAATGAGTAATATCAGGATTCTTATCTAAATACTCAGTTACTAATTCTAACGTAATTGGTTCTCTCTCATCCACCACTAAATCTACGTGATTAATCCCATAAACATCGGCCATCTCGCTGATACGCTGCCCATAAGCTCCATTAATTCCAATCAACAATTTTTCATTGCTTGATATTGTTGAACTTATCACTGACTCTACGCCATAAGTTCCACTACCTTGTATTGGAACTGCTGTATATTCTTCCTTATTAACTTGAGCCAAATTTAACAAAGACTGACGAAAGGACTGAGTTATTCTTTTATAATCATCATCCCAAGTGCAATAATCAAAGTTCATTGCTTCTTTAACTTGTTTGCTTGTTGTTAAAGGTCCCGGTGTTAAAAGTAAATATTCTTCTACCATTTTTTATCCATCGATTCATTTAAATATTCAATAATTTGAACTAGATCAAAAATACTATCAATCACAAAATCAGTATTAACTGATTCAAATTTTCTTTTCACTTGGTTACGCTTAGCAAGTTGTTCTTCACTACTTAATTCGTCGAACTCAATCTTGGACAATCCCATCAAACTGCTACCTTCAACTATTCCAACAGTCCTAACTCCTGCATTTTGTCCCTCTTCAATATCAACCAAAGTATCTCCTACTTTGACAATATTTTTAGGATCATCAATTTTAAATTCTTCCATGATGTAATGAATCATGTCAGGAAATGGACGACCATGACCATTTACATCTTCTGATGTGACCACAAGTTCTGGAACGTATCCATCTTTAGCAGCTTTATCTTGAACGATTTTCATCATTTCAGCAGTATATCCAGTAGTTGTAGCAACTTTAATTTCATAATCATTAAGATATTTAAAAGTTTTTAATACCCCGGATTTTAATTCTGTGTACTCTTTCAAATAATGCAATAGCGATATTTGAAAATCTTCATAAAGCTTTTTTCGATCATTATTATTAGGTAACGCCGAATATTTTTGTTCCCATTGTTGCTTAACATCATCAAGTTTTAATATCTTACCAATATGGTCCCATTTTGCCATGCCCATATCCCTACGAATATCACCATCACTCAACTCTATACCGGCATTTTCAAACGCTTTTTTAAATGCAATTACTGGCGCTAAACTACCATAATCGACAGTTGTACCAGCCCAATCAAATATAACTGCTTCAATCATAAAATCTTCTCCTAAAATTAACGGCTTAAATAATATTGCCTAATCTTAACTGCAATAAATTCAAGCATAAACGTTACTAAAATAATTAAATAAACAATAAATCCAGTCTCGTGAAAATCAAAGCTCATCCCACTAGCTACAAACAATTGATAACCAATTCCCCCGGCACCAGCAGCAGCACCAACAGCAATCGCATTGGCAAAATTAATTTCCAATCGAATAAATGTCCAAGATACCAACGAAGCAATAATCGTTGGCCAGATAGCTTGAAATACTATTACCCAAAACTTTGCTCCCGTTACTTTCAAAGATTCTATTGTCGACTTATCAATACCTTCAATACTTTCTGAATATGCCTTGGTTAGATAGGCCACACTATGAAAACTCAGTCCCAAAATTGCGGCTGTAGTTCCCAATCCACAGACAATTGAAAAAATCAAAGCCCAGATAATAGTAGGAATTGCTCTAACAATTGCCATGATTATCCTAATGGTTGCTCCTAAATATGCATTCGTTAGATTCTTAGATGCTAATACGGCAAAGAAAAAACCAAACACTGCACCAATAACCGTCGTCATAATAGAAAGTAGAATGCTTACACCCAAGGCCTGTATCAGTAATACAACCCCATCGCTGCCGGCATTAGGTTGTAAAAACATTTGATTCAGTGTCATTGCCAATTCTTTAAATGCAGTATTTATTTGTACTCCGGCTGTATCAAGATGAGTTAAGGTATATCCCGTAATCAAAATCAATGCTGAGAATACTATAATTACCATTACCCTTGATAAGCTGGTTTCATGTAGTTTTATCTCTGGAGAACGAGGAATCTTTGGCTTTTGAATAATATTTTCTTCACTGTCGGTCATAGGATTATCCTCCTGATCTGATTAGAAATTGTTTCCAAAACAATAACCACAAATATAATCGCTAAAACTGTCATCCCGGCAGCATCAAATCTAAAACTTTTGTAATATACATCGAAAATGAATCCAATTCCTGTACCTGTCAAAATACCCACTAAGGTTGCATCACGAACATTATTTTCAACCATATAAAGAATCCAACTTAAAACGCTTGGCAAAATCTGAGGTAAAACAGCTTGAAAGATAACTTGAAAATAACTAGCACCAGTTGCCTTAAGCGCCATCATTGTTTCACTTGCTTCATCCTCAATAATCTCCATAAATGCGCGAATTAAATATCCAATAGACATCAACAAAAGTGCTAAGAAACCTGTGAAATCACTTTGTTTAAACGAAAACAATAAAATCATTGACCAAGCAACTAATGGAATATTTCTAAAGAAAGATGCTATTCCACGAACAATTACTTGTACATACCCATTAACCCCAGTAACCTTGGAGCCTATCAAAGCGACAAACATAGAAACAATTGCAGCCACCACAGTTGATGAAATGGCTAACAATACCGTTTGAATTAATTTTTGCCAAATTCTAGGTAAATATTCTACTGAACTAGCCGTTGGTCGAAAGTTAACGAATAACCAGTTAAAAGCCTTAGGAACAGACAATAAACCTTTCGCATTATCAAAGCTTAATATCATACTTCCTATAAAATAAATTCCCCCGATTAAAGCAATTATTCCAGTCTGATGCCATCCCTTATGTTTCAAAAATTTTACAGAAGATTGCATTATTTAAGCTCCTTTGTAATTTCTTGATCATAAAGGGTTCTCAAAACATCTTCTGACAAAGAATCAGCATCCTCATCAAAAACCAATTGACCTTTGCGAATACCGATAATCTGGTCAGCGTACTTCTTTGCCATATTTATCTGATGTAAATTAGCAATACAAATCAAGTTGTACTCTTCAGTCAATTCCTTTAATAACTCCATCACATTCTGAGCAGATGCCGGATCGAGAGAAGCAATTGGTTCATCACATAAAATAACTTTGGGATGTTGAATCAAAGAACGAGCAATCCCCACACGTTGTTTTTGACCACCACTAAGTTCTGAACATCTTTGTAGGGCAAAGTTCTCTAGTCCAACCTTTTTTAACAAAGAGACCGCTTCTTCCTTCTCTTGCTGCGTATATCTTCCAAAAACACCAGCTATTGTCGATTTATAGCCTAATCTTCCATGTAAAACATTCTCAATAACAGTCAAACGTTCTACTAAATTATAATTTTGAAAAACCATTCCAATTTGCCGACGGTATTTTCTCAATTCCATTTTATTAGCCGTTCTAATATCGTTACCATCTAATAAAATTTGACCACCATCATCTTTAATCAATTGATTTAAACTTCTCAAAATAGTGGTTTTACCAGCACCAGATGGACCAATAATAGCAACAAAAGTACCTGGTTTAATATTAAAAGAAATATCGGTCAGAGCTGGCCTATCTTTCTCATAACTTTTTCGTAACTTTTTAACCTCTAACATAGGCTACCTTTCTTATTTACCAATTAATTCGTGAGTTGGTTTGTACCATTCATCGTTAACTTTTAGAAGAATAGTTTTATCACTCTTCTTTTGCCATAGTGTTGGGTTCTTACTTCCTTCTTTAGCAAATAAGTTTTTGTTTTCAGTAAACTCTTTAGATGTGAAGCGTTTTGTAATTGCTGCTTTATCTTTGTCACTTAATGCTTCAGTGTTAACTACAAAAGGTCCATTTTGAACTGGCAATACTGAAAGGTTAACTAACTCTTTGCCTTTAAATTCTGTAAATGGTGCATCGGCATCTTCCTTAACTTGGAATGTTGAACCTTCCTTATCATAGTCACCTTCAGAAACCTTCAAGAATGGAGCTAGATCAATATCATCAAATGCTGCAACATCAACATCGCCTTTTAGCAAGTTGATTGCTGAGCCAGGATGTGAACTACCATATAAAACTTTACTGAAGAATTTACCACCTTCTGACAGATCATCCTTATTCTTCAATTTAAAATGCTTTTGAATCTCATCAGTAGGTACTGCAAATCCTGATGTTGAACTAGCTGAAACAAATGAGATCTTTTCGCCCTTGATCTTATCGATATTGTACTTACCGTCTTTCTTATATCCATCGGCCTTATCCTTTGGAACCATTAGGTATGAACGATAACTTGCACCTTTTGTTGTACCATCTTCACCAGATTGAATAAGTAATGGTTCAACTTTTTTATTTTGAGCATGTGCTTGAATGTATCCATCAGCACCCATGAAAGCAAGTTGTGCCTTACCTGATGAAATGGCCTCAATTGCCACATTATAATCAGTTGTTGTTTGAATATTGATTTTCTTACCAGTAACTTTGTGTAATTCTTCTTGTAAGGCTTTACGTGAAGCCGTAAAATTCTTTGCCGATTCATTTGGGTAGAAAACCATAGTAATTTCCTTATTATCTTTACTACCATTTTTTTCAGAGGCTGAGCTGTTTGATGAACACCCTGCCAACACACCAGTTAATAATAAAAATACCCCCAGAAAAGCGGTTAATAATCGCCCTTTTTTCATAAATAATTCCCAACTTTCTTTGTCTTTTTTAGAACATTCTTAGATTAACAAAGCAATGTAAATTAATAGTTAATTTTCTGTAAAATAATCAATTATCGATTTTTACATTATTTATACATTTTATATACATTCAACTGGGCTATAATGAAATTGAAAATACTTAGGAGGTAAATTTATGGCTACAAATATTCCCTATATCGAGTTATCAAACGGCGTATTGATTCCACAAGTCGGTTTAGGCGTTTTCCAAATGAGTAATGAAGAGGTTCTAAATAGTGTTAAATGGGCTCTCGAAAGTGGTTACAGACATATTGACACTGCTAGTTTTTACGATAATGAGGAAGCTGTTGGACAGGCTATCAAAGAATCTGGAATCGATCGTAAATATCTTTTTATTACAACTAAGATTTGGAATAACGTTCGTGGATATGATGAAACAATTGAACAATTCAATACATCATTACAAAAATTGAGTTTGGATTACTTGGATCTATATTTAATTCACTGGCCCGCTGCTGGTTTTGAAGAAAACTGGCGTGCCATGGAAGATCTTTATAAAGAAGGAAAAATTAGGGCAATCGGTGTATCCAACTTCAAGGCACATCATATTGAGCAATTAATGAAAACAGCAACCATCGCACCAATGATCGATCAAATTGAAACTCATCCATATCTTCAAGAAACTGATTTACATGAATATCTTCAAGAAAAGAATATTGTTCATGAAGCTTGGAGTCCCCTAGGTGGTGGAGTTAACAAAGTAATTGACGATCCAATCATTACAAAAATTGCTGAAAAATATGGAAAAACTCCTGCTCAAGTGATTATTCGTTGGCATGTTCAACGTGGCGAGGTAGTTATTCCAAAATCAACTCACGAAAATCGTATTAAGGAAAATATTGATATCTTCGATTATCATTTCGACTTAACACCAGAAGAAATGCAAAGTATCTCCAAACTAGATAACGACAAACGTGTCGGGCCTGATCCTGATGACGAGTCCTTCTTGGAACATTCAAAAACTTATACAAATCAAAATAATGAGAAATAATGATTCGAATAAAAAAAGCCTCCTTTTTAGGAGACTTTTTTTGTTTGAATTATCATCATTGCTTTTTAAGCTTAATTAAGCTACTATATAAATTGACTTAAAATTACTTAAAAAGAGATGAAGTTCATGCAAAAAGAACGTTTAGATCTAATTTTAAAAACTCTTCAAGAGAAACAGACCTTAACATTAAAAGAAATCATTGATCTAACCAAATCCTCTCGTGACACCGCCCGGCGTGACGTAGTAAAACTAGCAGAAAGTAATTTGGTAGAGCGTAATTATGGTGGCATCAGTCTACCTAACACATTCAAAAAGCTCGACAATTATCTACAACGTAGTGATGATTTTGTTAATGCCAAGAAAGAATTGGCTAAACGAGCTGCTGCTTTTACTAACCAAGCGACACAGATCTATTTAGATGTTTCTACTACTGTCGAATTCATGCCTAAATATCTTACCAATCCTAATCTATTTTCTGTGACGAATTCATTGGATATTGCCGATCAACTGATTCGACATTCTCCGGGGAAAACTAGAATTCTCGGTGGAAACTTAGATGCTGAAAAGCGCTGTGTAGTAGGCACTAAACCTTGTTTAGATTTGGAGAATTATACTTTTGACTATGCTTTTTTAAGTGGTGTCGGTATCGATCAAGACGGTATCTATTATGCCTATGAGGATGATATTGACTATAAAGCAAAGATTAGAAAACAATCAAAAAAACTGGTTCTATTGTTAGATAGTAGCAAAGTAAATGTTAAGCATAATTTTAAAGTACTAGATTTGAATCAAATTGATTTCATTATCACGAATGACAATTTACCCCAAAAATTAGAAAATACACTATTAAAATCAAAAACACAGATGATTTATATTTAAGGAGAGAATTATGGGAAAAACAATTCTATTTGATGTTGATGGTACGCTTATTGATACTGAAAAAACTATTATTAAATCATGGCAAAAAACACTCAAAACGGTTTTTAATATTACTCCACCAGCTGAGGATCTATTCTATGTCCTAGGCATTCCTGGAACTAAAGCGGTAAAAAAATACTCCACTAGCTCTAAACAGGATCAACTTCTCTTGGATCTTTGGGAAGAAAATGATCACGAAATGTTTCACTATTCAGAATTATTTAAAAATATTGAACAAATATTAAAAAAATTAAAATCTAAGAATATTCAACTAGGAATAGTTACATCTAGAACTGATAAAGAAATGCAATTAGTTCTAGATAACTTTCCCATCCAAGAATACTTTGATACTTTCATCACGGCCTCCAAAACGAAACTCCATAAACCAAATCCTGAACCTATTCTTAAAGCAATCGATACCTTAAATATTTCTCCTCAAAATACACTATACGTTGGCGATTCTATTTACGATTTTCAATGCGCTCGTAATGCTAAAGTAGATTTTGCCCTAGCAGGTTGGGGAGCTAAAGATAATCCCGAATTTTCTAAAGTTGATTATTTTCTTAAACAGCCCTCTGAATTAGTAAAAATAATTTAAACTAGTTTTTTATTTTATTTTTGAAAGTTGAATATCTTACAGCCTTTAGTTATGCTCTTTTTCACATGGTACTTCCTAACCATCATCTCTACTGCCTCCGTAGCAACAACTACCAGCAAAGTAATTCAAATTATTCACGGACGACATTGCTTGGATAATCAGTCATCAGTAAGTCCTTTTTTCAAAAATTTTACTTAAAATTCAAGTGTCTTTCAAAGACCTCAAACAGTTTCCTAGAATGTCATTGAAAGTTTCTAGGTTTGTTCGGGTTCAACTTGTACCTTGACTAAACGTCTTTATAAAAGAATTTTTACAAGAATGAAAGCGGTGTTATAATATTCTTAGGATTTAAATGGATGTTTGAACTATTCTTAGACTCCTTCCTACCAGAGATAGATCCACAGTTGCCAAGATTTTACGGAATCTGCCCGTTCCACTTGCTACCTCTCGAAGGGTATCCTTAATTTCGTAAGTAATTCGGTGTATAAGTCTCGATTGGCTTCGACAGAACTTCTGAAAGATTGTCTTAATATTCTCAATACTCCAATAAAACTGCGATGAGAAGGAAACGAAAAGCTACCTAAAAAATTATACATCCACAATGAATCCTGATTGAATTTATTCAATATATATATCAAATAGTGGAAGGAGTGACATCTGATGATGTTTCCGTATTTGAAATTAGGTCCTATAGATGGAATCTTGTTGATTTCAGTTTTTATTATGTTGGTTTTAACACTCATTTTTAAATGGTCGGTATGGGAATTTTTGTTTGCTGTTGTTGCAGTCATAATTGCATTCTTAGCAGGAAGCATGAAACCCAATAAGAAAAACGTGCTTGCTTTCTTGAAAAAATAGTTTGAATTGGGACAGGATATCTTGGAACCTTGTAGATTCCAAACACGTTCTTAACTAAAAGTTGAATATCTTACAATAACCCCGGCATGCCGGGGTTTTATTGTACAAAAATAGACATAACTTTACTCACATCAGTATAATTAAGACAATAAATCCAAAGTTATGATGGACTACGTGGTCATTTAGCCATCGTTGTACTTGCCTATGATATTCTTGTTCTGAATCAACGAAAAAATTCTAGGAAATATCTTTCTTTGATTAATAGTAAAGACTTACCAGATATTGATATAACGGAAGCCCTTAATTGTTTGATAATAACTATTAATGGTCTAGTTGAAAATATAAATATCGATTCTAGCATATTAGATAAAACCTTCGATAAATTTATAAAAGCATTATCTAATGGCCTGATCAGGCTACTAGATAATGCTTCATAATGTAAAAAATTATATTTTTTTATTAAACCTCAACAGGCTCAACTGTTGAAGTTTTTTTTTCGTACTTTTAATTAGTTTATTTTCTAAATCTATCAGGAACATCCCAAGTAAGACAATGAATAGATCCACCTAAAGTAGACAATCTTCCAACTGAAATTGGAATTACTTTCTTATCATATTCCTTTTTAACAAGATTCAAAACTTGATGATCTTTTTTCAATCCATACATTGGAAAATATACAGCATCTTCAGTCTCCAACATATTAATATAAAGTCCTTTGGCTGAAGCTATTTTAGAATCATATTGACCACTACTAGTATAAGAAGATGGTAAAACGATAAATTTCATATGTGGATCTTGTCTTAAAATTTGATTTTCAATCTTCTTTAAAAATCCTGGTTCATAACTAAAATCATTAATGAACATCTTATTTCTTTCAATAAACTTAATCATACCATCACTGTGACCTAATACGTCACCTGGCTCTTTGGAAATAATAATTACTTTGTCGATTTTTAATCGGTATTTCAATTCAGATATTATTTCTTGTTTACTCCAATTGCGATTATCATTATAAACTTGATCTGTTAGAACAACAGTTTTAGCACCATTCCATTGTAGGTTACCACCATCCAAAATCAATTCAGATTTTCTATATTTATACTTTTCTTTTAGAAACTTATTGAATCTGGCATTCAAATAATTGCTATCAGACTTTTTTAAATAATTGGGACTATATCGAAACTTTACCATCTTAGTCGTAATGACTGGAGCCACATCTCGAATCCAAATGTCAGGATAATTAAATCCTTCAGTTTGAAATTTTTCATTTTCAGTATCTAAAGTAATAAACCTATTTTTTCTCGTGGAAAATGTTTGAAGGTCAAGATTAAACTTTTCCAAATCATCTCGATATGATCGATAATAATTATCATCCTTAGTTGGCATACTTGTATAAATAGTTTCAGCATATACATTAATATTACTAGTTTCTACAATTGATAAAAGTGACATTAACGTTGCTATAATTATCTTTTTCATATTAGTCCCTTCTTTTAAGGGAAAGTATACCAGTAGTTTTTCTTATTAAATATATATAATATATAAAGCCGATCTACTAGGAAAAATTGCCTCTTGACAGCTTTCGTTTAATAAAATATATATTTTATTCTTATACTATTTTTGAAACAATTGCACGATAAGCATTAGGCATTGTTCTAGCAAAAATTACTGCTGCATGATCTCCAATCGAATTGAAATATCTACGCTTTGGTTTTGCATCAGTTGCAGCTTTATAGAACACCTTAGCTAAATCCTCCGCTGTAGCACTGAAACTAAACTTGCCTGATATTTCTTCTTCTCGATCAACTAATGCTTCATAAGGTGAATTATCTTGTAAATTCTTATGAGCATTTTCTAAAGCAACTTTTTGCCACTCAGTTGCAGTACCACCAGGTTGAACGACTACTGAACGAATACCAAATGGTTTAACTTCCATATCCAAAACATCACTCCACATATTGACACCAGCCTTGGTAGCATGATACCAACCACCAAGTGGAGTATAAAGGTCCCCACCAATTGAAGAGACATTAACGATTCGACCATAACCTTGATTTCTCATAGTTGGTAAAACAAACTGAGTTATTTCATTAGCTCCAAAAAGATTAACTTCAAATTGACGTTTGGCTGTTTCAGTAGGAACTTCTTCCAAAGGACCATATTCGCCATAACCAGCATTATTGATCAATACATCAATTTTTCCTTGTTCTTTAATAGTTCTATCAACTAGCTGGCGAATAGATATCTTATCAGTTAAATCTAATTCTTGAACATGAACACCTTGTTCAGCTAAATCCTGCATTCGATCCATCCTTCTAGCTCCACCATAAACCTCGTATCCTTTTTCTTTAAAATACAGAGCTGCTGCGTGTCCCATACCTGCTGAAATTCCTGTAATAATTGCTACTTTTGTCATAATTTTTCTCCTTTTAAAAAACAATCGTTCAGTTATTTTTTAAACAAAAAGTCGATTTTACTCGACCACATCTGTTTTTATTAAAATATCAATTAATTCTTTCATTTTGTCTTGAGGAACCGATTGTTCTTTTCTAAAATATGTTTCAGTAATTTGTTTAATTGGCGAAAACATAATTGAAACTAATATTTCCATATCATTGGTAATCCAATAATCATTTTCCACACCTTCAGCAAATAAATCATATAATGATTTAACCATCTGTTGCGATTTTTCAACTACTCCATCATTAACTAACTTAGGATTAGCAAGAATTGCCCACATAAAATTAGCTTCGTAAGGATATTCTATAAATTTATTAGCAAAATGTTCCACCGCCAAACGTACTCTTTGTTTAAAAGTAGCATCAACTGATAATTTTTTATCCAATCCATCATCCATTAATTGCTTAACGTTCAAAAATATTTTACTCAACATATCTGTCTTATCATCGTAATAGACATACATTGTTGCCTTACTAACACCAACTTTTTTAGCTATCTTAGCAATCGATAGATTAGTAATACTCTCATCAAAAGTAATTTGAAAAACGGCTTTAACTATTGCATCTCGTTTTGTTTCATCTATTTTTCGCATGAGTTAATACTAAACCATCGTTCAGTTATAATCAATAAAAAAATGCAAAAATTATTAATTTATTTTTTGCACTTACTTTTTAACCTTGAATATATTTAAATACCTGTTGTCCCGCTTGACGTCCAAAGACGATTGTTTCTGCAATAGAATTACCGCCAATTCTATTATTACCATGTAATCCTCCTGCTACCTCTCCGGCAGCAAACAGACCCTTAATAATTTGTTCATCTTTATTCAACACTTGAGTTTTATGATTAATTACTACTCCTCCCATCGTATAGTGAACTGCAGGAGCAATATGAATTGCATAAAATGGTCCGTTAGAAACATCTCTTTCCATACCAGTCGTTCTTCCAAAATCATTATCATCATGATTTCTCACTATAATATTCCAATTTTTAACCGTATTATCCAAAACCTTCGGATCAATGTTGATCCTATCAGATAATTCTGTAATTGTTTGACCAGTTTCTACTAGCCCAACATGATCATAAAACTCAATTGCCTTTACTCGTTTTCTAATATTACTGTCAAAAATCAAGTACGCCCCGGTTCCACCTAAATCATCAATCGCCTTAGTTACGTTCTTTCTAGTATCTAATTCATTAACAAACCTTAAACCAGAATTATTAACCAAAATAGCTCCCTCACCACGAACTGCTTCACCGATCAAGAAAGCATGTGGAGTATCTTGTTGCACGGTTGGATGAACTTGTACCTGATCCATATCAACCAGTTTAGCTCCAACACTTTGAGCTAAACTAATTCCATCACCAGTTGCACCAGGTTGATTAGTCGTTCTCAAATTTAACAAATCAGAACGATATTTTGCTAATAAGTCTTTTCCTGCTCCAAATCCTCCAGTCGCTAGGACCACGGCCTTTGTTTTAATAACGTATTCTTTTTGAGCGTCAGCTTTGATTCCAATAATATGTCCCTTTTCAGTCAACAATTCGGATACTTTAATACCAGAAAATAGTGGAATTCGGTACTTAGCAATATATTTTAACAATTCAGTCACTAGATACCCACCAATAGGCGCTAAAGAACTAGGACGGTGCGTTCTCATTGTTTTCATGCCACCAGTAATTGTTAAATCATCCAATTTAATACCATGATGACTTAACCAATCTATCGCTAAAACACTATGCTCTGTGAAAAACTTTAATAGTTCAGGATTATTTTTCTTTCCACCACCCACAAAAGTTTCATCATAAAAATCTTCAAAACTGTCTACGATCTTATGATCTAATTGGATGGATGTTTCAGCAGCGTTCATTCCTGAGGAAGCTCTAGTCGTATTTCCACCAATTTTATCCATTTTTTCTAAGATAACTGGCTTTAAACCTAATTCATAAGCTTGAATGGCACTTGTTAAACCAGCTCCACCAGAACCTATGATAACAACATCATAATGATCTTTGATTTGTTCAATTTTAGTTGATTCAAAAATAAATTTTTCAGCCATCTTATTTCTCCTCAATATTCGTCATATCTATTGGCACAACCCATTTATCAAATTGTTCTTCAGTTACTAGTCCCGATTTAATTGCCGCAACCTTCAATGTAGTGTCATCTTTTTGAGCCTGTTGAGCGATTTGGGCACTTTCATGATAGCCAATATGTGGAGAAAGAGCGGTAACGGTCATCAGTGACTTATCAACCAGTTCCTTCATTCGGGTTTGATTTACGGTTAATCCAGCAATCATTTTATCTGCAAAGCCATATACTGTTCCAGTTAATAATTCAGCTGACTCTAAAAAAGCACTTATCAATACCGGTTTATAAACATTCATTTCAAAGTTTCCTTGACTAGCAGCGACATTTACCGTCACATCATTTCCCATCACCCGGACAGCAGCCATTGTAATAGCCTCAGCTTGAGTCGGATTAACTTTTCCAGGCATAATTGATGATCCCGGTTCATTAGCCGGTATGTTCAATTCACCATAACCTGATCGTGGACCACTAGCCAAAAAACGAACGTCATTAGCAATTTTCATTAAATCACTAGCAAGTGTTTTAATAGCTCCATGAACAACATTTAATCCTGAGTGTGCAGCCAAGCCATAAAATTTATTAGTATCTGCAGTAAATTTATGTTCATAAACCAAGCTCATTTGCTCGGCAATTTCATTAGCAAATCCATCAGCGGCATTTAGTCCCGTTCCAACTGCCGTACCACCAATAGCTAACTCACCGAGTGTCGTATTTAAAAGTTTCAGATAGGATAAATCATGTTCCAATGCACTGATCCAGCCACTAACTTCCTGTCCAAAAGTCAATGGTGTAGCATCTTGTAAGTGAGTCCGACCAATTTTGACTGTTTTCCAATATCTAATCTGTTTCTTTTTCAACTCATCAATCAAATGTTGAGCGGATTCTTCTAATTCATCAACAGCGATCGCGGCCGTTATGTTCATTGCCGTTGGAAAAATATCATTTGAACTTTGACCGTGATTAACATCATCATTAGGTAAAATCTCAATTTTAGAATTGATTTTTTGGGCTACATGAGACACGACCTCATTAACATTCATATTAGTTTGAGTTCCAGAACCAGTTTGATAAATCACCAGCGGAAAATCTTTTCTCAAATCTTCATCATCTAAACCCAGCAATTGATCAATTGCTTCAACAATCAAATCAGCCTTTGATTCTTCAATAGCACCTACATTTTTATTAGCAATCGCAGCAGATCTTTTAATCTGCAACAAAGCTTTAATAATTGCTAATGGCATCTTAGCACCTGTGGAAAAATTATTACGACTACGTTCAGTTTGTGCGCCCCAAAGCGCATTAATTGGGATCTTAACCGCACCTAGGGTATCCTCTTCGATTCTATAATCTGACATGATTTTCCTCCAAAACAAATAATTATCTCAATTATAGCTGAAAATATTCCCCTCAACAAAAGAGTGATCCAAAACAAAACTGTTTTAGATCACTCTTATTTTTCTATATTAATACACCGATACTCAAAAATAATAGAATTAATATAACAATCATTACCAGTAGTTTCATAACGAATTTAATCCATTTATCAAAACCAACATTAACCATCGACAACGACACTAGAATCAAACCAGTTGGGGCAATTAAGCCAATTAGACCTTGTCCCCAATTATAAGCATTGATAATCATTGAACGATCAATCCCAACAACATCAGCCAATGGCGCCATAATAGGCATTGATAATACGGCCAATCCTGATGATGATTGAATAAAGAAGCCTAAGATAATATAGACAAAGAACAAAACGCAGATGAATAGAACACTATTCATTCCACTGATTTTATTGCTAAAGTAATTCATGATCGTATCGCTGACAAAACTTTTTTCCATCACGATACCAACGGATCTAGCTAAACCAACTGTTAGAGCAACTCCAAGTAAATCTCCCGCCCCGGAAATAAAACTGCTGACGAACTTGGATTCCTTTAGACCTGCTGTAAAAATCAAAATATAAGTTACAGCCAAGAAAACAACTGCAATCTCAGTAAAATACCACCCTAATTGTTGGACCCCATAAATCATTACCACGAAGCCTAAGGCGAATACAATTAATGAAATCTTTTGTCTCATTGTAAAATCACTCTTAGTCGTTAGATCCATATTGCCTAAGAATTTATCTTTATCACTTTGTGCCTGATCAGCTACGAGTGATTTAGCCGGATTCTTACGAACTTTTTCCGCATAACGAATCGTGTATATAATGGAAATCCCAACTGCCGCAAACCACATCAATACACGCATTGGTAAACCATCAGTAAAATTGATTCCTGCAGCATTAGATGCAATAACAGTTGAGAATGGATTAATAGTTGAACTCATCGAACCAATTGCTGTTCCTAAATAAACTGCCGCGACTGCGGTTAGCGTATCATACCCAGCCAAAAGAAAAATTGGAATAAGGATCGGATAGAAGGCGATTGTTTCTTCTGCTAATCCAAAAGTTGTTCCACCAAGCGCGATTAATGATGTAACGATAACAATCAACCACTTCTGTTTACCCTTTAATTTTTCAGATAAACGCATCATACCTGAATCCATTGCTCCAGTGGCATTAACCACTCCAATAACTCCACCTAAAATAAGGATGAAGACGATAATATCAACACTATCAACAATTCCTTGAACCTGAGAGGTTAGAAACTGATTTATTGTTCCAAAAACGCCACGCTTTGGTTTCTTAATTTCGTGATACGTATTGGGAATAGCAGCTGGACGGTAAATAGTTCCATCTTTAAATTTTGAAACTTTGATTTTAATTTTATATTTATCAAGTGTTTTTTGAGTAGCACTTTCCTTAATCTTTTTTCCTGACGATTCAGTAATAACAAATTTGTTGATTCCTGAATCATATTCCAACGTACTGTATTTACCCGATGGAATGAAAAATGTTAAAGCCTGAACTAAAATCAAAACAATGATAATAACAGTATACGCGGACGGGAAGCTATGCTTCTTTTTTTTAGCAGTAGTCATAGTTATTCTCCTCTTTCTACATTAATTAAATAATCACAATTTAATTATAGCAGGAATAGAGAACGTTTCCATTAGTTAGTTAATTATTTAACAATTTTTCTTTTACTATCCTTAATTGCTCGCAATGCTCTTTTTCTAGTTTTAATGTTAGGACTTTTTAAGTTTCTATATGCTGTTGCTGTATTCATTTTTTCCATAATACTCTCCTCACCAACTGGCTTTCTTAACACCAGGTATCTGACCTTCATGTGTCAACTTTCTAAAATTCAAACGTGACATTCCAAATTTGCGCATATACGCATGTGGACGACCATCCAAGCTATCACGATTTTTTAATCTTACTGGACTAGAGTTTCTAGGCAACTTTGATAAAGCAATGTAGTCACCATTTGCCTTTAATTCTTTGCGAATTTGGGCGTAACGCTCTATTAATTCTATTTGTTTTTTATTTTTTTCTATTTTTGATTTTTTTGCCATTATTTCTCCTAATATAAATGATAATTTTTACCATTTGTAATCATACTTGCTTTTCTTCTACGTGTCAATTAATTTAACTTCTTTAGGAATTTCAAGTATCAAGCTTAATATTATTTGTAAATTTTTATAATATTAGTTTTTAAAATTTCAATAATTATTTTCCTTATTTACCAATAATGTAACCTTTTTCATTTTATTTAAAAATCACTTCATATCTTTCCAGTTAATAATTATTTCTTTTAATTGGTTGACATTAATTCGGCACCGAACTATAATTCAATCCATAATAAAGTTCGGTACCGAATTAATTTAATAATTAAACGAAATGAGGAATTTATATATGAGTACACTTACAGATGATTTAATGAAACAACTAAGATTTATCAGTGAAGCTGGAAACTACTTCATGAGTCAAAAGAAACAAAAATTAACTGGTCAACAGCGTGTTTTAGCAATTCTAAAGTTAGAAGACGGCTTGACTCAAAACTATCTTGCACAAGTTTTGGATTTACGTCCTAGCTCTATTGCCGAATTAATGAAGAAAATGGAAACCAACGGTGATATCTCACGTAAGGAAGACGAGAATGATAAACGCAGCAAACATATCTATTTAACTGATGCAGGTAGAAAAAAGGCTGAAGAAAATGCTGCTTTCAAGAACAACGATTACAGTGACACCTTCTTTGCCGGATTAAGCGAAGAAGATCAACAACAATTTAGCACCTATCTTCAAAAAATTTCTGATGGTTGGGACGAAGATTTTAAAAAGAATTCTACAAAATTTGTTGATCCAACCGATAAGTTTAAGGCCATGTTAAATATGCGTGATCAAATGATGGGTATGCGTGAAGATATGACTCCTAAAGATATCGAACATATGCGTCACGAAATGCGTAAAAATATGCGTAATATGCCATTTGATAATAATTGCATGCCTGGATTTGGCAGAGGACATGAGGGACATGGACAACGACCAGATTTTCATAATAATTTCTGGAATGGCGAAAAATATTAATTTTTAGTGAGGATAAATTATAATGCGCGATGGAGCTATGATGGGACGGGAGTTACCAAAGAGTAATGGTACGTTCAAATTTAAAGATTTTATGCATCTAATTAATAGTGTCAATCCTAAAAAATCACTTTTTGTTCTAAGTATGTTGTTAAGTCTAGTAACTAGTGGGGCCAGTTTGGTAGTACCGCAATTGACAAAAGGATTGGTCGATACTAGTGGTCTTTCCAAAATAGATGGAAAAATGGTAGCTGTTTTAGTACTAGCTTTCTTGATTCAATTAGGCTTTGGAACGATTGGTGGCTATATTTTAAGATACGTCGGTGAGAGTTCAGTTAAAACTTTGCGTGAAAAACTGTGGGCCCACTTGTTAAAATTACCAGTAGATTATTTTGATGATCATAAATCTGGTGAGAGCAGTTCGCGATTAGTTAACGACACTAGTGTCATCAAGGATTTAATTACATCCCAATTTCCTAATTTTGTTACTGGTGCTATTCAATTAGTTGGATCTATGTTTATACTTTTCTTCATGGATTGGAAGATGGCATCATTAATGTTCGCCATCATACCCGTATTTGTTTTGATTCTTTTACCTATCGGTCGAATAATGTCAAAACTTGGCAGAAGACTACAAGCTGCCACTGCAGATTTCAACGCTGATGCCAGTGAAAAACTGTCAGAAGTTCGTTTAATCAAATCCAGTAATGGTGAGGAATTTGAAAAAACAACTGGTGGAAACTATATCAACAAAATTTTTAATGTTGGTATCAAGGACGCCCGTATTGAAGCTGTTCTTCAACCTATCATGACAACAGCAATGTTGGGAATCTTCGTTGGAATTCTTGGATACGGTGCCGTTAGAATTCAACAAGGAACTCTCTCTAGTGGTTCATTAGTTGCTTTCCTACTATATTTATTCAATATCATCACACCTATAGCTAGTTTTGCCACATTCTTTTCTCAAGTTCAAAAGGCTATGGGATCAACTGAAAGAATTCAAGAAATCTTGAATACTGAGCCAGAAACTACCACTTCTAATCAAGAAGTTAATGTCGAAGGCCAAACCATAACTGCCGCTCATTTGAACTTTAGTTATGATGCAGATAATCAGATTCTTCATGATGTTTCCTTCGAAGCAAAGCCTAACACCGTAATCGCTTTTGCTGGTCCTTCTGGTGGTGGTAAATCAACGATCTTCTCACTTTTAGAGAGATTTTATCAACCTGATAACGGTTCTATACTTATTGGCAATCACAATATTAAAGATATTGATTTATCCAACTGGCGCTCACAAATTGGATATGTATCCCAAGATAGTGCTGTTTTTGCTGGTAGTATTCGTGACAATTTGCAATATGGTTTGGACACAAAACTAACTGATGAACAATTATGGCATGGACTAGAACTAGCTTATGCTGACGAATTTGTTAAGGCTTTTCCAGAACAATTAGATACCCAAATTGGTGAACGTGGTGTCAAATTATCTGGTGGACAAAAACAAAGAATTGCTATTGCTCGTGCTTTCTTGCGTGATCCTAAAATTCTAATGCTTGATGAAGCCACGGCCAGCCTCGATTCAGAATCTGAAGAAAAAGTTCAACGTGCGCTAGATCAACTGATGGTTGGTAGAACAACTTTAGTTATCGCTCACCGTCTTTCAACTATTGTTGACGCAGATCAAATTTACTTTATTGAACATGGATCTGTAACTGGACATGGTACACATAAACAATTGATGAAAGAACATGAATTATATGCCCAATATGTCAACGAACAAATGGTTAATTAATAATAAAATTTAAAAAGATACCCTATAACCGTTAACTCAAAATTCTAACGATTATAGGGTATCTTTTATTTTTTAGACAATAACAGTTCAATTAACAAACTAGGATCAATTTTTCCCAAGTTAGCAGCAAGGTCAACTTTTGAAAATGCTTCTTCCAAACCAGCTTTAGTAAAATCTGCTCCCAAGAGCGACTGTTCAATTAAATGAATATCTCCACCAGTAATAAAATCACCATAAATTCGGATATCAGAAATCTTTTGATTCTTCAATGAAAAATTAAAGGCTACTGTTCCAATATCAAAATGCTTTGAAACATAGTTAGTAAAGCCAGGATTCTTACCATAATTCCATTCATCAGTATCATATTTATCTTTCAGGCGTGATTCAATAACATCCCAATCATGATCATTTAAAGTATATGTCTCAATATCAGAAAGTTTCTCTACATGATAAATCCTTTTGAGTAGTTCATCTTTAAATTCATTGGCATTCATACTTCTATAAGGTTCATCCAAATAAGGTTTAATATTAGTAATTCGTTTATTGACCGACTTAACACCCTTAGATTCCAATTTATCTTTTTCAGGTGTCAAAACCTTACTTGCAGTATCCATATCCAAATCAAACATCAATGTTCCACCAGCGGCGTATGAATCACCAACTTTAAACATCGTCATACCAGAGAATTTCTTACCATCAACAACAATGTCGTTTCTACCACGCATCTCGACACCCTTAGCCCCCATATCATGCAATGCATCAATAATAGGTTGGGCAAAATATGCATAGTCACCAAAATGTCCATCGTCACCGATAACAATATTTTCAAAGATCAAATTACCATAATCATGGTAGACAGCACCCCCACCTGAGGTTCTACGAACCAAGTGAATATTCTTCTCTTTCAAATATGGAAAATTAACTTCAGCGTAAGCATTCTGGTGGACACCTACGATTACTGAAGGATTGTTAATATACAGAATCAATCCATGACCTGGCAGGCGTAAATCATTAACTAAATAATTATCCAATGATTGATTAACGATTGCGTTATAAACTGGCTTTTTGTTTTTAGATGTATCAATAAAGAACATAGAATCCACTCCCTTTTCTCAACTATGTCTCCATTGTAAGCTCTTTCAATAAATCTAAAAACAATTATTTAACGATTTTTCTAAAAAATTGTTGGTACCAAACCACCATCAACTCTTAAGGCTTCCCCAGAAAAAGATGATGAATCAGGACTAGCTACAAAAGCTGTAAATCGTCCAATCTCCTCAGGTCTGATCAAACGCTGGATTTGTGACCGTGACCGATGATTTTTCATGAAATCACTTTCCCATTTTTCTTTAGGTAACTCACTATCTCTATACATATCATTCAACATTTTTTGCACGCCTTCGGTCAAAGTTGAACCTGGCATGATCGTATTAACAGTCACGTGACTTGCCACCGTTAGTTTGGATAAACTCTTAGCCAATGATAAATTCATTGATTTAGTCATGCTATATTGAGGCATTTCCCCAGAAGGCATCACAGCCTCTTCACTAGCAATAAAAATTATTCTTCCAAAATCTTGTTCTAACATTTTAGGTAGATAAAATTTGGCTAATGCATTACCAGCTAGGACATTAACTCTAAAGAAATTTTCCCAAATGTCATCACTAATTTCGTAGTAATCCATTGGTTGAAAAATTCCCATATTGTTAACCAAAATATCTATCTTAGAAATTGTTTCAAACAACCTTTTTCGATCAGTTGTTTTTGCTAAATCAGCAGCAACGCCTTGAGGATTTGTTTGAGGAAACTTTTGGCTTATTTCTGCGACCACACGGTCAACATCATCCTGTTTTCTACCATTAATAATTACATTAGTACCTTCACGAGCCATTTCAATCGCAATGGCCTTACCAATTCCCTTAGTTGATCCGGTAATTAAGGCTAGCTTATTTTTTAAATGTAGATCCATTAGACAATCCTCCTAAAAATCAAATTCATCTGGGTTTGGTCCCACACGTAAATCCTCATTCATATTATCGATTGTAGTCATATCAATCTGATCTAAATTAAAGTCGAATACATCAGCATTACTTTGCATATGGTCGGGATGTACAGACTTAACAACTAATAAAACGTCTCTTTGAATATCCCAACGCAAAATCACTTGTGCAACTGACTTATGATACTTATCAGCAATTTTTTGTAACGTAGTATTTTTCAAAATCTTACCTTGCATCAATGGAGACCACGCCTGAATTTTAATACCGTGTTTAGCGCCATAGTCGCGTAATTGTGTTTGATTTAATTTTGGATGTGATTCAACCTGATTTAAAACTGGTATTACTTTAGCAAAACTAGCCAATTCTTCTAAATGGTGAATTTGGAAATTGGATACGCCAATAGCTTTTATTTTGCCAGTTTCATAGAGATGCTCCAAAGCCAAATATGAATCCTTAAATGAGTTATCGCCAGGCCAGTGAATTAGATATAGATCTAGGTAATCAAGGCCCAATTTATAAAGACTGTCGTTGAATTCAGCAATTGTTTCGTCATACGTTAAATGATTATTCCAAACTTTTGAAGTAATAAATAAATCTTCACGTTTTAAATTATTTTCTTTCAATCCACGGCGAATTCCTTCACCTGTCCCTGCTTCGTTGCCATAAACTTGGGCCGTATCAATTAAACGATATCCTTGTTTAATACCATTTGCTACAACCTCAGCTGTCTTCTCATCAGGAATTTGGAAAACTCCCAAACCTAAACCAGGAATCTTAGTTCCATTATTCAATTCAATTCGATCACTAAGTGAGTTAATCATTATTTTCTCCTTATTAATTAATTCGTATAACTAATATAATTCGAATTGATTGATTTGAATAGTATGTACTTTTTAGTGTTATAGGTACTTTTTTGTACCTATAACATCCTCAGCAATTTGTTTAGTATTAGAATCAAAACTACTAAGTAGATGATCATATCTAAATTCATTTCTTTAATAACATCAATTACAATATCTATGGCCTCTTTCAAAGGATATCCATAAATTCCCGAGCTTATGAAAGGCATAGCAATTGATTTAACATTTAAATTTTTAGCTATTAATAAACTATTCTTATAAGTTGATTGTAAAAGCTCTTTTTCATCATGCTTTCCATCGTTATATCTCGGTCCAACAGCATGGATAACATAATCAGCATTAAGATTATAAGCCGAAGTATAAACTGCCGTCCCGGTTCTTGTTCCGCCTATTTTGAGCATAGCTTGTTTTAACTTTGGACCAGCTTGTCGATTCAAAGCACCATCAACTCCACCACCAGGAATCAAACTGCTGTTAGCGGCATTTACAATTACATCAACATGAAATGATAAATTTGAAATATCATCTTTAATAATGGAAATCTTTTTCATATTATCCTTCTTTATCTCAAAACATACTTTTTAATCGCTTTAGATACACCATTCTTATTATTATCCTCTGTAATAGCATCCGCAAAGTCTTTAACATCAGTAGGCGCATTCTCCATTGCAACACCCAGTCCAGCAATTTTTAACATTGGAATATCGTTATAATTGTCGCCCAAGGTCATCGTTTGGTCGAGTGATAAATTATAAGTACTAGTCAATTCTCGCAAAGCCTTTTCTTTTGAAACCTGACTATTGGTAATTTCTAAATAGTTTGGTTTCGACAAATAAAATGAACTATCATCATAGTTTGATCTCTCTAAATCATTTAACAACACCGAGATTTCGTCTGGTTCACTTACTAAAAGAATCTTGTGGACTGGATTATTTTCGATCAATTTATCAAAATCAGTTAATATTGGTGTCAAATTAGTTATCTCTGATTCAATTTTGACCCATTTATCAAGATTTTCAGCATACCAATCAGAACCTGAATATAGATTTATCGAAACATTATTATATTTATCATGAACTGTTTTTATAATACGTTTGACCTCTTCTACATTTAATTCATGACTCAAGATTTTCGAATATTCATCATTTTGTAGATCCTTAATAACCAAAGCGCCGTTATAACATGCAATCGGATTATTCAATACACCTAATTCTTTAGCTATTGGTAACATGCCCTTAGGGGATCTTGCAGAAGCCAAGACAAAAGGGATATCCTTATTTTTTAATTCCTTTACAGTCTGTTTTAAATCACTGTCAACTTCATTATTATCATTTAAAATTGTTCCATCAATATCACTCAAAATTAATTTAATAACCATTATCATCACTCCCGTATTTAACATCAATCATGGAAAGAATTCTTGAACCAGGCTTTTGATCTGTTATCAATAAATCAAAATCATTTAGATTCCCTATAGTATAAGTAGCTTCTTTTGAAAATTTAGATTCTTCAGCCAAAATGATTTTCCTTTTAGCGTTCTTTAAAACTAATTGTTTAAGATATGCATCTGTTTGATCTTCAAAACTAACTTGTCCATTTTTCAAACCTGCTGCCCCAATAAATGCAACATCAAATTTAATATTATTCAAAATCTCAGCTTCATTTAAAGAATAAAAGAAACGATTTTTTATAAAAAACTTGCCACCTAACAAATGTAAGGAAATATTATCTTTACTACTTAGCATAATAGAGTTATCTAAAGAGTGAGTATAAATAGTAGCTTTAGCATCCAATATTTGAGCTAATTTTAAGACAATTGTTGAAACATCAAAAAAATAAGTTCCATCAGTTTGAATATAATTGTTAGCAATTTCCGCAATTTGTTTTTTAGAAATCGTAAAGGAATCTAATCTATCATTGAAAGACGAGATTTTTTTATCTGTCTCCAATTGCATAACTCCTCCGTGAATTCGTTTGACTTTGCCTTCATTGGATAATTTACTAAAATCACGTCTTACTGTATCTCTAGAGACACCGAAATGTTCTATCATCTTTTCAGTTGTTAGAACCTCGTTCTCCTGCAACAACTTCAATATTTCCTCTAATCTTTGCTCTTGATACAATCTTTCCACCTCCTAGAAAGATTGTAACATTTTTTAAGCTTTTGTAAGTAAACATAAGTATTAGTAATGCATTAATTTTTTATAACCATTTTAGTAAAACGATCCCCTTGGCTATGATAAAATTAATATGATTATTTTTTGAGGGAAATAATATTATATTTTGTTAAAGAGAGGTGATTTTATGAATGAAATTACTCCTTATATGCATGATGCACAGCATGTTTCACTTTATTTGGGATTAATTACTGTCGCACTGTTAGGAATATTTTTATTTACTTGGCTTAAAGAACCTCGAAGATTAATAAATGGTATTACTTTTACTATCTTCTTCATTTTCTTTTTGACTGAACTAGCTGTTCTAATTTTCAGTACTGGCAATCCACACTTTATTTTTATAATGGGAATGCTATTTATATTAATTATGGTCATTATTGCCTTAATAATGATCTTTATGTGGGCTTTATTACTCTGGAATGCCTTCTTAGTTTGGAAACGGGAAAGTCATACACTTTCCAATATGTTGACATTATTTCTAGCTATCTTTTTAATTGCCTTATGGTTTATCAATATCTTCATGGCAGATAAAGCCAAATTTTTACCTAATTGGTTTAATACTCTGATCTCTGGATTACCATTTATTGGAATATACCTAGGTATTTGTTCTTACAATTTTTTAGTTAACGTTTTTCTTTATCAATTTGTGCCAAAACGATACAAAGCTAATTACTTAATAGTTTTAGGCGCTGGTTTAATCAATGGTGATACAGTTTCAAAATTACTAGGTAATCGAATTGAAGCAGCCCTTAGATTTGCCAATAAACAAATCAAAAAGGGACGTCCTGCGCCAAAAATTATTTTCTCTGGTGGTCAAGGACCTGACGAAAAACTTTCGGAAGCCAAAGCAATGGCAGACTATGCAATCGCACATGGTTGGGATAAGAATCTAGTTATTTTAGAAGATAAATCTCGCAACACCTTACAGAATATGCAATTTTCAAAAGACATGATTCAAGCAGATTATGGTAATAAAGGTGCCTACATTAAGTTCTTTAGTAATAACTATCATATCTTTCGAGCTGGTTTATATGCCCGTATGGCCGGAATTACTGCCAACGGAATCGGTGCATCTACTAGATTGTACTTTCTACCAAATGCACTTATTCGTGAATTTGTAGCAGTATTATTAATGAATAAAAAACGTCATATGATCTTCATCGGATTAATTATACTAATGACTTTATTATTAGTTGCTGTTACGGTTTATACCGATATCATGGCAAAATAAAAATAACTTCACAAATGGAAGAAATTCCACTCTGTGAAGTTATTTTTTTAGTAATTACCCTTAATAACAAAATAAGTACCTCGAATTATACCGGCTAAACTTGATCGTTGACGAACAAATTTAAACTTGCCTTCAAACTCTTCAGGAACATCCATCCCTTCAGTCAACTTGAAACCAACTGCTCTTTTCCCATTAGGATCTAAACTATATAGAATATTGACCTCAAGACCGTTCTCATAAAATACATGTGACCAACGGGTGTTTTCCACAACAAAATCACTAACCTCTAATGGTTTATAGGGAAACTCCATATCACGTTCCTTTAGTATTGTTTCAATTCGATTCAAGATCTCTGGATTTTCATCTGCAGGCATAGTTACGAATTCATGCCGATACTTATTACGAAAATAACGTGCTTCATTAGCTCTCAATCCAGCTAACTTATCAGCAACTGGCGAACTCTCCAAACCAATCGTTGAAACCTTTTTAAAGTCTACTTTATATGCCATATTTATTAAAAATTCTCTCTCCTTAAGATTCATTTCTAATATACCATATGTCATTTAGTTTTAAAGTTTCTTTTCCATTACAACAACAGTATAACCTGGCACTGCAACCTCGCGGCCATCTTTAATAAAACCATTCTTCAATAAGAAGCGTTCACTCTGCGAATTTCCTTTAGCATAAGCCAATTCGATTCGTTTAAATCCAGCAACCTTAATTCCATCCGAAATATCATTAATAATATCAGACCCGATTCCTTTGCCTTGAGACGTTGCATCCACCATAAAGAAACCAATCCAGGCACTTTCATCATCTGGATATCCCATAATTAAATCTAAAATGGCAATTAACTTAGTATCATCAAAGAAACCTAGATAATATTTATCATCCAAACTCTTATTGGCGGGAACAACTTTCATATCTTCCAAAATCGAATGTCTAGTTGCTTGAGGTGGACAATAGGCAAAATACGTAGGATTGCTTTGAACTAACTCAAAAGCCCTATTAACATCACTAGTTGTTAACTTTCTTACTTGATAATTTGTTGATAAGTTTTTTATTTTTAACATTTATACACACCCTTTGTTGATAAAATATGATAACAAAAAAACATCTCTCACACAGAGAGATGTTTTTGAATCAAAACTGGAAATATAAATATTAACGTTTTGAGAATTGTGAAGCCTTACGGGCTTTCTTAAGACCTGGTTTCTTACGTTCCTTCATACGAGGGTCACGTGTTAAGAAGCCGGCTGACTTAAGTGTAGGTCTGAAATCAGGGTCTACATCAAGTAGGGCTCTTGCAATACCATGTCTAATTGCTCCAGCTTGTCCTGAGAAGCCACCACCGTTAACGTTAGCAATAACGTCATAGTTTTCTGCTGTTTCAGTAACATCTAGAGGTTGTTTCATATCAGCAATCAAATTGTCAAAAGGAATGTAATCTTTGACATCACGTTTGTTGATAGTAATCTTTCCGTTTCCGGGTACTAGGCGTACACGAGCAACTGAGTCCTTGCGACGACCTGTTCCGGCGTATGATACTTGTGCCAAATTCTTTTCCTCCTTAAATTAGTTTGTTGATATCCAACATTTCTGGATTTTGTGCTTGGTGTTTGTGATCAGAACCTGCATATACATGCAACTTTTTGATTTCTTGACGACCAAGAGTGTTCTTAGGTAACATACCGCGAATAGAATCTTCAACGAATCTTTCAGGCTTTGTAGCTTGTTTTTCGCCAGCACTAATACTCTTCAACCCACCTGGGTGATCTGAATGAGAATAGTAAATCTTATTCTTTGCTTTTTTACCTGTTAATCTAACTTTATCTGCATTGATGACAATAACATTATCACCTGTATCAACGTTAGGTGTGTAAGTTGGTTTGTTCTTACCTCTAAGAATAGAAGCAACAACTGATGAAAGTCTACCTAAGACAACATCTTCACCATCTATAACATACCATTTACGTTCAACTTCACTTGCTTTTGCTAATGGTGTTGTACGCACTTTAATTTCCTCCAGTTTCTACGTCTGTTTGACAACCTAATAAGTTTCCGGGGCTTATCGTGGGGCAAACAATACCAGTTACAATAATACTGTGATTTACATTGTAAGTCAATATTTATCCACAGATTATTCATAAAAAACTTCTTTTAAATATAGCCCACTTGCAGGAGCGGTTCCTCTTGCCTCTTGTCGGTCTTTTACCTCAAATAATCTCAAGAAATCATGTACATCCCTGCGCCCATTTCCAATCTCTAACAGAGTAGCAACCAAAATTCTAACCATATTATATAGGAAGCCATTGCCTGTAAATTCGAAAACTAATTCGTCATTGTTTTTATTATACACACATGTAGCAGAATAGATAGTCCTAACTTTATTTTCAATCACACCACCTGAGGCAGCAAAACTAGTAAAATCATGCTCTCCTACTAAATCCTTCAAAGCAATTTGAATTTTATCCACAACCAATGCATAAGGATAATGACCTGTGTAAAACCTTTTGAATGGATCAGTATAATGTCCACAATCTACCCGATACTGATAAGTTTTTTTCTTCACACCGAATCGAGCATGAAAAGCTTCATCAACTATGACAGAATCCTTCACAATGACATCCAAAGGCATTAATGAATTAACAGCTCTTAACATATTCTCGGCCGACATTTCTCCGGGATAATCAAAGTGGATAACTTGACCAAAAGCATGTACACCCGCATCAGTTCTTCCAGAACCGACTACATCGATTTGTTTCCCTTTGGTCATTTTAGAAAGAGCCTTTTCTAAAACCCCCTGAACAGTTCGTAGTTCATTTTGACGCTGAAATCCGTGAAACTTTGTTCCATCATAGGCGATGGTTAACTTGTATCTTGTCATAAATTAATAACTCCGTAAAAATAATAGAATAATCGTCAAACCTATCATAAAAATAATCGTTAAATTATCTCGTCTAGCCCAACTCAACACACGATATTTACTTCTTCCTTCACCATCTTTATAGCCACGAGATTCCATCGCAATTGCCAGATCATAAGCAATCGAAAAGCTACTAACAAATAAGGGAATTAGAATTGGTACAAATGATTTAATTCGCTTAATCAATCCGCCTTCTCCAAAATCAACCCCACGAGCACGTTGTGCATCCATAATTTTGGTAGTCTCATCAACTAATAAAGGAACAAATCTTAACGCAATCGACAACATCAAAGCTACCTGTGTAACTGGGAAATTAATTCTTTTTAACGGCTTCAAAATGCTCTCGATTGAATCGGAAATCTCAATTGGGGTCGTCGTCAACGTTAATAACGTCGAAATAAAAATAATCAAAATGAATCTCATAAAGATATATGCTGAAATAACCATTCCTTCTTTAGACAAAGTGAATATTCCCCAATGCCAAATAGGATTATTACTAGGCGTAAATAATAGCTGTAAAATAACTGTAAATAAAATTAACCAAAAGACGGGCTTTAATCCCTTAATAAAGAACCCAAAGTTAATCTTTGATAGATAGACCGCAAATAAAACGAAAGCCAACAAAAGCGCATAAGAAGCCACATTATTAGCAAAGAAAACTATTCCTACAAAGTAAAATGTTAATAAGAATTTGCCACGAGGGTCCAAATGATAAATCAGTGAATCCCCAGGTAAATATCTTCCCAAAATTATTTTATCCATTTAATCACCATTTAACTGTTGTTTAATTTCAGTTCCTAATTCATCAATTGTAATCGGTAATTTAGAAAAACTAAATCCCTTTTGCGATAACTTTTTAGCAAATTCTGCACTCTTTGGCAAGGTTAACAAGTCATTCTTTAATAAGTCATTGTTGTTAAAAATGTCTTTAGGTAAACCATTGGCAATTAGTTTTCCACTGTGGATAACTGCTACATCATCCGCATAATTTGCTACATCATCCATGTTATGCGTTATCAAGACAATTGTTTTTCCATTTTTCTGCAATCCTTTAAACATATCCATAATTTCTTGACGACCCACCGGATCTAACCCTGCAGTTGGTTCATCTAAAATAATAGTTTCCGGATCACTAGCCAAAACTCCTGCAATAGCTACTCGACGCATCTGACCACCTGACAAGTCAAATGGTGACTTGCTCAAATAGGATTCATCCAATCCGACCATTTGAATCATCTTTTGAGCGGACTCTTTAGCTTGATCTTCTGTAGCGCCAAAATTAATTGGTCCAAACATAATATCTTTTTCCACAGTCTCTTCAAATAACTGGCTCTCAGGAAACTGAAAAACCATCCCTACTTGTTTACGCAATGATTTCAAATTCTTATTACTGGTCTCTGAGTCAATAACACGACTACCAATTTTAACGATTCCTGATGTAGGTTTTAATAAAGCATTGATGTGGCGAACTAAAGTTGACTTCCCAGATCCAGTTTGACCAACAATAGCCGTAAATAATCCATCCTTAATAGTCAAGGAAACATCATCTAATCCCAAACTAGCAGTAGGACCATCGGCATTATATGAGTGTGTTACATGTTCGAATGTAATTTCCATAATTGTTCCTTCAGTTCTCTCCCACTAAGATAGCCTTCAGGCAATTTTACAGACTCTCTTAGTGTTGACATTAATTTACTTGAAAATGGCTCCTCAAGCCCATAATTAGTTAATTCAGGCCCCAAATCATATATCTCTTCTGGTTTGCCATCTTTAACAATCTGACCATCATTCAAAACAACAATTCTTTGTGATAATTCTGTCTCTTCAATATCATGCGTTATTGAGATAATGGTTAAATCTTGTTGTTCTCGCAATTGTTCAACTAGATTCAACACCGTCTTGCGGCCATCAGGGTCTAACATACTGGTTGACTCATCCATAATGATAATTTGAGGTCTAGTTGCCAAAACTCCTGCAATAGCCACTCGCTGTTTCTGACCACCTGACAATGACTGTGGATCACGCTTTTTAAATTCTGACATTTTTACTAATTCAAGCGCATGATCAACTGCTATAATCATCTGTTCTCGGGGCATGCCTTGATTCTCTAACCCAAAGGCTACATCGTCCTCAACAGTGGCACCAACAAATTGATGATCCGGGTTCTGGAAAATAATACCAATTTTTTTCCGTGCATCCCAAATATTATCTTCATTTATTTCCTGACCATCAACTGCAATGGTTCCAGAGCTTGCTTCTATTAACCCATCGATCAACTTTGTCAAAGTAGATTTTCCACTACCATTCTTACCAACAATAGACAACCATTCATTTTTATAGATATCTAGCGAAAGGTCATTTATTGCTGGAGTTTTAGCTTCCGGATAAGTGTAATTTAAATTTTTGATTGAAATGATTTTTTCCAAAAGTTGTCTCCTCAAAACTGTGTTATCTATATAATAACAAATTTGAGCAAAAAAAAATCATTCGACAAATTAGTGTTCCCAAATCATGGGAATCTCAGAGATAGACTTAGCTGTATAATACAACCATCATCTTAACACTCACTAATTCATCAGAATGACTGATTTTTTATTTATTAATAAACAATTATTATTAAACTAATTCAATAATAACCATTGGAGCAGCATCTCCACGGCGTGGAGTTGTCTTCAAAATACGTGTGTATCCACCATTACGTTCTTTGTAACGAGGTGCAATATCACTGAAAAGTTTTTGAAGAGCTGATTGAACAACAACTGCGTCATCTTCTTCTGTAATGTTAGCAACTTCGTTTCTAACATAAGCAGCAGCTTGGCGACGAGCATGCAAATCTCCGCGTTTACCTAAGGTTATCATTTTTTCTGTTGTACGACTGATTTCTTTAGCACGAGTTTCAGTTGTAACAATATGTTCATTAATGAGTAAATCAGTAGTTAAATCGCGTAACATTGCTTTTCTTTGTGAACTGTTACGTCCTAATTTGCGGTAGCCCATGTCTATACCTCCTGTTTGAATTTGATATTATTAGTCTTCTTGCTTCAATGATAATCCAAGATCAGCAAGCTTTTCTTTTACCTCAACAAGTGATTTACGTCCAAGATTACGGACACGCATCATATCTGCTTCGGATTTTTCAGTAAGCTCTTGCACAGTATTAATACCGGCACGCTTCAAACAATTATATGAACGAACTGACAAATCAAGTTCTTCAATAGTCATTTCAAGTTTCTTTTCTTTTTGAGTTTCCTCTTTTTCGATCATCATATCAGCACTCTTAGCTTCTTCAGTAAGATTTACAAAACTGTTTAGATGTTCTGTAAGAATCTTAGCTGACAAACTAATAGCTTCGCGTGGTCCAATTGAACCATTTGTCCAGATATCGATTGTTAATTTGTCGAAGTCGTTTCTCTTACCCACACGAGTGTTTTCAACTTGATAGTTAACTTTTTCTACAGGTGTAAAAATTGAGTCAACTGGAAGAACACCAATAGGTGTTTCGTCCGTCTTATTTTGTTCTGCAGGAGTATATCCACGACCATTTTTTATTGTCATTTGCATGTGGAAGTGTCCACCCTCAGCAACAGTACAAATAAATTGTTCTGGATCGAGGATTTCCAAGTCATCATCAGCCTTGATATCTTTAGCTGTAACAGTTGCGGGACCAACAATATCGATCTCAGCTTTTAAACTGTCTTCAGCATAAGACTTAAGCTTTAATTTTTTGACGTTAAGCACAATTTGTGTAACATCTTCAATTACGCCATCAACAGCTGAAAATTCATGCAATACACCGTCTATTTGAATATCAGATACCGCTGTACCTGGCAATGATGCTAATAAAACTCTACGTAATGAATTACCTAAAGTTGTACCATAACCTCTTTCAAGCGGTTCGATAATATATTTACCATAACTACTATTTTCTTCAACAGAAGTAATAGCTGGCTTTTCAAATTCGATCATTCGGTTAGTTCCCCTTTCAAAACGAAATGTGTGTAGCTTAGTTCATATGGGTATACAACCATTCTATACACGACGACGCTTTGGAGGACGAGAACCATTATGAGGAACTGGTGTAACATCACGAATAGCAGTAATTTCCAAACCAGTAGCTTGTAGTGAACGGATTGCAGCTTCACGACCAGATCCTGGACCTTTAACAGCTACTTCGACTGTTTTCATACCATGTTCCATTGATTCTTTAGCAGCTGCTTCTCCAGCCATTTGTGCGGCAAATGGTGTTGATTTACGACTACCCTTGAATCCTAGTGCACCTGCTGATGACCATGAAACGGCATTACCGTTAACATCAGTGATCATAACAAGTGTGTTATTGAAAGTTGAGTGGATATGTGCAACACCAGCTTCAATATGCTTCTTAGTACGGCGCTTACGACCTTTACTTTGTGCCATGATTAACCTCCTATCTTATTATTACTTCTTCTTACCTGCAATGGTAGTCTTCTTACCCTTACGAGTTCTTGCGTTATTCTTTGTGTTTTGTCCACGAACTGGCAACCCACGACGATGTCTCATACCACGATATGAGCCAATTTCTTGTAGTCTCTTGATGTTCATACTTACTTCACGACGTAAGTCACCTTCGACACGAACTTTATCAACTTCTGCACGAATTTTATCTTCTTGATCAGGAGTTAAGTCTCTTGTACGAATATCCTCTGATACGCCAGCATCTTTAAGTACTTTTTGAGCTGTTGTTTCGCCAATACCAAAAATGTATGTTAGGGCGATAACGATTCTCTTATCACGAGGTAAATCTACACCTGCTATACGAGCCATTAATCAATACACCTCCTATTAATTATCCTTGTCTTTGTTTGTGCTTTGGATCTGCAGAGCAAATAACCATGACGCGACCGCGTCTCTTAATTACCTTACAGTGTTCGCACATAGGTTTAACGGATGGTCTTACTTTCATATTGTGGAACCTCCATTCCATTAAAAAACTTATTATCTATATCTATATGTAATTCTTCCCTTGGTTAAATCATAAGGGGATAATTCCACGGTAACCTTGTCACCGGGTAAAATTCTAATGTAGTGCATACGGATTTTACCTGATACATGGGCTAGAACTGTAGCTCCATTTTCAAGCTTTACCTTAAACATCGCATTAGGCAATGTTTCTGAAATTGTACCTTCTACTTCAATGACATCTTCTTTTGCCAAAGATATTAACCTCCATACGGGATGAAATTATTCTGCATATACTGGCGAATTATACAATAATTTTCCGTACATGTAAACATTCAAAGCAAAAAGTCTTACAGACTTTGTAAAACTTTCTTTACTTCGTTATAAACTTCATCTATTTCCTGTTCACCATTGATCTTATGTAACAAGTTTAACTTGTCATAGAAGTCAATTAGTGGTGTATTCATTTCAATATTAACTTTCAATCTATTCTTAACAGTTTCAGGTTTATCGTCCTCACGTTGATAGAACTCATGTCCGCCACAGACGTCACATGTTCCTTCTACCTTAGTAGGATTGTAAATTTTATGATAAGTTGCTCCACAATTAGAACAAATATATCTTCCAGATAAACGATCAACTAATGTTTCAGGCTTTACATCGATATAGATGACAGCATCTATCGGTTTGTTTACATTCTTTGCAATTGTCTGTAAAGCGTTAGCCTGTTCAAGAGTTCTCGGAAATCCATCTAACATATATCCATCTTTTTGAACATCATCTTCAGCTAAACGTTCTTCGACGATAGCTTCGGTAACATCATCCGGAACAAGTTCACCTTTATCAATGAACCCTTTAGCCTTTAGACCAACTTCTGTCTTGTTAGCCATGGCTGCTCTAAACATGTCACCAGTTGAAATATGAACAACTTTAAAATCTTCAACAATCTTTTCTGCTTGAGTACCTTTACCAGCACCAGGCAATCCCATCAATACAATATTCATTGTCACATCTCCAATTATCTAATAAATCCAACGTATTCACGCTTCATCAAAAGACCACGTAATTGACGATCCATTTCCAAAGCAACACCAACGATAATCAATAAACTCGTACCACCTAATCCGATAGATTGAGGTAAATTGAATAGGTTAGCTGCCAACAATGGAAGTAATGAAACCAAACCTAGGAACGCAGCTCCGACGGTTGATAGTCTCATTAACACACCTGACATGAACTTGATTGTTTCATTACCAGGCCAAACTCCAGGGATATAAGCCCCTTGTTTTTGTAGGTTTTCTGCAAGCTTCTCAGGATTTACTTGAACAAATGCATAGAAGAATGTAAATAATACAATCAACAATGTATAAATAATAGAACCTGTTGTAGTCTGCATACTGAATATTTCTGTTAATACTTGATACCATTGATCTCCACTGTGATTTGCTTGGAACGCCATCAAAATAGTTTGAGGTGTAACAATAAATGAACTTGCGAAGATAACAGGAATAACACCAGCAACGTTAACCTTCAATGGTAGAAAACTTTCACTACCACTACCAGCTGCACGTCTTGTATATTGAATAGGAATCCTTCTATTGGCTTGTTGAACGTATGTAACAAACTGGACAACAATCAAAACAAGAATTACCAGACCCACAAGGAATCCAATATTCTTAGCAAGATCTGCAGAACTAGCATTAGTAATATAATCACGGTAAATTTGTTGTAGTCCGTTAGGGAACCTAGCAATAATACCAGCGAAAATAATTACTGAAACTCCATTACCCAAACCTTTATCAGTGATTTGTTCACCGATCCAAGTAAGAAGCATTGTACCACCCGTTAAAATGATACCAATGGTAACGAAAGCTCGCATATTAGGAGATTTAACTAATCCTAAACCACTTAATTGGTTAAAACCGGCAGTAATACCGATTGACTGAACAAAACCTAAAACAATCGTCAAATATCTCGTTACTTGATTTAACTTTCTACGACCAACTTCACCTTGTTTACTCCACTCTACAAACTTAGGAACAATGTCCATTTGTAGAAGTTGAACGACAATTTGGGCCGTGATGAATGGTGAAACACCCATTGAGAAAATAGAGTAGTTTGAAAGACCACCACCAGTTACAGTATCCAATAAAGGAACCAAGCCGGTAGAACCAACCTTATCCATTGCCGCAGCATTAACACCGGGCACGGTAATTTGGGATCCCAAACGATATATAACAAGTAACATCAAGGTAAATAGAATCTTCTTACGAATTTCTTTTACCTTTAGAGCATCTCTGATAGTTCTAAGCATTAGATCACCTCTACAGTGCCACCAGCGGCTTCGATTGCTTTAACAGCTGCAGCTGAACTCTTAGCAACTTTAACAGTTAACTTAGCACTAACCTCACCGTTAGCAAGCAACTTAACACCATTATATTCTTTCTTGATAACGCCTGCTGCTTTCAATGTTTCAACATTAACTTCAGCACCGTCATTAAACTTACTTAAATCACTTAGGTTTACAATAGCATATTCCTTGCGGTTGATGTTATTGAATCCACGTTTTGGCATACGACGGAACAAAGGCATTTGTCCACCTTCAAAACCAATACGTGTCTTACCACCTGATCTAGCCAATTGACCTTTTTGACCACGACCAGCAGTTTTACCTGTACCACTTGAAGTACCACGACCTAGACGCTTTCTTGAGTGTCTTGAGCCTGCACTTGGCTTAAGTTCGTTTAGTTCCATTATTGCACCTCCTAATCTTTTATAATTTTATTAATCTTTAACTTCTTCAACGCTAACTAAATGAGCGATTTTCAATACAGCACCACGAATAGCAGGATCATCCGGCTTAACAACTGAACTTGAAACTCTTCCAAGACCAAGTTCTTTTACGACTTTACGTTGAGCAGGAAGGCGGTGAGCTGCACTTCTAGTTAGGGTAATTCTAAGTTTAGCCATAATTACACACCTTTCTTCTAGTTAAGCAATTCTTGGGCTGAGATTCCGCGCATTTCAGAAACGCTTTCGGCAGTCTTAAGTTGTTTTAGTCCTTCGATTGTTGCACGAATTACGTTGATTGGAGTGTTTCTTCCAAGTGATTTACTTGTAACATCACCAACACCTGATAATTCAATAACGGCACGAACAGCACCACCAGCAGCAATACCAGAACCTTCTTCAGCAGGTTTCAACATGATCTTACCGGCACCAAAGTTACCAATAACTTCATGAGGAATTGTTGAGCCAACCATAGGAACGGCAATAAGGTTCTTCTTAGCATCTTCAACAGCTTTACGAATAGCTTCAGGAACTTCTTGAGCTTTACCAGTACCGAAACCTACGTGACCATTCTTGTCACCAACGATTACGATAGCAGCAAAACGTAGACGGCGTCCACCTTTAACAACCTTAGTAACACGGTTGATTGAGACAACGCGATCTTCTAATTCTAATTGAGATGGATCGATATATGTCATAAATTTGGTTTCCTCCTTCTAGAATTGTAGCCCATTTTCACGAGCTGCTTCAGCAAGACTTTGAATACGTCCGTGATATAGATAACCACCACGATCAAAGATTACATTGCTAATTTTTGCTTCTTGAGCTCTTTGTGCAATCAATGCACCAACAGCTTCAGCTTGTTCAACTTTTGAACCGTCTTTAACTTCTTTATCAAGAGTTGAGGCACTTGCTAGCGTTACACCCTTTACGTCATCAATAATTTGAGCGTAAATGTTTTTATTCGAACGGAATACGTTTAAGCGTGGGCGCTCAGCAGTACCAGAGATTTTGGCACGGATACGTTTTTGACGCTTTTGACGTGCTTTGTTTTTGTCTGGTTTTGTAATCACAATTTTCACCTCATAGATTTATTTAAAACTATTTACCAGTCTTACCTTCCTTACGACGTACATATTCGCCAACATAACGAATACCTTTACCTTTATAAGGTTCTGGAGAACGTACATCGCGGATTTCAGCAGCAAATTGACCAACTTTTTGCTTTGAAATACCTAAAACGTTGATTTCTGTATTTGAAGGTGATTCGATCTTGATACCTTCTGGTGCGTCCATAACAACTGGATGTGAGTAACCAACTGAAAGAGTTAGTGTGTCACCTTTAACTTGTGCACGGTAACCAACACCACGTAGTTCAAGTTTCTTTTCGTAACCTTCTGTAACACCAATAATCATGTTGTTAAGGTTTGAACGCATTGTTCCGTGAAGAGCTTTGTCGTTATCACTTTCACGTGTGAACTTAGCTTCGTTACCTTCGATAGTCAACTTGATTTTTGAATTGAATTCTCTTGTTAATTCACCCTTAGGGCCTTTAACAGTAATGTTTTCATCTTTTTGAGTAACTTCAACACCTGCAGGTATTTCAATTACTTTATAACCGATACGACTCAAATTAGTGCACCTCCTTACTTTATAAGTTTATTACCAGATATAAGCGATTACTTCTCCACCTACGTGTTGAGCGCGGGCTTCTTTGTCAGTAATAACACCTTTTGAAGTTGATAAAATAGCGATACCTAATCCGTTAAGAACCTTTGGTACGTTATCTGAGTCAACATAACTACGTAAACCTGGTCTTGAAATACGTTTCAAGCCTGAGATAACGCGTTGTTGATCTTTACCATACTTTAAGAAAATACGAAGCACGTTTTGTTTGTTATCTTCGATAACTTCGTAATCCTTGATAAATCCTTCATTCTTAAGAATCTCTGTCATGCTCTTCTTGATGTTTGAAGCAGGAATTTCTAGAGATTCATGTTTAACCATGTTTGCATTACGAATACGTGTTAGGTAATCTGCAATAGGATCTGTCATGACCATTTGATTTGCCTCCTTTTTTTATTAAAAATCTTACCAGCTAGCTTTTTTCATACCAGGGATTTGACCTTCATGAGCCAATTGACGAAGGCAAAGTCGGCAAAGCTTGAATTTACGATATACAGAATGTGGACGACCACAGCGTTCGCAACGTGTATAAGCTTGTGAAGAATACTTTGCGGGTCTATGATTACGTACGATTTGAGATTTCTTAGCCAATGAATTTACCTCCTAATTTATTTAGCGAATGGCATACCGATTTGTGATAACAATTCACGTGATTCTTCATCTGAGTTAGCTGTTGTAACAATAACGATGTCCAATCCACGAATTTTGTTAACCTTATCGTAGTCAATTTCTGGGAAAACCAATTGTTCTTTAACACCTAGTGTATAGTTACCACGACCATCGAATGAACGTGTACTTACACCACGGAAATCACGAACACGTGGTAGAGCAATGTTGATTAGTTTGTCAAGGAAGTCATACATACGATCACCACGTAGTGTAACCTTAGCACCGATTGACATACCTTCACGAAGTCTGAAACCAGCGATTGATTTCTTAGCTTTTGTGATCAAAGGTTTTTGACCAGCAATCAAACCTAATTCTTCAACAGCTTCGTCAAGATTCTTTGAGTTAGCAATAGCATCACCAACACCCATGTTAAGAACGATCTTGTCGACCTTAGGTGTTTCCATAATTGATGAATAGTTAAATTTCTTCATCATTGATGGTGTAATTTCGCTAACGTACTTTTCTTTTAATGCGTTAACCATTTAGTTTTCTCCTTTCTTATTTATCTTCTTTATCAGTTGTCTTACTTACAACTTTAACGTTAGTTGCGCTAATAGCTCTTTCAACATCAACAATTCCACCTTGGGGTTGAGAATTGCTTGGCTTAGAGTGTTTCTTTACAACGTTAACGCCTTCGACGATAACTTTGTTAGCAGAAGGAATAGCTTTTTTAACTACACCTGTCTTGCCTTTAGCTTCACCAGCAATAACTTTGACATTGTCTCCAGTTTTTACAAACACTATTCAGCACCTCCTGAATTTAATTGTTCTTTTTATAGCACTTCTGGTGCTAGGGATACGATCTTCATAAAATCGTTATCACGTAGTTCACGAGCAACGGGTCCGAAGATACGTGTTCCTCTAGGTGTTTTATCAGCATTAATAATAACTGCGGCGTTTTCATCAAATCTGATGTAAGAACCATCTGTACGGTGAGCACCTGATACAGTTCTTACAATAACAGCTTTAACAACGTCACCCTTTTTAACAACGCCACCTGGTGTTGCTTGTTTAACAGTAGCAACGATAATATCACCGATATTAGCTGTTTTACGGTTTGAACCACCAAGAACTTTAATAGTTAGAATTTCACGAGCTCCAGAATTATCTGCAACTTTTAGACGACTTTCTTGTTGAATCACGTTTTGGCCCTCCTCTCATCAGTTATAGTCTAGATTGTGACTGCTTTTTCGACGATTTCTAATAAACGGAAGCGCTTTGTCTTTGACAAAGGTCGAGTTTCCATGATACGTACAATATCGTTAACTTTTGCTTCGTTGTTATCGTCTTGAACGTAATACTTCTTAGAATATCTAACACGTTTTCCATAAACTGGATGTTGTTTTGTAGTTTCAACAACAACAACGATTGTTTGATCCATCTTATCTGAAACAACGCGTCCTTGATATACTTTACGACGGTTACGAGTCTCTTGTGTTTCGCTCAACTTGATGTCCCCTTCCTGTTTATTATTTTTCGTTATTCTTTTGATTTTGAGCTGTTCTTAATCTTGCAATGTTTTTTCTTACAGCCTTTAAACGAGCTGTATTTTCCAATTGGCCTGTGGCTTGTTGGAAACGCAAGTTGAATAGTTCTTCTTTATATTCTTTAACTTTATCTTGCAATTGAGCAGCAGTTAGCTCTTTGATTTCACTAGCCTTCATCAGCGCCACCTACTTCCTCACGTTTTACAAACTTAGTTCTAACGGGTAGTTTGTGTGATGCAAGTCTCAAAGCTTCACGAGCAGTCTCTTCAGAAACGCCACCGATTTCAAACAAAATCTTTTCGCGTTTAACTGGAGCTACCCAACCAGCTGGAGCACCTTTACCATTACCCATACGAACACCAACACCCTTAGCAGTGTATGATTTATGAGGGAAGATTTTAATCCAAACCTTACCACCACGCTTCATGTAACGAGTCATAGCAACACGGGCTGCTTCAATTTGTCTGTTTGTGATCCAGCTTGAGTCAAGTGCTCTCAAACCATATTCACCAAATGTAACTTCTTTGCCACCTTTAGCTTCTCCGCGCATCTTACCACGGAATTCACGACGGTGTTTTACACGTTTTGGTACTAGCATAGATTATTCTCCCTTCTCTTCAGAATTTTGGTCATTATGTTGTGGCTTTGCAGGAAGAACTTCACCACGATAAATCCAAGTTTTAACACCTAAATTACCATAAGTTGTCTTTGCTTCAACCCAAGCATAATCGATATCAGCACGTAATGTGTGCAAAGGAACAGTTCCTTCTGTATGCCATTCACGACGAGCCATGTCGGCACCGTTTAAACGACCTGAAATTTGTACCTTGATACCTTTAGCACCTGCACGTCTTGTACGTTGAACTGCTTGACGTTGTGCACGTCTGAAAGCAATACGAGCTTCAAGTTGACGGGCGATACTTTCACCAACAAGTTTTGCATCTAAATCAGGTTTCTTGATTTCGATGATGTTGATGTGAATGTTTCTGTTAGTTAAACTATTTAGTTCATTACGTAATTTTTCAACTTCAGAACCACCTTTACCGATAACCATACCTGGTTTAGCAGTATGAATTGAAACAGTAACGTTCTTAGCAGTACGTTCGATTTCGATTCTTGATACAGAAGCATTTGAAAGTTTGTCTTCAATATACTTACGAATCTTAAGGTCTTCATGTAAAAATGTTGAAAAGTCTTTATTGTTTGCATACCATTTGGCATCCCAGTCACGGATAACACCGACACGGAATCCGACTGGATTAATCTTTTGACCCACTAAAGTTACCTCCTATTCTTTTTCACTTACTACAACAGTAATGTGACTAGTTCTCTTGTTAATTGGTGATGCTGAACCTTTAGCTCTAGGACGGAAACGTTTTAGAGTTGGTCCTTCGTCAACGAAAGCTTCACTGACGTATAAGTTTTGTGCATCTAAATCAAAGTTATGTTCTGCGTTTGCAATTGCTGACTTAAGAGCTTTAGCAATAATTGGAGAGCCTGCTCTTGGTGTGAATTGCAAAATTGCAAGTGCCTCAGCAGCTTGCTTGCCTCTGATCAAGTCAATAACAAGGCGAGCCTTACGAGGTGCAATACGCACATTAGTAACTCTAGCTGTTGCAGATGTAATTTCTTGTTCTGCCATCATTTAAGTCTCCCTTCTTATTTCTTAACTGTCTTCTTGTCATCAGTAGCATGACCATGGAAAGTACGTGTAGGTACGAATTCGCCTAATTTGTGTCCAACCATATCTTCTTGGATATAAACTGGAACATGCTTACGACCATCATGAACTGCGATTGTGTATCCTACAAAACTAGGAAAAATTGTTGAACGTCTTGACCATGTTTTGATAACTGACTTTTTGTCAGAATCAGCTTGTGCATCGATCTTCTTTAGAAGGTGTGCATCAGCGAATGGTCCTTTTTTTAAACTACGACTCATCTTATGTCCTCCTTATATTATTCTAATGAATAGTTTACTTACCTTTTCTATGACGAACGATAAGCTTTTCAGATTTGGCATGAGTTGAACGAGTTTTCTTACCAAGAGTCTTCTTACCCCATGGTGACATTGGAGATGGATGACCGATAGGAGCTTTACCTTCACCACCACCGTGTGGGTGATCGTTAGGGTTCATAACTGATCCACGAACTGTAGGTCTCATACCTAACCAGCGCTTACGACCAGCTTTACCAATCTTAATAAGTTCATGTTGTTCATTACCAATAGCACCGATACTTGCACGGCAAGTTGAAAGAACCAAACGAACTTCACCAGAAGGTAAACGTAAGATTGAGTACTTACCATCTCTACCAAGCAATTGGATTGATGTACCAGCTGAACGGCCGATTTGACCACCCTTGCCAGGTTTCAATTCAACGTTATGAATTGTTGTACCAACAGGAATATCAGCAAGTGCAAGTGTGTTACCTGGTTTGATATCTGCATCTTTACCAGATTCGATAACTTGTCCTACTTCAAGACCCTTAGGAGCTAAGATGTATGATTTAACACCATCTGAATAGTGAATAAGTGCAATATTAGCAGTACGGTTAGGATCATATTCGATTGACTTAACTGTAGCTTTAACACCGTCTTTGATACGTTTGAAATCAATAACACGGTATTTTTGTTTGTGTCCACCACCACGGTGACGCACTGTAATATGACCATATGAATTACGACCAGCAGTATGGCTTTGTGATTCTAGAAGTGTCTTTTCAGGAGTTGTTTTAGTAATCTCTGAAAAGTCTGAACCTGTCATATTACGACGACCGTTTGTGGTTGGTTTATACTTGATAATCGCCATTATTTGACCTCCTTATTTATTCTTCGTCAAAAATCTTAATTTCATCTGAATCTGCTGTAAGAGTGATAATAGCCTTACGACGTTTTGCTGTAAAACCAACATAACGGCCTTGGCGCTTCTTCTTACCAGAAACATTCATGATATTTACTTGTTTAACTTTAACACCGAAAATTTCTTCAACAGCTTGTCTAACAAGAACCTTGTTAGCATCTAAAGCAACATCGAAAGTATATTTCTTATCGCTCATAGCATCCATTGAACTTTCAGTAACAACAGGGCGAATAATTACGTCTCTTGCGTTCATTATCCAAGCACCTCCTCAATTTTAGAAAGTGCTGCTTGTGTAACAACTAACTTGTTAGCATTGATAACGTCAAGAACGTTAACACCTTCTGGTGCAACAACTTTAACTTTATCGATGTTTCTTGCTGATAAAGCAACGTTGACGTTACCATCTTCAACAACTACAAGGGCTTTGTTATCAGCACCTACTGTATTTAGTAATTGTGCAAAAGCCTTTGTACTTGGCTTGTCGTATGAAATTGAGTCAATAACGACTAGGTTACTGTCAGCAGCCTTTTGTGAAAGTACAGACTTCAATGCCAAACGGCTAACCTTCTTAGGAAGGTGATATGCGTATGATCTAGGTGTAGGGCCGAATACGACACCACCACCTACCCATTGAGGTGATCTAATTGAACCTTGACGAGCACGTCCAGTACCCTTTTGACGCCATGGTTTTCTACCACCACCACGTACTTCAGAACGGTTCTTAACATCATGTGTACCTTGTCTCATTGATGCACGTTGCATAATAACTGCATCTGTAACAACGTCGTTGTTTGGTTCGATACCAAAGACTGCGTCTTGAACTTCAACAGTACCGTTCTCAGCACCGTTATCTTTGTAAGCTGTGATTTTTGTCATAACTCATTTCCTCCTTCCTTATTTTTGATTAGCTTTGACAGCTGTTTGGATTTTAACTAATGATTTGTTTGCACCGGGTACATTACCCTTAATCATGATTGCATTACGTTCAGTATCAACTTTAACGATTTCTAGGTTTTGTGTAGTAACACGGTTGTTACCCATAACACCTGGAAGCATCTTACCTTTGAATACACGGTTAATGATGGCACCCATTGAACCAGCAACACGGTGATATCTAGAACCGTGAGTTTCTGGACCTCTAGCTTGACCAAAACGCTTGATGTTACCTTGCATTCCGTGTCCCTTTGTTATACCTGTAACGTCGACAATATCACCAGAATTAAATGTATCAACTGTAACGTTGGCACCTAATTCGTAGTCTCCCATTTCAACATCGCGGAATTCGCGAATGTAATGTTTAGGAGTTGTATTTGCCTTTTCTGCATGACCTTTGGCTGGTTTGTTAGATAGAACTTCACGTCTGTCTTCAAAACCTAGTTGAACGGCCTCATAACCATCATTTTCAACAGTTTTAAGTTGCATAACAACGTTTGGTGTTGCTTCAACAACTGTTACGGGAACTAATTCACCGTTGTCAGTGAAAATTTGAGTCATTCCGACTTTTTTACCAAGAATACCTTTTCTGGCCATGTTTGCACCTCCAATAATTTATTTTTTAATAATTATAATTTGATTTCAATGTCAACACCAGATGGTAGATCCAACTTCATAAGTGAATCAACCGTCTTCTTTGTTGGGTTAACAACGTCGATAAGTCTTTTATGTGTACGCATTTCGAATTGTTCTCTAGAATCCTTATGCTTATGTGGTGATGCTAGCACTGTATATAGTGAGCGTTCTGTTGGCAACGGAATTGGACCTGAAATTTGAGCTCCAGTTCTCTTTGCTGTTTCCACAATTTTGTCAGCTGATTGATCTAGAATACGATGTTCATAAGCCTTCAAACGAATGCGAATTTTTTGACTTGCCATGGGGTTACCTCCTTTTTGTCTCTTTCAAGATGACCGGCTCCGTGAAAATATCCGCCAGCCCTGCCGTGGCAAAGCGGCCGGGTGTGTCGCAACCTCTCACTTCTAAACCGTCGATATTATTTCAATATCACTTTGGTACATACTTCTATATGAAATAAGCACTCTTATAATATTACACGATAAGTTCCACATTTTCAAGGTGAATTCAAGTATTTTTTTAAATGAAAGACGCTTTCTTAAAAAACATTTTTCAACTATACTCTAAGAAATGATGGAGGTGCAATTTGAATAATAATCTCGAATTTAGTTATAATAACAGGTTTTCAGCAAATAATAAAGATAAAATTTATTTTTATTTGTTTAAGGCCCAAGTAATCTTTAATACTTTAGTTATCTTTAGTTACAGTGCAACAACTCAAAATTTATTTCTCTTCGGTCCGTTAATTTTAAATCTTTGCGCGTTGTACTTAAAAAATGATCACAAGGATTTCATCAGCCGGATCAATTATTTATTTCAGCTATTCTTTCAAGTATTCATAATTGCCGAATCTTTCCATTATTTAATTATTCTCACAACGAAATTCTATAACTGGCTCTTGCCGAGTTCAATTGGATTGTTTTTGGTCACAATGATTGTTATGTATATTCCATACATGATTGTCTTCTTTGGAATGATTCAAAATAAACTGCTTCAATTGTTAATTGCCTTTTTCACTTTTGATGTTATTGCAATGAGTGCACTAAGTATTGTAACCTATGGAACAATTATCTATTTTCATCCTCTGATAGGACTATTGAATAACTCTAACTTTCTTGGAGCAATTACTTTTCTAACTCTGATTCTTCTTATTATGAACCGTTGGGATTATTCTTGGCCTAAAATAACATTGTCAAAGGACTCTAATTCAATAATTTTAATTCTTCTTATAGTAGTAGGAATTTGGTTTGTTATGTGGAATGCTTTTAGCAGTGGCGATAATCTATTACTTTCGTTTGTCCATTTCAACTTTTCAGGTGTATCATTCAAACCACAGCACATTTTAACGGGATTGGAAGCCGGAATTGCTGAAGAGTTACTCTTTAGATATGCCTTTTTGACCATTCTGTTGTCTGCCTTTTATAATTATCAATACCGTATTCTCTACGCTTCCGTAATAAGTAGTCTTTGTTTCGGTCTAATACATTTAGGAAATGTTACTGCTGGTCAAAATTTAGCTAATACTATCATTCAAGTTATCTTTGCCTTTGGTATGGGATTATTAATGTGTGCGCTTTATCTTTACAGTGACCTATTCTATCTTCCAGTTATCTTTCACACTTTACTTGATACTCTAGTATTTAGCGTTTCAGGTGAATTAATGTCTGGTAAGGTAACTATCGCTGATGGTATTTTTACTATATTAGAAACCTTGGTATTTGTCATTATCGCCATTACTTTATTAATAAGTATTTATAAAAGAAGAAATAGAAATTATAATTCAGGCAGAAATGTCAGAATTTGATAATTTGAAAATTAATCGACGCACAAAAAAAGAGAAGATCAAATGATCTTCTCTTTTTGATTGATTTCAACTAAAGATTAGTCTTCTTCAGCTTTTCCACCATTTTTCTTAATGATTTCAGCTTGAATTGACTTAGGTACCTTCTCGTAATGATCCATTGTCATAGTAAATGTACCACGACCTTGTGTTGCAGAACGCAATGTTGTTGCGTAACCGAACATTTCAGCAAGTGGAACAAAGGCATTGATAAGTTGTGCATTACCACGAGCTTCCATACCTTCAACACGTCCACGACGAGCAGTAACTTGTCCCATAACATCTCCAAGATATGATTCTGGTGTAACAATCTCAACATGCATAATTGGTTCAAGAATAACAGCACCAGCAGTCTTAGATGCGTTACGTAGTGCCATTGAAGCAGCAATCTTAAAGGCAGCTTCTGATGAATCGACTTCGTGATATGAACCATCATATAACTTAGCCTTAACGTCGATCAATGGATATCCAGCAAGAACACCGTTTTCCATTGATTCTTTCAAACCTTGTTCAACTGAAGGAATGTATTCACGAGGAACAACACCACCGACGATAGCGTCTTCGAATTCGAAGCCTTTACCTTCTTCATTAGGTGTAAATTCAACCCAAACATCACCATATTGACCTTTACCACCAGATTGACGAACGAACTTACCTTGAGCACTTGTTTGTTGTGTAAATGTTTCACGGTAAGCAACTTGAGGTTCACCAACCTTACATGCAACGTTAAATTCACGTTTCATACGGTCAACCATGATATCCAAGTGCAATTCACCCATTCCGGCGATAAGAGTTTCACCAGTTTCAGGATTTGTTTCAGCTTGGAAAGTAGGATCTTCTTCAGAAAGTTTTTGGATAGCAATATCCATCTTATCTCTATCTTCCTTTGAGTTAGGTTCGATAGAAACTTGGATAACTGGATCTGGAATATCCAATGATTCAAGGATCAATGGGTGGTCAGTATCTGTTAGAGAATCACCAGTAGTAGTGTTCTTCAAACCGATAACAGCAGCAATATCACCAGAGAATACTTCAGGGATTTCCTTACGGTGGTTAGAATGCATTTGTAACAAACGACCAACACGTTCACGCTTGTCCTTTGTTGCGTTCAAGACATAAGAACCTGATTCTAGAGAACCTCTATATACACGGATGTATGTTAGACGTCCAACGAATGGATCAGTAGCAATCTTAAATGCTAAACCAGCGAATGGTTTCGTATCATCAGCCATAAGTTCAACTTCAGATTCATCCTTAGGATCAGTAGCTTTATAAGGACGTACATCAAGTGGTGATGGTAGATAATCAACAGTAGCATCCATCAACATTTGAACACCCTTATTCTTAAAGGCTGAACCAGCAAGAACTGGGAAGAACTTCAAATCAATAGTAGCTTTACGGATGGCTTTACGGATTTCATCGTTTGAGATTTCTTCTCCGTCAAGATACTTCTCCATAATGCCGTCATCAACATCAGCAACAGATTCAATTAATTCAGCACGCTTTGCTTTAGCTTCTTCAAGATATTCATCAGGAACATCAACTGTATCCCACTTTGTACCTAGTTCATCTTCATCATAAAGATCAGCCTTCATTTCAATAAGGTCAATAACACCTTCGAAATGATCTTCAGCACCAATAGGCATTTGAATGGCATGAGCATTAGCATCTAGTCTTTCATGCAATGTTTCAACAGAATAGTCAAAGTTAGCACCGATCTTATCCATCTTGTTAACAAAGACAATACGTGGAACACCATATGTTGAAGCTTGACGCCATACATTTTCAGTTTGTGGTTCAACACCAGATTGAGCATCAAGAACCGTAATAGCACCATCTAGAACACGGAGTGAACGTTCAACTTCAATTGTGAAGTCAACGTGTCCTGGGGTATCAATAATATTGATACGGTTGTTCTTCCATTCAGCTGTTGTAGCAGCTGATGTGATAGTAATACCACGTTCTTGTTCTTGGGCCATCCAGTCCATTTGTGAAGCACCATCATGTGTTTCACCAATTTTGTGAATCTTACCAGTATAGTACAAGATACGTTCAGTAGTTGTAGTTTTACCAGCATCGATATGGGCCATGATACCAATATTACGGGTATCTTTTAGTGGAAATTCACGTTTATTAGCCATGAAAATTGTTTCTCCTCTCAAATTAACTAGTTTAAGTAACTAGATCCTACCAGCGATAGTGAGCGAATGCACGGTTAGCATCGGCCATCTTATGTGTATCTTCACGTTTCTTAACAGCAGCACCAGTATTGTTAGCTGCGTCCATAATTTCGTTTGCAAGACGTTGGTCCATTGTATGTTCACCACGTAGACGAGCATAACTTGTAATCCAACGAAGACCTAAAGTAGTACGACGATCAGGACGAACTTCGATAGGAATTTGATAGTTAGAACCACCGATACGGCGAGCCTTAACTTCAAGAACAGGCATAACATTGTTCATTGCTTCTTCAAACACGTCCAATGGTTCGTTACCTGTCTTATCTTTAATAATATCGAATGCACGATATAGAATTGTTGAAGCAGTACCTCTTTTACCATCATACATTAAGTGGTTAATCAAACGAGTTACTAGCTTTGAGTTGTACATTGGATCTGGCAAAACATCACGTTTTGGAGCTCTACCTTTACGCATAAAAAATTCCTCCGTTATTACATTATTTCATTAAAAATGATTATTTATTGTTATTTCTTAGGCTTCTTAGCACCATATTTTGAACGACTTTGCATACGTCCATCAACACCGGCTGTATCTAAGGCACCACGAACAACGTGATAACGAACACCAGGTAGATCCTTTACACGACCACCACGGACAAGAACAACACTATGCTCTTGTAGGTTATGACCAATACCAGGGATATATGCTGTTACTTCAATAAGGTTTGACAATCTAACACGGGCATACTTACGTAGGGCAGAGTTAGGTTTCTTAGGTGTCATTGTTCCGACACGAGTTGCAACACCACGTTTTTGTGGAGCTGGGTTCTTTGTAGCAACTTTCTTCATACTATTGTAGCCAAAGTTCAATGCAGGAGCATCTGATTTAGATACTGTTGACTTACGGCCTTTGCGAACTAATTGATTAATTGTAGGCATTCAAAGTTCCTCCTAAAAATTTAAGTACACACATCCAGGTGGTTCATAATTTTGTAAAATAATAAACCACTAGAGGTGGCGTACGTTTCGAGCTTTATATTTAATAAACAAACTAATATTGCTGCCAATAAAAGCACGTCTATTAGAATACCATCTAAAAAAGGCCATGTCAATGCAACATTTTCAAAAAGTTATCCACAATTACCCGTAATTTCGTTTGAGGTGATTAATTTGAAATACTTTATATTTTTCATACTAGGAGCTTGCATTATCTCCTTTCTAAAAGTTATTGCGCTTGACTATCCACAAATAAGCATAACTAGACGCTCTCACTGCGATTCTTGTGATAGGATCCTTAGATGGTTCGAAATTATACCTATAATAGGTTATTTCATAGTTCATGGTAGGTGCTTTAGTTGTAAAAATCAAATCGACTTTTGGAATCCAATTCAAGAACTTTTAGGAGGAGGTTTAACAGCATATCTCATTTTTCAACAAGACACTGTATATCTTCCGTTATTTTTTATGCTGGTACTCTTGTCTTTTAGTGACTTTGCTTTTGGCTATATTTATCCAATATTTTACTTGCTAAGCTTGCCCACAATCTTTGGACTTTATCATAATCTTCATCCTTTTATCTCACTAATAATTTATCTATCTTTATTGCTGTTAAGCAAAAAATATCTATTAGGTTTAGGTGACATCGAGGTTATTGCTATCTTAAGCTTGATTTTTGATCTAAATATCACTTTAAAAGTTATCTTGATGGCCTGTTTTATGTGTATCATTTCTTATTTAATAAAGAAAAAAAGATCATTTAGATTCATTCCCTATCTAGCAATTGCCACAGGAATCGTCTATCTGATCTTTTCTTTTAAAGCTTAGGCAGGATCTTTTGCATTTTAAGCCAATTGATACATAAATCCCACCATTTAGCATCGTATTCATTTAAATTAACCGCATTACCCGGGTTTTGTGTAACATAAGTGGCCAAAGACAAGCCATGATCTCCTGAACCAAACAGATGCAATTCATAAGGAATATTCAAAATATCCATCTTTTGGGCATAAAGAATTGAATTCATTACCGGAACAGTTCCATCTGTGACCGTTTGCCATATAAAAGTTGGCTTGCCGTTTTTGGTTAAATGCTCTTGTGCTTGCCAATAGTAAATATCAGGGGCTATTTTCATCGCCCAATCTTCTTCTATAGGCCAGCCAACTGTCATATCAATAACTGGATAGCCAAGAATATTAACTGCCGGAATAACTTTCAAATCATCTTCAAAAACTTTGATACGTCTATCTGAATCAAGCATAATCGAATTAAAATCCGCTACAAGGTGTCCTCCGGCCGAATAACCGTTCAAAATCACTTTTTGTAAATCTATATGATGTACATCTTTTTGAGATTTTAACCAGTTCAAGGTCGTTGCCATTTCTTGTAGGGCCAAAGGATATACTGAATGATTCTCATCAACCAATTGATAATGTAAAACTATCGCATGCATACCAGCTGCGTTGAACTTTAAAGCAATTGGTTGAGCCTCACGATCTGAATGAAATTTGAATCCGCCACCGGGACAAATTATTACTATAGGACGCTCTACTTGAGTCGCATAATCAGAAATTGGATCTAACCAATATGTATCTAAAGTAAAATGATTATCTTGATAAACTAGCTCTTCTTTTTGCAAAGTCTTACCCCCAAACAAGTATTTTCACTTTGTATTATACAAAATAAAATCAAAAAAAGTCGACCTCAAAAGAGATCGACTTTTTTATCATTAACTAATGTTGTTCTTTTGCTGCATCTTCAGCTTTCATTTGAGCTTCGATATCAGAAATTGTATAAGCACCATTCAATGAATTATCTGCCATAGGTCCAACTTTCTTAGGTTCCATATGGTTATACTTAGCCATACCAGTACCAGCAGGAATAAGTTTACCAATGATAACATTTTCCTTAAGACCAAGAAGTGGATCATTCTTACCACGAATTGAAGCATCAGTAAGAACTCTTGTTGTTTCCTGGAAGGAAGCGGCTGACAAGAAACTGTTTGTTTCAAGAGAAGCCTTAGTAATACCAAGAAGAACTGGACGTCCAGTAGCAGGGATACCACCATTGAACAATGTTTCACGGTTATGGTCAGTAAATTGAGAAATATCCATCAATTCACCAGGCAATACATCAGTATCACCAGGATCAAGAATACGGATCTTTCTGTGCATTTGTCTGATCATAACCTCAAAATGCTTATCAGAAATATCAACACCTTGCATACGATAAACTTTTTGAATTTCAGCAAGTAAGTAGTTTTCTGTATGTAGCACATTTGTAACTTGAATTAATTCCTTAGGATCAATTGAACCTTGTGTTAACTTACCACCACGTTTAACGTGATCACCTTCGGCAACCGCAACACTTGATGTATAAGGAACACTATAAGATCTAGTATCAATATCACCTTCGACAGTAATTTCCTTAGTATGTTCTGCTGGGTTTTCATCAATTGATGTAATGGTACCATCAACTTCTGAAATAACAGCAAGACCTTTAGGATTTCTGGCTTCAACGATTTCTTGAACACGAGGAAGTCCTTGAGTAATATCATCGCCACCAGCAACACCACCGGTATGGAAGTTTCTCATTGTCAATTGTGTACCTGGTTCACCGATTGATTGAGCAGCAACAGTACCAACTGCTTCACCAATTTCAACTTCTTCACCAGTAGCAAGGTTACGACCGTAACATTTCTTACATACACCATGTTTTGTATCACAAGTAAATGCAGAACGAATTGTAACGTGTGTAACACCAGCATCAACAACTTTTTGAGCAAGATCTTCATCCATCATGACACCACGAGGAACAATTACATCACCAGTATTTGGATCCTTAACTGTCTTTTGTGTATAACGACCAACAAGTCTATCGTACAATGGTTCGATCATATCTGTACCTTCCATGATTGAACTTACAACAAGTCCACGGTCAGTACCACAATCTTCTTCACGTACAATAACATCTTGAGCAACATCAACTAGTCGACGAGTCAAGTAACCTGAGTTAGCTGTCTTCAAAGCAGTATCAGTCATACCTTTACGAGCACCATGGGTTGACATGAACATTTCCAAAACAGATAGTCCTTCACGGAAGTTAGATAGAACAGGAATTTCCATCATACCACCATTAGGGGCAGCCATTAATCCACGCATACCAGCTAACTGTGTAAAGTTTGATATATTACCACGAGCACCAGAATCAGACATCATTGAGATAGGGTTTGTAGGATCAAATGAATCAATTAACAATTGTTGAATTTCATCTTTTGTATCATTCCAAACACTAATAACACGGTCATGTCGTTCTGTATCAGTGATAAGACCACGACGGAATTGCTTAGAAATTGAAGCAACTTGCTTGTGGGCCTTTTCAATAATTTCAGGTTTTTGAGTTAAGTTAGGAACATCTGTAACACCAACAGTTAAACCAGAAAGTGTACAAATTGTGTAACCTAATTCTTTCATATCATCAAGTAGTGATGATGTTCTTTGAACACGATAAACCTTGAAGACTTGAGCGATAATATCTGAAAGATATCCACTCTTTAATGGATCAATTAGATCCATTTCATCAAGACGTTGGTTAATATCCTCGCCTTTTCCAAGGAAGTACTTATCAGGAACACCATGCATTAAATTATCATCAGTTGGTTCATTTAAGTATGGGAAATCTTCAGGAAGAATTTCGTTAAAGATTACCTTACCAACTGAGGTAATCATAATCTTATTACGTTGTTCATCCTTGAATGGTTTATTAGGCATTGATTCTACGGCAATACCAATTCTTGTATGGTAATGAACGTCACCATTTAATAGTGCGGTTTGAACTTCATTTGAATCCTTGAAGATCTTACCTTCACCAGTCATATGTCTTGTTTCAATTGTTAGATAATAATTACCTAAAACGACATCCTGTGAAGGAGTAACGATAGGCTTACCATCTTTAGGAGCAAGAATATGATGAGCAGCAAGCATTAACATACGTGCTTCAGCTTGGGCTTCATCTGAAAGAGGAACGTGGATAGCCATCTGATCCCCATCAAAATCGGCATTATAAGCCTCACAAGCAAGTGGATGCAAACGCATTGACTTACCATCAACCAATACAGGTTCAAAGGCTTGAATACCAAGTCTGTGAAGTGTAGGGGCACGGTTAAGTAGTACCGGACGTTCTTTAATAACGTCTTCTAGTACATCCCAAATATCATCGTCTTGTCTGTCGATCTTTCTTCTAGCATTTTTAACGTTTGAAGCAATTTCACGTTTAACAAGTTCATGCATAACAAATGGCTTGAATAATTCCAAGGCCATTTCACGAGGAAGACCACATTGATAGAACTTCAACGTAGGTCCAACATCGATAACTGAACGGCCTGAATAGTCAACACGTTTACCAAGTAAGTTTTGACGGAAACGTCCTTGCTTACCTTTAAGCATATGCGATAGTGATTTCAATGGACGGTTACCAGGTCCTGTAACGGGACGGCCACGACGACCATTATCAATCAAAGCATCAACAGCCTCTTGTAACATTCTCTTTTCATTTTGAACGATAATGTTAGGAGCATTTAGATCCAACAATCTCTTCAAACGGTTGTTACGGTTAATAACACGACGATACAAATCGTTCAAATCAGAAGTAGCAAAACGGCCACCTTCAAGTTGAACCATAGGACGTAAATCAGGTGGAATAACGGGAATAGCTTCCATTACCATCCACTCAGGCTTGTTACCTGATTTTTGGAAAGCACTTAAAATGTCCAAACGTCTAATCGCACGCGTACGTTTTTGACCTTGAGCACTCTTTAGAGTTTCACGTAATTCTTTAACTTCAGAATCCATATCAACTTGGCTAAGTAAATCACGGATACCTTCAGCACCCATCTCAGCTACAAACTTGTTACCAAATTCTTCACGTTTCTTACGATATTCTGTTTCAGTTAATAATTGTTTCTTTTCTAGATCTGTTTCACCAGGATCGATAACTACATATGATGCAAAGTAGATAACCTCTTCCAAGTTTCTTGGACTCATGTCCAAAACAAGTCCCATACGTGATGGGATACCCTTAAAGTACCAGATATGTGATACCGGAGCTGCTAATTCGATATGAGCCATACGTTCACGACGAACCTTTGAACGAGTAACTTCAACACCACAGCGATCACAAACAATACCCTTATAACGGATACGTTTGTACTTACCACAGGCACATTCCCAGTCTTTAGTTGGTCCGAAAATTCTTTCGTCGAATAGACCATCTTTTTCTGGTTTCAAAGTACGGTAGTTGATAGTTTCAGGTTTCTTAACTTCTCCATAAGACCAACTACGAATCTTGTCCGGAGATGCTAAACCAATTTGCATACTTTCGAATTTATTAACGTCTATCAAAAGGTAACCTCCCTAAAGTTTTGACTAGTTTTCTGATTTTGTACTAGTTGATTCAGCTGAATCTTTTGAGGCTTCAAGCTTCTTAGCTTCCTCTTCAGCACGTTTTTGTTCTTGTTGTTTAGCAAACTTAGATAAGGCATCGATTGAAACTGTATCTTCATCTTCATCCATATCTCTAAGTTCAATTTCTTTCTTATGTGAGTCTAGAACCTTCATGTCTAGTCCTAGAGCTTGTAGTTCTTTGACAAGAACACGGAATGATTCAGGAACACCAGGCTTAGGAATACTTTCACCCTTAACGATTGCTTCATAAGTCTTAACACGTCCAACAATATCATCTGACTTGTATGTCAAAATTTCTTGTAGTGTATATGCAGCACCATAAGCTTCAAGAGCCCAAACTTCCATTTCACCAAATCTCTGGCCACCAAATTGTGCTTTACCACCAAGTGGTTGTTGAGTAACTAGTGAGTAAGGTCCGATTGATCTAGCATGCAACTTATCATCAACCATGTGAGCTAGTTTCAAGTAGTACATAACACCAACTGAAACACGGTTCTTAAATGGTTCACCAGTACGTCCATCATAAAGGATTGACTTACCATCTGAATCCATATCGGCTTCTTTAACAATGTCCCACAATTCGTCATCACTTACACCATCAAAAACAGGTGTTGAAACATGGATACCAAGTTTTCTAGCAGCCATACCTAAGTGAAGATCAAGAACTTGTCCAATGTTCATACGTGATGGAACACCCATTGGATTCAAAAGAATATCTACTGGAGTACCATCTGGCATATATGGCATATCTTCTTGAGGTACAACGATTGAAACAGTACCTTTGTTACCATGACGTCCAGACATCTTGTCACCAACTTGAATCTTACGTTTTTGAGCAATGTAAACACGAACTAACATGTTAACACCAGGATCAAGTTCGTCACCAGCTTCACGAGTGAAGACTTTAACATCTTGGATAATTCCGCCACCACCATGTGGTACACGTAATGATGTATCACGGACTTCACGAGCTTTTTCACCAAAGATAGCATGTAGCAATCTTTCTTCGGCTGATAATTCTGTAACACCCTTAGGTGTAACTTTACCAACTAGAATATCGCCATCACGAACTTCAGCACCAATACGGATAATTCCGAATTCATCAAGATCCTTCAATGAATCTTCACCAACGTTAGGAATTTCACGAGTAATCTCTTCAGGTCCAAGTTTTGTATCACGTGCTTCAGATTCATATTCTTCAATATGAATTGAAGTATAAGCATCTTCACGCACTAATTTTTCTGAAAGTACAATCGCATCTTCATAGTTATACATATTCCATGTCATAAATGCGATCAATGGGTTTTGACCAAGAGCTAATTCACCATTTTCCATGGCAGGACCATCAGCAATGATATCACCCTTCTTGACCTTTTCGTCTTTTCTAACGATAGGTCTTTGGTTATATGACTTACCATTATTTGAACGACGGAACTTAGTAACTTTATAATCATCAGTTGTGCCATCTTCGTCACGTTTGATAGTAACTTTTCTAGCGTCAACATATTCAACAACACCATCATGATCAGCTAACAAAGCAGCACCGGAATCATGAGCAGCAATATATTCCATACCTGTACCAACAAGTGGTGCATGTGGATTGATCAAAGGAACGGCTTGACGTTGCATGTTGGCACCCATCAAGGCACGGTTTGAATCATCATTTTCCAAGAAAGGAATACATGCAGTAGCTACAGAAACTACTTGCTTAGGAGAAACGTCCATATAATCGACTTTTTCTGGAGTAGTTTCAATATTGTCATCCTTATGACGAGCCAAAATCGCATCATCAACGAATGAACCATCATCATTTAATAATGTATTAGCCTGAGCAACAACATAGTTATCTTCTTCATCAGCAGTTAAGTAATCGATTTTATCAGTTACTTTATGTGTATCCCATGAAACACGACGATATGGTGTTTCGATGAAACCATATTTATTAATAATGGCATATGAAGCCAAATTATTGATAAGTCCGATGTTAGGTCCTTCAGGAGTTTCGATAGGACACATACGACCATAATGGGTATAGTGAACATCACGAACTTCATATCCAGCACGATCACGGGTTAAACCACCAGGTCCAAGAGCAGATAAACGACGCTTGTGTTCAAGTTCGCCAAGTGGGTTTGTCTGATCCATGAATTGTGACAATTGTGATGAACCAAAGAATTCCTTAATTGAAGCAACAACCGGTCTAATATTAATCAATTGTTGAGGTGTAACAGTAGCTGAATCTTGAATTGACATTCTTTCACGTACAACACGTTCCATACGTGACAAACCAATACGGAATTGGTTTTGTAGCAATTCACCAACTGAACGAATACGACGGTTACCCAAGTGATCAATATCATCTGTTGTACCGATGTCTTCTTTCAAGTTTAAGAAATAGTTAATACCAGCTAAAATATCAGCAGGAGTAATGGTACGGTTTGTTTCTGGAATATGACCATTACCAATAATATTAACAATTTTTTCATTGTCAGCTTCTGAATAAATCTTGATTGATTGAACAGTGATTGGATCTGTTAAAACCCCTTCATCTGAAGGTTGTAATGTAATTGTCTTGAAGTCGTCTCTTTCAAGATATGGAGTAAGTTTACTCATTGCATCACGGTCAAGTACAGTATCTTTAGCTAGAACAACTTCACCAGTATCTGGATCAGCCAATGTTTCAGCCAATGTCTTGTTCAAAAGTCTTGTCTTAAGGTTAAGCTTCTTATTGATCTTATAACGACCAACAGGGGCTAAATCATAACGACGTGGGTCAAAGAATCTAGCATATAGCAATGAACGAGAACTGTCAGCAGTTTTAGGTTCACCGGGACGTAATCTTTCATAGATATCCTTCAAAGCTTCTTCAACACGTGAATCGCTAGTATCCTTATGAACATCTTTTTCAAGAGTAAGGTTTAAAGTATCATTTTCACCAAAAATATCAAGAATTTCTGAGTCTTCACCAAAACCTAAAGCACGGACCAATTCAGAAATAGGTAATTTTCTAGTTCTATCAATTCTTACATAGCCTAGACCCTTAGCATCTGTTTCATATTCTAACCAAGCACCACGGTTAGGAATAACAGTTGTACCATAATTTACACGGCCATTTTTATCAGTATCTTGATTGTAATAAATACCAGGTGAACGTACCAATTGTGAAACAATAACACGTTCAGCACCGTTGATGATGAAAGTTCCTTCATCTGTCATGATAGGGAAATCACCAAAGAAAACATCTTGAGTCTTGATTTCACCAGTTTCATGATTAGTCAATTTCAAAGTTACATGTAATGGTGCTGAGAAGTTGGCATCATGAGCTCTAGCTTCTTCAACAGTATATTTTGGTTCTAGTAACTTGTAATCGACATATTCCAAAGAAAGATTTCCAGCAAAATCATCAATTGGCATAATATCGTCAAACATATCCTTAAGTCCTTCATCTAAGAACCATTGGTAAGAATTTGTTTGGATGTCAATCAAATTTGGCAGTGGAAGTACTTCCTTGATCTTTGCATAACTACGACGAACACGGTGTGCACCATAATTAACGTTATGATAAGTCAAATTTTTCACCTCAACATATAATTTGTTCAAATCACATTTGTCCAAATATTACAATTTGATTACAATTTGCATGAAAACGGTTTTTCAACCTGTTTTAAGGCAAAAAAAAACCAAAAATAGAATCGAAAATCTATTTTTGTGTTTTTTATTTAGCATAACCACGGACAATAGATCGTGATATGCGATTTGAACTTTGAATCTCAAAAATGATAATACTCTTAAGCACTCTTCATGTCAATAGTCAAGCTTACTAGTTTTGCTTTGCCAAAGTTCTCTTATTATCCGGCTTGTCAACTGTTACGGTTAATTTGCCTTTTTTAGAACCTACTTTGATAACATCTCCAGCTTTAACCTTTCCCATTAAGAGCTGCTCACTAACAGGATCTTCAATTTCTCTTTGAATTGTTCTTCTCATTGGACGAGCACCATACTCAGGATTATAGCCATCTTTAACTAAATCACTATAAGCACTTGGAGAAATAACTAGCTTAATTTCTCTTTCAGCCAGACGTTTTCTTAAATTACTACTCATGATTTTAGCAATATCTTTAAGTTGCTCTTTATCAAGTGCTTTAAAGACAATTGTTTCATCAATACGGTTCAAGAATTCTGGACGGAAGAACTTCTTTAATTCAGTATTGATTCGATCTTGCATCTCTTTGTAATCATCATGAACATCTTTTGCACCAAAGCCAACTGACTTATCTTCTTCAAGGGAACGTGCGCCCAAATTGGACGTCATGATAATAATTGTATTTCTAAAATCAACTTTACGTCCTTTAGCATCAGTTAAAATACCGTCATCAAGAACTTGCAAAAGGATATTGAAGACGTCAGGATGAGCCTTTTCAACCTCATCCAATAGAACTACCGAATAAGGTTCATTTCTAACTTTTTCAGTTAATTGTCCACCTTCGTCAAAGCCAACATATCCTGGAGCTGAACCGATCAGCTTGGAAGTGCTGTATTGTTCCATATATTCGGACATATCGACTCTGATTAGATTATCCTCTGATCCGAACATCGACTCAGCAATTGATTTAGCTAATTCTGTTTTACCAACACCTGTAGGTCCTAAGAACATAAATGAACCAATTGGACGATTAGGGTCTTTCATACCACTTCTAGCACGGCGAATAGCTCGAGCCACTGCATTAATGGCATCATCCTGACCAATAACTCGTCTGTGCAATTCTTTTTCAAGATTAAGAAGTTTTTCACTCTCTTTACGAGTAATTTGTTTAACTGGAACACCAGTCCACTGAGCAATAACCTCAGCTATATCATCCGCCCCAACAACAGGCTTTCTATTATTGGCTGATTTCTTACTCTTGAGTTGGCTAAGTTCCTCTTGAATATTTTGTTCCTCTTCACGAATCTTAGCGGCCTTTTCAAAGTCTTGATCCAAGATGGCCTTATTCTTATCATTCAATAATTCCATTCCACGATCAGTTAATTCTTCTAATTTATTATTCTTAGAAACATTGTGAATTCGAACCTTAGCAGCTGCCTCATCCATCAAATCTATGGCCTTATCTGGCAAGAACCTATTTGTCAAATAACGAGTTGAAAAACGAACCGCTGCTTCTACAGCTTCATCAGAAATAGTTAAGCCATGATGTTGTTCATATCTTGGACGTAAACCTTCCAAAATCTTAATTGAATCATCGGCGGTTGGTTCTTCAACGTGAACCTTAGCAAAACGACGTTCCAAAGCTGTATCTTTTTCAATATATTTTTGATATTCATTTGATGTTGTGGCACCAATTAATTGTAATTCTCCACGAGCCAAAGCAGGTTTCAAAATATTAGAAGCATCAATAGCACCTTCAGCACCACCAGCACCAATTAATGTATGCAACTCATCAATAAATAAAATAACATGTTTGTCTTGATAAATTTCTTCAATAATTTTCTTTAAACGATCTTCAAATTCACCACGATATTTAGTACCAGCTACAAGTGATCCCATATCTAACATCATGATACGTTTGTTTTGCATATCGACAGGCACTTCTTTTTTAACGATTGCAATAGCAAGACCTTCAGCAATAGCGGTTTTACCAACACCAGGTTCTCCCACTAATACTGGATTATTCTTAGTTCTACGGCTAAGAATTTGAATAGTACGCTCAACCTCTTCTTTACGTCCAATAACCGGATCGATTTGGTTTTCTTGAGCCATCTTTGTTAAATCACGAGCTAAGGAATCAAGAGTTGGTGTACCAGCAGGTTGTCCTTGTTGTTTCTTCTGTTTGTTGGCCAAATTGGATGCAAAGCCTCGACGTGCTGCCTTATTGGACATTCCCATCTTGCTCAGTAACAATGACTTAGTTTTAGCTAGGCTTAATCCTAAGTTAACTAAAATACGATTAGCTAAATTATCAGAATCATCAAGCATTGCCAATAAGATATGTTCAGTTCCGATACGGTTTGCTTTATATAGATTAGAAGTTTCTTCCGCATCACTTAAAATTAGTTGTCCCTTAGGAGAATAAGGTAGGTAAATTCCCTTAGCAGTATTAGATGAGACATCCCCATAACCAGTCAGATGTTCAATCTCCTCTTCAACATCTCGATCACTCACAGCTAGATCTCTCAAAGTAATACCGGCGATACCATCATTCTCCATTGTTAGGCCAAGCAAAATATGCTCAGTTCCAACAGCATTATGATGAAATGTCTTAGCTTGTTCTTGAGCTAACACAAGTGCATTCTTGGCGCTTTCGGTAAATACTTTGTCCATTAACGTTACCTCTACTTTTTAAGTGTCTGTTTAGAAAGTATAATTGTGTTTTAAAAAAATGCAATTAATTTAACTTATCACTTACCGATAAAAAAATAACACCACAATTATAATTGTCCTTAACTAGAATCCTAACACATTCAAGAAAATATTATATGCTATTTAGATTGCCAATTTGGAACAACTTTTAGAGAACGAAAAAAGGCAATCAATCCTCAATTAGAATTAATTACCTTTTTCAACTTTCTGAATCTCTAAAGCGGAAGACGGGATTCGAACCCGCGACCCCCACCATGGCAAGGTGATGTTCTACCACTGAACTACTTCCGCATTATGACGATGCCGACTAGAGGATTCGAACCTCCGACCCCCTGTTTACAAGACAGGTGCTCTGCCAACTGAGCTAAGTCGGCATTATGTCAACAACAATTAACATAATACACAACAATTAATCTTTTTGCAAGATTAACTTATACGGGTGAAAGGACTTGAACCTTCATGTCCACTGGACACTAGAACCTAAATCTAGCGCGTCTGCCAATTCCGCCACACCCGCAAAACATTTTTATGAATCCATTAAGCAAGTTGCTTAATGGAGGATACAGGGATCGAACCTGTGACCTCCTGCTTGTAAGGCAGATGCTCTCCCAGCTGAGCTAATCCTCCATACGTGTTTCGTTTGAAACAACTATATTAGTATACCTTTTGGATATTAATTAAGTCAATAAGATTTTAAATTTTTTCTTACTTAAGTTTTGTTAGATATTAATCTTTACTGTGAAGAAAAAAATTGTCTCAAGATCTGAATTTTCTTTAACTAATAAGTTTTTTAAATCATTGCTTATTTGTAGTTATATTTTTTGATATTGCAATAAAAAAGGCGACAACTTAATTTTGAGTTGTCGTCCTTGTCTATTATATTATTCTGGATTATTTGTATTGTCTTCTGGTCTCATGGTTGGGAATAAGATGACATCACGAATTGATGGAGCGTCTGTCAATAACATAACTAAACGATCAACACCAATTCCTAGTCCACCTGTTGGTGGCATACCATATTCCAAAGCTTCAACATAATCATTATCAATTGGTTCTGCTTCATCATTACCATTTTCACGTTCAGCGGCTTGGGCTTCAAAACGTTCCTTTTGATCGATAGGATCATTCAACTCAGTAAAAGCATTACCAAATTCATGTCCTAAGATATAAACTTCAAATCGATCTGTAAAATTAGGATTATCTTGTGACTTTTTAGCCAATGGTGAAACTTCTAGTGGATACTCGTAAACAAAGGTTGGTTCTTTCAAAGTATCTTCAACAAATTCTTCGAAGAATTCTGCAATGATGTGACCAACGCCCCAGAAATCTTCGTAATGAACGCCCTTATCGTCAGCTAACTTACGGGCTTCTTCAAGTGTCATATCCTTACTAAAATCAATGCCAGTTTGTTCCTTAATAGCATCAACCATCTTAATGCGTTTGAAGGGTTTGCTCAAATCAATTGTCTCGCCTTGATAGGTAACAACTTGTGTACCATTAGCCTTATCAGCAGCATGTCTGAACATCCCCTCAACTTCCTTCATAACGTCAAACATATTCCAATATGCGGCATATGTTTCCAATGAAGTATATTCAGGGTTGTGCTGTGTATCCATACCTTCATTACGGAAGGCGCGGCCAATTTCGTATACTCGTTCAAAGCCACCAACAATTAATCTCTTCAATGGTAGTTCCAGAGCGATACGAAGATACATTTCAACATCCAAAGCATTATGATGCGTGATAAATGGACGAGCACTTGCACCACCAGCTTGAGTATTCAAAACGGGTGTCTCAACTGACATAAAGCCTTCACCATCAAGATATTCACGGATTGCTTGAATAATCTTAGTACGTTTCTTGAAACGATCAAAACTATCTTGGTTAGCAATTAAATCCAAGTATCTTTGGCGATAAATCTGTTCAACGTTTGTTAAGCCGTGGAACTTGTCTGGTAATGGACGAAGTGACTTAGCTAACATTGTGATGTGTGTTGCTTTAACAGTCAATTCACCCATATCTGTTTTCATGATCTCACCATGAATACCTAAATGATCACCGATATCAGCACGCTTAAAGATATGATAGTTTTCTTCACCAACTTCATCTTTACGCACATAAATTTGAATTCTACCAGATCTGTCACGCAAATCAGCAAAACCAACTTTACCTTTTCCACGTTTAGACATCATACGACCAGCAATTACGACAGGTAAGTCTTGTTCTTCAAGAGTTTCCTTATCTTCATCACCATATTTATCGTGAATTTCTTGAGCTAAAGCAGTTCTTTCGAATCTGGCACCAAATGGATCAACACCCTCATCGTAAAGTTCTTGAAGTTTATCACGTCTGACCCTTAGTTGGTCATTCATTACTCTTGCTTTTTTTATTTCTTCTTTTGTTGGTTGCTTTTTCTTATTTTCGTTACTCAAAATTTTTCCCCCTGTCTACGAAATTTTTGAAGATCTCGCTTCTCGTTTTTCGTAACTTTCAACAAATTCATCTAAAGCGTCAAACACTTCTTGCATTGTTTCCACGTTTACTACTTTAGCACGTGTTCTAACTGCATGGGGAATTCCCTTTAGATAATATGCTGCTTGTTGACGAAATTCTGGAACACCAACATGCTCACCTTTTAAGTCTACCAGACGTTGAAGTTGAAGTTTAGCTATATTAATTTTTTCTGCTACGGTTGGTTCCGGAATGACTTCTCCAGTTTCTAAATAATGGTTCATTTCATTCAAACGCCAAAGATTTCCAAGTACTGCACGGCCGACCATAACGGCATCTGCTCCCACATCTTGCAACATAGCTTTGGCATCTTGTGGTGTTTTAACATCACCATTACCAATAAACGGCACAGTTAAGTGTTGAGCTACCTCATGCAATAAATCCCAATCGGCGTGACCGGTATACATTTGTGACTTGGTACGTCCGTGCATAGCAACAGCACTAGCTCCAGCTTCTTGAGCCGCTAAAGCATTCTCAACTGCCAAGCCATTATCATTCCAACCGGTTCTCATCTTGACCGTTAAGGGTTTATCAATTGCCTCACTAACAGCTTTAACAGCCTCATACAATTTATCAGGATCTTTCAACCAACTTGAACCTGCACCTATTTTAGTGACCTTTTTGACTGGACATCCCATATTAATGTCAATTATATCGGCCTTACTATTTTGAGACACATACCGTGCAGCTTGAACTAAAGATTCTTTGCTACCGCCAAAAATTTGAATGCTAACTGGATGTTCCTTTGGATCAACAAACATCATACCAAGAGTTTTTTTATTCTGATACTTTATACCTTGATCACTGATCATTTCGCAAACAACCAGACCAGCTCCAAATTCTTTTGCAGTAACTCTAAATGCTGAGTTTGTTACTCCCGCCATCGGTGCAACAACGATCTGATTAGGAATAGTGACGTTGCCAATCTTCCATTGCATACTTTTTACCTCTGATTTTTCAATTACAACTTGCAATAATAACAAATTTTTCATTCATATGGCAAATCTCATTAATCTTTTTCAGCAATAATTTTTTCTAGTTCAGCCTCACTATATTGGTATTTATTACCACAGAATTTACATACAGCTTCAGCTCCATGATTTTCTTTAATCATTGAGTTCAACTCATCTTTAGAAAGTGTAGCTAGCGATTTAGCAAATCTTTCTTTGGAACAATCGCATTTGAATTGAACTGGCATATCTTGAAGATACTTCATGTCAATTCCGTTCATTACTTTTTCCATGATATCTTTATTGCTTAAGTTCTCATTTAATAAAGTAGATAAATTAGGAATAACCTTCAAGTTATTTTCAATTTTTTCAATATCCTTATCAGTTGCCCCTGGTAAAGTCTGAACCAAAAATCCACCAGCAGCCCCAACTTCTTCGTTGGGTTCGACAAAGACTGAAACACCCAAGGCCGAAGGAATCTGTTCTGATTTAGCCATATAATAAGCAAAATCCATTCCAATTTCTCCAGAAACTAATGGCACTTGACCGGTAAATGGTTCCTTCAAACGTAAATCCTTTGTAATACTCAAAGTACCATTTGTTCCCACAGCAGCCTTAACATCAATATGTCCATCCTCGCGTGCTTTCAAACTAACATGCGGGTTAGAAATATATCCTTTGACGTCTCCTTTGGCATTGGCATCAACGACAATAGCACCAACCGGACCATCACCTTGAATTCTAGTCGTCAGTACCTCATCCTCTTTAAGGGTCGAGGTAGCTACAAGTATTGATCCAATCAATGTTCTACCCAAAGCGGCACTAGAATTTCTCCACGTATCATGTCTTTGCTGTGCTTCTTGAACTGTCTTTGTTGCATTCATTACATAGGCTCTGAACTTGCCATCTTTTGAAACAGCTTTTGTTAAAGTATCAGTCATATCTGTTTCCTCCGTTCAAAAAAGCGACTCATACGAGTCGCTTCTTTTTATTATTAATCATTATTATCTTTATTACTATCGTTACTGTCAACACTCTTAGAACTATCATTATCTGAATTGTCAGTTTCCGAATTATTATCATCAACTGATTTTTCATCTGAATGTTCTGAAGGATACGTTGTTTGATCAACATCTGATGAATCAGGTGTGATTTCATTATCCTTACTTAGTTCTTCAGATTTTTGTTTAGCAGCATCTTTGGCCTCAGCAGCCTTCTTAGCTTGTTCAAAAGTAGCAGCACTTTCACTTGGGAATTCTTGATTAGCATCATTTGCAGGCATCTTACCTGTATTATACAAGCTCAAGATTTCCTTTTCATCAAGAGTTTCATACTTCAATAAGGCCTCAGCAATAAGTTTATGTTGTTCACGATGTGTTTCAAGAATCTCTCGAGCACGTTCGTGATCTTCATCAATAATACGCTTAACTTCTTGATCGATAGCTTTGGCAGTATCTTCTGAGTATGAAGGCAATTGACGATAATTGCCACCACTGAATGGTTGACCATTCTTTTCTAATTGAACAGTACCAAGCTTATCAGTCATACCATATTCAGTAACCATGGTACGAGCAATTTGAGTGGCTTGTTCAAAGTCATTTGAAGCACCTGATGAAGGTTGACCGACAATAAGTTCTTCGGCTGTACGTCCACCTAGTAATCCAGTAATTTGTTCGTTAAGTTCCTTCTTAGTTGCAAGGTTTTGATCATCCTTTGGAAGCATGATAGCATAACCGCCAGCACGTCCACGAGGAACGATTGTAACCTTTCTAACAACACGAGAATCACTTAATACCAAACCAATCAAAGCATGTCCAGCTTCATGATATGCAACAGTATGTCGTTCTTGTTCTGGAACAACACGATTTCTCTTAGCAGGACCGGCAATAACACGATCTTCAGCTTCATCAAGATCAGATGGATCAATCTTTTGCTTACCACGTCTTGCAGCAACAAGTGCAGCTTCGTTTAGTAAGTTTTCAAGATCAGCACCAGCAAAACCTGGTGTTTGTTGAGCAATAGCTTTTAAATCAACATCGTCTGTAAATGGTTTATTCTTAGCATGAACCTTAAGAATAGCTTCACGGCCTTTAACATCGGGTTGACCAACAAGAATCTTTCTATCAAAACGACCTGGACGTAATAGGGCTGGATCAAGGACATCGGAACGGTTAGTAGCAGCCATAACGATAACTCCTTCATTACCAGTAAATCCATCCATTTCAATCAATAATTGGTTAAGAGTTTGTTCACGTTCATCATTACCACCACCGGTACCAGAACCACGTTGACGACCAACGGCATCAATTTCATCAATGAAGATGATTGATGGAGCATCTTTTTTGGCATTTTCAAACAAATCACGTACACGTGATGCACCAACACCAACGAACATTTCAACGAAATCTGAACCAGAAATTGAATAAAACGGAACTTTAGCTTCACCAGCAACAGCCTTAGCTAGTAAAGTTTTACCTGTCCCGGGAGGACCCTCAAGAAGTACACCAGCTGGTATTCTGGCACCCAGAGAGACAAACTTTCTTGGATCTTTTAGAAATTCAACAACTTCAACAAGTTCTTGTTTTTCTTCTTCTGCACCGGCAACGTCAGAGAATCTAACTTTATTTTTCTTTGGATCTTCTGGTTTGACCTTGGATTTACCAAAGTTCATGACACGATTAGCGCCACCACCTTGGCCTCCACGACCCATCATTGCAAAGATTATAAAGAAGAATAATGCAAATGGAACAACTACCGTTAAAATTAATGAAATCCACTGTCCCGATTGCGATTTAGGAGCTGCAGTTGTTTTAACTCCCTTAGACATCGCGGCACTGTTAATCATCTTTAACGTATCATTGTTAGGCAAAACAGTTGAACTAAATGAAGTTACTTCACTAGATGTCGTAGATTGACCACGGCTAAACAATGACACTGAACGTGTTGTTTCAGCCTTTTGAGCTTTCTTGTACTCACCAGTTACTTGATAAGCTCCGCCAACAGGCTCTAGTTTAAAACTCTTCACTTTGCCTTGCTTCAATTGTGTGATGAATTGGTCTTGGCTTAATGATTTTGATTGGTCAGAGGATTGACCACCAGCAAACCAACTTGCTGCAAGAACCAAAACAACAAAGAGCAAGATGTAAAACAGGCTATTATTAATTAACCTATTTCGATTATTTTTCATACATTTCCTCCTAATTACTTAGACGTTACATATTGTAACATTGGTGGACAGTAACACAATAATAATTGTAACTCTATCTAAATTATTTTGTACTATATATCTCTGGTTTTAAAACTCCTACATAAGGTAAATTACGATAATGTTCATTATAATCCATTCCATAACCTACCACGAATTCATCTGGTATTTGAACTCCAACGTAGTCGACCTTCACATGTTTAATACGACGAGCTGGTTTATCTAGGAAAGAAACAATCTTGATAGACTTGGCATGACGAGCATCGAACAGTTCCTTTAGTCTATCCAAGGTATATCCAGTATCAATAATATCTTCCACAATAATCACATCACGGTCACGTATTGATGTATCCAAATCTTTGATGATTCTAACATCCCCAGTTGTAACAGTATTTTCTCCACCATAACTAGAAACATCCATGAAATCATATTCCATTTCAATATCGATATGCTTAACCAAATCCATCATAAACATAGCAGCACCACGCAAAATACAGACAAACAAAGGATTTCTTCCACGATATTCTTCGGTTATCTCTTTACCAAGCCGTGTATTGGCCTTATCAATATCTTCCTTGGAAACTAAAATTTTTTCAATATCTGAATTCATTCTCTTACCTCATCAAAGTTAATTTTATAATGATTAATACCGTTTTTTAAATAATCCCCTATATTATAGATTTTTTCAACCCATACTATCTGATTATCAAATAATAAAACCAAATAATTATCACGTTCATATTCCGGTATCTTTTCATTTATAAATCTTTTGCTCAACTTCTGATGCTTTCCATCAGTTAATAATAATCGATCACCATCACGTCTCGTTCGCAAGGTTATTTTTTGAGGTACCCCATTAAAGGAAAAATCAAAGTTTATATCATTTTTACTAATTGAAATACTTTTTTTGCCAATTTTAATTACCTGATTCAACTGTAAATTAAATTGTTCTGGATCTTTTAGTCGGTTTTTTCTGATTACAAATCTGTCGTAAGCTCGAATAAATTTCCAAGAGTCCTCCAAATCAATTGAAGCATTCGCATCATCATTAGACAATATCTCAATGATCTGTTCGACCTGTTTATTACTAATTGAGATTGATAAATTTCTTTTAGTTAAAAAATTACCCCAAAAAAGTGTCTGCTGTTCTTGATTCAAAGCTAGAGTTGGTGCAATTGATCCAGATATTTCCTCAGAATTCTCGTTTAAGTCCATAGATTGTTCAATTTGCAAAAATTGTTTCTTGGCTAAAGAAATCAAAGCTGTTAGTTGCTGATCAAAAAAACGAAAATGTGCTAATAGTTGGCCATTTTCTTGTTGTAACTCTGGAAAAATATTATTCCGCAGTCGATTACGTAAAGTAATATTATCAAAATTAGTCTGATCTTGAACATGATTTATATCATGGATATCGGCATACTCCGATAATTCTTGTTTAGAAAAATTCAACAACGGACGAACAATTTGACCATTTGCAAAAGGCCTTTGTTCTTTCAAACTTACAATTTCATAGGCATTGCCTGATCGAATTAATTTCATCAGAATATTCTCTGCCAAATCATTGTTATGATGTGCCGTTAACAACGTATCAAATGATTCGGTATGCATTGTTTCTTCAAAAAATTCATATCTAAACTTACGTGCGGCAGCCTCCATGCCTACATCATCTTGAGGTTTATTTGTCCATTTTGTCGTAAAAAATTGATAGGAGTTATCTTGACAATAGCCTTTAACAAACTTAACCTCGTCAGCACTTTCAGCTCGCAAATCATGATCAACATTAACGACGCCAAAATTTTCTTTCGGTAATATTTGAGCAATGATACTTAATAGTACCATCGAATCAATTCCTCCAGATACCGCTACAAGAACCCTTTTGGACCGATATTTTTTTAAAACTTTTTTTACCGTTCCAATGATTCGATTATCTAATTCCATGTACCCCTCCACAAATCAAAGAATGAAATAACTAGCACACACTACGATTAATTCTTCTTAAATCAAAAGAACTAGTAATCAAAGTAAGATTACTAGTTCACCTGGTTTAATACTCACAAAATCAACGTTTTTTATTTGTTTTATATGTAGAATACTTATTCCACATTTATTACTAACTGCGACGTCCGCCACGGCCACCACGTTTACCTTCTGTATTTTTCTTAATAGTACTTAGTCTCTCTTCACTTTCTTTCATGAATCCAGACATCATATCATCAAAACTTTCCGGTTTGCGTTGTTGCGGTCTTCTGTCATTTCGTTCATGTGAACGATGTGTTTGATATTTTGGCTTAGGCTTATCTGATGCTTGTTTAATTGAAAGTGCAATTTTATGATCCTTATCGTTAAGAACTAAAACTTTAACCGTATCGCCAACGCTTAGCACATCATGAATATCTTTGACATAACCGTCAGCAATTTCACTGATGTGCACCATTCCGCTTTGTCCTTCTCCTAGGTCAACGAATGCCCCAAAATTTGTAATTCCAGTAATCTTACCTTCTGTTTTAGCTCCTACTTCAACTGCCATTTAATTAAAAAAATTCCTTTCCCTATTTTTGAATCGTAATGGTTTTAGCATCATCGGGCAAATTATAGACTTGTTCACCTGGTTTACTATACATGTACTTTTCACGAATATATTTCTCCAAATAATTCGTGTCATGAAGTTGGCTAACTTCAAGTTTCAAATCACTTTGCATTGATTTTTGCTTAGCTAACTTCTGCTTGCTAATTTCTATTTGTTGAACTGTATTTGCATATGTTCGATGTGAGTTAAAAATTTGAACACCAAATACAGCCAAGATAACTACAAAAATAATTCCAATCATCATAATTCTTCTACGATGTACCTTCTTCGCATGATTATTATGGTTATGATTGGGAGATTGTTTTTTCTTCGGCTGTAATACAGAAACATTAGAATTTAGTTTGCGTACTTCCATACCACTACTCCCCTAGAAATGATTATCTTGAGTATAACAAGTTTAAGCAATTATTTGAATAATTAAATTACTTATTTTAATCTACTTCTAATTTTTATTTAGACTTCTTCATACATGTCAGTTGATTCATTCTTTTTAGTTGTTTCTTTAATATTGAGGACTCTGATTTTCATTGTCTTCTCACCAAAATGTAATTCTAATACATCGCCAACAGAAACTTCACTAGACGATTTGGCTACACGATCATTTATTAACGCACGACCATTATCTGCAAATTCTTTAGCGACGGTTCTTCTCTTAATAATTCTGCTTACTTTTAAATATTTGTCTAATCTCATAATTAATCCTCAATTTTCATAAACTTAATAATGTATTTACCCATAGGTAAAATCTCCCATTCTTGTTTTGTCAGCATATGCCAACGCTTTGAGAGTTTTAAATAAATAATTGCACCAATTGGAATTGCTATTAAATTGACTAAAATACAATTTCCTCGATTCATTATCATGTACATTGCTAAAAATTTTACAACAATTTTTACAATAATTGCCATAATTACGCCTGTCTTGATTAAATTCGAGATGAATTTTTTATCAAGCGCCAAGAATTTTCGATCAAAATTATATATAGCCAATATCCCAAATAAAATGACACATTCACTTAAAATCGTTGCCATGGCACCGCCAGCGATTCCAAACTTAGGTATCAAAATAATATTTAAGGCTATCTTAGTTACCAAAGACATTCCAAATAGTATCAATTTATGAACATTCTTCTCATCATCGCCACTTGTTATGGCTACCAATAAATTAATAAAAGAAACAATTAGAATTGATAACATATAAATGCTCAAAGTCCTAGATCCATTGACATTGGTAAATAACATCGTATTGATCTCAGGCATCAAGGCAATCAATCCAGCTGTTTCAGCCACTGACAACCACAAACAAACTCGGACCATTTTTTGAATAGTATTCTTGTTTCGTTCCAAATGATTGGTCTCTTTTAACTGTGGCATAATTGTTGAAACAAATGACAATGACAAAACTATTCCCAATTGTAATAACGGTTGTCCACGATCAAAGACTCCCTTTTGAACCTCGGCAACATCCAAAGAAAGACCAGCATGTAATAGCAAACGTAACATCGAAAAGGAATCGATAAATTGATAAAAAATAGTGATTCCAGTAAAGACAACTATCAAAATTATTTCTAACAATAAACCGTGTTCTAATTTAATTTTTGAACTATCATTTTTTGAATCATCAGGTCTATTTCTAACATACTTAATTACTAAAATTGCGACTGCCAAAAGTCCACCGATGAAAGCCCCAGAATTAGCTAGAGTTCCCATTTGATAAACATTTAAGAAGCCTTTTCCAAACATAACTGCACTGAAAATAATTATCACAATTCTCAAAAATTGTTCGGAAACTTGTGATATGGCACTCGGTTCCATAATCAAATCACTTTGAAAATAGCCTCTTAAACTGGCTTCAAATGGTACTAATAAAAAAGTTAGTGCAACTACTCGAACTTCTGGATAGAGATTGATATCTCCCATCATCAAAGCCAAATACTTCGAAGACATCCACAATAAAATAGTTGCCACACCACAGCCCAGAAATAAAATTCCAAATGTTCTCTTTAATAGGCTATTTTTAGCCGCAACTGAATCTTGCTGAGCAAAGGTCTTTGAGATAACTACTGGTAAACCAGATAATGCTAAAACCGAAAAAATTCCATAGATCGGATAAACTTGCTGATAGATAAAATAGCCACGATCCCCAACTATATTTTGCAATGGAATCCGATAAATAGCACTCAACAATTCTGAGAATAGTGAGGCGATAGTCAGAATCCAGGTCCCCTTAATAGCCCTAGACACTTCTTTTTGCATATTAGTTTTTAATTTTTTCTTTCTTTAAATTATCAAAATCTTTAGCCATACTTTCAGCAAAAATTTTGAGTTGATCAAACCATTCTTTTTTATCAACACTTCCAGAATCCAAGCTTATTGTGAATTCGCCATTTTTATCGTTCACTTTAGCTTTCATGGTCGTTTTACTCAAAAATTTGAAGACCAGATCGCCAGTCAAATAGTCACTAGCTTTTTTAGAGAATTTAATTGCAATCATACCATTGCGCATGACTACGCTCTTTACCAATGCTTCATCAAAAGAATTCTTCAACAAACTAATATCTAGCAAATTGCTGACCTCAACTGGATATTTCCCAAAACGGTCTAACAGTTCAGAACGTACTTCTTGATAGTTTTCTAAGGAATCGATTTGACGAATTCGTTTATACAGTTCCACCTTTTGACGTTGGTCGGTAATATAATCAGCCGGTAAATATGCCTCTAAAGCTAGATTAATTTCAGAATTAGTCTTTTCTGCCTTAGTATGACCACGTTTTTTAGCTACTGCTTCATTTAGCATTTGCGTATAAAGATCAAATCCAACTGAATCGATAAATCCATGCTGCTGTTTACCTAATAAATTACCAGCACCACGAATTGATAAATCTCGCATAGCAATTTTAAAGCCAGAACCTAATTCAGTGAAGTTCTTAATAGCTTCCAAACGTTGTTCGCCCACCTCTGTTAGAACTTTGTTAGGTCGATACATTAAATATGCATAGGCCACACGATTAGAACGACCAACCCGACCTCTAATTTGATAGAGTTGAGACAATCCATAACGATCAGCATTTTCAACAATCAATGTATTAGTATTTGGCATATCAACACCAGTTTCAATGATTGTTGTCGTCACTAAAACATCGTATTCTCCAGCCAAATAATCAGCAATTACACCTTCCATTTGTGTCTCATTCATTCTGCCATGGGCTGTAGCAATCCTGGCATCTGGTACAAGTGCCTGTAATTGACCAGCAACTTGATCCATATCCTCAACTCGATTGTGCAAGTAAAAGACCTGACCGCCACGAGCCATTTCCCGTTTAATTGCACCAGCAATTACCTCGTAGTTTTGTTCCATGACATAGGTTTGAACTGGATATCGATTACTGGGAGCTGTTTCGATCAAAGACAGATCACGTATACCCAACATCGACATATTTAAAGTTCTAGGAATTGGTGTAGCTGTCAATGTCAGGACATCAACATTAGCTTTTAATTGTTTAATTTTTTCCTTATGTTTAACGCCAAAACGTTGTTCTTCATCAATGATCAATAGTCCAATATCATTAAACTTAACATCTTTTGACAAAAGTCGATGGGTTCCCACAACGATATCTAATGAACCATTGGCTAGTTGTTCAATTGTTTCTTTACTTTGCTTTCTGGTTTGGAAGCGTGACAGAATACCAATATTAACCGGAAATCCTTCAAAACGATCCTTCATAGTTTCATAATGTTGTTGAACTAGCAAAGTAGTTGGTGCCAGAAAAATAACTTGTTTTCCAGCCTCAACTGCCTTAAAGGCTGCTCTTAAAGCAACTTCTGTTTTACCAAAACCAACATCCCCAACTAATAACCGATCCATTGGATGGGGTTTTTCCATATCACGTTTGATTTCATCAACTGACCGTAACTGATCTGGTGTTTCTGGGTAAGGAAAGGCATTATCAAAATCTGTTTGCATTGAATCATCTTTGGGAAAAGCAAATCCTTTCTCTGCCTCACGTTTGGCATAAAGATCAATCAAATCATCAGCAATATCTTCAATGTTCGATTGAACTTTTCGTTTAGTCTTTTGCCATTCATTGCCACCAAGTTTATTTATTCTCGGAGATTTACCTTCAGCAGATACATACTTTTGAACCATATCCAACTGTGAAACCGGAATAAACAAACGACCATCATCACGATACTCAATTGTGATGTAATCCTGATGTTTACCATCGACCTCCATTGTCTGCATACCAATAAATTTACCAATACCATGATTCACATGAACTACATAGTCACCCGGTTTTAACTCGTTATAACTTTTTAAGCGTTCCGCATTAGCTAAGGTTTGGTGTCGGCGCTTTTTGGGTTGTCGATTAAATAATTCTTTTTCAGTAATAACAGACAATCTTTGCTCTGGCATTTCAAAGCCTGAACTCAAACTGGCATTCATAATTTGGGTTTGACCATCAATTACTTTTCCGTCGGTCGTTAAAGTCGCCTTAATTCCAAAATCAGTTAATGTGTTATTGATGGCATTAATTCTTTTTTCATTATTAATTGCTAAAATCACAGTATAATTTTGTTTTTGCCAACGCTCTACCTCAGATTTTAACAGGGGCATCTGACTGAAGAACTGTTGCATTGATCTAACAGCGACATTTTGTAATTGATTTAAACGGATATGTCCCATCCCTTGTTGAAAGGCTGATAAATAAATCTGAGCATGTGTATCTTCCTTTATACTTTCAACAAATTCCTGACGAATTTTCTGTTCTGGCAAAGCCTTGCCGAATTCCAATTGGCTTACTAGCCAGGATTGATTCTCGGCATTATTATCATTAGATTGTTCAATCAAGCGATTATATTCATTAAAAATAATCTCATCATCTTTATTCAAATAATCCAAAATACTACTTGGGTGCTCAAATATATAATCCGCAATCCGACCAATATTATCTGGACGTATTCCTTCAGATAATTCTTCAATCGTTTGACCAAAGGATACCTCTAAGTTTTCTTTGATATCCTTATCAGCTGATTCCAATTGTTTTTGATAACTCTTTTGTAATTTCTTTAATCCATTTGCTACTTGGTCATCAGTAATAATTCTGTCTTGAGCTGGCAAAACTTCAATTTCAGAAAGTTCATTCATACTTCTTTGCGTTTCGGTATCAAAAAATTTAATTTTTTCAACTTGGTTACCAAAAAAGTCAATTCGAACTGGATTATCAACATTTAAAGGATAAATATCGACAATATCCCCACGGATCGCAAAATCCCCGGGTTTAGCAACTAATTTATCTTTGACATATCCCATCTGAACAAATTCACTATTCAGATTTTCCAAATCATATTCTTCATTAACTTTAATATTCAACTGAGCTTCTTTAAAAAGCTCTTTAGCTGACAATTCATATTCTAAACCAGCAACTGATGTAACAATAATTCCTGGTTCATCACTAACTAAGAAACTCAACGAATCAAGACGTTGGCTCAATTCATCGGGCGAACTAGTGGCTAATTCTGTTGAAATAGATTCTTCAACCGGAAAAATATGAACAGCATCACTATCTAATAGATTCAAATCATCATAAGTCTTGTTAGCGTGAAAATTGGTGTTCTCCACGATCAAGACCTTTTTACCAGTTTGCTTTAAAGTTTCCAATGCAAAAAGGGAAATCGTTGATCCCGTCAAACCAGTTAAAAGATTCTTAGTTTCCGGTTTAACTTGATTAATAAATTCCCCAAGGTCGAGCTTATTCGTAATGAAATTTATTAAATCCAATTTTTGCCCCCTTGCTTTTAATTATATTTATTCATTAATTGATCAGTTGTATTACCACTGACCCAATCTTTAACAATTGAAACTGCTTTATCGATTCCACTTAATGCCACAGGTTCTTGGTCCTTTGAAAATGGTGTCAAGACCCAATTGACAACTGTTTGTCTTTCAGGGTGTTGTATACCAATTTTTATACGACTGAAATCTTTTGTTCCCACAGCTGAAATTATACTCTTAATACCATTGTGACCACCAGCAGAACCCTTGGTTCTCAAACGAACTTTACCAATCGGCATATCCAAATCATCTTGAATGACCATCAGCTCTTCAGGTTTAATTTGATAATATCCCATTAAAAAATTAACAGCTCGTCCTGATTCATTCATAAATGTTAAAGGTTTAACTAAGAAAACTGTTTCACCGTCCACTTTGAATTTACAATATTCAGCCTCAAAGTCTTTTTTCATTTGTGTTTGACCATATTCATCCATCAAGCTATCAATGGTCATAAAGCCCATATTATGCTTTGTTCGATCGTACTTTTTACCTGGATTTCCTAAGCCAACAATTAGTTTCATATTTAATACCTCATTTCGAACTTACATTATAGCATGAGAATTTCAGTAATTTTTCACTTTTTTCACAATCAACTTGTTAATTACCCTTAATTATTTGTATAATGAACCACGGAACATATTATTTTCGAAGGGATGATATTTTATAATGACAACTCCAACAAACGAAAAGAACCATCAAAAAGTACTTCTAGTTGGTGACGGTGCCGTAGGTTCAACATTTGCTTACGCTATGACACTTCAAGGTATTGCACAAGAACTAGTTATCTGTGATATCGCTAAAGACAAGATTAAGGGTGACGCAATGGATCTTGCTGATGCACTTCCATTCTCATACCCAAAGAACATTCACGCTGGTGAATATTCAGATGCTAAAGATGCTGATATCGTAGTTATCACAGCTGGTGCACCACAAAAACCTGGTGAAACAAGACTTGATCTTGTAAACAAAAACCTTAACATCTTGAAGACAATTGTTGATCCAATTGTTGAATCAGGATTCAATGGTATCTTCTTAGTTGCTGCTAACCCAGTTGATATCTTGACATACGCTACTTGGAAACTTTCAGGCTTCCCTAAGGAACGTGTTATTGGTTCAGGTACTTCACTAGATACTGCTAGATTACAAAAATTCGTTGGTGAAGAATTAGGTATTGATTCTCGTTCAGTTAACGGCTACATCATGGGTGAACACGGTGATTCAGAATTTGCTGCATGGTCACACCTTTCAATTGGTGGAGTTACAATGGCTGAATGGATGGAACAACACCCAGAAATCACAAAAGAAACTCTTGATGGAATCTACAAGAAGGTTGTTAACGCAGCTTATGACATTATCAATACTAAGGGTGCTACATTCTACGGTATCGGTACTGCTCTTGCAAGAATCTGTAAAGCATTGCTAAGTGATGAAAACACTGTTCTTCCATTATCAAACATGATGACTGGTCAATATGGCGTTTCAGACATTTATATCGGTTCACCTGCTATCGTTAACCGTAAAGGTCTAAAACAAATTATTGAAGTTCCATTGAATGATGAAGAATCAGCACAAATGAAGAAATCAGCTGCAGAACTTGAAAAAATTCTTAAAGATGGTTTCGAAGCTACAGGTATCAAGGGTCGTCAATAATCCAAAATATCATGCTTAAAAAAGTCTGAAACAAATGAATAATTTGTTTCAGCTTTTTTTTTGTTTAGAATTACTGTATTATTAATGCAATCATACTTTGATTGGATGTGAATATATATGTTAGTTAAATCACTTGTACTAAAAAAGGACAAGCTTATTACCGTTAAAGAAACAGTAACACTTGAGGAAGCTTTAAAAGTTCTTGAGGATTCCGGTTATCGTTGTGTTCCAATTCTTGATGAAAGTGGACAAATATTCAGGGGTAATATTTACAAGATGCACATTTACCGCCATAAATCACGTGGTGGCGACATGAGCCTTCCTGTAACTACTTTGATGAAAAATGCAACCAAAACTATTAGTGTTGATTCGCCTTTCTTTAAAGTATTCTTCAATATCAAGGATCTTCCTTACATTGCTGTCCTCGATGAAAATAATCTTTTCTACGGTATCTTGACTCACTCAAGACTATTGAGTATGTTGTCAGATGCTTGGAATCTAGACATTAGTAGCTACGTACTAACTGTCAGTTCCTCTGGTGATCGTGGCGATCTTGAAAAAATGTCTAAGATTTTTGCCAAGTATGTTTCTGTAGCTGCTTGTATGACTTTGGACGCTAAATCAAATGAAGTTGTCCGTAGAACACTTTTCACATTGCCATCAGGAACAGATATTGATACATTAAAAGAGATCATTAAACGTTTGGAAAAGAAGAATTTTATCGTTTCTGAAATTGATGATCTTAAATCTGGTAAAATTCTCGACAAGAATACTCTTTAAACAAAGTTTTTCTATTAAATCATTTTGAACGACCAATCGTCTACGCAGCAGGCTTTTGTAGGTTAGAGTTATTTAGTAGTTTACTTTACAAAAATTAGTTTCCAAGTTTTCAGAACTATACCAAAGATTGAACCGTTTCTAAAACAAAACCTTAAAAGGACTATCAGCAATTAGCTGATAGTCCTTTTTTACTGAAATAAATATTAATTCAAGTCTATTTAAACCCCATTCTTGCTTTAACATTTTTTACATTTTGAGAATCAGTCAATTGCTCCAATAACCAAAATGCCACATCTAGAGCAGTAGCTGGAGAAGAAGAGGTAACAATATTTTTATCAACAACCAAAGATTTATCTCTAATCACTTTAACTCCCATAGCTGCTAATTGATCTTGGCGCGGATTATTTGGGAATGAATATGTCGTCGCCTGGCGATTATTCAATACACCACTCTTTCCCAATGCTAAGGCTGCTACACAAATAGATGCTATAGGTTTATTACGATCGTCAAAATTACGAATTACTTGAGAAAAGTCAGAACTAAAAGCATCTTGATAAAAATCTGCTTCTTCAAATCCACCCGGGATAGCCAAAGCATCATAGTCGTTCAAATCGATTTCATCAAGTTGTTTGTTAGGAATATTTGAATAACCCCATGTACATTTTAATTGGGGATGCATTCCAACTGAAACTAGTTCTGTCGTTTTATCACCTTCATAAAGATTCCAGCCTAGAACATCGGTAAAAACACTGGCTTCATAAGATTCAAAACCATTAGCTAATAATAATAACGTTTTTGTGATAATTATTTCCCCCTTAATTAGAATTAGTTAAATATTATAGAACAATATAGATAAAAAAAAGCAATAATATACAAATAATTTTCGGGCAATAAATAAAGCAGATATAGAATCCCATTTAGAATGGTCTGCCATATCTGCTTTATTTTAATATTTATAAACACGTGGTAATCTTTCACTCAAAGAACATAAAATTTCATAATTAATTGTGCCAGAATATTGTGCCGCATCAGTTGCTGTAATTTCCTCATTGCCATCTTTACCAATGATAGTTACTTTAGTACCTACTGGCATCTCTTCTGGCAATCTGACCATAAATTGATCCATACAGATTCGACCAACATTTTGACAGCGTTGACCATTTATTAAGACATCTGATCCCTGCATCCTTCTTAACCAGCCATCTGAATATCCTATTGGAATCGTACCGATCCATTCATCTTTATCAGCTGTATAAGTAGCACCATAACCAATACTCTCACCAGCTTTAACTCTTTTTACAAAGACCAATTCTGAATACAAACTCAAAGCCGGCTTTAACTCAAATGGTAGATCAGTAATGTCAGTTTGTGATGGATTCAATCCGTACAAAGCAATACCATATCTTACCATGTTGATAGCCAAATCTTTGTGCCACAAAGCAGTTGCGGAATTGGCACAATGAACATAAGTGAATTTAGTTGGTAAACCAGTGGACATTTCTTTGAAACGTGAAACTTGTTTCTCAAAATAGCTTTCATTCGGATCGTCTGCAGTCGCAAAATGCGTAAACAATCCTTCAGGAATAAATGAGTCCTTGTGTTCATTTAAATAATCACAAGCTGCGACTAAGTCATTTTTATTCTGAAAACCAATTCGACCCATCCCACTATCGATTGCCAAATGGACTTTTAAATTAGTTGTTCTTAGTTGAACAGCAATCTTCAACCAATCCAAGCTACCTACTGTAAGCGAAATATCGGCTCGTGCAGCGATTTTAGCATACTCGACGGGAATTATACCTAAAACAAGAATAGGAGCCTCTACGCCACTATTACGAACCTCTAAAGCTTCATCTAACGTTGCAACACACAAACCGCTAGCACCATATTCAATTTCAGTCTGAGCAACTTTGACTAACCCATGCCCATAAGCATTAGCCTTAACAACGGCAAACACTTGTGTACCCGCTGGTACAGCATTCAGTTCGTTATGTAAGTTCTCTTTTAATTTCGTTAAGTCTACTTCTACGTAGGCTGGACGATGAATTGATGGTAACATTTTAATCTGCCTCCTCTAGAATAACTTCCGTTATTACTAGTTCATCTGTATCGGAAATTGATACGTGAATATTACCCTCAAAAATATCGGTCTTAATATATGGTTGACCTGATTTATGGTTTAAAACACTTAAATCATGAAAACCAATACCAACCAAACCAGTTCCCATAGCTTTTGTGAAAGCTTCTTTTACTGAAAAGCGGCCAGTTAAGTAGGTCATCTTGGCCTTTTCCGTATTCAAAGAGTTGTAAACCGCTATCTCATCTTCATTTAAAATTTTATTTAAAAACCTCGGATGACGACCGTAAATCTTACGTACCCGATCAATTTCCGCAATATCTATACCCAATCCTTTGATCATATGTTTCTCTCCGCTCTTACAAAATTTAACAGCTTAAAAATCAAACAAATTGTTTATTGAGATACTTTAAGCCTAAATAATAGCATTTTGAGTTCACAATACAAGTTCTGACCTCAATTTTCCAAAATGCCAAATATCCATTTATTGAATGCTCTTTTTTATTTTACTGTATAAAAAAAGACAAAGTAAAATGATTTACCTTGTCCCAACAAAATATTTATATTTTATTACTTCTCCAAGTTTGTTCTGATCTTGAATGACTTCTTGCTACGACCATTACGCTTGTTATCATGTTCGCGACGTTTGCCACCCTTGTCATCATGCTTACGACTATCGCTACGACGGTCATTACGACGACTACGGTGATCTCCACCACGACGATCATTAGACTTGCTACGACGTCCATGGCCTGAACGACTATGACTAACTTTTCTTGAAGGTAGTGGTCTTTCAGGTGCAATTTTAACTGGAACTGTTTGGGCATCTTTGATTGATTCACTCAAAAGAATACGTGCAATATCTTCTGGAGAATATTCACCAAGTAACTCCTTAACAGCATCATCAAAACGATCTAAATGTTTGTCATGTTCCAAAGTATCCTTGATATCTTCTTTAACAGATTCAAGTTGTCCTTTAAGAACTTCCTTATCAGTTGGTTGAGATAATGGTTCCATACGCTTCTTAGTTAGATTTTCAATTGTACGTAAGTAGCCCATTTCATTTGGTGTAACAAAAGTTACAGATACACCTGAATGTCCGGCACGACCTGTACGTCCAATACGGTGAACGTAACTATCAGGATCTTGAGGAATATCGTAATTATAAACATGTGATACACCTGAAATATCCAAACCACGTGCGGCAACATCAGTTGCTACAAGGAAGTCTAATTTACCAGATTTGAACTTGCGCAATACACTAGTACGCTTGTCTTGTGATAAATCACCATGAATACCTTCTGCATTATAACCACGAGCTTGCAAGCCACGTGTCAATTCATCAACACGACGCTTTGTACGTCCGAAGATCAAAGCTAATTCTGGAGCTTGAACATCAAAAAGACGTGTCATCAAATCGAATTTTTCAAATTCCTTAGCTTTTACAAAATATTGTTCGATCTTATCAGCAGTTAATTCTTTTGACTTGATCTTAACAACTTTAGGATCTGTCATGAATTTGTCAGCAATCTTCATGATTGGTTTAGGCATTGTAGCTGAGAAAAGCAATGTTTGATGCTCATGTGGTACGTTTGTCAAGATACTTTCAATATCTTCAACAAAGCCCATATCCAACATTTCGTCCGCTTCATCAAGAACTACTGTCTTGACGTTTTGCAACTTCAAAGTGTGACGGTTGATATGATCTAACATTCTACCAGGTGTTCCGACAACAATTTGAGGGTGATTCTTCAAAGCGCGGATTTGACGTCTAATATCTGATCCACCATAAACGCTTTGAACTTTAACTTTCTTCTTACTACCTAAACGATATAATTCTTCTTGAGTTTGGATAGCTAATTCTCTAGTTGGTGAGATAATCAATGCTTGAATGTCACTAGATTGAGTATCAACGGCATTTAGCAATGGTAAACCAAAGGCTGCCGTCTTACCTGTACCAGTTTGAGCTTGTCCGATGACGTCGTCGCCAGTCATAACTAGCGGAATAGTTTGAGCTTGAATAGGTGTAGTTTCTTCAAAACCGGCTTCGTCTACGGCACTCAATAATCTGGGATCTAAATCTAATTCTTTAAATTTCACAAATGTCCTCCATTTTTTAAAACACGATAAATAACAATTTGACTACTTTACCACGTTTTTTACACAAACTCAAATGACAAACTCTACATTAAATCATGTAAAACGTTTTCTAAGTGTATTCCATGACTTGCTTTTAATAAGATAGTGTCACTTGGTTTTAATTCCTTTTTTAAATCTTTTGTTAGATCAGCTAGTTGATCTTTTCCATACCAAAACAAGTTGTTAGAGTCATACTTTGAAGCTAACTTATTACGTAAAAACTCCATATCATGACCAACAAGATAAACTTTACTAAAGTCTTCCACATTGATATAGGGAGCCAATGACTCATGTAATTCTCTTGATGCTTCTCCTAATTCAAGCATATCACCTAAAACAATTATTTTTCGATCAGTCTTAATATCCTTTAAACTGTTCAAAACTTCAATTGCAGCAGTTGGATTTGAGTTATAAACATCGCTCAAAATATCCGCTCCATTTTCAGCCTTTAACCATTCCGTTCTATTCTCAGTTACAAAAAGTTCGCTTAAAGCTTTTTGCATAGCTTCTGGCTTGATATGTGAAACCTGACCAACTAACAAAGCTGCTAAAGCATTGTTTACGTTGTATTGCCCCATCATTGGTATTTCAAACTCTAAATTAGGCCAAAGATTAGTTGTAAATTTAGTAGTTGTTTTGCCTGCTTCAATATTTGTAGCGAACAAGCTATTAGTATTATGACTACCAAAAGTCAACTGATCCTGTTCAACCTTCTTAGCGCGCTCCAATAATAATGGTTCGTCCCCATTATAAATAAAAGTTCCATCTTCTTGAAGATGATTAGTTATTTCCATTTTAGAGTCAGCAATTTTATCCCTCGTACCAAAGAATTCAATATGAGCTTCACCAATCATCGTAATAACAGAAATATCAGGATTAGCAATACTACTCAAATGATCCAACTGTCCGAAACGATCCATACCCATTTCAACAACTAATACTTCCGTATTAATAGGCATATTCAAAATCGTAAATGGAACACCAATTTCATTATTAAAGTTACTTGGTGTTTTGGCAACATTATTATTAGTACTCAAAACCTTAGCAATCATATCTTTGGTAGTAGTTTTCCCATTACTTCCTGTAACGGCCACGACCTGTGGATTAACTTTGCTCAAGTAATACTTAGCTAATGTCTCGAAAGCATTCGAAACATTCTTAACGACAACATAAGGTATCTTGTCATTAGGAATATCATGATTGCTTTGCCATATGGTCGCACTCACACCATTTTCAATTGCGCTATCGATAAACTCATGCCCATCGCGTTCCCCTTGCAATGGGAAGAATAGATCGCCTTTTTTAGCCTTACGACTATCGAAGCAAACCCCTGTCACTTCAACATCAGCAATTGAATCCCTTTGAATTTTTAACGCGGAATAGACTTCCCTTAACTTCATTTTCATGAATAGACTTCCTCAATTTTAAAAAATTAAATTTATAAGATATAAACAAAAAAAGAGTATACTAAGATACTTAGAAAGGATTTGATGTATATGACATCTAATACAGATAATACATCTGAACCAAATAACTACTGGAAAAGGAATTTAATTGTTCTCTGGTTCAGTACTTTTGTATCAGGTATTGGCTTCAGTATGATAACACCCTTTATGCCATTATACATTAACCAGTTAGGTAATTTCACAAAAAGTCAACTAGTCATTTGGAATGGTATTGCCTTCTCGTCAACATTTCTTGTTATGGCAATTATCTCACCCATCTGGGGGAAAATAGCTGACCGTAGAGGCCGAAAGTTAATGTTGATTAGAGCATCTTTAGGGATGGCTATCGTTATTTTTCTTCAGGCCTTCGTAACGGCACCTTGGCAATTAGTCGTGTTAAGACTCTTACAAGGTGTTTTCTCAGGATTCGTTAGTAACTCCAATACCTTAATTGCTTCCACTGCACCAAGATCTGAAAGTGGTAAGGCCTTAGGTACTTTAAATACTGGTGTTATTTCCGGAACACTTTTAGGACCTTTAGTTGGTGGCGTTATTGCCCAGTATCTTGGTTATCGTATTCCATTTATGATAACTGGTTCATTGCTTTTCATAGCATTCATTCTGGTTACAATTTTCATTAAAGAAGATTTCAAGCCTATTCCTAAGGGAGAGGAAGAATCAACTAAAGAGATTTTCCACAAGTTGAAAAATCCTAATCTAATCTTAGCTATGTTTGTAACAACTATGATTATCCAAACATCTAATAACTCAATTAATCCGATTATCAGTTTATATGTTAAACAATTGATGCACGGATCAAGTCAAGTTACTTTAGTTGCCGGTGTAGTTGCAGCCATGCCTGGTATTGCTAATATTATCGCTGCTCCGAGGTTTGGTGCCCTTGGAGATAAGATTGGTACTGGAAAAATCCTTATCGGAGGATTAATCTTTGCCGTTCTAGTTTATATACCACAAGCATTCGTTACTAATGTATGGCAATTAGCTGCATTGAGATTTTTAGTTGGTATTTCTGATGCCTGTTTGGTACCTCAAGTACAAACAATACTTGCTAAATACACCGATCCTAAATATACAGGTAGAATCTTTGGATATAATCAATCTTTCCAATCAGTTGGTAATGTTTGTGGACCTTTACTTGGTTCATCAATTTCCGGTGTTTTAAGCTATTCGGCGGTCTTTTTAAGTACCAGTTGTCTAGCTTTAATCAATTTTATTTGGGTCTTTACACATCTGAAGTCAAGAAATTCAAAAGCAAAAAAATAAGCCATCCAACCGGATGACTTTTTTTATTTGTTTTGCAAGCCATATTTCTTGTTGAAACGATCGATACGTCCATCTGCTTGAGCAAACTTTTGTTTACCAGTATAGAAAGGATGTGAATCTGATGAGATTTCAACACGAATTAATGGATATTCTGTACCTTCATAATCAGTTGTTTCTTTTGAGCCCATTGTTGAACCAGCTAAGAATTTCTTACCTGTTGATGAGTCCATAAATACAACTTGGTGATAGTCTGGATGAATTCCTTGTTTCATTCTATGTCGCTCCTTTGCCATAAATCTTTTACAGAAATATAGATTAAATTACTAACAGTGTTTAATATTATCATGACTTTAGCAAATATTCAATATAATTCTAATAATGCATTGTGACTTTCTCTGTGGATATCTCATTTGAGGTTTAATTCGACTATTTTATTTTGTCGCATTAAAAATAAGTTCAAGTCAAACTATGCACTTTTTTGTATAATTTAGAACTCAAACTTATTTGCTCAATAGCGACATTCACTTTCACTTCACAAAATTTAATGTTTTAAAATAACTTTCTTTGTAGCCACTGAATCGATCAAGTCCTGATCGTGATCAATCAAAAGCATAGATGGTTGCTGTTTCTTTATTGCATCAATAATCTGTTGCCTGGTAATTACATCCAAGTAATTCAATGGTTCATCCCAAAAATAAATATTCGCCTCTTGCGACAGACTCAAAGCCAATGCGACCTTTCTACGCTGTCCTTGACTCATTTGTTCAACTGGTTGTTCAAATAAATAACGTTCAAATCCAAGTTTTCGTAAATTTGAAAATACTAATTCTGGTTCAATCTTTTTATCCACAGCTATTTGGCGAATATCTCCTACTAAATCATTATCCTGAGTTAAATATGAAATTTTTAAATTATTTGCTTCAACAATTTCCCCAAATTGTTGAAAAGGTTGTTGAAAACCTAATAGTTGTTTAAATATAGTTGTCTTACCGATACCATTTTGTCCGATCAATGCTATTACCTGACCTCTTTTTACTTCAAAGTTAACCATCGGTGTCACAACATCCTTATACTGTAAGGATAAATTCTTCACATCAATTAATATATTGGGATGTTTCAAAGATTCATAATTCAAAGTTATTGGTTCTTCGATTTCAATATTTTTCAAGAGATCTTGTTTTTCAGAAATAGCAGAATCAACCCTTTTTTCAGCCATTTTAGCTTTTTTCATCATCTTAGACGATTTATGGCTAATGAATCCTTTATCCAAATTAACGCTTTCTTTATAGCGATTTTTATTCTTTTGAGCTTCCGCAGAATTGGACCAATTTTCACGTTTGACAGCTGTTTCATGCAAACGATTAATATCCTTTTTTAATTGCTCTTTTTGATTTTTTTCATAATTATCCTGACGATCTTTATTATCCTGCCATGTATCAAAATTGCCCTTATATACATCTACATCATTGCGATTAATTGAAATCACATGGTCGATCACTGGATTTAAAAACGCTTTGTCATGACTAATAACTATAAAACCTTTCTTACTCTTCAAATAATCCGAAACTATTTTTCGACCTTCTATATCCAAATGATTCGTGGGTTCATCAATTAATTGAAAACCGGATTCATCAATAAATAAAATCGCCAATAACACTTTGGTTTGTTCACCTGGACTAAGTGTTGAGAATTGTTGTTTCAATACTTCTATATCAACTTGCAGCTTATCTAGTTCTATTTCAATTTTCCAAAGATCGTAATCTTCCAAATGTGTTAAGTTCTTAACAACATCCATTGTTGAAATATTTTTATTAACAACCTTCTGTGGATAATAATAAAAATTCATATTGGAAATTATTTGACCTTGATAATCTAGTTGGCCCAATAATAATTTCATTAAAGTCGTTTTCCCACGACCATTTCGTCCAATCAACCCTAATTTCCATGACTCATCAATCTTTAAATTCAAAGAATCAAATAAATTATTCATCATTTGATCGTATTTAAAATTTACATTTTCAATTTGTATAGTTCCCATTTATAACACCCGCTTTTCAGGTGCAGAATGACTTTTTAAGTACAAAAAAAGGACGCTAAACAGCGTCCTTAAATATCTTTAAGGAAACACCGTTGAGACACACTAAGCCAAAGTCAAACTACACACAATAATTATTATTTGCATAATTTTGAATTTGAACTTAATTTCTCAACGGCGCACTTCCTTTCTTGTTTTAAACTATGATTAATCTATCAGGTTAATTCAACTATGTCAAGATTCTATTAAATCATCTTCACCAATCAATTTAACGTCTGCACCCAGACAATGTAATTTCCAAACGACTTGATCATAGCCACGTAATATATTTTCAGCATGATCAATTACAGTTTGTCCATCGGCCAACAATCCAGCAATCATTAAACATGCCCCAGCTCTGATTTCATCTGCGGAAACATTTGCACCCTTTAATTTAGCACCACCATGAACAAAAATTAAATCATTTTCACTAGTGATATCTGCGCCCATCTTTGTCAATTGAGCAATATGTTTAACTCGTTTTGGATAGATGGTATCAATAACCATTGCTTCACCATTAGCTTTCATTAACAACGGAGTGATCGGTTGCTGTAAGTCTGTGGCAAAGCCCGGATATGGCATTGTTTTTATATTAACAGCTTTTAATTCAGTAGAAGGTTTAACGTAAATACTATCTTCACCAACTTCTAAATTAACGCCCATTTCATCCAACTTAGCCAAAAAAGCATCCAAATGTTCACTGATAATATTTTTAATTAAAATCCCACCACCATTAGCAGCAGCCAAACTTAAATATGTTCCTGCTTCAATTCGATCAGGAATGATTGTATGAGCGTTATTTGAACGTAAGGTATCAACACCTTCAATACGAATTGTTTCAGTCCCTACACCACGTATAACGGCTCCCATGTTATTTAAAAAAGTAGCTAGATCAATAATTTCTGGTTCTTTAGCAGCATTTTCAATTACTGTTGTTCCTTTAGCCTTTACTGCTGCCAAAATAACATTAATTGTTGCACCAACTGAAACCATATCCAAAAAGATTTTAGCTCCCTTAAGGCCTTCTTCAGGAGTCGTAATAATGATTTGCCCATGTTTGTTCTCAACGTGTGCACCTAATGCTTCAAATCCCTTGATATGTTGATCAATAGGACGTGGTCCAATATCGTCTCCGCCAGGAAAACCAACTACAGCTTTACCAAATCTTCCTAGCATAGCACCCATAAAATAATATGAGGCTCTCAAACTGCTTACTTTACCACTTGGTAATTCAGCAAATTGGATCGCAGTCGGATCAATTCGCAATACATCATTATTCATTTCTGAAGTAACGTTCATATCTTTCAAAATAGAACGTAAGTTTTTTACATCTCTAATTTGGGGAACAGAATCTAGCACTACAGGTGTATCCGATAAAATGGCTGCAGGAATCAAGGCTACGGTACTGTTTTTAGCACCACCGATTGTCACTTCACCCGATAATTTCTTTCCACCGTTGATTACAAGTTTTTGCATAAGCTTTTTCCTAACTATATTTAACTACTTCAAAAAGAAAGACTATAAAGCGTCTTCCTCAAGGCCTGAAGCTGCACCAATAAATCCTTTAAACAAGCCTTCTGGTTTAGTTGGTCTTGATAAGAATTCTGGATGATATTGAGCAGCAACGAAGAATTTATTCTTAGGATTTTCAATAACTTCAACCAAACGATTATCTGGTGAAACTCCTGAGAATACCAAGCCTAAATCTTCAAATTGTTTGCGATATTCATTGTTAAATTCAAATCTGTGACGATGTCTTTCTTGAATTACTGATTGATTATCATAAACTGAAGCAGCTTTTGAGCCTTCCTTTAGTTTACATGGATATGCACCTAAACGTAAAGTACCTCCAAGATCTTCAACATCTTTTTTATCTGCCATAATATCAATAATCTTGTGTGCCGCATTCTCATCAACTTCACCAGTTGTAGCATCCTTGATACCAGCGACATTTCTAGCAAATTCGATACTTGCCATTTGCATACCTAAACAAATTCCAAGATATGGAACATCGTGTTCACGTGCATACTTGATAGTTGTAATCATGCCTTCAAGACCGCGATCACCAAAACCACCTGGCACTAGAATACCATCAGAATCTTTTAAATAATCAGCCACATTATCTTCAGTAATAAGATCAGCTGAAACCTTTTCTAGCTCTATCTCTGTATTATAAGCATATCCAGCTGAGCGAAGCGCCTCTGTTACAGAAATGTAAGCATCTTGTAATTTTGTATATTTACCAACCAAAGTAATCTTTGTCTTATGTTTTAAGTTGTGAACACGATCAACTAACTTATTCCAATCAGTCATATCGGCTTCTTTAGTTTCTAAATGTAAGTAACGACAAACAATATCATCAAAGTTTTGAGCTTGTAGATTCAAAGGAATGTCATACAATGAACTAGCATCGCGTGATTCAATAACTGCTTCTGAATCAACATCACAAAATGATGCTATCTTATCTTTCATATTTTGTGGCATTGGCATTTCTGTACGAACAACCAAAATATTTGGCTGAATACCAATTCCACGTAATTCCTTAACACTGTGTTGTGTTGGTTTTGTTTTCATCTCGCCCGCAGCTTTCAAGTAAGGAACCAATGATGTATGAATATATACAACATTTTCTGAACCAACTTCTGCTTTCATTTGACGCAAGGCTTCTAGGAATGGTTGTGACTCAATATCACCAACAGTTCCACCAATTTCTGTGATAATCACATCTGAATCGGTTGTAGTTGCAGCACGCATAATTTTTTGTTTGATCATATCTGTAATATGTGGAATAACTTGAACAGTTGCACCGTTATAATCACCATGACGTTCGCGACGAATTACTTCGGAATAAATCTTACCCGTTGTAACGTTTGAATATTTATTCAAATCGTTATCGATAAATCTTTCGTAATGTCCTAAATCAAGATCAGTTTCTGTACCATCGTTGGTCACATAAACTTCACCGTGTTGGTAAGGACTCATTGTTCCTGGGTCAACATTAATATAAGGATCGAACTTTTGCATTGTTACTTTAAGGCCACGATTCTTTAAAAGTCTACCAAGGGATGCAGCAACAATTCCCTTACCTAATGATGAAACCACTCCACCTGTAATAAAAATGTATTTAGTCATATTTTCCTCCACATATTGTTTCTAGGGATTTTTTACTCTTACTCACAAAATAAAAAAGTCCCCTATTCAAATGAACAGGGAACTTAAAGTTGTCTATCTAATAGAGCCCGAACTATATAATACCGTGATATGTTCGAGTCGTCAAACTTTTAATTCAAAAAGTTAAACTTATTTTTTGGTGTCATCATCGTCATCATCAATGTCGTCGTCATCATCGTCGTCATCGTCATCTGAAAGATCGATATCTTCATCGTCATCATCTGCATCAAACTCTGATAATTGACCTTCAATACCGTCTTCAAGACTATCATCTTGTTCATCATCATCGTCATCATCAACTGATGTCAAATCAGAATTAGTGAACTTAGATAAATCAGGACCATTATCTGATGAGCCGTCACTTTCGTCGTCGTCATCATCCATATCAGTTACACCCAACTCACTGTCGTCATCATAATCAACAACATCATCGTCATCATCTTCACTCAAGAAAGCATTAACCTTTTGAGCTGCCTTGTGAGTATTTTCTGTACCATTATCCTCAGGATGATTTACCTCTTCATCGACTGAATCATATGGATACCACTTACGTAGACCCCAAACATTTTCGCCGAGTGAAAGAAAACTTCCATCATTATTCAAATCTGTATAGAATTGAGGAAGTGCTCTCTTGATCTCTTCGTCAGATTTACCCAAATAATCTTGGATTTCATTAATGATGTCAGAGAAATTCATTACTTCTTTTTTATTTTCGTTAAGAATCTCATATGCAACCTCAATCAATGAGAGTTCGTCTTTGTTTTGATCCTTGAATTTGTCAAACTTCAAACGTGTACACGTCCTTTCGCAGCGTCTTACTTATAATGATATAGGCCTAGGCACTAAAAATCAATCTAAACTTATAATTACCTATTACATTATTGTCGTAAATCAAGTCATAATCAATGTTTATTTTTCCAGAAAGCGGATTACTTTTAAATTCTACTTTAGAATCTTTGGTGAATGTACCCAACGGCATGACTCCATATTCCGTTTCCAAATGACCACTGTTGTGTTCTTGATGAGTAAAATACAGTAATGAGGACAAGTTAGTCGACTTAGCAACCCTTTTAACATGAATTTCTCCATCTTCTGTAACCTTTACTAAAATCGATGCTTTGTCACCATTTTCTAAACTTTCATTAAATCTTAAGTAAATTGATTTGCCCATTTGAGTAAATTTACCTGGTTCAGAAATTTTTGTACGCGTCAATTCCCCGGACTGGAATGTCTCAATATTTAACTCTACATTTACATCAAAGCTATTATTTTCCAATACTTACTGCCTCTACATGATAAAATTATATTAATTAATTAAAAGAAGTGATTAAGTGAACAACACCATTATATTATACGACCAAAAAATAAGCTCTAACAAAGATCTATTAGTTCCATTTTCTGATACTGGAGCTATTTTAAAATTTGTTTCCGAAAATAGTCAACCCGTTATTCATTTTTGGGTGACACCACCAACAGTTATTTTGGGGATGCAAGATAAACGACTGCATAACCTTCAAGCCGGACTAGAAATGCTCTCAGAGAAAAACTATCTTTTTTATTTACGTAATTCTGGTGGGCTTGGTGTGGTAACCGATAATGGAATTCTCAATTGTTCCATTTTTTTACCTGACAAAGATAACCTCCAAATCGACGATGCCTATGAAAAAATGTATTCTTTACTAAGAGATGCATTTTCTGAACAAATCAAAACCGGGGAAATAAAAGATTCATATTGTCCTGGATCATTTGACCTAAGTATTGATGGAAAAAAATTTGCTGGAATATCACAGCGACGCACTGGTAATGCGGTAGCCATAATGGCTTATATTAGTATCAATGGTAACCAAAAGAAACGCAGTCAACTAATGAAGGATTTTTATGAAATCAGTAATTTTCCTAAACATAACGACTTTTCCTACCCTAATATTAATGTTCATTCCATGGAAAACCTCGATGTTTTATTAAACACTGAATTGACTATTACTGAAGCTAAGCAGAAAATCATCCATGTTTTAAGAAATAATTATACTATTGATCAAAGTGATTTTTTTATTATTAAAAACTCTTTGCCTTATCGAGAGGCTTTCAACAGTACCTTAAAGGGCCTTATTAAACGTAATCAATTCTTACTGGAGGAAAATTAAAATGGCAGACAATATTGAAATGTTACCGAGAGAAAAAGTTTTTCGTGATCCGATCCATAATTACATCCACATTCAACATAAAGTTATTTTGGACTTGATTAATACTAAAGAATTCCAACGCTTAAGAAGAGTTAAACAACTGGGGACATCATCGTTTACCTTCCAAGGAGCTGAACATTCACGTTTTACCCATTGCATGGGAGTCTATGAAATCACCCGTCAAATTTGTGATAATTTTCAACGTAACTATCCTTCAAAAGAATCAGATGATGGCCTTTGGAATGATAACGAACGCTTAGTTGCATTATGTGCAGCCTTACTGCATGATGTCGGTCACGGAGCTTACTCACACACATTTGAGCATATTTTCAAAACCGATCATGAAATGTGGACTCAAAAAATAATCACTTCACCTAAAACCGAGATTAACGCTGTCTTACGTCAAGTAGCCTCTGACTTTCCAGAAAGAGTCGCCAGTGTAATTGCTCATACATATCCCAATCCTCAAGTCGTACAAATGATTTCAAGTCAAGTTGACGCCGATCGAATGGATTATCTTTTACGTGACGCTTACTTTACTGGTACCAAATATGGAATGTTCGATCTAACTAGGATTCTTCGAGTAATGAGGCCATATGCTGGTGGTATTGCTTTTGATAACGATGGTATGCATGCTGTTGAGGATTACATTCTCAGCCGTTTTCAAATGTATCAACAAGTCTATTTTCATCCTGTGTCACGTGGTATGGAGGTCGTACTTACTAAACTATTACAACGTGCTAAAGATCTCTATGAACATAATCATATGAACGGGTTTGAGATGCCTAGTCTATTAGTTTCATTTTTTGAAAACAAAGTTACCATTGATGATTATTTATTATTAGACGATGGAATTCTTAATACTTATTTTACTCTCTGGCAAAGTTACCCTGATGAAATTTTAAAAGATTTAGCTTATCGTTTCTTATCTCGTAAACCTTTCAAATCAGCTGAGTACGATCACACTACCAAACATTTGCTACCAGACTTATCAGAAATTGTTGAAAGTGTTGGCTTTGACAAAAACTATTACACTGCTACCAATACTAGTTACGATCTACCATATGACGTCTATAACCCTAATTCCAATAAAAGTCGTACTCAAATCGAAATCATGCAAGATGATGGTTCCTTGATCGAATTGTCGACCATCAGTCGATTGGTAAACGCCTTGACCGGTAAAATACTTGGCGATGAACGTTTTTATTTCCCTAAATCAATGTTAACCCAACCGGCAGATGACATCTTCAATGAAAAATATACTGAATTTCAAAAACATATTCACAATGACAAAATCGTTCAATAAAACGTTTACAACCACTCTGGTATTTTATTAAAATGGAATTGATACATAATTAATGCAATTCCCAGATAATCAGATTATGCTTATTCTACTAAATGAATAAAGAGTGGAGGATATCATGAAAGAATTTTCAGACAAAACTAGATCCAATAATTTACAGGTAATGCAAGACCAAGTGCTTGACCTATTAGTTATCGGTGGTGGCATCACAGGTAGCGGTATTGCACTTGATGCACAAACCAGAGATATTCAAACTGGCTTAATTGAAATGCGTGATTTTGCTTCTGGTACCTCTAGTCGTTCTACAAAACTAGTTCATGGTGGTTTACGTTATCTAAAACAAGCTGCTATCAAGGAAGTCCACGAAGTTGGAAGTGAACGTGCTATTGTTTACAATAATGCTCCTCAAATCACTACTCCATTGAAAATGATGCTTCCATTTTATGCAGATGGAACTTTTGGTCCCTTCTCAACTGCTATCGGACTAGATGTTTATGATCGCTTAGCCGAGGTAAAACATTCTGAAAGAAAGTATATGTTAAACTCTCATGACACTCTCGAACGTGAACCGTATCTAAAGGGTGAAAATCTTAAAGGATCAGGAGTTTATGTTGAGTATCGCACTGACGATGCTAGATTAACATTAGAGGTTCTAAAAAAGGCCAATGAACTGGGAGCTTTGATTGCTAACTATGTCAAAGCAACTGGTCTTTTATATGATAAGGATAACCAAATCTGCGGTGTTATCTTCAAAAACTTAATTGATGGTACTACTGGTGAAATTCACGCTAAAAAAGTTATCAATGCCTGTGGACCGTGGGTTGATGAAATTAGAGAAATGGACAACTCTAATCATGGCAAGCATCTACACTTAACCAAGGGCGTGCATTTAGTCATTGATCATGAAAAGTTTCCTATTTCAAATTCGGTTTATTTTGATACCCCCTTCCATGATGGTCGAATGATGTTTGCCATTCCTCGCGAAGGTAAAACTTATATAGGAACAACCGATACTACCTGGACCGAAGACCCTAAAGAGCCAAATATAACTGCAACAGACGTTACATACATTCTTGCAGCTGCAAATCAAATGTTTGATTTACCACAATATTTAACACCTGATGATGTTGAGAGTGGTTGGTCTGGGGTACGTCCTTTGATTCAAGAAGAGGGTAAATCTCCATCCGAGATTTCTCGTAAAGATGAAATTTTTCAATCAAACTCCGGACTATTATCAATTGCTGGTGGTAAGTTGACAGGGTATCGGAAAATGGCTGAAAAAATTGTCGACCGCGTGGCCCAACAATTAACAATTGACTCCAATTACGAATACAAACCTACTATCACAAAAAATCTTTCCCTTTCTGGTGGCGATGATGGTTGGATGGAATTCTTCGATTCTAAAGTTCATGAGGGAATAATCAATTATGATCTCGAACGTAGCGATGCCGAAAAGTTGGTTCAAAGATACGGTTCAAATGTGGACGATATTTTTGAATTATTGCCTGATACAAAAACCAAAGCCCGTTTACCAAGAATAGACTGGGCTATGTTGATGTATGGACTACAAGCTGAAATGGTTGAACATCCTATTGATTATTTACTTCGTCGCAGTAGCCAAATGCTATTTGATATTAATCATATGAAATCTATCAAAACACCCGTAATTGACTGCATGGCTAAATATTATGATTGGTCTGATGAGACAAAACAGGAAATGACTGATGAAGTTAACCAAAAACTTGCTTTAACTGACATAAGCTCTATAAAAAAGAAATATCACACGCTTAATAAATAACCGTTTTGAAATTAAAGATTTGTTGCTAGCTTATTAAATATCAAATAAATATCTGATACTGACTTTAAAATTTTCTGAATTATAGTAAAGTTATCTTTGTACTTTGAAAAAGGTAATTTATCAATGAAGGAGATTTGGCGAGAATGTTTAAGGAATTTCAAGAATTTATTTCCCGTGGTACTGTTGTTGACTTAGCTGTCGGTGTTATCGTTGGTGCTGCTTTTAATAATTTAGTATCAGCGATTACCACTTATCTCTTAAATCCGCTAATCGGACTCTTTATTGGGCAAATTGATCTATCAGATATGAAATTCCAAGTATTAGGTGCAAACTTTTTAATCGGTGATTTCGTTAATGCTTTAATCAATTTCTTAATCATTATGTTTGTTGTCTTTTTAATTGTTAAGATGATGAATAAAATGCGCCGCGATGGTTCACGTAGTAAATTTGATCAAAACGGTGAGGAGATTCCCGATCCACAAACTGAATATTTGCAACAAATTCGTGACTTATTAAGATACCAACAAAGAAATAATAACGACAGAAGATATTAGGTTTTGAATATAAAAAAAACACAACTTGTTTTGTTTAAAATAAGTTGTGTTTTTTTATATTTAGATTGGAACAAAAATTTTAAATAATTTTTCTATAAACTATCACAGCAATGGTGTGACTACTTTTAAATCCAATGCTTGTAAGAAACCACTGGTTCCATCAACAACCATTGGAATAACATTGACACTTGGTGCTGCACTAGTTACGTAACTTTCATCTAAAGGCATCATACCATCAATTTTAATATCCAATGCTTTTGGAATTCCTTCAATATGGATCTTGTTATCAATTTCTGGAGTTTTGACTACATCATCACAGATCTTATGAACATAGATCAAACTAACTTTGCTCTCGCCATTAATCAAGCCGCTCATTGTAAAACGATGTCCAGAAATAGTTCCTTTTTTAACAGTTCCAAAAGTAGGATGTAAATCCTCAGGAGCTGTAAAACATTCATGTTCTATTTTCACTTCATCAAATTTGAATCCTAATCTAGCACCCATCTCATAAACACCTGAAACATAGTATGAGGCAATTCCCATCTTTAATTTATCCTGTGGGAATTTGTCTGGGTCCATTCCATAGCCAAAAACTTTTACCCAACTTGAATAATTATGTTGATCATCTTCTCCAGATTGGACAGTGATATTATCAACATGCCCCATCAATCCTGCTAAAACCGTTGGAATATATGAGGCATAGGCTCCTGGCAATAATCCAGTTGGTAAATATGAAACACCATTCTCATTAGCCGTATCATTTATCATCTTGTAAAGATCAGGCGTAGTTACTTGTGAATAATAAATAGGCAAAGTAGTTATTACATTCTTCTTAGCCTTTAGTAATTTACAAATTCCCAAAGCACTAGGTGTAAAACCGCCCTTTTCATCACGAACTAGCGGCGTGTAATCTAAAACTACGTCGGCTTCTAGTTGCAATGCTTTATCAATATCATCTGTCACTGTTATACCGGTTTTATCAAATCCAAATATTTCACCGGCATCTTGACCAATTTTTTTAGGGTCAACATCAACCGCTGCAACTAATTGTAATGACTTCTTTTCCTGAATCATCCTTATAGCTGCCCGACCAACATTACCAAGGCCCCAAACGATAACTTTATACTGTTTCATCATATCACCCCAATTCGACCTAAATGGTCTTATCTATTGCTCATCGTATCACAATATCAAAAGGTGATTAAACATCTTGTTAAGAAATGAATCAGTTTTTAAATTTTGTCTTTAAATACATAGGAAAATTCCACAGTAATATAAAGTGGCACTTTAATTACAGAAAAAATAAACCATGACAAAACAATCTTATTAATTAAATGTTTAAATTATTTCTTTGATGAAGATGATGACGAAATGAAACCTGAGAGAACATCCTTCAAATTATTATCCTTGATAGAAACATCAGCCCTCTTCAATACTTTAGAAATCACTTTTTGCATAACTGTAGAATCTTGCATCCATGAAGCGTAAATCTTAGATTTAAGTTCAGCAGTGTGATCGCTCATCTTACCCTTAGAAGGTTTCTTAACAAGTTGAATAACACTGTAACCATAACTAGTCTTAACAGGTGTTGATGTATAATCTCCAACCTTATCTAGTTTATATGCAGCTGTCTTAAAGTCGGTATCGATACTTGTACTATCGTTATCAAAGGCAGCCATCTTACCACCCTTGTCCTTTGTAGCTGAATCAGTTGAATATTCTTTAGCTAATTTAGCAAAATCTTCACCGTTTTGAAGTTTTGTAATAACTTCTTTAGCAGTGTCTTCTTTACTTACAAGAATTTGTGCAACTTGAATCTTAGGTTGGTAGCTCTTCCATTCCTTTTTAAGTTGAGCAGTTGTAATTGTCTTGTTCTTCTTCAAAGCAGCTTTTGTAAGAAGATTAAAACGAATCCTCTTCTTAAGTTGAGCAGTTGTCATACCACTTTGTTGAAGAAAAGAGCTGAATGATGAACCATATTGACTCTTTAATTTATTGTATTTATTGTTTACTTCTTTTGCAGATACATCCTTACCATATTGGCCTTCAAGAGCCTTAGTAATGATCATTGTTTGAAATGTTTGCTTACCTGATGAAGAATCTTTCATTTCTTTGTAATATTCTTCTTGGGTAATTCTGCCACCTTTAAGAGTAGCAATGGTCTTGTTACCAGAACAACCAGCAACAACTGATACCATAAATAGGCCAGCAATAGTTAAGATCCATTTAGTTAATCGTTTATTCATTTTTATACATCCTTAATTAATATTTACATTTAAGAAGGGTACCATAAAGTAAGATAAATAATTCATTATTTTATGAAAGAAATCCATAATTGGCACTATGTCTAAAGAACAAAAAAAGGTTCGATGTTGAATTTTTTCAAATTCACATCGAACCTTTTCAATGAAGAGATTGTTTTGTAACAGTCTCCTTTTATATTTTTACTTTTTAGTATTTCTTTCAAAACGAGTATTAAACAATGGACTAACTGGATCGTTATCATGAACACGTTTAATGGCTTCACCAATAAGTGGTCCAACAGAAACCTGAACCATCTTATCAATAATCTTTTCTTTAGGAAGATTAATTGAGTCAGTTACGACTAAGGTCTTAATTGGTGATGCTTCAATTCTTTCAATAGCTGGACCAGAAAGAATTGGATGTGTACAACATGCATAAACTTCAGTAGCTCCGGCATCAATCAATGCTTGGGAAGCTAGAGAAATTGTACCAGCAGTATCGATCATATCATCAATAATAATTGCACGTTTTCCCTCAACATTACCAATAATGTTCATAACCTCAGCAACATTAGCACGAGGTCTACGTTTATCAATAATAGCAATTGGTGTCTTCAAAAATTCAGCTAATTTTCTAGCACGTGTAACACCACCATGATCGGGTGAAACCACAACCGCACCTTCTTCAAGATGATTTGATAAGAAATAGTCAGCCAATAATGGAGCACCCATCAAGTGGTCAACAGGAATATCAAAGAATCCTTGAATTTGTGCAGCATGAAGATCAAGTGCAAGAACACGATCAACACCAGCACGTTCTAACATATTAGCAACCAACTTGGCTGTAATAGGTTCACGTGAACGCGATTTACGGTCTTGTCTAGCGTAACCATAATATGGAATAACAACATTGATGACACTTGCTGAAGCACGTCTTAGTGCATCAACCATGATCAAAAGTTCCATCAAATTGTCGTTAACTGGAGCTGAGGTTGATTGAATCAAGAATACTTCAGCGCCACGAATACTTTCTTCAATATTAATTTGGATTTCACCATCACTAAAACGTGTTACTGATGACTTTCCTAGTGGTACACCCACCTCTTTGGCAATCTTTTCTGCCAAAGGTTTGTTAGAATTCAATGCAAAAATCTTCATTGGTCCTTCGTTATTTTGAAATGACATTTAATTTTTCACCCTTATTTCCAATCTTCACTATTTGATAATGGTAATCTATTCCAAAAATCTTCTTTATTAGTTTGTCTTTGACGTGCAATAGCCATTGCGTGCTTGGGAACGTCATCAGTAATAGTTGAACCAGCTGCAATAAATGAATGATCTGACATTTCTACAGGAGCAACAATATTTGAATTGCTACCAATGAATGAATGATCACCAATATTACTATGCCACTTCTTAACACCATCATAGTTGACAAAAACAACACCACATCCAACGTTAATATCAGTTCCAAGCGTTGCATCACCAACATATGACAAATGTCCTACCTTAGTTCTGTCACCGATTTTAGCATTTTTTATTTCACAGAAATTGCCAATATGGACATCGCGACCAATTTCAGCCTTGGGTCTTAAATGTGAGTTAGGACCAACATTACTGCCTTTATGCATAATGGCATCTTCAATTGTTGAACTGATAACCTCAACATTATCTTGAATTTCAGAATTTGAAATCCTTGATCCCGAACTGATAACACATTCAGATCCAATCGTAGTTTTACCAAAGATTTTAACATTTGGTTCAATAATCGTATCATTGCCAATTTCAACATCTATATCAATATAGGTATTATCCGGATCAACGATTGTAACGCCATCACGCATATGGGCCTCATTGATTCTTCTTTGCATGATCTTTTCTGCTTTAGATAGCGCTACACGATCATTAACACCCATTGATTCACTCAAATCAGCCATTTGATATGCTGAAACTTTCTTGCCTTGTTCTTTAAGCAAAGAAATTACATCTGGCAAATAATATTCACCTTGAGCATTGTTATTCTTAACCTTATGCAAGTTTTCGAATAATAATTGATTATCGAATGCCAAAACGCCTGTATTAATTTCATGAATTTCCTGTTCACTTCTTGAGGCATCTTTTTGTTCAACGATCTTCTCTACATTGCCATTTGCATCACGAACAATTCGACCATAACCAAACGGATCATCCGCATGGGCAGTTAAAATTGTTACAGCAGCTGCTTCCTTCTCATGAAAATCCAAAAGTTTTTCAAAAGTATCAGCTGTAAATAGAGGCGTATCTCCAGTAACAACCAAAGTAATACCCTCTTTACTACCTAGATCTTTCTCAGATTGCAATACAGCATGACCTGTACCCAATTGCTCGGATTGTAAAGCATACTTTGTTCTATCTCCCAGCAAGTCCTTAACTTTATCGGCACCATTGCCAATAATAGTTTCGATCATATCAGGTTTAATTTTTTCAACTTGAGTTAGAACATGATCGACCATAGCCTTACCTGCAACAGGATGCAATACCTTATACAACCTTGACTTCATTCTTGTACCTTTTCCAGCTGCAAGAATTATTACATAACGATTCGACATCAGAAACTCCCTTCAGTCATTCAAATATCCTTATATATAATAGCATTATTATGTATGACTGCTCAATTAAGAATTTACTCAAAATAACTGAAATCGGTATTAGTCAAATAATTACCTGATTCCACATTCAAAATTCTATTTTTTGTATCTATTTTAGTTACCTTAAATATAGATGTGATCTCATCATCGCTGAATTGACTATTTATATTAATGTTTTCAGCGAATACCGTAGCACCAACGAAAATCGCATTAAATTCTGAGATCAAACTACGTAATCCATTGATGGTACCGCCGCCTTTCATAAAATCATCAACAACAAGTACACGTGAGCCTTCATCCAGACTACGTTTTGAAAGCTCCATTTTTTCGACTCTATCACTTGAGCCCGAAGCGTAATTAACACTAATAGTGGAACCTTCTGTAATTTTTGAATCACGTCTAACGATCACAAACGGTATATTCAGAAAGTTTGCAACGCTCTGTGCAATTGGTATACCCTTAGTTGCCACCGTCATAACGACGTCGATTGAACTCTGCGAATATTGAGTAGCAATCATTCTACCAACTGTTCTTAATAATTCTGGATCAGCCAATAAATCGGTCAAATACAAATAACCGCCTGGTAAAATTCGATTAGGTTCAACTAAACGTTTTGACGTATCCTCAACAAATTCGGTTGCTTCTTTCTTAGAAATTCCCGGTGTAAAAATAACTCCACCACCTGCTCCAGGCAATGTTTCAAGAACCCCGATACCCCTGATCATAAAAGTTCTTCTCAAAATACCCAAATCTTCAGATATTGATGACTTTGCTGATTCATAACGATCCGCAAAAAATGCTAAAGAAATCAGTGTATGTGGGCGTTCCAATAAATAGCGCGTCATATCGATTAAACGTTCGCTTCTTCGTGTTTTCATCTTTTTTTCTCCTAAAACATATCTTCCTACAAAATTATAAAGCAAAACAATGAACAATTCATGTTTTTTTGAAAGGAATTCGTATCATTATCCAAACTTCAATATTGTTAGTTTAGTTATAGTGTGAGTTTTAGACAGATTCTTTTGGATCGTATAGCTTGGATATTAGTTTCAAGTCACGTCCATAGCGTTCCAGCCGAATTTCAATTCTTGTGGAAGGCGACAAGTATCTACATCACTAACTAAACTTAAATATAAAATACAAAAAAGAGGTTTGAACTTTTACATTCAAACCTCTTGCTAATGAAATCTTATTATTCAGCCTCTAATTCTGAATCTTCAGTATCAGAATCAGCAACCTCTTCGCTATCAAACTTGATATCGATTGATTTTGTTAATAAATCAGCATAACTATATGAAACTCTTTCAAATGAATTTTCGTTTTGATCAAGATCAACGACAAAAACTGAATGGAACGTTTCTGATAGAGTTCCTCGGCGACGGACAACCTTTTTACGACCTGCTTGTGCAACAATAGTCAAATTCTCACCTAAGTGTGAATCCAAACGACTCTTAATTGTCTTCAATGATGTTGGCATAATAATAATCACTCCTTAGGAGTGAAATTTTACCACGTTTTATTGAAAATTACAATAAAATAATATATTTGTAATCTATTTTTTGCTAAATTCAATCGCCATTTTTTTAAATTGTTCGATAGAAACCTGCTCCCCACGGGCATTTTCCGCAATATCGCATTTTTCAAAAACATTTTTTATTTTTTCACGATTTTCATCTGTCCGACCTAACCAATTTAATAAATTGTTCATTAAACTTTTACGTTTTTGCATGAAAGAAGATCTAATTAATTTATTGAAGAAAACTGGATCTTCAATATCAATCTGATCTTTTGGCAACCGATCCAATACCGCCACAGCTGAATCTACTTTTGGTCTTGGAATAAACGATTTACTACCAACAATTCGATCAATTCTTGCATTCATTTGTGTTTGAACTGCAATTGACAATGAACCATATTCTCTATGCCCCGGATTGGCAGTGATTCTTTCAGCAACTTCCTTTTGCATCATCAAAACTAATGATTGAAATGGATAGTCACTATTAATAAGGTTCAACATAATTGGTGTTGTAATGTAATAAGGAAGATTAGCAACCACTTTAATGGTTTTTCCTTGCAAACCTTTTTCTTCAACAAACTTATCTAAATCAACTTTTAATATATCTTGATTGATAACTTCAATATTATCGTAATATTGCAAAGTATCTGCTAAAACAGGGATTAAATTATCATCAATTTCAAAAGCAAAAACTTTCTCAGCTACTTGAGCTAATTTCTCCGTCAATGCACCGATACCGGGTCCGATTTCAATTGCTATTTCATCAGACTTTAAGCCACTAGCATCAACAATATCGTCCAAAACTTTTTCATTGGTTAAGAAATTTTGTCCTAAACTTTTCTTTGCGCGTAGTTTGTACTTTCGCATAATATCATTGGTACGAATAGGATCAGCAATACTTAATCTATTTTGTGTCATGAGTACTTCCTTTATCAAAATTTTTAACCGCTGCTGCCAAATCACTTGGTGCAACCTGAAACATATTTAGTCGATTTAGAAATTGTTTAGCGTTTGTATAACCAATTTTTAATTCTGATCCAACTGCTAAACGACGCTGTTGCGAATCGCTTTTACCAATTAAACCTAAATTAACCATATCAGTACGATCATACGCTTGAAATCTTTCATTTGTTTTAGTATAAACAGCACTCAGAGCCACTTTAATATCTTCATCTTTGGCATGTTCAATTCCCAAACTGCCATCACTATGTTTAGGAACAGCTTTGCTTCTTGGCAAAAAAGCCTGCAGTGCATCTGGGATGGCTTTTTGAATAATAGTCCGCAGACGATTGCCGTTGAAATCTGGATCAGTGAAAATAATTACTCCACGTTTTTCTTGAGCAATTTTGATTTGTTTGATGGTTTCTTCACTAAGGGCTGAACCCCCAGTTTCTAAAGTATCTATTCCATCTTCTCCAAAGCAATCCTTCAAGCGGTTAGTATCTGACTTGCCTTCTACTACAATAATTTCTTTTATTTTTGTCATAATTATAGATTATACACTTGGTGAGCATTGTTAAAGGTATGTTCTGCAATATCTTCAGGTGAAATATCCTTATACTTAGCAATCGCATCAACAACATATCTAGTATAGGCTGGTTGATTAGCATGCCCGCGATATGGTTCTGGGGTCAAATAAGGAGCATCAGTTTCTACTAATAAACGATCTAGTGGTGTATTTTTAGCTGATTCATGAACCTCAGGAGCATTTTTAAAGGAAACCACGCCACTATATGAAATCCATAATCCTAAATCTAAAAACTTATTCAACCAATTGAGATCTCCATTGAAACTGTGCATGATAATACCAGATTTTGACAAATCATGATCTTTTAAAATTTGATACATGTCATCAAAAGCATCCCGACAATGAATTGAAACTGGCATATTGTATTGCTTAGCGATATCCATTTGCTGAATCAAAACCCCTTTTTGAATCTCCGGAGCTGGATCTTCTTCCCAATGATAATCAAGACCAATCTCACCAATTCCAACTACCTCAGGCAATTTAATCTGATTAACCAGTTGTTCTTCATTATATTCTTTAGCAAATTCTGGATGCCAACCAACTAATGCATGCAATGATTGGTAATTTTGAGCCAAACGAATTGCCTCAATATTGAATTCTTCATTAGAGCCAATTATAGCCATCTCTACAACATCTAATTCTTTAGCATTATCAATGAATTGCTGAGTTTTACCGGCAAAAGCTTCATCATTTAAATGTGTGTGCGTATCAAAAATTTTCATTATCCTAAGATAGCTCCATTTTTATGTGAATTATCAACAATAGCTAGTTTAACTTCGTCGCCCTTTTCAGTTGAAAGTAGCATTCCGTTACTCCATTCGCCAACCATTTTACGTGGTTTCAAATTAATAACTGCTAAGACTTTCTTGCCCACTAATTCTTCATAATTTGGATAGAATTTGTGCATTCCTGAAAGAATTTGACGATCTACTCCAGAACCATCATCTAATTTAAATTGTAATAACTTGTCCGACTTAGGAACTGGTTTAACATCCAAGATTTCTGTTACAACCATCTTAACTTTAGCAAAGTCATCAAATTCGATCTCCTTAGGGAAACCATCATCTGCTTCTTCCTGTGCCTTTGCTTTAGCCTGAGCCGACTTGCTCAATTTACCTGCACCATGTTTAGCTTGTTCTTCAGCCATCTTGCCCTTAATATATTCAACTTCTTCTTTTGCATCAAGACGTGGGAAGATTGGTTCTGGATGTGCTGTGACAGTCTTACCGACAACTGTATCACCAAAATCTAATGATTTGTCATTCTCATAATCTAATCCTAACTGAGCAAACATTTTAACTGGTGCTTGTGTCATAACTGGACTAATCAACAAAGCAATTAAACGCAATGATTCAGCCAAATGACCAAGCACTGACTGTAATTCAGCTTTCTTAGCATCATCTTTAGCAAGTACCCATGGCTGAGTTTCGTCAATATACTTATTAGCACGACTAATGAATGACCAAACACTAGCTAGTGCATCTGGAAATTCAAATTTATCCATATGATTTCTATAATCAGTTAATGTTTCTGTGTATGTCTTTTCAAGGTCTTTATCAAGATCTGTAACAGCCATTGTAGAAACCACTTTGCCATTTTCATACTTATTAATCATAGAAATAGTTCTATTCAAAAGATTTCCTAAATCATTAGCTAAATCATAGTTGATTTTATCGATATAATCTTCGGGAGTGAAGACACCGTCACTACCAAATGGCATTGCACGCATCAAGTAGTAGCGCAACGAATCAAGACCATATCTAGAAACAAGCATTTCTGGATAAACAACATTTCCCTTTGACTTGGACATCTTACCGTCTTTCATCAATAACCAGCCGTGACCGAAAACTTGTTTAGGTAAATCAATTCCTAAAGCCATCAAAATAATTGGCCAGTAAATAGTATGGAATCTAACAATTTCCTTACCAACAAATTGAACATTAGCTGGCCAGTATTTCTTAAATAGTGAATCATCATCACTTTCATAACCAAGTGCCGTGATATAGTTCAACAATGCATCAATCCAAACGTAAACCACGTGTTCTGGATTGCTTGGAATTTGAACTCCCCAATTAAAGGTAGTTCGAGAAATTGCCAAATCTTCAAGACCCGGTTTAATGAAATTATTGATCATTTCATTCTTACGAATCTCTGGTTCAATAAATGTTGGATTATCTTCATAATACTTCAAAAGACGATCCGCATACTTGCTCATTTTAAAGAAATAACAAGGTTCCTTAACTAATTGGACCTCATGACCTGAAGGTGCTTTACCACCAATAACTTTGCCATCTTCATCATGATAGACCTCAGCCATTTGAGATTCTGTAAAATACTCTTCATCATCAACTGAATACCAGCCGGCGTACTCGCCTAAATAAATATCCCCTTGTTTAATTAGACGTTCAATAATATTTTGAACAGCCTTAACATGATAATCATCGGTTGTACGAATGAATTTGTCATTAGAAATATCCAAACTCTTCCAGAGTTCTTTGATGCCTTTAGCCATCATATCAACATATTCTTTAGGTTCCATATGTTTCTCTTCGGCTTTTTGTTCAATTTTTAGACCATGTTCATCTGTCCCTGTTAGGAAAAACACATCATAGCCTTCATTACGTTTGTAACGAGCTAAAGTATCTGCTGCAATTGTTGTATAGGAGTTCCCAATCGTTAATTTTCCTGATGGATAATAAATAGGTGTTGTAATGTAAAAAGTCTTTTTCTCTTCAGTCAATATATTAACCTCCACCGCTTCTAAATTGATATTAAGTATAGCATTTTTATATTTGTGAAAAAACGTTCGTAGCATCATCGCTGATAGCCAGAATTGACGAATCAAGATTTAAATCTTCTTTATTAATGACAACCAATTTAGCCTTCGGTGCACTATATTCTAACAATCCTGCAAAAGGATAAACTTTAAAACTAGTTCCAACGACGACTAACAAATCAGCATTTTGAACCATTAATGCCGCATTTTGAAAGTTGTTAGGATCAATATTCTCTCCATATAAAACTGTTGTACCAGGACGAATAATACCATTATCTTCATGGTGTCTAAAATCCTGTAAATAGTCTTTATAACCAAATTTCTTACCACAAGTTAAACAATGAATATTATCATATAAGTTTCCGTGAAATTCTACGACATTTTTTGCTCCGGCTTTGGTATGAAGTTTATCAACATTTTGAGTAACGATGGCTCCCTTTTCATTACTGATTTCAGCCATCTTTTGATGAATAATATTAGGCTTTGCATTTGGGAAATACATATTATGAACTACAAAATCATGGAATATATCTGGGTGTTCAACTAAGTTATCATGACTCAACATATACTCAGGTGGAAAGTTGTAATTTTTCCTTTTATATAGACCATTTTTAGAACGATAATCAGGAATGCCTGAGGGCACTGACACACCGGCCCCAGTTAGAAAAGTCACAAATTTAGCCTGTTTTAATAAAGTTTTAAATTCTTCGATTCTATCGGTCATAAACTCTGCCTCTATCTAATCAGATATTTTATGCCCTCTTTATCAAAAACATCTTCAACCGTATATTGATAAAAGGCCTTGTAAAATTCGGGGGTTACCTTTACCGGATCAAGGTTTAAAGTAGCTATACCTTGCCCATCATTGATGGCAATTAGGACAAATCCATCTTTACCTGTAGCACGGTTTTTATATTCAGAATGCTTGATCTGATAAACTTGGTTCAAAGACAATCTTAACTGACGCTTAGAAATAATTGGTGTAATATTCAAAAACGTATGGAAATGTAGTCCTTCATATCCATTAGAAATAATCACTTCATTGTAAGCATCTAGGGCATTGACCAATGCTCTCCTAAATTTAAATGGAACAGTTAAATCATCTTTTTCAGCAATCTCTGCTAAATGGCTGGCATACTTGAAAGACTTTGGAAATTCATGTTTCCAATCGTCATCGAATTCATGTTCACCAAAAATTATGCCATCAAACATAATTAGCGTTCTATAAAAGCGCATATTTGCACGATCCAATTCAACTTTAGGATGAAGTGCCGCCTCTACGCCCTTTAAATATTCCTTCTTAATTTCATCTGAAAATGTTCCATCTTCTTTTTGAAGCTTCACTACTAATACATGTTCCAAGGTTTCAAAAACAGAATTAGCGATTGATAAGACTCTGCCATCAAAATCGCTTTTACCCGATGTTACAGCACTATCTATTTCTGGTTCATCAGATAATTCCAATTCAATATGATGCAATTCATGTGACAAAACAAACTCACTAAATTTCTCATTAGTAATTACAACTTTAATTACATCATCATTTGATTCATGACTAGCTTGATCCAATGTCAAAAATTGTTGATCCGAATAATCAGAGTATAATTCGATATTTTTATTATATTGTTGTTCAATTTTTTCAACCTGTTTTACAATATGTTCAGGCAATTCATTATTATTTAATTGTTTCATCATTATTAGTACCTCAATAAAGGAGATTTTTTTATGGAAATAAACGTATCACTGCCAAATAAGCTTTTACCAGATAAATATGGCAAACATGCCTCTGACAAGGACATAAAAAACGGGAAACCTATTATCAGTTTCCCCATCGAGTTATCAAATATTCCAGAAAATGCTAAAACTATTGCATTAACCTTCACTGATCCCGATTCAATTCCTGTTTGTGGTTTTGAATGGATTCATTGGACAGCTGCTAATATTCCTAGTTCTCAGACATCTATTCCTGAAAACTTTAGCCAAACGGCAACTGACATAGTTCAAGGTAAAAATAGTTCTGCAAGTCCTTTAATAGATGGCCCCCTTGATGTTGCTACTGGTTACAATGGACCTTATCCACCTGACCAAACACATGATTATGTTCTCAAGGTATTTGCTCTAGATGATAATCTTAATTTGGAAAATGGTTTTTGGATGAATGAATTATTGCACAAGATGGATGGGCATATTTTGGCCGAAGCTAAGATGACCATTCCAAGCCGTGCCTAATTCTTATCCTGAAGGTTCATCTTATGGAAATAATTAAATACATACCCTTCTCTAACACCGAAATTTGAAAAACGAATTTCCTTAGAGGGGGTTTTTTTAATTATTTCTGAGATTATTAAGATGCCTCCCAATATAACCTCATATCTTCCGTCACTCAATTCTTTGATTTGACTACGTTCTTCCAATGATGAATGGATTAATTTATCAAATAACTCATCAATTTGGTTGCACGAAATGACAGAATTATGAAGTGTTTTTTTATTTTTACCTTCTCGGTTCAAAATACTAGTTACTGCTCTTAACGTACCACCTAATCCAACAAATGTTGCAGGTGCCTGCATCCAATTTAGACTTTCTAAGCGTTGACTAATATCTTTTCTTGCTGCTTGTAATTGGTTTTCTTTGATTGGATCACTCGCTAAATACAAATCAGAAATTGAAATCGCACCGATTGGAATACTTAAACCATGTTTTAACCGGCCCTTTTTAGCCAAACTGATCTCTGAACTTCCACCGCCGACATCAACGATTAAAGCATCTTTGATCCGCATTGTACTTCTAACCGCAACGTAATCATAATATGCTTCTTCTTTTTCGTTGATGATCTCTAATTGCAATCCAGTCTCTTTGAGAACAGCAAAAATCAATTGTTCCTGATTCTTGGCCATTCTCACTGCAGCTGTGGCAATTAAACTTATTCGATCAACTTGATATCTTTCAATTCTTATTTGAAATTTCTTTAAAACATCAATTGTTTCTTCAATCTGATCGTTAGTCAACAGTCGACTCTGAGTAATTGATTTTCCCAGTCTAACAGGCTCTCGCCAACGGTCCAAAGTTTTAAAACGATTCTTTTTTGAAGATCTATAAACTGATGTTCTAATGGAGTTAGATCCAATTTCTATAACTGCTAACTTCAAATCTACATCACATCCCATTGTACCAATTATATAAAAAAATAGACCCACATAGTAGGCCTATTTGAAGAAAGCTAAGAAATCAGATCATTATTTAATTGTTTTCTCTCATTAAAGAACTGTTTATAAGCTAAATAACACGAAATAATCGAACCAATACTAGTGGAAGCCAGTAACATAAAAGTAACCATTATTTGATATTTAATCGCCTTAACTGGATCTACTCCAGCAAATATCAAACCAGACATCATTCCTGGTAAACTGACTAGTCCTAATGTTTTGATGGAATCAATTGTTGGTTGCATCCCACTTTTGATACTGTCTCTTAAAATATCTAAAGAAGCTAGTTTTATATCTGCTCCTAAAGCCAATTTTTCTAAAACTTGTTGATGACGATCGGTAAAAGTTTGTTTCATATTACGATAACTCAAACCTATTGCAACCATTATATTACTAGCAATCATCCCCGTGACTGGTACGATCTGCTCAGGAACAAATTTAATTGATCCTGTTAAAACTAAGGTAGTTAATGTAACTGTTGTTCCAACAAAGATTGCTAATAACGATGATTGGAAAGCCTTAGGAATTCCATTACCGCGTTTTCCAGCATTCCAAGATGCATTCATAACAATAATTAAGAAAAAGGCCAATGTTAACCAATTATCATTGGCTTTAATTATAAATTTCAAAACATACCCAACGACAGACAATTGAATAACTGCCCGAATAACACCAATAATTATATCTTTATCAATATGTAACTTCTCAATATAACCAATTACTAAAGCCACAATAACCAAAACAAAGCCTAGCATCAAAGTAGAATTAGAAACCGTTAAATTAGACATTTGCAATCTCTCCATCCCTAATAGTTATTTTAATTGCTGCATCATTAATTTCAGTCTCGTCGTGAGTAACCTTTAAAATGGTTAATCCTTGCTCATTGAAATCCTTTAACATTCGATGAACGATTGCCTTATTTTCAGTATCCAAGCCTGTGGTTACCTCATCAGTTATCAATACTTCGGGTGGAAAAATCAAATTACGTAATAAGGCGATTCGTTGTTTTTCTCCACCTGATACATCGTTCACACTCTTATCAATATATGTTTCATTTAAATTGACCATTTCCAGATATCCAGTCACCTTTTGACGATCGAACTCTTGCTTTCGAACTTCAAATGGAAAAGCCAAATTGTCTTTAATAGTTTTCCCAAAAAGTGTTGGTTGTTGAAAGGCATATGAAATCTTTTGACGATATTCAATTGGATCAATGTTTTCAATCTTTTGTCCTTTAAAAAGTACCTCTCCAGAACTAGCACTAATCATTGAAGCAATAATCCGCATTAAAGTACTTTTACCACTCCCTGAAGGACCGACAAAAGTTACATCTTCCCCTTCTTCAATATTCAAATTAATATTATGCAAAATTTTAGTGTCTTTTACTTGATAGGATAAATTCTTAATTTCAATTATTTTCTCCACAATACACCATTCCTTAATGTGTTGATGAACCTCATTATATTCGATAATCATTCCTAACAATAGATTACTATCAAGTAAGAATAAAGCCAAATAATTTATACTTTATTTTTAAATTTTATAAGGAACATGCGCCTTCTTCGGAACTTCATCCCACGCTACTGGATAACCTGCCCCATGAGCGCAAAATACTGAATCAGGAGTATTTTCTAAGTCTGACACTGGGGCATAGTCTTCTTTTTGAATAATCTCTTCAGCATCGTGGCAAGGACGATATCCATCTATAAAACATTCTAATTGGCCTTGACCATGTGTATAGCCACGAAGTTTTTGAGCATAATCTTGCATCTCAGAAACTGGTGCAGTTCCATTTAAGACCGCTTGTCCCGAAATATTCTCAGGTGTTTCAAAATTTCCGCTCATCTTTTGAATATCATTCATTGCTCTTCCTACTTGATTTTGCTCGACTGTTAATCTAAATCGATACCATGGTTCTAATAATTGACACCCATCTTTTTTTAGCATCATTAATCCTTGTCTGACTGCACGCCAAGTAGCTTCTTTAAAATCACCACCAACAGAATGTACATTACTAGCTTTTCCACCAACTAATGTTATTTTCATATCTGTGATTGGTGCGCCAATTAAAACTCCCAAATGCTCTTTTGAACCCAGATTAGTAATAACTTGATGCTGCCAATTATTGCTTAAGACATCTAAACTACAACTGGAGTCAAAGGTTAACCCACTTCCCCTAGGACCAGGTTCTAAAAGCAAATGGACTTCAGCGTAATGACGCAGTGGTTCAAAATGTCCTACACCCTCAACTTTTTTAACAATGGTTTCCTTATAAAGAATTTTCCCTTCGATGAAGGCCACTTTTAAATCAAAACGTTGTTCTAATAGTTGCTGTAAAATCTCTAACTGCACAGCTCCCATAATTTGAACTCGAAGTTGTTGCAACTGCTTAGACCACGTGACATGTAGTTGAGGATCTTCATCTTCCAATTGACGCAGGGCTATCAGCACACTATGAACGTCATTATCTCTTACATCAACCGCATAGTTTAAAACTGGTTGAATCAATGGTTTACTACTATTTTTTTCACTCCCCAGACCCATTCCTGGATAAGTATCATTCAATCCTGTTATGGCACAAACTCCACCAGTTTGAATTTCTTTACTCAATTCAAACTTAGAACCATTATAAATTCGCAACTGATTAGCCTTTTGATCTTTCAGTAAAACTGTTTTATTCTTCAAAATACCACCAGTAACACGTACCCAAGTCAATCGTTCTCCATGTTCATCATGTGAAACCTTAAAAGCCTTAATTCCAAACTCATCTTGAGGAATCATTTCTTGTGTCCATTTTTCTAATCCTGACAATAATTCTTTAACGCCAGACATTTTTAAGGCTGAACCAAAATAACATGGAAAAATTTTTCGTTCTGAAATCATTCTTCTAATTATTTCATCATCCAAACGACCCGTATTTAAAAAGTCTTCTAAAACATCGTCATTTTGCATAGCTATTTCTTCAACACTCTCTTCAGATAATTCATTAAAATCAATACAACTATCTATCAGTGTTGTTTTTAATTCGTGCAAAATCCGCTCTTTATCAGTACCTTCATTATCCATTTTATTTACAAAAATAAATGTAGGTATTTGGTATTGTTTTAATAAATTCCAAAGTGTCCTTGTATAACCTTGAACACCATCAATTGCCGAAATAACCAAAATAGCATAATCAAGTACACTCAATACTTGTTCAGTTTGACTAGCAAAATCAATATGACCTGGGGTATCCAACATAGTTAAATCCAAATCTTGATATTTAAGACTAGCTTGATGGGAAAAAATAGTAATGCCTCTTTTTTTCTCTAATACATCAGGGTCTAAGAATGCATCTCCATTATCTACACGACCAAATTTATGCAATTTTCCAGATTGATATAGCATGGCTTCTGAAAGTGTTGTTTTGCCCGCATCAACATGTGCCACAATTCCTGATACAATATGTTTTCCCACTATTTTTCCTCCCAAGGTAAATTTTTCAGTATTTATATATATTAACAATAATATCAATATAATAAAATTCATATAACTCTTCTAAAAAGTTTATGATCATTAAGACAAGGAGACCTAATAATCGATTTTGATTACTAGGTCTCCTTGATTTAAGAACAAGTTTTTTTCCATTCCCACTCTGATTTTTATATCTATCTTTAATTAAAAACTCTTTTTACACCCGCAATATTACCTCGACCAGAATAAATAGAATGTACTTGTACCATATATGGCCAGGACTCAATCATTGTATCCTTGTCCAACAAAATACCAACGTGCCAAATGGCTCCAGTTGATGGATCAGTATAGAAAATCAAATCTCCTCTTTGACGATTATTATAATTGATTCTTGGTATCCTACTATCAGACCACATCATTCTACTATTCCATTCATTTCCGGGTTGAGCATGTTGAATTGCTGACACGGGTGCTGGATCAATTCCAGAGGCATAGAGGGCTTGTGTTACTAGACCAGAGCAGTCAACTCCATAACTGGGGGAACTGGCGGCACCAGAGATCCAAGGCTGTCCTAAATACCTATATGCTTCACTGATCATTGCTTCAATATGGTTATTACGTGTACTAAATTCATTAGTCTTAAGCGGTGCAACATATGAGTCAATGTTATACCATGAACTCTCGCTAAATCCCATAGCCTTCCAAGTTGCGAGGTCAACAATACCTGTTACTGGTAGACCAATTTTTCTCTGCAAGTTTCTTACATTATTAATAACCGAACTGTCATATACGGTATGTGAATTAGATAACCCAAAGTATCTTCTAACTAACCAGACTTTAATACCTTCAACACCGTTATACAATTCATATCCTACAGTTCCAACAGGCCGAATTTGACTACTATGGATTTGTAACCAACCATTGGGATTTTGATATCCGATAGCTGTTGTAGCATCATCACTATTGATCCAGATATTAGTAGCAATCTGATAGTAAGTTATACCATTACTCTGACCAACTCGGTCGTATTTCCAAATCGTTCCAGCGGAAAAATTAGTTTGACCATTACGATAAAAATTCTCATCTCCACGAGAATAACTAACCGCTCCTGCTGCTTTAACTCTAACGATTCCAATCTTAGATTGACCAAAAGTTAATTTAACATCACTTGCTTTAGTAAATTCATTTGTTGCCACTCGATAATATGTTTCCCCATTATGATTCAATTTTCGATCCGTATACCAATCGCTATTACTAGACAGGCCGCGATTACTGATCAGAGAACCCTCTTTAGTATATAGACTAGTTATCTTGTTAGTTTCGACAATTCCCTGAATAGCGGTCGAACTATCTGTGGCCTTAACGGATATAGGATGGCATAAAGTCATAAAAGATAATATTAATCCTGAGAATAAAGTGATTTTCAAACCTTTATGCATAATAAACTCCCCTTTTCTATACAGCAATAATGTTTAAACATATTTATTTTTTCATTATTATTGTATTGGAGGAATATTAAAAATGCTTCTTTGAACTCTTGATTTGCTGTTCTTTATACAGAATGTCAATCTTTTTTGACATAACGTACCCTTTCCGATTATTGCAAAAAAATAAGATCAAATAACTATTTTCCATAGTCACTTGATCTTATTTTTATATTGTCTATAAACTAAGCATATTTTACTATTTTTGACTCTTAATCTCTTGAATCAATTTAGCTTGAGCCTGTGCCTTAAAAGCCTTTTGAGCTTGTTGCATAACTTGTTTTTGCTCTGTGGCAGACATTGAAGGGTTAGCTTGCATGGCTTTGACAACCGCAGCCTTAACATAAGCTTCACCTTCCTGCTTCATTTGAGCTTGGAAAGTTTTACTCTTCATTTTCTTTTGTAGTTGGCTTGCTTGAGTGGTTGTCAAAACTAACCAATCATTACCAACCTTAAAGGTATTAGTCTGTTTAACAAATTCTTTATTATTGTCAGAAATACCGAAGAGGAATGAATAGAAACCGTTCTTATACTCCCAACGAGTTGTCTTTTTAGTCAAAGTAGCGGCCGAATAATCGCCAGTCTTCACAGTATTCTTTACATGTGAATCGACTTTAGTTGTCTCTGGCTTTTTAGCATTAGCCGTCTCTGGGGTCCGATAAATATAAACATCTTCTTTACCATTAGTACCAAGTTCTTTTTTAAGCAAAAGGTTTGAACCTTTTTGAACTGATTGGATCTGATAAGTTTTTTCATTGACTGTCTGTTTCATTCCAAAATGACCATATTCGTTAGAGATCAAAAGAACCAAACTTAAAATGAACAAAGCAATAAAAGTAAATGAAACTGGATAACCAACTTTTTTATTTGGTACAAAAACAGCAAAGTAATATCCTAAAACGGCACAAATAATAATTGAAACAATAATCATTATGCTTCACCTGCCATTCTTGTATTTTTCAAATCAGTATCAATACTCTTTGATTTAGAACTATTAGTTACCATCAAACTGATAATATATCCAATTACACAGAATAAGATAGCTACAGCAAAGGCTGCATGATAGCCGTTTAAAGTGGCATCAAAGAACTTGTCTTTGTATGCCAATGGAGCTTGAGTAAGTAATGACTTGCCTGGCTTTAGATTATTTGTAACGTTAGTTAGAACAGATACTAAAATAGCTGTACCCATTGAACTAAATACCTGACGAACCGTGTTATTAACAGCTGTACCATGACTCATTAGGTCAAATGGCAACGCGTTCATACCATCAGTAGTAACTGGCATCATAACCATTGAAATACCAAACATACGAATCATGTAAAGAATAACGATATCTAAAACTGGTGTTGATTTTGTTAGGAATAAGAATGGAATTGTACCGGCAGTTAACAAGAACATACCCATACGAGCCAAATCTTTAGGTCCAAATTTATCAAAAGCATTACCAGTAATTGGACTCATAACACCCATCATCAAGGCACCAGGTAGTAATGTTAGGCCTGAATGGAAGGCTGACATTCCCTTAACAATCTGTAGATACAATGGCAAAACCATTTCAACACCGATCATAGCCATATTAGTAACAGATGACAATGCAGCAGCGATAGCGAATTTCTTTTCTTTGAAAACTCTTAATTCCAAGAAAGGAGTCTTCATATGTAATTGACGATAACCGAACAAAAGAACAAAAATTACACCAACAACGATTGATCCGATAACTTCCATAGAACCCCAACCGTCATTACCAACTGATGAAAAACCATAAAGTACGGCACCAAAACCAACAGTTGATTCAATTAATGATAGAATATCCAATTTGCTTCGATGAGTTTGGATAACAGGACGCATAAAGAAAAATGCTAAGATCAAAACGATTACTACGATAGGAATAATCATTCCGAACAAATCTCTCCAACTAAAGTTATCAATAATAAATCCTGATAGTGTAGGTCCAATAGCAGGAGCAAGTCCAATAACCAAACCACCTAGACCCATGGCAGCACCACGCTTTTCAGCCGGAAAGACTGATAGCATAACCATCTGCATCAATGGCATTGTAATACCAACACCAACAGCTTGAACCAAACGTCCAGCCAGGATGGTACCAAAATTAGGTGCTACAAAACACATAATTGTACCGACTAAGAAAGTCGACATTGCGATAATATATAAGATCTTAGTACTAAAATTATTACTTAACCAAGCAGTAACAGGAATCATAATACCGTTTACCATTAAGAATCCAGTTGTTAACCACTGTACATCAGAGGTCGTTACACTAAATTCTTTCATTAATGTTGGAAATGCGGTAGTTAAAATTGTACCGTTTAAAACTGTACAGAAGGTACCCACAAGTAAAACTAAAACCAAAAGATTACGGTTAAAAGTTTTCCCATGGGCATCCAAAATTGCTTTATTATCATTTGCCATAATAATAAATTCCTCTTCTCTATTTTATTTGAAAAATATCTTTGACTTCGTCCAGATTTTCATAAACCTTTTCTAAAATAGTTTCCAATTGTTTTTGTTCCTCAGAAGTTATGCCCTTGAAAATCGTCTCATTACTTTCATGAAAAGCATTACGAACCTTGTCATAAAGCTTTGTCCCCTCATCAGTAATGTGGACAATCTTTTTACGGCCATTATTTGGGTCGGCCTGTCGGAATATAAAACCGCGATCTTCAAGTTTTTTCAGAGCACGAGCAACACTCGCACCATCAAACATAGTGATTTCACCGAGTCTATCTTGAGTACATTCTGTATGTTTATAGACAATTGATAGTAGAATACTTTCAAAAGCATTTAAGTTTTCTTCTTTTAAATACTTAGCAGCAATTCTTTTTTTAATTTGTGTATATTTCATTACAAAACCATTCAAATTATAATCGTCCATGAATATCACCTCATTTTTTTAAAAAAAACTTTCTTTTTTTAGAACAAAAAATATGCTACACCTGACTCTTGATAAAATCAAGAGTCAAATGCAACATATTTTCAGAAAAGTGATTTATATTTTCAAAATCAGTCGAAATAATTGACACCAATGGCTTGACGAACTTCTTTTAGGGTTTGGTTTGCAACAACATTAGCTGCATCACTACCCTTTTTCAAAATATCGTAAACACCGGGCAAATCTTTTTCATATTCCGCACGACGATTACGGATTGGTTCTAGGATTTCTTGAAGAACATCATTTAAATAACGTTTAACTTTAACATCGCCCAAACCACCAGCTTGATATTGTTCCTTTAATTCAGCTACCTTCTCTTTGTCAGTAGCAAAAGCATCAAGATATGTAAAAACTGTATTTCCTTCAATCTTACCAGGATCTTCCACATGAATATGATCAGGATCAGTATACATTGACATAACTTTCTTAGTTACCACATCTGCTGGATCTGACAAATAAATACAATTTCCCAAAGACTTACTCATCTTAGCGTTACCATCAATACCAGGTAGTCTACCTTGTCCCTTAGGTGGGAAATAACCTTCTGGCTCAACTAAGGTATCAACATTATAAGTGTTATTAAAAGTACGAACAATTTCACGAGCTTGTTCCATCATTGGCTCTTGATCATCACCAACTGGAACTGTATCGGCCTTAAATGCAGTGATATCAGCGGTTTGACTAACAGGGTATGTTAAAAATCCAGCAGGTATACTTTGGCCAAAACTCTTTTGTTTAATTTCCGACTTAACAGTTGGATTTCTTTCCAAACGAGAAACTGAAACAAGATCCAAATAATACATTGTTAATTCACTTAAAGCTGGAATTTGAGATTGTACTAAAATATTTGTTTTATTAGGGTCAATTCCTACAGACAAATAATCCAATGCTACTTGGATCAAACTATTACGAACTTTTTCTGGATTCCTGGCATTATCAGTAAAAGCTTGCATATCAGCAATCATGATAAGCATCTTATACTTACCTTCATTTTGAAGTTTAACACGATTCTTCAATGACCCTAAATAATGTCCAATATGTAATTTTCCTGTGGGACGATCACCGGTTAAAATTGTATTTGTTTTCATATTTTTCCTCCTGGATTATCATTAAAGCTAAATAGATTTGAATTTTGAGTAAAAGGCTGTTAAAGTAACAGTCTTGTGTTAAAAAAAGCGTCCTATTATTCATATAAATAATAGGACGCTAATACGTGGTACCACCTGTCTTGTAGAATTAATCTACCACTTACAAGTTATAAGGTAACTACCCGTAACCATTTCCTAAAACAAGGTCGATAACTTTTTCAGCCATGAAGTTATTCTCTGAACCAACTTACTTGAATTAGTACTCAAAAATGTCTATGCTTTAATATACTCTAATTGCTAATAGCATAATGAAAAAACAACAAATTGTCAACGAGAGGTAGTTTGAATGACGATTAATCAATCTAAAGATGAAGAACAACAACGAGTTAATGACGTTGCAAAAAAAATTGATAAAAAAATTGAGCGTGTTGATCAAAGTATTGCTCAAGCACACCAAGAAACTAACCGTATTGAAAGAAATTATGGTGAAAACACAAAAGTTAATACTACTGAAATCGATGATCAAATGGAAACCAATGCGTCTGTCCAACAACAGAAACAATTAGTTGCCTTAGCCGTTGAAAACGAAAATATTTTAAATTCCGACAAATTAAAACTCGAGAACTTGCAGGGATCACCTTACTTCGGACGGATAGATATTGTTGAAGATGGTGAGGAGGACACGCTTTATATTGGAACCTCTACCTTACAAGATGACAACGGAGAATTTCTAATTTACGATTGGCGGGCCCCCATTTCGGGAATCTATTACAACGGTATCTTAGGAAAAGTCCATTACCAAACACCCAATGGAACTGCCGAGGTTGATCTTAAGAAAAAGCGTCAATTTCAAATCGTTCATAACAAAATCAGAACCATGTTTGATACCAATGAGACTGTTGGCGATGAAATCTTGCAATCAGTTCTTAGCGAATACAGTGATGAGTATTTAAAAAATATCGTTGCTACAATTCAACATGAACAAAATACTATTATTCGTGATACTCACTCAGACATTCTATTAGTTCAAGGTGTGGCAGGCTCTGGTAAAACGTCTGCTATTTTACAACGTGTAGCTTACTTGTTATATCATAGTCGTTCAACTATGAATGCTGATAATATTGTTTTGTTCTCCCCCAATAAACTATTCAGTAACTATATTTCAGAGGTGCTGCCTAGTTTGGGTGAACGAAATATGCGTCAAGTCACTTTAAATGAATTCATCTCTTTACGTTTAAGCGGTGTCCAAGTGGAAACTCTATTTGAACGCTATGAAAAAGATGAACATAACTTACCCGAGACAACCGTCAAAATTCGACTCTATAAGGAAAGTAGTGACTTCCTAGATAAACTTGAACAACTTGAAACTAATCATCCCGAGCATATCCTTCATTTTGAAGATGTTATTTTTGAGGGTAAACCATTTTTCACTAAAGAAGAAATATCTAAAATATATGATACAGTCAATCATGCCTATCATATTCCTGACCGTTTCTTAAAAACTAAAAATATTCTAATCAAACGATTGCAAAAACGAATTCATGATGACCGCCAACAGGATTGGGTACAATCAGAAATTGATAACCTGTCAGATGAAGACTTTCAACAAATAATTACTGACCACAATATTCAAGAATCAACTAATCAACGTGATATCATTGCTGAAGAATTTCTTCGCGAACGATATGCTCCAATTTATAATGCTTTGGTTAATAATTATTTCTTTAACCCCTATAAAGAATATCTTTTTTTGCTAAATGATATGAAACAAAACTTAGTGTCTGATAACATTTGGCAAACCATGATTGAATCAATTGACGACCAAATCGAAACTCACAAACTAAATCTTAGCGATTCTGTGGCAATCTTATATTTACGTGATTTGATTACAGATGGTGGTATAAATCATGCTATTCAACATATATTTATTGATGAAGTACAAGATTATACTATGGCCCAATTGAAATATATTGCTCATTCGTTTCCAAATGCTAAAATGACCCTCTTAGGTGATCGTGCACAGGACGTTTTGACTAGTTCCTATCGAAAGAATGATCTTGTAACTGAGGTTACCGAACTTTTCAGTAAAAAGAAACTTACCACAATTACCTTGAATCAAAGTTATCGTTCAACTGCTGAGATAACTAATTTTGCTACCAAATTATTACCAAAAGGAAATGAGATCAAAGCATTTTCTCGTCAAGGTGAGAATCCAGTTATCAAAGTTTTCGATAATAATAACTACTATCAAGGGCTCAAAGAGACGGCTAAAGAATTAAATAAGCGCTATGATACTGTGGCTATTTTGACACGAAATCAGGCTCAAGCTGAACAAATATATACTCATTTCAGTGATGAATCAATCGTTACTTTGGTCGATGCCGATTTTAGATCAATTCCAAAGGGAATCCTAATCCTACCAATCTATTTGGCTAAAGGATTAGAATTCGATGCCGTAATCGGACATGATATCTCAGCAAATAATTATCCTGACAAGCGTAGCGTTGATGTACTTTACACTATTTGTACACGAGCAATGCATAGTCTAACACTCTGTGTTGATAAGAATATCTCTCCATTGCTGAAGAGCGAAAAGGATTTGATTCTCGAACAATAAACTAAGTTGTTTAATATTAATAAAGAGTGCCAGTAATCAAAACGATTACTGGCACTCTTTATTTTGTATTTTTCTAAATTATAATCGTTCCTACTGCTGCACTGATCATAGCCACAAAAACCGCCATTTTTTCATCTTTAGTATATAGATAAGTAAGTGCATAACACCAACCTAATGCCGTCATCATTAGAAATTGGATGATTGAACCGGGTAAACTAATTAAACCAGCGACCACACCACTCAATAAAATTCCCATAATAGCACTATAAGCAGAACTTTTTCTAAAGAAATAATTAAAGAAGAATCCTGTTTGAACCAGTTGTTGCTGGATTGCTATAACAAAAACATTAGCGACCATATTAAAAAGAAAAACATTTTGATCCGAACTAGTAACATCATCATTTTGAAAACTTGGTAATTTTCCAGTAACTTGTAAATAACTGATCATGATCCTTAATAGGCAAACCATAATAATCATTAAACTTACCAAACCAATATTGGATACCAATGAATACACAAAACCTTCTGCAGTGTCAGAAAATGATTTTTCTTCGCGAATATACTTTCTAATCATTAAGAATAACGTAACTATACCAACAACAAAAAAGGCAATAACAATTGGTAAATCTAATCCTTTTTGTGAAGCCGAATTATTCTTCAACATCAAAGTAACAATAGAAAATACAATCCAAATTACATATCTAGCAAAGTCTGTCCCTGGGGATTCTCCTACGCGCATATTAAACTTCTTCCAATCAATAATTTTACTTTGTCATTATATCATACGACAATGCTTCATTTTCAATCCGTTTTCAACTATTATTAATAGAGTATTTATGGAGGAATTATTAATGAATAAAAAACAACGTATATTTTATCTTGATTTTATCCGTGTTATTGCTATTTTATTGGTTATATTTATTCACGTCTCGGCCATTGACACAATGAAAAACGTTGGCACCGGTCAATGGCAAGTAATTAAAATTTCAAACTATTTAGCACATATAAGTGTTCCAATCTTCTTTATGATCTCTGGGTCGCTTTTATTAAGTAGTAAAAAAACAACATCTTTGAAGTACACATGGAAACAACGGATACCCAGGGTCGTTATACCGTTTGTCTTATGGTCAATTATTTCACCCATTGTGGTCGGAATATATGCTCATTCATTGTCTACAAAAAATGTATTAAATGTTGTTAAAACTATTCTCTATCAACCAACATCTCCTACATTGTGGTTTATGTATCCTTTAATTGGAATTTATATTTTATCCCCTGCTATTAAAACCTTCGTTCAAAATGCGACGACCGAGATGTTAATTTATGTTACTGGAATCTGGTTAATTACTTGCTCATTATTGCCCTCTATTGCCGTAATGTTGCCTAAAAGTTGGAATCACATTTTAGAATTATCCCCAATTGCTAATTTCTTTTTAGTAGGTGGATTTACTGGTTACTTTATCCTCGGATATCTACTAACACGTTTAAAAGTAGAAAAAATTAATAATTGGATTTTATTTTTAATTTTCTTAATCTCTGGGTTATTCGGAAATTTTATTTCAGAAATTGTTCCAAAGGTATTTGATCCTAACAACGGATACTATGTTACATCTATTTTCATTCCCATAATGTCAATCGCAGCTTTTATTCTTTTGCAAAAGCTTGGAAGTTCTATCAAAAATACCCTTATCGTCAAAACCTTTGAATTCCTATCGCCTCTAGTATTTGGTATTTATTTAATTCATAATTTATTAATTCTGTACGTAGAACCTTGGTTTATGGAACATGTATCCTTTCATGGTTTAACTGCTACTTTTCTTAGATACCTGACAATAATTGTTTTATCAACTTTGATAATTTGGATTCTAAACTTAATTCCTGGTATTAATTATTTACTAACTGGAAACAGTTTAAAGAAAAATAAACAAAAGTAAAACATATATAATAAAGAAGCCTAGTAATCGGAATTGATTACTAGGCTTTTTACTTCACTACTCAGAAACTGAATATTTTTTCTTAATTTTTATAATTAATTTTCCTTTTTAATATGTGTTGCCTTTAAGATCAAGCCAAAGGCTAACGCTATTAAACCAACGATTGTTATTAAAATTCCATTCGTTTCACTTGTTTGTGGTAAAAGACCTGAATTGTTATTAACTTTTGGTGTCTGTGATTCATCTTTATTATTGCCAATAACATCTGATAATAGACCATCGCTTAAATTATCTTCAGAAGACGTCTCATTATCACTACTATTTGAACTTGTTCCTTCAGAACCACCATGAACGATACTTTCATCGGTAACGCCTTCTGAGTCTTTGCTATCTGTAGCAACGTCATCTTCATTACTACCATTATCAACATCAATGATATTATCATCCCCACCGCCGTTATCTTCATCAACTAACTCGCCGGTATCAGGATCAATATCTTCATCCTCTTCCTCATCGGGATGTTTAATATTGCTGCCATCATTATCTTCCTCACCAGGAAGTTCAGGTAATTCTCCAGGAATAGTTACTGGTTTATCATATTCAGTTTCAATATCCGAATCATTTTGAAAATCCCATCTATGAGTTTCCGCGTTTACTTTTACCTTGTCGGCGACAATATTTCCATCAAGGTTTTGATTAACAACGACAGTTGCCTTAGGTGCCAAAACACTTCCTTGGAAGGGACGATCTACGTTAATTTGTCCTGCATACAAATTATCAGTTGCTGTACTGTCATAGAAATTCCAAAGTAAGTGATTATCATCAAAATACTCAGTCTCTTGGTTTGGTCGTTCTGTATAATTTGCTGAGCCATCATTATAAATCAACTTAATTTGAGAATTGATATCGTAAGGATCTTGTCCTTTAGTATCAACGTTAATAATAATATTTGTTCCACCAGAATCCTTTGACAATCCAGCAATAGTCAATGGTGTTCCCGATTGTAAAACACTAGGATCCAAATCAATTACAATCTTATTATCACTTGTTGTTTCATAATCCTCTAAATTAATAACTCTTTGATTTTGATCAGGAAAATCACTATTTTTTACAGAAACTTGAGGCGTTAGAGTGGTCAAATTAGCTGATTTATTACTTAAGAAATTATCCAAATAATTGGCAACGTCAATATAAACACCATCTTTATCTTGATAAATTTCTCCAGCATTAATATGATCTAGATTAGTATTATTAATAGCTGGACGATTAGGATTGGAAATATCAATATCATTATCAGCTCCAAAAACAACCTTATTGTCCCTATTCTCTCCACTAGTAACAAACGAACTGCTAGAAATATTATGTGGACGTTGGATATATGAAATTTCCTTATCTACTCCACCATTGGCCGTAACATTAGTTCCAAAATTAACATTGCCATAAAAATCACCCACAGCCACATTACCATTTGTATGAGTATTTAATGTTGCTTCATTAGCAAAAATATGAAAATTAGAAGCATAGCCCAATTGATTTTGGCTTTCATTTGTAAAGTCATCACTAACATGACCGCCATCTGATACAGCATCATTCACTGACTCTGGCGTTGCACTTGTTACTTGAGCACTTTGAATTACAACAGTATCCGAATTATTTGTTTCATTAGAATCTGAACTGTTCATTGCATCAGAACCTGCTGAGTCTGACGTACTTGAAACCGATGCGGTATTAGTATTCGTATTCGTATCTGCACGAACAGTTGTAGACGTTCCCATTAAAATTGCAGCGCTCACTGCCACACAAGATAAAGCCCATTCTTTTCCCTTTTTTGTTAACATAATTAACTAAATCTCCCTCACAAATTTAGAATAATTATTATCTAATATTAATGCAGGTAATAATTTTACTTATATCCAATTATTGACCTACTAAAATTCATTGTCAATTATATTTCGATCACAAAATATAATAAATTGTTATAATCAAAAAACGCCTAACAATATATTGTTAGACGTTTTTTGATTACTCTCAATTACGATTTTCTTTACCAATAGCAAAAGCAGCAACACACCCAAATCCTGTATGACTAGAAATGGTCATTCCGATTGAATGGATCTTAATGTCGGCCTTACTAATTTTTGAGATTATTTGTTTCTTAACTACTTCCGCGGCCTCATAATCTCCACTAGTAGTAATAATGACTGGTTGATCCTTATCATCTTGCATAGCATCAACAATTTTATTAGCCAATTCAAACAATGATTTCTTACGTGTTCTTGTCTTGGAAACCATTCTTAATTTTCCATCAGGATCAACATCTAAAATTGGTTTCACTTGTAACAATGTCCCTAAAGCAGCTGAAGTTCTAGAAATTCGACCACCATGATAAAGATGGTTCAAATCATCAACCGTAAACCATGATTGGAGACGTTGTTTATTATTATCAAACCAAGCGGTTAATTCGTCCAAACTAAATCCAGAATTCTGTAATTTTATAGCATTCAAAACTAATAATCCTTCGCCACCACTAGCAGCCAACGTATCAACTATTCTAATATCTGCTTCTGGATATGATTCCAATAGAATCTCTCTAGCTTGCTTAGCACTGGATAAAGAACCGCTCAACCCACTAGAAAAGCCTAAATAAACGATGGGTATCTTCTTTTCAACATATGGTTCAAAAAACTCAACATATTCTCCAACATTTACTTGAGTAGTTTGAGGCAAAGCTCCCGCTTTTATCCTTTTATAAAACTCATTAATATCATAACTTTTTCCAAAGTCATTAACGAGTTCCTGATCGTCTATTTTTATATGGAAGCTAATCGCATCAACATTACCTGCTTGCAATGTCTCTATTGGCAAATCACATTCTGAATCGGTCAATATTTGATACATTCTGCCACCTCCTGAACTAATTCAATCTCCGATAATAATAACATTTATTTTAATAATGTAAACTATGATATCTAGTTTTAAAAACTAGATGATCTTTAAAGCCAAACTTTAATTCCTTATGCAAAGCATTTATATTTATATAAAATTTAGAAGTAAACTCACAAATTAAAAAATCCCTAAATGCTGTAATACTGACACTTAGAGACCTTATCAAAATTATTTTGAAACTATCTAAAAGCCGTCTATCGGATTTGAACCGACGACCCCCACCTTACCATGGTGATGCTCTACCTATCTGAGCTAAGACGGCAATACACTTTCTACATACATTTTAACAAATTTAATATATGTAGAAAATGTTTTTCATTAAAATGCTTCAATAATTTCGGAAATTCCTGTAGCAAAGAAGAAAAATGCCAACATAAAGACAATAAATCCACCAGCTAGAACAGGATTGAATAGCAGAATAAAGGCAAATAGTAGGTTCAAACATGCCAATACAACAATCAAGATATAATACTTCTTACCAAAGAAATGATAAAAACGAGATGTAAGAATTTGAAAGACTGCATCTAGCAAGAACCAAATAGCAAACATATAGATGATTACCACAATACCAACGTTAACATGTGATACAAAAATGATACCAATAATAATATTAACGATAGCAGTAAAGATAGTCCATCCACTACGAACACCCAAAAATTTGGTCATTTGTGATCCAAACCACAATTGATAAACACCACGTAAAATCACAAAAATACCAAAGATTATTGCAACGGTTGATAGACTCCTTAGCGGGTACCATAAAACTAAGTAACCTGCATACAAAGATATCAAACCAATAATAAATCCAAACCAATCAAAACGACGTTTTGGTTCACTCATATAAACTCCCTCCCCTCTTTCAAGGGATAATCCAATTTATAGCTTTGGAATCCCTTTTCTTCTTAATTATTTTAACATTATGTCTTATCAAAGTTGAATAATATGCGTTATAATAGAATGGCTAATAATATTATTAGGCTAAACGAAAGGTAGCAAAATTGTCCCCTAACAAAGAAAATTATCTAAAAACCATTTATGAATTAAATTATGATTTCACCAAAATAACTAACAAAAGAATTTCAGAAATCATGAATGTTTCCGCTCCATCTGTAACGGAAATGTTGAATGCTCTAGCCAGTGAAGGCTACTTAACACATTCCCCCTATAATAAAATTGTTTTAACACCAAAGGGTAATAAAGTATCCGAAAAATTGGTACGCACCCACCGACTCTGGGAAGTATTTTTACATGAATGTCTCAAATATCCTGTTGATAACGTTCATCATAATGCCGATGCCCTCGAACATGCCTCAGATGATGAGTTAATAAATCATCTAAACGACTTTTTGGATCATCCTCAGCGTTGCCCACATGGTGGTATTATTCCCGGCAATGGGCAAGGTGAAACAGATGCCGATGACAAATTACTTAGCATGATTTCTGATGGAGACCGTGTTCAAATTGTTCGTGTTTCCGACAATTATGATTTTCTTCAATATTTTGGAAGCTTGAATCTAGAAATTGATGACATTATAACCGTCATCAAGCATGAGAAATTTGATAATTCATTAGTTGTTAAAAAAGAAGATGGCACTAATATTACTATTGGCGCCAAAGCCATCGATTATATTTTCGTAGAAAACAGATAACAGAAAATAAGGGTCCCTAGTAATCGTACTTTGATTACTAGGGACCCTTTATTTTTAAATAAATCAAATTATGTTTTTCTAGAGTTATTTATTATTTTTTTGGTTATTTTGCAAAACCTTTTGATAAAAAATAGCCATTGTTAACTGTTCATATGGTTGTAGCCAAATTGAAAGTAATTCATGCGTTAAAGCGTTTAGAATTTCCCAAAAGAAAAATTCTAAACAAAGAGAAAAGTACGTCCACTTATAACCACGCATTAACACGGAGCTTCGATTAAATGTAGAAACTACCATTCTCAAATTCCAATTACCGGCATCCTCGACATCATCTTTAAAAACCAGAAAAACCTGTGAGAATATCATTAAGAACCAAATTCCTGGAATAATATAAAGCATAAAGCCAGCTTCCAGAAATAATCCAAATAATGCGGTTATAAATAACATTGGAAAGAAGTACCTTCCTGTGAAAGCCTGTAGACTATCTTTTAAAGAATTGATTTGATAATCAGGATTACGCAATCTATCAACTAGTGTATAAGATATACCTACACAAACCATAATAAAGAAAAACATAAAGGCATAAACGGCCACACTTGTTTCTGGTGTCAAAGTTAACATAAAATTATTAGCCGAACTAGGATCATTAGCCATACTTGTCGAAATTTCGGATAAACGTCGACTAGCCTGTTCAGGATTAGCCAAGTTAACATTCAAATTAGCCATCCACTTTGTATAAATTTTCATTCCAAAATATACTGCCAAAAATCTCAATAGAATTGGAATTACGTTAAGGGAAATATTTCCTTTAATATCTTTTCTAAAAGCTCGATGAGATTCTCGTCTAATTTCTAAGGCAGATATACGATTATTAGCGTTATTCATCAATACCCCTCACAATTGCAATAACGCCATTATAACAAAAATAATTACAACAACCTAATTTACTTAATGGTAATAGAGCCATTTGTACTCTTAACTTCTAATGAGTTGGAAGAATCAGCTTTATTTTGATAATTATCGCCATAATTTTTATCAAAATATTGAACAAGTCCCTTATCTGTACTCTTCAAATTAACCCCATCAACAGTTAACTCTTTACCATGAAAACTTCCTTTGCTATATAAATGAAATTTATTATAGTTCATCAGAGTAGATTTACTTAAATAGACTTTACTATGATTAGACATTGACTTAACACTATCAAGATTCGATTGTTTAATATTCAATTCTGAATCATCAAGATTAAAACTGGCATTCGAAACAGTCGCATTTGAAACATTAATATTAGATTTTTCAGTTGAAACTAGAGATATATTATTAATTTTAGTATTCTTCAAATTTAAAACGGCGTTATATAAATTTAACTTAGGAACATTATTTACCGTTGCATCTGTGATATACATGTTAGAATCATAATCCATATCTTTGGCTGTTTTAATAAGATTCTCAATCGTTACATCACTGATACGGACATTTCCATTGGCTGCTCTAATATTAACGTTATCTAATTTCTTATTCATCGGTATTGTAATGGTTACATCTTCATGTCCTAATACATCTACACCTATTCGTCCCTTTTTGGCGCCTCCGTTAACGGTCAATGTATTATTTTTTACTTTATAAGTTGGTGTTTGCGATTTATCTCCTGATACATGAATTTTATAACGATCACCAAACTTAATATTTACGTTTGTATCGCGGCTTTCCACATAAATATTTTTAAAATCGGATAATGGATAGGTTTCATCTTTTACTTGGGCTACTTTGAAACCATGATCCCATACTACGGAACGATTAGCCCCCATCACAATTCCACCAAGTAATAATATTCCACCAATTATCAATAAATAAAATCCCGTTACAAAATATTTACGCATTCTTCTTCTCTCCCTTCATTGGGGTCTTTCTACCATGTAACAATTTCTTACCTAACCAACGGAAGAAAATGACTACAACACTAAAGAACCACTTGAATAAAGCAACAATAATTGGAATCAAGAAGAAATCTATTCCCAAGATAACTAAGCCCAAGCCCACGAAAAAGATGGTCGTTGAAAACGATTGGAATATAACAGAAATTCCTACAAAAATCGTTCCAATACCAAGAACCACAGACATTGCCACTAAGAATAAAAATAATAAAACAAAAAATACAAATAATCCTATGAACAGTAAAATTAAAGGAATCAGGACAATTGCTATTATTATGGCAAGAGGTGATGCCATCAAAGCTAAAATTACTAACCCGATCATCTTAAGATTTTTGGAAAAACGTTCGTTACTTGTCATTTGTCCATTATCTACATTTCGATAATTTTCTTCTGACATCTTAATTGAATAATCAGCCAAAACTTTTCTCGCTAAATGTTTTGGTGTTCCCAATTCGTTAATAATAGCGTCAGATGTTTGTAAGTTGGCATCAATAATATATTCACGATAAAACTCTAAAACGTCTTGTTGTTCCTTATCACTTAATTGATGCAGATATATTTGAAATTCATCAATATATGAATCAATAGCCTTATTCTTCATTGTTCCCCTCCAGAATATTATCTGTAGCTGTTTTTAATTCTTGCCAATTTTGCTTTATTTCGTTCAGACGATCTTTACCTGACTCAGTAATCTTATAGTAACGCCGATTACGTCCTTCATAAGCTTCATCATATGTACTTAACCAGTCTTCTTTTTTTAAACGACGCAAAATTGGATACATTGTTGATTCAGAAATCGGAAAAAACTTTTTAACTTCACGAGTTATTGCATAACCATAATAATCTTCAGTAGTCAATAAGGCCAAAACCGATCCTTCAAGAATCTCAGTCGATACTTGAATTGCCATATTATCTCCTCATTTCTTTAATACTATACGTCGTATAATATCATTTCACTAACAATATATTATAAATAGCATCATCTGTCAATTTTTTATGAAAAAGCTTGACAAGATTGTTTTTAGGTCGTACGATAACTTCAACATTTCAAAACAAATATAAAGAACGACGACAGAAGAGTAATCGAGCAAATTAGTCCAGAGAGTCAACGGTGGTGCGAGTTGATCTAGTCCTTGATGAAACACATCTGTAAGTTAAATGATTGAAATCATAGTAGGTCATTTCGGTAGCACCGTTACAGCTGAAGTTATTGTAACTTCATGAGTCTGATATCGTGAGATATTAGAAACCAGAGGTGGTACCGCGAAATTCGCCCTCTTAGTCATTTGACTAAGGGGGCTTTTTTTATACTACAAGTTACAATAACTTCTTGAGGTTGGTGTTGTGAGATACTAACAAACTCGAGGTGGAACCACGTTGCGACGTCCTCTAGCATATTTGCTAGTGGACGTTTTTTTATATTTGATAAAGGGGAGAGATATTATGATGAATTATATTTTTGAAATTCTACCATCACTTTTAAGTGGTACTGTAATGACCTTAAAAGTTTTCTTTTGGACAATTATTTGTTCTTTACCGTTAGGAGTTTTGGTTTCATTAGGTCGTAGCTCTAAATTTAAACCACTTAGTTGGATAATTTCATTTTATATTTGGGTGATGCGAGGAACTCCATTACTATTGCAACTCATTTTTGTATTCTATGGTCTACCAAATATGCCATTTGCACATATTGTTTTTGAAAGATATGATGCCGCATTATTTGCCTTTATTCTTAACTACACAGCATATTTTGCAGAAATTTTCCGTGGTGGCTTTGGAGCCATTAATAAAGGACAATTTGAGGGAGCAAAAGTTTTAGGACTTAACTATTGGCAAACTATTCGTAAAATTGTTATTCCTCAGGTTGTAAAAATTGTTTTACCTTCTATTGGTAATGAGGTCATCAACTTGGTTAAAGATTCATCATTAGTTTACGTTATTGGCTTAGGCGATCTGCTGCGAGCCGGAAATATTGCTAGTTCTCGTGATGTTACCTTACTGCCTTTGGTTTTAGTTGGTATTATTTATTTATTATTAACATTAATTTGTACGTGGGTGTTAAAAGTTCTAGAAAAACGTTTCAGTTATTACCGTTAGGAGAGAGAAAATATGTTGAAATTAGAAAATATTACTAAAAGTTTTGATGGTAAAACCATTCTTGATAATCTAAATCTTGAAGTTGAAGATAACTCAATTCTCAGTATTGTTGGACCTAGTGGTGCCGGTAAAACTACTCTACTTCGTTGTATTGCTGGACTTGAAAAAGTTGATTCTGGAACTTTTACATTAAATAACCAACCTTTTGATCCATTTGACGAGTCAGTTAAAGAACGTGTCGTTGGAGTCGTTTTCCAAGATTTTAATCTCTTTCCCCACTTATCCGTTATGGAGAATATCTCTTTGGCTCCGGGATTAGTTTTAAAACAAGATAAAAATACTGTTCAAAAAAACGTAGACGAAATTTTGAATCAATTAGGTTTAACAAGTCTCAAAGATCAATATCCATTTGAATTATCTGGTGGTCAAAAACAACGTGTTGCCATTGCCAGAGCCTTAGCCATGCAACCACAAATTCTTTGTTACGATGAACCAACAAGTGCTCTAGATCCCAGCCTTCGTGATACCGTTGCACAAGTAATACTCGACTTGAAGAAAACAGGTATTACTCAAATAGTTATTACCCATGATCCTGATTTTGCTAAAAAAATTGCAGATCAATTGCTTGAAGTTAAACCACTTAATAATTAATCATAGGGGGATTAATAATATGAAGAAAAAATTTTTAATATTCCTGACCTTATTAGCCTTCTTTAGTTTATTAACTGGTTGCAGCAATGATAAAAAATCAGTCGCACAAGAAGCTAATACAACTGATACTTGGTCATCAATTAAAAAAAGAGGTCGGGTTATCATCGGCCTAGATGATACCTTTGTTCCAATGGGTTTTCGTGAAAAGAACGGAAAATTAGTCGGATATGATATTGATCTAGCTAAAGCAGTCTTTAAACAATATGGTATTAAGGCTGACTTTCAACCCATTGACTGGAATATGAAAGAAACTGAACTGCGTAATAGAACTATCGACTTAATCTGGAATGGATATACGATTACACCTGCCCGCAAGAATCAACTATTATTTTCTCGCCCTTACATGGCCAATCGTCAAGTTCTGGTAACCAAGACCGCCGAAAATATTACATCCTTTCAGGGTATGCAGGGTAAAACCCTTGGTGCACAAACTAGTTCTTCAGGTGCAAGTTTGTTAGACGAAAAGCCCAAGATGTTAAAAGATTACATCAAAGGTAAAACTCCAGTGCTCTATGATTCTTTCAATAATGCTTTAATGGATCTGGATGATAATCGTATTCAAGGTTTACTAATCGATAGTGTTTATGCCGGATACTACATTAGTAAAGAAAAAGACCCCGCATCATATCGTGTGACACGTGGCGGCTTCGATGGTGAGGATTTCGCTGTTGGTATGCGTAAAGGTGATAAAACTTTAAAGAGAAAAATCGACCAAGGACTACAAAATTTAGCCAATACCGGCGAACTACAAAAAATTAATAAAAAATGGTTTGGTAATTCCGATAATTCTTTAATTCAACCTAAAAACTAATCTTTATTTAAGATTAGTTAGGGTGTAAGTACTTGTCGTCTTCCACAAAAATTAAAATTCGGCTGGAACGCTATGGACGCGACTTGAAACTCACGCTACGCGCGATTTCCAAGCTCGGTCTTTTACTAAGCGAGAAAACCACTCGCTAAGTAAAATTTCATAGCTGAGCCGATTTTAACTTTTGTTCCAGACTATACAACTGTTGTATGTTTTGCTATCAAAATAACTTTAGTTGTTCAAAATAAAAAATCTGTATTGATTATCTAATCGTGTTTGTAATAGAACACATAGATATCAATGCAGATTTTTTTAATACTTTTAATATTTGTATTTATTGCAACGTTAAGCGACAAAATAGCAATGGTTATTTAGCACGTAACGGAGAAAGGATGATTTCAGCCAAGAAATTATTCTTAGCGGGTTTTCCCGCTTAGAATAAGGCCGGGCTTAGAGACAAGTGATCTTCTTGGCTTTAAGTCGTGCCCTTGGCGTTCCAAATCGTTCCTTTCGCAGCGGAGTGCGGCATCCAATCTATAAATCCGTCTCACTTACACCCTAACTAAACTTAAATAAGAATTCATAAGATAGCTACCGTGACTCTTTAATCGCAAAGGGTCCTATAATACTTTCAAGTAATTTTTTATTTCGTAGTTGACCTCTCCGAGTATCATTCACATGATCTTCTAAACATTCACAACTGCTCAATGTTCCTGTAATACTGGCAATGGTATCTGTATCATCACCCAAATTCACTGCTAAAATAATTGCGTTATCAATGCTGGTGGAATTTAATACACACCAGACACAAGCCAATAGAGTATCCACTACATACCCCGTTGATTTAATATTTTTCCTTAATAAACTACCAAAATCATCTTTAAACATGGCTTCAAATTGAGGTAATTCATCCAATTCAGCTGGACGATTTTTCAAAACTTCTGTAAGTTTTGCTGGTAAAGAATGTAATGTTGATATTAGGGCTTTGCCATTTAATAATTCGTGCAATATTTCCAAATATATATAACTCGCTACAATGGCTCTTGGATGACGATGAGTCAAAGATGTATATTCCCTAGTTAATTTCAAGCGTACTTTAATATCCGATTCATTAACTAGATGAATTGCTAACGGAGCTAAACGCATCAGAGCTCCATTACCATTAGAATAAATACTCGTATCCCCACACTCTAAAGCCGGATAATGCCTTACAGACCAATTCCTAATTGCTTTTGAACAAGTATTTCCTATTCCAAAAGTCATTTTGTCGGGAGTATATTCATTATGAAACACATAACTCTCAAATTTTTTCATTAAATCCTCATAGCTACCTTGATCGGTCAGATTCTTCATCAAAGGTAATGAAAATGAGGTATCATCTGACCAAGCCCCTAGTGGTTGCTTCCATGTACCAAATTCAGTCATCGAATCAATACTATAGGAGTCTCGTTTCTCAAATTCTACCGGTACACCTAACGCATCCCCAACTATACCCGCATATAAAATGTTTTCTATTTGATATTTCAGAATTATTTTTCACCTCCAATTTAAAAAAACTGAGACTAAATTATATTCAGTCTCAGTTTTTGTAGTCTTCTATTAAAGAATACTACATTTTTTCCCATCTATAAGCATGTTTAATCCTAAAAAATCAGAAGAATGAAAGCTAAAAAAATACCAAACATAGCTAACCAACTAACTCTTCTTTTATCATCAAAATTCTTCCGCAAATTTTTATTCATAAGCATTATGCCTCCATGCCTAAGAAAGTTATATCATCTAAATATCTTAATGAAAAGGCTTTTTCAGAAAACTTAACAATTAATTTTTTTATATTATTCCTTGGGGTTTTGCTAACTATTAAGGAAGAATTTCTTCTTCTTCGCAGTATTTTTTTAAGCATTTTCAAAACAATTAAGTATAATTAAAATATACATATAAAGGAGCATTATTTTACTCATGAATAAAAAAAATCGTGTTTATTTAGCCGGACCTTTCTTCAGTGAACAACAAATCAAACGGCTTGATGAAATTCAGAAATTACTAGAAGAGAATCCCACAATCGGTGATATCTTTAGACCTGGCAAGGACGAATACACTAATGCAGAATTTGGATCTTTTGAATGGCAAACTGCGGTCTACAAACACGATATTAATAACATTAACGTTTCGGATGTAGTAGTAGCAATGTTAGACTATAAAATAGAAGAACATGAGATGGAGCCCGACTCTGGAACAATGTGGGAATGCGGATATGCCATTGCCAATAACGTCCCTGTTATTGCCGTTAGAAACGTCACTGATGAACCGTTAAATCTAATGTTAGCTGGTAGCTTAACCGCATTCTTCAACGGAACTGATAGTATTAAAGAATTAAAGAACTATGATTTCAATTCATTAATGACACGTTATGAAAACGTAAAGGTACTCTAGGAGGAGCATAATGTCACAAGTAACACAACGTACTGAAAAATCTATCATTACCGCAATGGTTTCACTACTCCAAAAAAAACCATTTGAAAAAATCACCGTTGGTGATATTTGTGATGAAGCCTTAATCAATCACAGTACCTTTTATCGTTATTTCAATGACAAATATGCTCTGTTGCATGCTGTATTTTCATTTTTATTAGATGATTTATTGAACAATACATCTAATGCTAAAACAATCGTTTACCAAATAGCTGATTTTATGGAGAAGAATAGTAGCTTTATCCATCATATTTCCCCACAATATCAAACTAAAGCAAATCTCTATCCAGAGTTTAGAAGTATTCTGCATGACATCGTCCAAACTAAAAGCAAAGATCCCAACAGTCAAAATGATCCTCTGATCAAAATGATCACGGAATCAGACGCGCCTGAATTGATGATTAGTTTTATAGTTGGTGGATTAATCGGGTTAGTTGAATATTTAGAAGATAACGATTTTAATGTTTCCAGAGATAAATTTATTGAATTTACCGAAAATTTCTTTGCTAAGTGGTCAAAATAATATGGAGAGAATTATGTCGAATTGGCATGATTCTTTTTTTAGTTTACACTTGTACGTGTTAATTCCATTACAAAGGAGAAAACAGAGATGAACTCATCTAAAATAAATAAAAACTGGTTTCTATTAAGTATGATGCTGATAGCCGCCAACTTACGTTTACCCATTACAATTATTCCACCATTATTAAGCACCATTGAAAAAAATCTTGGTATACCAAAATCCTTAGCTGGTTTGATTACATCCATTCCATTAATAACTTTTGCTATTCTTTCACCATTTATTGTCAAAGTTGCGAAAAAATTTGGTAATGAATTAACTATCTTTGTTTTTTTCATTATCCTCATTATTGGTAGTTATTTGCGAATCATCCCTTCAGTTTGGACTTTGATGTTTGGAACTTTCTTAGCCGGAATTGGTATCGACAGTGGTAATGTTTTGGTTCCCGCTCTGATCAAAGACCACCTTCCCAATCAAATCCCTCTTGGAACCAGTCTTTACACAATGTCGATGCTATTAGTTGGAGCTATTGGTACTGCCTTATCAGGAATATTGATAACTAAAATTAATCTTCAATCTACACTTGCGCTTCTTTCTGCCATAGCAGTTATTGCTTTAATATTTTGGATTCCCAATTTAAAATACAATCAACGCGAAAGTTACAAATCATCTAAAACTCCGAAATACCATAGTGTTTGGAATCAATCTCTGGGTTGGCTAATAACTGCTTTCTTTGGTTTCCAATCTCTAGTTTATTATTCGCTAATCACTTGGTTGCCATCAGTTTTAGAAACCCACGGCATAAGCACAATCTCTGCTAGTAATTTATTAACCGTTTTACAATTAAGCGGATTACCTTGTTCATTCGTCGTACCTTATTTATCAACTAAAAAAAGCGGCATGAAAGCATTGTTATCAATGTTATTTTTAGGTTACGCCATTGCCCCATTGGGATATTTACTTTCAACTAATAATATAGTCTTTCTAACAACTATTACTGTATTAACCGGCTTTGGTTCTGGATTAGCTTTCAACATGGCTGTTGTCTTCTTTACTGAAAAAACTACTAACCCTTATCAAACCGCTGAAGTTTCTGGTATGGCCCAATCAGCTGGGTACTTACTGGCCGCAATTGGTCCAGTAATGTTTGGATTCTTGGAAAATATTACTAGTTCTTGGAATATTGTTATTATATTACTAGCCTTCATGTCAATATTATTGACATTATCTGGAACCTTCATTTCTCGTCATAAACCTATTGTTGAATAAACTAAATATCATATCTGAAAATAGCAGATATGGTATTTTTTTGTTTTATTAAACATTCCAATTTATAATTAACTAATCGCGCAAATAAATCGTTACATACACATACATAGGAGAAAATATATATGAAAAATCTATTCTTTGATTTTGATGGAACTATCGCTAATACTCAAGAGGGAGTCATCAATGCGTTAAAGTACATGGCTAATGAATTAAGTATGAAAGATTTAGGCGAAGATACCTATAAAAAGTTTATTGGTCCTGCCTTGCCAGACAGCTTGGAAAAATACTATCCTGATTTTTCCAAGAATGACTACCCAAAAGCTATCAAAACTTATCAAAACTATTACAACGATAAGGGTATTTACCAATTAGAATTATATCCGAATATGAAAAAAATTTTATCTAAATTAAAAGACTCTGGATATAATCTTTATGTATCTTCCGTCAAGCCTGAATCTTTAATAAAAATATTAATCCCTCATTTAGAATTAAGTGATTATTTCTCCAGTTTATATGGTGCTTCGGATGATGAGATAACAAGAAATTCTAAACAAGCCATTCTGAAATATGGTCTTGAGTTGAGCAACGCAAAACCTCAAGACTCCCTGATGATCGGCGATCGAATGACTGATATGCAAGGAGGAATCGCCAATAACGTTCATACTTTGGGAATTACATATGGCTTTGGCGATCACGATGAATTGTCTGAATCAGGAGCCGAGTTTATTGTTGATAGCGTCAATGAAATCCCTAACGGTATAAAACAATTTAACTAGAGGTTTATTATGAAATTTGTTCAAAAAGATATTGATAATTTCAATTTACTAGGAACGTTCTGTGGCCAGCGTGATCTTCCTGACCTAACCCCAACCAGTCTTCAAAATAGCTATAATCTAAAACAAACAGATGTCTTTGTTTTATTTGGTGGCAGTATCCTTTATGGAGTCGATGTTTTAGCAGATGCAATTAAAAATAAAATTGCTAAAAGTTATATCATTGTTGGTGGTTTTGGTCATACTACTGCCACACTACAAAAATCAGTTATAGAAAAATATCCAGATATTAAAGCTACAAAAATGCAAGAAGCAGAATTATTTGCAATCTTACTAAAAAAGCGATTTGGATTACAAGTTGATTTTTTAGAAACCAAATCAACAAACTGTGGTAATAATATCACTTACTTACTTGAATTATTAAAGAATAAAAAAATCAATTATAGTTCTATAATTCTCACTCAAGATGCAACAATGCAAAGACGCATGAGTGCTTGCCTTCGAAAATATGTTGGATCAAATGTGCAAATTATCAATTACGCCACTTATGAAGTACAACTAAAATTATCAAATAAGAATTTATATTTCGACCAAGATTTTCTAGGTATGTGGAAACCAGAGCGTTATCAAAAATTATTAATGGGAGAAATACCCAGACTGACTGATAATTCAACTGGCTATGGACCTAATGGAAAAAATTTTATTGCCCATGTTGACATCCCTCAAAACGTTATAACGGCCTATCAATCACTGAACAAAAAATATCCTGAATTGAATCGCCTTAGTAATAATTTATATTCTTCTAAAAAAAATTAAACATTTTCCTTGCTATGAAACGGGTTCTATAGAATATCATCATTCTTGTAGAGAAGTTAAGACATGTCGAACCGCTTCGTTGAATTAATAATAATGCAAGGGAGATCATAATTATGTTTAAAATTTTTAGAAAAAATCACACAACCGCAAATATTGAATTAGAAGATAACAATCAATTGAGCGCTTTAAAATTAGCTGCAAAGAAAACTGCTGAGGAATTTGGTGTTGACGAACAAAATATTCAAAGTAGCATTTTCGCTAGTGCAGCTCAAGGAAATACAATTATTGAGAACCGTGCCGTCTTTATGTTTGCAACCAGTGACAAAAAGAGCCGTGTGCATACAATGATGATGACTTTTAAAGATCCAATTGCTTGGGGAAATGATAAAACACCTATTGATTATCTAATCGTTGGTATGTTCCCCGATGATACTTCTCAAGACACTGTTAATAATGTTATTGAAAAAATTTCTGATAAACTAAAATCGGCTAATTTGGATGATATTAAATTCAATGATGGTCAATTAAATAAATTGAACCAATCATTTACTGACTAAAATATAAAAAACTCTATTTATAAATACTAAAAACCTAGTAATCAATTATGATTACTAGGTTTATTTATTTCGATAAACAAGTGAAACCATCCTAGAAATTAATAAAGCTTTCAAAACCTATTCCAATACTTTTCATTTGTTTAATACCTTAAGCTACTTGTTTGAATTTTTTTCTTGTGCTATTATACGTTCAAGCAAAATAAATGACGACAGTGAGCGTCAATTTTGGAGGGAATAATATGAAAATAGTATCAAAATCGAACCAGCTAGATAGCTACCAAGCTAAAGTGGTTGCTTCCACAGCTTCAGGATTTGGATTAGAAAACATGGACGTAATGTTTTTATCATTCGCCCTTTCATCCATTATCGCTGAATTGCATTTAAGTGGAACGCAAGCGGGTCTTATCTCGACCATAACAAATATTGGTATGCTATTGGGTGGTATTTTTTTTGGAATTTTAGCTGACAAAATTGGCCGTGTCAAAACATTTAGTCATACAATCTTTATCTTCGCCCTTGCAACCGCGGCAATGTTTTTTGCACATAATCTTACAGCTATTTATATCTGTCGCTTTATTGCCGGCATTGGAGCCGGTGGAGAATATGGCATTGGTATGACTGTCTTAGCTGAAAGTTTTTCAAAGGAAAAATTAGGTAGAGTATCATCCTGGGTAGGTATGGCCGGTCAAATTGGGGCTATTCTTGCAGCCTTATTAGCCGCCTTGATACTACCAACATTAGGCTGGCATGCCTTATTCTTATTTGGTATCATTCCAGTTATTATTACTTTCTTTACCCGCAGACATTTAAGAGAAAGTGCTATTTTTACAAATTCCTCCAAAGAAACACATGGTAATATCAAACAACTATTTGCTACACCAAAAATTTCTTATCAAACAATTGCTTTAATGATTATGGCAATTGTTCAAATCGCTGGTTACTTTGGTCTAATGAACTGGCTGCCTACTATCATGCAAAAACAGCTTAATCTAACCGTAGGTGCCTCCACTTGGATGATTGCAACAATTTTAGGTATGTGTGCTGGAATGTTAACCTTTGGATGGATTCTAGACAACTTAGGACCTCGATTAGCCTTTGGAATCTTTTTAACGGCTTCAGCCATTGGTGTTTATATTCTAACTTTGCCAAATAATGTCTGGTCGTTAATTATTGTTGGTGCGGTCGTTGGATATTTTTCAAATGGAATGTTTGCAGGATTCGGGGCAATCGTAAGTCGACTATATCCGACCGAGATACGGGCAACGGCCAATAACGTTATTATGAATGTTGGTCGGTGTATCGGTGGTTTCTCAAGTTTAGCAATTGGCTTTATTCTTGATCATTACAATATTATGACTGTTATGGTCTTTATCTCAACATTGTACATTATCAGTTTGTTAGTTATGCTAACGGTTTCTAATTTAAAAGCTTCGAATTATAAAAACATTTAAAACAATATCAAAAAACTATCTAATAACCTTCAAGGGCTATTAGATAGTTTTTTTTGATCATCTTCAAATTTTAGTGGACAAAGTCCACTAAAATGCTATAATCATTTTTATTAAGTACTGGAGATGAGAAAATGTTAAGCCAAGAGGAAATATCATCGATTCGTAATTTCAACCGCGACTATACCAAATTACTCGGAATTATGAACAAAAAAGTACTCGATACCCCGTTGAGTTGGACTGAGGGTAGAGTACTTTTAGAGATTTCATTCAATAACGATAAAACACCTATTGCAGTTGCAAGCAACTTAGGATTGGATAAAAGCTATACCAGTAGGATCATTAAACGGTTTGAAAAAAATAATCTAATAAATAAATCGCCATCTTCAACTGATTCCAGATCCATCGAATTAAGCTTGACCTCCGATGGGGAATCACTAGTCAAGGAACTGAATAAGAGATCCGATCAGCAAATTGACGATCTACTAAGCAATTTATCTAGCTCCGAGCAGCAAGAATTTTATCAAGCAATGACCGTTTTAGACAATTTACTCTTCAATAGAAAGTAGGTATTACTATGTGGAAAATTAAAACATTTACTGAATTATCAACAAAGGAACTTTACGATATTCTTTATCTAAGAACTAAAGTTTTTGTTGTTGAGCAAGAACGCGTTTACCAAGAAGTAGATTCTCATGACCTAGAATCGATTCACATCTTTGATGTCATCGATGGAAAAATTGTCGCATACGCAAGAGTATTTGCTCAAAACGATAATGTGACTTTTGGACGAGTACTGACTGATCCCAAATACCGTGGTCATGGACTGGGAAATGAATTAATGGAACATATTCTTCAAACCATTAGAGAAAGTTTCCCCAAACAAGAGGTTGAAATTGAAGCCCAAGTTCAAGTTGAGGGGTTTTATCAAAAATTTAATTTTGAAAGTCATGGCAAGCCCTTTTTGTTTAATCAAACCCCACACCTCAAAATGACTCATGCAGCTATTTAAAGAAAATTAAACATCCCCAAAATTTTAATTACTATCATCGATAACACGATACTAATAATTGCATGAAACATGAACAAAATCGAGAATGTCACAAAATAAATAGAAAAAGTCATTACTAAGACTCTGATTTGTAAAATATACAAAACTGAGCCAAGGATAATTAAAGTAACTACCCACGGTAGAATTCCTTTATTAACCGTCATAAAATCTTCTCGACTCAAATCATAGCCTGTGCTAGCAATCATAATCGTTAAAATAATATATATAACAATCATACCAAATGAAGCATTGGTAAAACTAGATTTTAAATTATCTAAAACTGAATCAAAAATATTCGTCAATGAAACAGTTGTATTCAAATCCAATTGAGTTAGTGCCGTCAGGCTAAACTGGGCTCTTAAAAGAAATTTCTGTAAAAAGTATAATGCAATCGAACACATATAATATGGAGCCAAACCAATAAAGAAGTTTCCCAACATTTGATAAACATTTCGATCATTCCATCGATGATTTACTGATCCCAAAGAGCCCGATTGACGATAATCTAAATTTAATAACTGAACTTTAGTTACTTGATGACCAAATAAATAAGCAAATATTGCATGGCCCAACTCATGAATAACTACACCCAAACCACCCACAAGCAGTTGGCTATTGTTTCCAAGATTATCAACCAAAATAACTTTTGAGGCGTGTCCTAACCATGAACTTACCAATGCTGTCAGATATGGTACCAATGTAAAAATGGCCACCAGAGTTATTACAAAACCAAAATAGCTATTCCACAAAACAAATCTCCCTTGCATAATTTCATCAATTATAACATTGGTAATTACTCTTTCACTTTGTTTAACCGTCGATTTGTTTCATTCTTAAACAATTGATAAATTGTTGCGGCAATAGGCACTCCCAATAACATACCAACAATTCCGCCTAAGCCGCCACCGATGGTAATAGCTGCCAAAACCCATATTCCAGGTAGTCCTAAGGATGTTCCAACAACCCGTGGATAAATCAAATTACTTTCCAACTGTTGTAGTACCAAAATGAAAATAACAAACAAGACTGCATCTAAAGGTGAATCTACTGATATTAATAGAAAACCCACTGCTCCACCAACCCAAGCCCCTAAAATTGGTACTAACGAGGTGATTGCTACAAAGGCCCCCACAGACAAAGCATATGGAAAATGGAACAAAAGCATGCCCAAGGTACATAAAGTTCCCAAAATGATGGCTTCCGTTACCTGTCCAACAATAAAACTACTGAACATATCATTAGTAACCTTCAAGACATACCTAATCTTTTCTAGGTGTTCAGGTTTAATAAAGGCTCTACTTGCTCGTTTAACTTGTGAAGCCAATTTTTCTTTAGAAGCCAAAATATAAATTGCAAAAGTAAAAGCCAGTATAAAGTTAAAAATCCCTTTAGCAAATCCAGTCACAATTTTAAACGTTGAACCAAATATTCCACTCAAACCTGTAGAAAGAAATTTCATCACCTTGTTTTGAACAGTAGTCCAATTGATACTTATCTCCTTTAATTGATCTGGGACTACAGAATGATTATTTATTCTCTTAGCAAAATCAGATATATCGGTTAAGATAGCTGGTATTGATTTAAAAAAGTCTGTTAAAGCTTTGACAAATTGCGGTAAAACTAGTCTAAAAACAACTGCCATTACTAAACCGACGATAACCAAAGCCAGCAAAATAACAATACCTCGTCGACTGTTTTGTAGCCATTTTATTTTTGTTTTTGGAAAAATATATTTTTCTAAACGAACACAAAGAATATTTAATGCATAAGCCAACACCCCACCTAAAATTAACGGCATGCAGATACCCAATAGATTTAAAAATAATTGATAGATTTGACCCGGATAAACCAATAAAAATAACACGAGAGTTACAATGATTCCATATTTCACAAGATCAACACGTTTTATTCCCATAATTAACTCCCATTAGTTGTTTAGTCTATATATCATAACAAAAATAATAGAACCAAACAAAACTCAACGAATAAGATATTATTTTTGATTGGTTTAGGGTGTCTTTTAATTAAAATAGTTCTAGCTAGTCAAAATAAATAGTCTATATTGATTATTAATAATATTTGAAAAAATAAAATTGATATCAATATAGACTATTTATATATATTTAAAAATTAAAAATAGAACCATTTACACCTGTTGCAACACTAAATTCCAAAACAACAACAATTATCTAGCACGCAGCGGAGAAAGGACGATTTCAGCCAAGAAATTACTCTTAGTCAGCGTTTTTTGCTGGCTTAGAATAATGTCGAGCTTGGAGACAAGTAATTTTCTTGGTTTCAAGTCGTGCCCCGTTCCAAATCATTCCTTTCATAGTGGAGTGCAGAGCACTTCCTTATACACCCTAACCAATCAAAAGAATTCTATAGTTCCTAATTACTTATTAGATGCCACCCAACGTTTAATAAGATCGATTTCTTTTTTATTCTGATTAAATTCCGAAAAAACTAAAGCTTTATTCATATAGTTATGAACCTTTTTATTATTGCCATTAATTCGACTCTCGTTCATCGCTAATTGAGCATAAATTCTAGCAATATAGTAAGTCACATGGTTCTCAGAACAAATTTTAACGCCATAATTCAACAATGTATTAGCTGTTTCCAAATCATTTCTCTCTGAATAATAGATTGCACAGTAAAAAATAATATTGATATATCGCCAAATTTTATTAACATCATCAATTGACATTGTATATATATCATTGAAAACTTTACTAAAGTAATATTCGCTCTTTTTATCATCACCTTGTTTAGCATAAACCATGCCCATGCCAACAAATGATAAGAAAGTAAATATTGTTTCCCCTTTATCATCCAATTCTGACAAAATTCGATTGAAATCAAAAATTGCATCGAATAAATCGCCATCATCCAAGACATTTAAGTATCCCTTCAAATAGTAATACTGCATCAACGCATCTTTATCTTTCTCTAAATCTTCTGTATTGATTGATTTAATTATCTCCCAAGAGTCCTCATATTCTTGAATAATTAAATTAAATTCAGCCTGATTCATATTTTTGATGACTCTTTGATTCTTCGTATCACTAACGCCAATAATACTATCTAAAGACAAATCCAAACGATTACACAATTGAATCAATATTTTTAATGATGGAATCTTACCATTATTTTCAAACTTACTTAAAGTAGCTTGGGTACAAATACCATTACTCAATTCTTTTTGGGAGAGACCTAATTCTTTTCTTTTATCAATAAAAGTCTGTATATCCACGCCATCGCCCCTATATAATTATTTCATATTTTAATTAAATATAATTATATACCCAGTTCTATACCATGTCATTATTCAATTGAAAATGCTTACTTTTTCAAATTTAATAAAATCTAATTTTATGTAATATATAAAATAATATATCCGTAGAATTATTCCATAATTAAATATAATTCATTTTTAGAAACAAAAAAATTGGAATTTCTTCCAATTTTTTGTTTTTCTATTTATTTTTTAAATCTTCAATAGAATTAATACTCTTCATATACTTAGGCACTGCTAAACCAACTTTAGCACCTTCAAGATTAGGTCCTAAGTCTTCAAAGCGACCTTTATAGTCCTTATAGAAAAGACCAGATGTCTTAGGCAACCAGGCACTAACTTGTGCGTCGGCAGCTCCAGTAGCAATTGAGGCCCAAACTGGTTGGATCTCCATTGCTTGAATCGTTACTTTATAACCTTGATTGCGTAAAACCTGAGCAATAACGTTAGTTGAAGCAATCTCTGAATCCCAAGCAACATAAGTCATCTTCAACGATTGACCATGAACTTTTTTAACACCTTTGGTCCATTTCTGTACCTGTTTGGGATTGGCCTTAATCCATTCCTTAGCGGCTTTCTGAGGGTCCATACCATTATTAACCTTTAGCATGACCTCAGACATTTGAGTCGGTGTCCAATGGAAACGATCTAAAATCGTATAAGCTTGAGGTTTATCTTTTTTTAGACCCTTACGAACAACTGTATCAATATGTTCAGCCTTACCATAGACATTTTTAGGATCTTTCAAAAACTTAATTGGATACTTAGTAAACATCCAATGTGGTTGCCATCCAGTAATTACAATTGGACGCTTATCTTTTATAGCTTTGTCCAAAGTACTAGTCATTGCTGACGTGGAACTTGTTTGTAATTGCCAATTACTATCTTCCAAACCGTAGGCCTTTAAGGCCTTTTGTGTTGATGACATAATTCCAGCACCAGCATCAATTCCGGTAATTGTATAGTTAATCTGTGAACCCAATTTTTCCTTACTATTATATGGAGCCGTTTGGGAACTACATGCGGAAACAATCGGGATAATTAATAATGCTAGTAAGAAAAGTTTAATAAACTTTTGTTTCTTCAAATAATCCCTCCTAATGTTTTCTGCGTGATCGTGTTAATGATTGTGTTAAACGGTCCAAAATAATTGCCAAGATAACAATTGCTAATCCAGCAGCAAAACCGTTACCTGCATCATTTCTACCTACGGCAAAATATACTTTAGTTCCAAGACCCATGGCACCAATCATTGATGCAATAACAACCATTGATAATGAAAGCATCATACTTTGGTTAACACCAGCCATTAAACTACTCTTAGCAATGGGTAGCTCAACTTTAAATAATTTTTGCCATTCAGTTGACCCAAACGAATCAGCTGCCTCAATCAACTCATTAGGTACCTCTCGAATACCCATATTGGTCATTCTAACCGTTGGCGGCATAGCAAAAATAACTGAGGCAACGATACCTGGAACCATTCCAATACCAAACAAAGCAACAGCTGGAATCAAGTAAACGAAGGCTGGCATTGTTTGCATGAAATCAAGTACTGGTTTCAAAATAATCTCTGCTGTATGGCTCTTAGCCATCAAAATACCTAATGGTATACCAATAACTAAAGCAATCAAACTAGATGTTAATACTAAAGTTAGCGTCTGTGTCATATCACGCCAGAAGTTCAAATTCCAAATCATCAACAGACCAAGAAACTCAAAGATTAATAATCCCCAGTTTTGTTGATCTCGATTAACGTAGTACGTTAAAGCTAGAACCAAGATAATAAATAACCAAATAGGAATAATATCAAAAATCCATTGAAAGGCATTGTTGATCGATCCGATAAAATTAGTAATAGCATTGAAGAATCCAGTAAATTGAACTAACCAATCTACAAAATTATCTATCCAATGAGCTAAAGGTAATTGTGGAATATTATTCAAAATCGCTCACCTCATTTCCTGCTAATGCTCCCAGAACAGCACCACGTACAATAATTCCCATTAATTGTTTCTTATCATTAATAACAGCAAAAGGAATTCCTGTTTGAGAGATGTCATCCATTAAATCTGAAATTGGAGTATCTTCAGATGTTGTTGGAACTTTAGTTTGAACGATAGGTGTTAAATCACCATTGTTTTCACGAACCAATTTAATAACATCGTTAGCATCAACAATACCTAACAAGTTACGCCTACTATCAACCACATAAGCAGTCGAAACCTCGTTATCCTTCATCATCTTCAAAGCCAAACGAGGTCCAGCCTTTTCAATGTTGACAATTGTTGGACGAATCATAACATTTCCAGCAGTAAGAACCTTACTACGATCAACATTTTCAATAAATTCTTCAACATATTCATCAGCTGGATGTGTCAAGATATCTTCCGGAGTTCCGGTTTGAATTACCTTAGCATCCTTCATAATCATAATTCGATCACCAATCTTTAATGCTTCATTCAAATCATGACTAATAAAGATAATTGTCTTGTGCAATTTTTCTTGAATATCCAATAATTGATCTTGCATATCAGTTCTATTTAATGGATCAAGCGCTGAAAAGGCTTCATCCATCAAAAGTATTTCGGGATCATTAGCCAATGCTCGAGCTAACCCAACACGTTGTTGCATACCACCGGACAATTGATCGGGATACTCATCATTATATCCAGTTATCCCAACTGTTTCTAAGGCTTCTTTAGCCTTTTTTTCGCGAGTTGTTTTATCAGCTCCTTGAATTTCCAAACCATACTCAGTATTCTCTAATACCGTTCGATTTGGAAATAGTCCAAAGTTTTGAAAAACCATACTCATTTTCTTACGACGCACATCACGGAGTTCTTTTTTGTCTATTTTCATCAGATTCTCACCATCGATCAAGACCTCACCCTCAGTGGGTTCAATCAATCGGTTAATCATCCGAACTAATGTAGATTTTCCGCTTCCGGACAAACCCATGATTACGAAAATTTCACCATCATATATTTTGAAATCGGCTCGATCAACCCCGACCGTAGCACCAGTTTCTTTAAGAATTTCTGCTTTATCTTTTCCTTGACGACTTAACTCTTTGGCTTTATTAATATGCTTGCCAAATATTTTGGTTAAGTTTTTGACTTCTACTTTTGTACTTTTTTGAGTACTCATTAAATCCCCCATTCTTGGAATTGAAAACGAACAATTATTTGTTCATTACTTGGAAATAAAAAAACTATTATTTAAAAATTTAAATAACAGCGACTAGTTTACCCTAACAAATATTTTTTACTTATGCAAATTATCAGTTTTATTGTAAGCATTTTAGCTACCAAAAAAGGCCTAATTTTTAAATTAAAATTAAGGCCTACATTCACTAACAATATAACTTAGCGAGTTCTTGTAAATTCAAATATAAATTTTTAAAAAATAACTGAACTTTTTTATCAAAGCTGTTCTTTATGTAAACTAGATTTTACATACTTTTTTGTTCCATCTGCCGTGGCTTGACCATAATAGTGGCATTTAAATTCTATTGTATTCAGTGTTTCTTGTAATTGATTCATCTGTTGATGAACTGACTCTCGTAGATTTTTGAACATTTCGAACCTTTCATCTAACGTTGAATCGCCTTCAATGGTCCATTGCATAAATTGTTTAATATCTTTAATTGGCATTCCAGCATTCTTTAAGCACTCAATCATTTGCAATGATGAAACATTCTCATCAGTAAAACGTCTCACTCCCACTTCATTCTTCTGTAAATTAGGAATTAGACCTTCTTTATCATAATAACGAATCGTTGAAACGGTTAGACTGCACTTAGTTGCAACCTCTCCAATTGAATACGTGATTATCATTTCTTGCATTTGCATTCCTCTTTAATCCCTATATCCTAAAATTAACTTCAATTAGTAATTTGATATTAACATATATTTTACTGATGAAGTTCAGAAATAATGGAAGCAAGGCATTTAATAGTAGTACAATGAAAGCGGTAACAAGACTTAGATTGGAAGTGTCGCTATGCTCAAAAATGGTAAACAATTCCTAACTGCTAATAATTTCTATAATTCAGTTGGCCCATTGGATAACAAATTAGTTAATGTCTCTTTAAAAGGGTTCAAAAAAACACACCCCTCATTACGAAATAACGTATCCAAATATTTAAATATAGCAAGTGGACAAAAGAAACTAGATTTAATAATAGCTAATGGTGCTCTTTCAATAATTGACAATAATAAACAAATTTGGCAGGTCGCTTTTCAAAATATCAATCAAATTCAATTTGGAGTTATTAAACTCATTGGCGGAGTCATGACGATTCCAACTAATTTTTATTATTTGTCCATGATGATTCAATATCAGAATAGTAAAATGATTGTTCTTATTGATAAAGAATTGATCCATTACCCTGAGTACTTGCGATTATTACAAAATAGTAATATCCCAATCTCTAATCCGTTTGAAATAGAAAAATTATTGGATATGGAAAGCCACGATAGATATGACTATTTACAAAAGAATTATGGCTCATTGGCAAAAAGAGCTGACTATCCTAGTGATATTCGTAATTAAAGTTACTCCAAACAAACAGAGCTAGTAATCATATTTTGATTACTAGCTCTGTTTGTTTTATTTATTATTAGAAAAATCTGTATTCTGAGCCCAAGTATTAGTTAAGAAATAATCATTCATCTTATATTGAGTATTCTTAGGATTTGCTTTCTTATCCTTATAATAATCTTTTAGACGACGATCCATCATTAACCAACCACGCCATCCCATATGAATTGTATCTTCAGCGATATAGTTAGGATTCTTAACTTGAGAAAGATCAACTATATTGTTAAAGCCTTGTGATTTCAATTGATATTTAATCTTTGTATCGAAATTAGCAATTGAACTCATTGGTAGACCAGTATATTTAACCCAATGTGGATTAATTGGTTGAATAACAAACATTACCTCAACATGATTTTGGGCAAACATATAAAGCAACGCCTCAAAATCGTTATACTCTGGAGAATGCGTATAGGTAACATGTTTATGTGCATTCCTATAAATTGTAATTCTGTCCTTCAACTGACGTCTATAGAAAGAATCACCAATCTGAAGTTCATTATCTTGTGACTTAGTTTTAGCCATCTTGATAGCAAGATTATTTAATTTCTTATAATTATATTCATCTGGTAATTTACTTGAAGCCTTATTAATCATATCTTGATGATTATTCATTGAAACGGAGCCAAATAAATTATCCTGACTCTTCAAACTAGAGCGAGCAAAGTCTTTAATATAGAAACGTTGAAATTTAGTAATCTGCTTACCTTCAGAGATACGCTCCAAAGCTCCGTCTTCCATAGGTCCTTTGCTGACACCTAGATCAAGGATTCTAGTGGCAACGTACTTATTCATTGCTTTATCACCATGATCCGAATTCAAAATAAAACCTGTCAATTGAAGAGGAGATAAGAAATATTTAAAAGCTGCAGATGGTACACCGTTTTTAGTAAACCACTGAGGAGAAATAATAACGACAGCCTTATTTCCCTTCAATCCAGACATTCCATTGACATTCATTGCTTGAGTCAATGAAGCGGTACCAGGATTACCTAGCAAAAATGGCTTATTCTTCCAATCATATTTTTGTGCCATGGAAGATGGATGGAACGGATCCATTCTAGAAAGTTCTGATGAACCAATGATAGGAATATAGTTTTCCTTCTCAGCAGCATTTTTGACACTTTCGCCCTTTAAAACTCGAACATCCAAAGATGTAGCAGCTTGTTGAACCTTTGATGGTGTAACTGTTTTAAAGTTAATTGGAGCCCATAGAAGGATCAATAAAGCGGCAATAGCAACTATAACAGGTCCAAAAATCATCCATAACTTTTTTTTCATAATTTATTCCAATTCTTGTACACGTTGAGCAATTTTATTTACTGTTGACCACTGTGAACGGTCAAATTCAGATACGGGAACTGTAATACCAAAAGTATCTTGTAAAGTAACTAGAACCTCAACAGTTGCCATTGAGTCAAGAATGCCATCCTTGAATAAATCTTCGTCAGGATCTGCCCCTACATTATCTAAACCAGTAACATCTTTCAAAATATCAACTAACTTTTCTTTAATTTCATCCATAATAATTTCTCCTAACTAAACCATAATTTATCTAAAAAGCCTGAAAAGATTAAGAAACTGAAACATACAATATTAAATGTTAAAAAGATTGCAAAAGCTTGTGTAAATTTATTGCTTGGAATCTGTTTGCGATGTTTTCTCTTGAATCTTAACCAAGCATCATTGGTAATCATTGCCAGAGCATGGAAAATACCATAAACAATGTAATACCATGTCTCACCATGCCAGATTCCCATAATTAGAAATAATGCGAAATAACTGACATTGGCGATTGCAACACGATTTTTAATCCATTTGTGTTTGATGATGGTGAAGGTCAAACGCATATAGATAAAATCACGGAACCAGAATGACAATGTCATGTGCCATCTGTTCCAAAAATCTTTAATGTTCTTTGATTTAAATGGTGCATTAAAGTTCATTGGCGTCTTTACACCCATGAAATTACTAATTGCTACCGCAAAAAGAGAATATCCCGCAAAATCGAAGAACAAATACATACTATAAACATACATATATGCCAAAACATACCATGATAATCCTAATGGAGCCTGATTTCGATATGACATGGCTAGAATTGTTACCTTAGGTAACAACAATGTTCCAAAGAAATATCCAATAATGAATTTGTAAAGTAAACCTTGCATCAGCTTATTAACACCACTGTGTAAAAGTTCTACATATTCTTCTCGACTAGGAACATTTAGAACATCCTTTTGAAAACGTCTAAATCTATCAATTGGTCCTGATGTAATGGTTGGGAAAAATAGAAGAAATCTCATAAATTCAAATGGTTTAATTTCCTTAATAACCCCATCACGCATTTCCATAATTATTTCGACCGATTTAAAGGTTAAATAACTAATTCCCATAAAAGCAAATAATGAAATTGTAGGATTTTTAATTAACGGATCTAACTTAACAAAAATTAACGGTATGATTGCCAAGAAAACAAAGAGTGAAAAAATCCAAAAACTATTGTGCTTTTTACGATAAGACAAGTACCCGAAAACTGTAATCATTTCAAAAATCACATAGGCAATTAACGAGATACCTTGTGACATATTGCCACCAAAGAAAGCTGTGATTAAGATAACGACGGTTGCAAAGAAGTCATAGACTTTAAATCTTTTACCAAACCATAGGCCAATAATAATTGGCAATAAGAGTAGTAATAAATATATAAAGTAGTGTGGACTACTATAAGGTGTGATGTTATGCATTTATCTCGCCTATTAAAGTCTTTCTATCAATTTTGCCATTTTTACTAATTGGCAATTGCTCTACAAACTTCAATACATTCGGAATCATATATTCCATTGTCGTCTCTCTTAATGAACCTTTAATATCACTAGCAAGTTTCTTTTCATCATCTTCGTTAAACTCGTCTTCAAGCACGATACAAGCAATCATTTTTGATACTTGTTTCTTATTATTATAAAGCGGAACAGTACATGATTGTTTAACTTGATCCAAATTACCTAACATTGAATCAACTTCTTCCAACTCAATTCTGTAACCATGCATTTTAATTTGGAAGTCAGTTCTACCATGATAAAACAACAATCCATCTTCATTCTCACTGATCATATCGCCAGTGTGATAAAAGATTTTCCCATCAATTTCCTCAAAAGCCTTTGCAGTTTGTGTTGGATTATTTAGATAACCTTTAGAAACATCCGGTCCACTGACAAGTAATTCACCAGTCAAACGGCCTGTTTTCTCATCCACTGAACCAATGATCTTATGATCCATATTTGATTTTAAATATCCTATTGGTAAACGATCAAACTTATCCAAGACTGCTTGATCAATTAAAATTGATGTGATAGCAACAGTATTTTCCGTTGGACCATAAGTGTTATAAAGCTCAGCATGTGGGAACTTCTTAAGCAATTTTTGAGCCGTGGCATGTGTCAATTCCTCACCACAGAAAATAAATTTATTCAATTGTGGCATGTGCTCTTCATCGAACCCTCCGAATAACAAACACATTTCAAAGAACGAAGGTGTTGAAACCCATGTATTAAAATCTGAATTAACGATAGCTTCTTGTAATTTACCAAAGTTTTTAGTTGTATCTTTATCTACAACATTCAATGTAACTCCATCCATCAATCCCGGATAAATATCGAAAACTGACAAATCGAATGAGAATGGTGCCTGTAATAAGATATTTGTTTCATTCGTATAATTAAACTCTTTATTCGTCCATTGAACAAAATCCAAGATATTATTAGTACTGATTTGAACACCCTTAGGTGTACCAGTGGTGCCGGATGTAAAGATTATATAGAAATTATCGTCTGGACCAACGCTACGATTGCTATCGTAAATATTATTATCAGATGTAATAATATTTTCTATTTCTTCTTTTGTTATTTGAGGAGTATCAACACCAAAATCAGTAATATCGCTCCAATTTAAAATCAAAGCTGGTTTAGCAACACTGTTAATTTGAATAACTCGTGATGGATCTGAACCGTCATCGACTGGAATATAAGGATGACCAGCCTTGATTGCTCCTAGAAACATCACTAACATCTCGAATTGTTGTCCACCAAAAATTATTAATGGACTCTTAGCAGGCAAAAATTTTTCTTGTAAAAAACTTGCTACTCGATCAGATTTTTGTAGTAATTCCTGATATGTATGTGTCTCTGTACCATTTTTGTAACAAATCTTATCAGGCGATTGTAATGCTGTTGTAGTAATCTTTTCGATGATTTTATTCATAAGATATTCCCTTCTTCCTGCTAGAAATCGTTGTAAATGAATTTGGCACTTCCAACGCCGTTATAACCATATATATATAAGAGCACTAAGAAAATAGCGAAAAATACAATTGTTTTAATAATAAAAACTGTGACCGGTTTCTTTAAAAAAACAAGGAGACTATTTTTCATAATTAACACCTCACCAAAAGAGTTTGCTTATGCGGAAACTATATAACCATTCAAAATAAACAGTGTCAAACCGCAAAATGAAATAAAATAAATGAATATTGATTTTTCTATATAACCTGTATAAACATTATAGTAAAAAATCAACAATACTAATTGACATATTGTGTAAAAATATTTCGTTCTTTTTGACCAATGCCAACGGTTACATGGGGTTTGTCGATATGTGTTTAAACATATAAAAAGCGATAAATTGAATTTTATTTTAATTCTCATCACTGTATATCTCATTTTAAGTTTCCAAAATGATTTATTAATGTTACTTATCGATTACCGTATCTTATTATTATGCGATTGAAATTAAAAGTAAATAATTGATTATTACAATTACCAAAGTGTTAGTCTCATGTGACGTTTTTGTAAGATAAGACGCTTACATTATATGAAATGACATAATATTTATTTAAGATCAATAATAAAAACAACTAATATAATAAGTTCATATTGCTTTTATTTTAAGAAGTAAAAAAATAGATTCCTCAAAAAGGAATCTATTTTTATATTTAATTATTACCAACTAGCTTTTCTGACACCAGGGATTTTACCCTCATGGGCCAATTGACGAAAATTCAACCGCGACATCCCAAATTTACGTAAATAAGCATGTGGGCGACCATCAATTTTATCTCGTGAATGTAATCTCACTAGTGACGCATCTCGAGGTAGCTTACTCAATTCTGTATAATTATGTTCAGTTTTTAACTGTTGACGTAATTGAGCATATTTTTCAACTGTTCGTTGTAGTTTCTTTTCTCTTTCTATCTTAGCCTTACGGGCCATATCAATACCTAACCTTTTATTTTTGTCAGGAAATCAATGCTAGTAACTACTTTAATAGCTTCACAAACTTATTATCTTAGAAATGTACAATATCAAATATTTTGAACAAATACAATTCTTTTGTCCTAGAATGATAAAAGTTACTAACTACAATCCTTAAATAAAAATTTGATTTTTCTTATACTGTTAATAAACCACCAAGATATCAATCATAAATTTTTTATTAATAAATTATTTAACTTCATTTCACTTTAGATAAAAAACATTTATGAATTACGATACAAACTGTCCGCCTAATTTTGCTAAACTTTGAATATGGAGCAGGTCTGAGTAGACCTATAAATTTATAGTTAGGGGGACAGCTGATGAAATTGTTAAAAGATATTGCTCGTTTGTTAGTTTTAACTAGCATTAGTCTGTCCCTGATCCCCTTGACTACTGCTAAAGCCGCTGATGCGATTCAAGTACAAAATAACACCGCTATTACATATAGTGCCAATGACACATCCGCAGATACTACGGGTGACTCAACAAGTACCACGTCAGCATCCAAGGTTGCTGATTCTAAGACATCTGAGGTAAATGTTACAGTCCTTTCAGGAATACTAACTCTTGAGGCCGTACCCGATTTTAACTTCGGTACTATGATGCAAGGTACAACTGCTAAATTAAAAAATAATACCGCTGATGTTACTGGATTTGACAATGCTACTCATCCCAATAGTGTTGGTATAGATGGTAACGACACTGGTCTTCTAGAAATCATCGATTCTCGGAATTTCTCTAGCACGATGCCTGGATTTTCACTAACGGCTACAATGGGACAGTTAACGACAGCCGACGGCGCTAGCTCATTACCAGCTATTCTTAAATTGGGTTCTATTCCTTTGTTAAATTCTGATAATGAAAACATTTCTAGTTCTGCTACTGATCTGAAGACAAATTCAACAACTATCAAGAGTGTCAACGGTAGCGATGCAGCAACAACTGGTACAGTTATCGATCTATCTAAGGGCAGCTATAATGCTGGAATGGTAAAAGCTAATTTTAATACCCCTGATTCTGCTAGTTTGACAATCCCTGGTACCTCTGACAATAGTAAAAAATCAGCTAAAAATATGAATTCTGTTATCACCTGGACACTTTCAGCTAAACCAAATGCTACAAATTAATTATCCGAACCCTGAAATTCGAACATGAATTTCAGGGTTTTTTCTAAAATCAGCCTCCAGCTTATGTTTAAACATGATATTATATATTTAATAAATACTCTCTATAAGGAGTCTTATAATGGAGAATATCATTACTTGGAAACACAATTTTACTAATTACTCTAATCTCGATAATATTAATAACCATGAACAACATCTGAAAATATTTCAACCTTTACCTGCAAAAGACATTCGCTTTCAATTAAATAATTTATATGACGATATTCCTTTAGAAATTTCAAATATGACTATTTATACTGATTCTTTTAATAAGCAAACCGTAACCTTAAATAATCAAGCTAAATTCAAAGTTAATTCTCGACTGACTCAATGGTCTGATTGGATAAATTTTAACTTACCAGCAAAGAGTTTTTTATCAATCAATATTGAATCTCCAACAAAGATTATTCACTCAGCTGGTCTAACTATTTCTAATGATTTAATTCAGACCCCTGATTCAATATCTGAATCCCCTAAATATTTCTTTGGTGTTTCCGGTATTCAAATCAAGTCACCTAATTCATATAAAAGAATGGCTTTTTTCGGTGACTCTTTAACTAATCAAGGAAATTTTACCGCTCCACTTGCTTTGGACTTGGAATCTAATTTTAATATTATGACGGCCAACTACGGCATATCTGGTAATCGTTTATTGCATCAAGGACACAGTGACTCACAATGGTCAAATAGCTTTGGAGAAGCAGGATACACACGCTTTGATCACATGTTAGTAAATTATCGCCCAAATATTGTTCTTTTTATGGAGGGAATTAATGACTTAATCCATCCTGGAACAGAAAATACACCGTTATTAGAATTACCTTCAGCAGGTGCTATCACACAGGCGGTTCTCAATTTAAAGACTAAATGCGATTTACTCGACATCATTTTTATTCCGATGACCATTACTCCAGCGAAAGGAAATGGGGCTTGGAACGACACTAAGGAAGAACTACGTTTGGAAATAAACTCTAATCTATTAAAGTTTTCCAATACAATTGATTTGGCTTCCTTTGTCAGCAATGGGAACCATTTACATTCAAAATTTGACTGTGGCGATCATGTTCACTTCTCACAAATTGGTGGTCAATTAATATCCAAGTATATTAAAGAACAATTAATCAGAAAGAAATTGATTTGACTTTTTATTGTCTCAATTCCTATTTATTCGGTTTCAATAATTTTCTATATAATATATTATTAATAATATAAATTTAATTATTAAATTGGAGCGTTAAAAATGGCAGAAAAGGTTATCAACAAGGATATATATAAAACACTTAGAAATCGTATTATTACTGGTAAATATGACAAAAAAATGCGCTTGCCAACTGAAGATTTGTTAATTAAAGAATTCGATGCTAGTCGTTATGCTATCAGAAAATCCATCAAAGAGCTATCTGATGAAGGATTGGTTTATAGCGTTAAGGGTAAAGGAGTTGTAATTCTCGAGCGAACTCCTGATCCTTCTAACATTAAATTAAGCTTAGATAAAGTCAATACTTTACAAATGTCGGACCACGCTGAAGAAATTAGCCGTATAACCAGTATCGCAGATTTTAAAATGGTCATTACTGACGACAAATTAAGCAAACTGACTTCATTTAAAAAGGGACTTCCCCTTTATGTTATTAAAAGAATCCGACACGTTAATAAAAGAAATGTTGTCTTAGATATTAACTATTTAAACGCTCAACTTGTCCCCAAATTAACCGCAGAAATTGCCAAAAGATCGATTTATTCATATGTTCAAAATGATTTAAATATGAAAATTTCCATCGTCAAACGTTATTTAAACCTCGAACATGCTCAAGAAATTGATTATAAGTATCTTAATTTAGGTTTTAGTAACTGTATCGGTAATATGGTTACTTTTACTTTTAACGACAATGGAAAGTTGTTTGAATATAGCGAATCACACTTCATACCTGATCTATTCGCATTCAACCAAATTATTAAATTTTAAAAAGCACAAATAGGCTGTATCGATCCTTAATTATAAAGGATCGATACAGCCTATTCTTTTAGTTAATTTAAATTATCTTAATATGATTCAAACCCTACTAAAGAGAAATGATTTGGCACATACTTCATCTCAGTACATTCAAATAAGTTGCCCAAATCAGTATAGACGTACTTTTTCAAGACACCTACACAATTCGCTTCTTTTAGTTCCAACAATTCAGATTCTTTTTCAGTGACCGTTTCAACAGTTGCGACTGAACGAGCAGCAGCTATTTTGAACAAACCTTCATCACGAATATATTGATAAATAGAATCCTCAGCATTGGAAATAGTTAATTCAGGCAGAGCATCTTTTCTAAAATAACTAATATCAATGACCATGGCTTTTCCATTCACCATCCGTAAACGCTCAATATAATAAGCCATATCACCGACCGTAAAAGATGTCGTCTTTGATAGTTCTTCATTAATTTCTACTTCTTTAAACTCTAAAACTTTTGTCGTCAAATTCTTAATAAATTTATTTTGGGGATAACTCATCAAATCTTGAAACCCCAAACTATTGGTTGCAGAAAAAACAACTCGATTATCAATAATTGGCTCCAAAACTACAACTCCACGACCTTTAACAGTGTAAACTAAACCGTCAGATTGTAATTTCTTCAAAGCACGGCGAATTGTATTTCTGGTCACACTAAAGCGTTCTGACAGATCCTCTTCACCAGGTAAAATCGTTTTAGGAGGATAGACATTGCTATCTATCTCTCCCTTTAAAATATGATATATATCTGAATATAAATTCTTTGGCATTTTTTCTCCTCAATCAGTGTCCTAGAACAATAAATTTACTTTTTAATAACGGCTGATAAATGTCCCTCTAACATTTATTTATTCTCTAACATCACAGATTCGTAAGGTCTTAAAGTTACTGAACCATTATCAAGCTTAATATCTTGATAATTCCCCAACAGTAAATCAAAACCATTCCTAACAGTCCGCGTTTGTTTCTTGTCAGTAAAATTAGCCATTACCAAAATTTTACCCTTATCATCGTATCTTTCATAGCTGTAAACGCTATTATCCTTAGAATCAAGCAATTTATATTTTCCATCAGTTAATAATGCTTTATTTTTACGTAGAAAAATCAATGCTTTATAAAAATCAAAAACATTATTTTTCATCTTTAAAACCTTTTCAACTGAATAATCATCATGATGAACTGGTTTCAACCACGGCTGACCAGTTGTAAATCCATAATATTTACTAGAATTCCATTGCATTGGTAACCGCGAATTTTCCCGTGATTTTTGTTGTAAGATTTTGATGGCATGTTCTTTTTCCACACCATTATCAATCAATTCATTATAGGCATTGATTGATTCATGATCCTTATACTGGCTAATATCATTAAAATAGGCATTCTTCATCGCAATTTCATCTCCTTGGTAAATATAAGGAGTTCCTTGCAAACCAAACTCAACCATTGCTAATAACTTGGCGGACTCATTCCGATATTCATTATCATTTGTAAACCTAGAGATAGCACGTGGTTGATCATGATTATTCCAAAAGAGAGCATTCCATCCCCCTTGATGATTCATTTTAACTTGCCAGTCACTTAAAATCTTTGTTAAATCGGTTAATTTATAATGACCTAATGTCCACTTATTACCACCTGTATAGTCCACCTTCACATGATGAAAAGTGAACGCCATTGATAGTTCCTCACGTTGAGGATTAGTGTACTTAACTGCCTCTGAAACTGGCGTAGATGATAACTCACCAACTGTCACAAAATTATTAGGACCAAAGACCTTTTCATACATTTCATGAATATACTCATGAACATGTGGGCCATTGGTATAAAAATTACGACCATCATCTAGTGGTGTTTCAAAAGTATCATTAGGTAAATTTTTATCTTTAGAAATATTATTGATAACATCCAGACGGAAGCCATCAATTCCTTTTGTTGCCCAAAATTTCAGCATTTCAAAAATCTTATTTCGTAACTTTTCATTTCGCCAATTCAAATCAGGCATTGTCACATCATATAAGTGTAAGTAATATTGATTCAATTCAGGAACGTATTTCCAAGCACTACCACTAAACTTTGAAACCCAATTATTGGGTTCATGGCCATCAACAGGATCACGCCAAATATAGAAATCATGATAGGGATTGTTTTTACTCTTTAAAGCTTCTTGAAACCATTGATTCTCATTTGAAGTATGATTCAAAACCATATCCATGATAATCTTAATTCCACGCTTATGTGCCTCATTTAATAATCTTTCAAAATCATCCATCGTTCCAAAAACTGGGTCAATCTGATAATAATCAGCTATATCATAACCATTATCATTCCCTGGTGAACGATACATTGGCGTCAACCAGATCAAACCAATTCCAAGTTTTTTTAAATAATCCAAACGGGAAATGATACCATTAATATCACCAATACCATCTCCATTGGAATCTTGAAAACTTCGTGGATAGATTTGATACACAGTTTCTTTTTGCCATTCCTTCATTTAAGTTAATGCTCCTCATTATAATTAATAATTAAGTCTTGTTAACGCCGTAAGTTTATAGCATGTTTAGACAACTGTCAATCTATTGAAAATTTAAAAAAATCAAAAAAAACGCTTACCATCATTATAAACTATTGTCAGACAAGCATTCATCTTCTAATCAAATTTTTTAAAATTATAAAAAAAATCCCATTTAACAATCATTTAAAATGATCGCTAAATGGGATTTTATTCAAAATGTATTTTATTACTTAGTAAATTGACTATTATACATATTGCTATAAAAACCATTAGCTAACATCAATTCATCATGAGTTCCACGTTCAATTATTTCACCATCTTTAACAACCAAAATCAAATCAGCATTTTTAATAGTTGAAAGACGATGGGCGATGACAAATGAGGTTCTATTCGTCATTAACACGTCCATTGCTTTTTGAATTTGTTCTTCTGTTCTGGTATCAACTGAACTGGTTGCTTCATCCAAAATCAGCATAGGAGCATTTCTAATCAAAGCCCGAGCAATTGTCAAAAGTTGTTTTTGCCCAACTGACAGACTTACTGAATCATCTAATATAGTATCGTATCCCTTTGGCAAGGTTTCAATAAAGTGATCCAAACCAACAGCCTTGGTAGCAGATTTTATTTGTTCATCAGTTACATTGGCTTGATTATAAACTAAGTTATTTCTAACAGTATCCTCAAATAGCCAGGCCTCTTGTAGAACCATATCAAATTGATTTCTAACCTCAGAACGTTTCATATCTTTAATATCAACGCCATCAATCATAATCTTCCCACTATTTATGTCGTAGAATCTCATTAATAGATTAACGGTGGTAGTCTTACCAGAGCCAGTAGGTCCTACAATAGCAACTTTTTGACCAGCTTGTGCCTTGAGTGAGAAATTTTTAATGATTTTTTGACCAGGTAGATAACCAAATTCTACGTTATCAAACTCTACATTACCTTTAGTACCTGAAATACCCTCCTTTTTATTCTGATCATCAACAACCTCATCTTCATTCAAAAAACCAAAGACTCTTTTCATAGCGGCTTGTGCTGATTGCAAACTGGCAAAAGCTTGGGTGATTTGCGATAGTGGTTGTGTAAATAATCTGACATAGATCATAAAGGCAACAATCACACCAATTGTAATATGACCATTAAGAACCAAAATAGCTCCTACCACACTGACCATTACATAACCAAAATTTCCAATAAAATTCATTAGTGGTTGCATGATTCCTGAAAGAAATTGAGATTTCCAAACATTTTCTTGCAGATCATCATTCAACTCTTCAAATTCGACTTTAGCTTGATTGGTATAGTTATAGGTTTTTACCACATCATGTCCAGAATATATTTCTTCCAAATAGCTTGAAACATCTGCCAATTTATTCTGTTGATTGTTAAAATACTTCTGAGATCTACCAATCAAGAATATTGTTAAAACAAATCCAAATAGTACCGAAAGTACAGCTGTTATACCCAAAGTAGAATTAGTAGTAAACATCATGACTATACTACCAATTAACAAAGTTATTGCTGATACTAAGATACCTAAACTTTGATTCAAGGATTGTCCAACTGTATCCAAATCATTAGTTACTCTACTTAAAGTATCGCCTTCGTTATGAGTATCAAAATACTGCAATGGTAGATTATTGATTTTTTCAGTAATTTTAGTCCGTAGTTTTTGAGTGAACTTCTGTGTGATAGTTGCCATAATGAAGCCTTGTCCATAAGACAAAACAGCAGCCACAATATAGATAATTGAAAGCATCGTTACAATTTGCATAACTTTAGTCAAATTGATATTGCCAATTAATCCTTTTGTAATCAAATCTGTAATTTTACTCAATTGATTAGGACCAATAATGGTTAAAATACTACCCGCCATTGCAAAAATGACGGCTATTATTAATGGCACAAAATATTCTGAGCCGTATTTCTTAATTCCGTCTAATACCTTCATTCAGCCAGTTCCTCCTTCGATAATTGTGAATAAGCAATTTCTTGATAAACTTCATTATTCTTTAGTAACTCGGTATGTGTACCTTGCCCAACAACTTTCCCATTATCTAAGACGATGATTTGATCGGCATCCATTATGGTACTGATTCTCTGAGCAATGATAACTTTTGTAGTTTTTTCAGCATTCTCTTTCAAAGCCGTTCTCAATTTCTTATCAGTTTCATAATCTAAGGCAGAGAATGAATCATCGAATAAGAGAATCTCTGGTTTCCTAGCAATGGCCCTAGCGATGGCTAACCGCTGTTTTTGACCACCAGAAAAATTATCACCATGTTGAGCTACTTTGGAATCAAGCTGTTGATCCTTTTGTTCAACAAAATCTCTTGACTGAGCAACATCTAAAGCTTGATAGAGGTCTTTATCAGATTTTTCAGAATTATCTGTCGAGCCAAAATCAATATTCGAACGAATCGAACCACTGAATAACACTGCTTTTTGAGGTATATAGCCTAATTTATTATTCAAATCGCTAGTTGAATAATTTCTTACATCAATTCCATCTACCAAAACCTCACCTTTAGTTGTGTCATAAAGTCTGGGTATTAAATTCATAGCAGTTGACTTACCACTACCAGTCGAGCCAATAAAAGCAATCGTTTGACCCTGTTTAGCTTTAAAACTCAAATTATGAACGGCGTCTGCTTCTGCACCAGGATATCTGAAATCAACATTCTTAAATTCCAAGGTTCCCTCTTCATCCACTTTCTTTAATGTTTCTGTTTTCATTTTAATAGATGGATTTACATCCAAAACTTCGTTAATTCTAGACACAGATACTGTTACACGTGGTAGTAAAATGAAAATAATCGAAAGTAATAAGAAACCTAGAATAACCTGCATAGCATACGAAGAGAAAACAATCATATTACTAAATAAAGTTAATCTGGCTGTTCCAGTCGTGGCCTGATTAATAATAACGGCTCCTATAGCATAAACCGCCAATGTTAAAGCACTAGAAATAAAACTCATTCCTGGATTCATCAAAGCCAAAACCCGATTAGCAAATAAATTAGTATCGGTTAAATCCTTATTTGCTTTATCAAATTTATTATTTTGATAATCTTCAGCATTATAAGCATGAACAACTCTAATACCTGATAAATTTTCACGTGTTACTAAGTTCAAACGATCCGTTAAACTCTGAACCATTTTGAACTTTGGTTGAACCATTAGAAGTATAAAAGTTAACATAACTATCAAAATGACTACTGCTACAGCAGTAGCAGTGGTCCATTGCCAACCCTTATTAGCAATTTTGGTAATAGCCCAAACAGCTGTGATGGGAGCCTTAATGATAACTTGCAATCCCATAGCAATAAATTGTTGTAGTTGGGTCAAATCATTAGTTGATCTTGTTAAAAGACTTGATACAGAAAATTTCTTGATATCCTGAGTTGAATAATCCATCACTTGATTAAAAACATCTTTTCGCAATCGAGCTGTAAATCCTGCAGCCACATGTGCCGCAAAATAACCAACTATAATAGAAGCTATGGCACTTAAAATTGAGAATAAGATCATCATCATCCCTGGTTGCAAAATTTGATTGATCGTAGTTCCCTGTTGTTCCAATTTTTCAGTGATGGTAGACATATAGCTAGGAATTTCCAACTCTAACCAAACTTGTAGGATAATGAAAATCAAACTTGTGCCAATCATTGCATATTCTTTTCTATTCAATCGTTTAAATAATTTGAACATTTATTTCCTCCTCTAGTTCGCATGCGAACTATAGCTATAAAAAATACTACTTCGTATTTTTTTTAATTTGATTTAACACTTTAAAGAAAACTTTTAACTCATCAGGATCAATTCCTCTTCGTAAAGCCTCTTCTGTTTTAGTAGCCTGTTTATCAATTTCATACATAACATCCATAGCATGACTGGTCAGATTCAAACATTTTACCCTTGCATCTTCAGCAGATGGCGAAGTATAGACTAGTCCGTTCTTTACCATTCGATTAACCAAACCACTAGCAGTTGACTTACTGATAAACATAGCCTTTTCAAAGTCTTTTTGAATGATTTGTTTATCTCTATTGGTATACATAAAACCAATGGCCATTCCTTGCAAACGAGATACTTGATCTTTACGTCCATCATTTTCAAACTCATGCTTCATAAATTTTTCATCATGATGATGAATATAATGAGAAATATGTAGTGACAAATTTCGTATATTATAAACAATCGTTTCCTTTGCATCAAACATTGTTTTCACCTCATTTGTTCGTATGCGAACTATATTAATCTTTCTATAAACTAAAGTCAACATATTTTTTTAAACAAAACAGTTTACACTGACTAAATAATAGTTTATTATTCATATTCTAATTAAGGATTTGGAGATAAAAATAATGCGTCAAATTAAAACGGATAGATTAATCATACGTCCAATTCAAACACAGGACCATGATGACTTACAGAAAATTTTATTAGACCCTGAGGTGGTACGTTACACCAGATATCGTAATATACAAACCCCAGATAATTACGATCTTATTTTTAGAAATCATTTCTTGGATACCCCATACACTTTTGGGATCGAAACCAAGGAAGACCATAAATTCATTGGTTTTTATGAATTTCATCCTGAAAATGATACCGGAATTTTAACCTATGCATTGTCGCAAAATACTTGGGGAAAAGGTTATGTTGCCGAGGTCGGTACAGCTATGATGACTTATGGATTTGAGGTTTTAGGTTTCAATCGCATTGAAGCTCATTATGCTAGTCTTAATCCCCGTTCGGGACGTGTAATGAAAAAAATGGGTATGCATGATCTAGGTTCAATTAGCTCCTCTGTTTCCCCACATACTGATAAGGTACGTGAGGTCATGGCATACGAACTAACCAAAGAAAATTGGTTTTTAAATAATAGTAAAGAACAAGCCGTTTAAAATATTAAAGACAAAAGGGGACCTGACATGATAGTCAGGCCCTCTTTTTACTGTATTTAAATTAAATCTTTATGAATCTTTTGCATACCACGTTCAATTTGTTCTAATTCAGTGGCGTAACCTTTCAATTGGTCACCGTATTTATTAACTAATGAACTATCAACGTCCGTTTTATAACGTAATTTGTGTTCTAAACTGGCCCACATATCCATTCCAATAGTTCTTATTTGAATCTCAACTGGTACATCGACTGGTCCTTCAGCTTGAAACACCGGAACCTTCACGACCAAGTGTAAGCTACGATAACCACTAGCCTTAGGATTGGCAATATAATCTTTACGTTTTAATAAAGTAACATCAGTTTGTTTAGTTAATAATTTTTCAACATTATAGATATCATCCAAATAATTAGTAATCACACGAATTCCTGCAATATCATAAATATTTTTTTGAATACTTTCAGCAGTTAATTCGTATCCCTTACGGTCAGCCTTTTGTAAGAGACTCTGCATTTCTTTCATTCGCGATTCCATATGGTGAATGGGATTATAATCGTAATTCACTTGAAATTCGGAATCTAAGTTTTCCAATTTAGTACTGATTTCTTTTTGTCCAGCTTGATAAAGCTGATACATTTTAATCAACTTACTAAGCTCGGCCAAACGAGGACGATTTTCCATATCGCCTAATTGTGACTGCAATTTTCTTAAATTAATAACATTCTGTCTTTCTAATATCATGCTTACATCCTTTTGGGGAACATTTTAAATATATAATTCCGTTTCAGCGGGTTTGGTTTTACCAATAATTTTTCCATTATGAACCGACAATAATACTGAGGCACGACGGTTCAAGGCATCATAGAAATTATGTGCATTCAAAAGAACAAAGTTGGCTGGTTTACCAACCTCAATTCCATATTGATCGTCAACTTGCATTACCTTGGCACCATTAAACGTTATAAATTTATAAGAATCCATAATTTGCTGATGTCCCATCATCTGAGTAGCATGTAACCCCTCAGCCAAAACATCAAACATATTGCCATTTCCCATTGGATACCAAGGGTCTTTAATATCATCCTCGCCAAAAGCAACATTAATTTCATTTTCAGTCAATTCCTTAACTCTAGTTAAACCTCGACGTTTAGGATAAGTATCGAATCTTCCGCCAAGATACATGTTAACTAAAGGATTAGAAACAAAGTTCATATTAGACATTTTCAATAAACGCATCAACTTATACATATAAGCATCGTTATATGAACCCATAGCGGTCGTGTGTGAGGCAGTTACACGTTCACCGACTCCACTTTCATATGCTAATGTTGCTAATGTTTCCAAACTTCTTGAGTTTGGATCATCGATCTCATCTGTATGAGCATCAAACAGCAAGTCATTGTTTTGTGCTAATTCAAAAGCAAAACGAAGCGATTCAACTGAGTATTCATGATTAAACTCATAATGAGGAATAGCTCCAATTACATCTACTCCCAAATCAACAGCCTTCTGCATCAATTCTTTACCATCAGGATAAGACATAATACCCTCTTGGGGAAATGCAACTATCTGTAAGGTCATCCAATCTTTCACTGTTTCACGTACATCGATCAATGCCTTCAAAGCTTTCAAAGTTGGATCGGTAACATCAACGTGTGAACGTACAAATTGAATACCATGGCTAGCTTGCATCTTCAAAGCCAGAATTGCTCTTTTTTTAACATCTTGATAGGTCAAATCTTTTTTACGTTCAGACCAAATACGTATTCCGTCAAATAAAGTACCATTTTCATTCCATTCAGGTTGACCCGCTGTTAAAGTTGAATCTAAATGAACATGAGGATCAACAAATGGCGGCAATAACAACTTCTCGTGTCCAACAATTACCTCTTCATTCTCATTTGGATCCAAGTGATCAGCTATCTCAATAAATTTACCATCTTGGATTCTGACATCCTGTGCAGGATAGTTTTGAATTCTGACTTGCTGCAATAACATGGCATGCGCTCCCTTTGACTTTTGGTCTAGTATACAATTTCTAAGTTGACAAGAACAACCATCTAAATTAAAATTACAACAACATAAATATAAATTTTCTTTTTAAAAGCAGTCCAGAGAGACTGACAAAAGAGCGGTAAATTGTGGACTAGGACTGCTCAAAAGCAGTCCTATTTTACTGTTCAAGATAGGGGTTAAACATGGCAAAAAAAGAGCATATACAAACAACCACACCTGATCAAAGAGCAATGTCCAAATGGGATATGTTTGCCACCTGGATCGGTGCTAATGCAAATAATGGGACCTGGTATATTGGTGGTGTTATCGCTGCCGTTGGATTAATTAAAGCTTCAAGTCTATTAGTAATCGTTGGATCAATTTCTTATGTATTATTAGCCTTGGCATCATACATGGGCTACAAAACCGGGCTTCCAGCTATGACTTTGACAAGACCATCATTTGGAATTAAGGGTTCAATCCTTCCCTCAATTGTAAATGTTGTTCAATTCATTGGTTGGGCTGCTATCAATACATTCATTGCCGCTACATCCATTAGCTTTATTCTAAAAAATATTCTTGGATGGGACAATTCATCATTCCATAATCAATTTAGTATTATTATTGGAATCGTTGTGATGTCAATTTTACATTTAGTTAGTATTTCTTTAGGCGAAAAATCTGTTAAATGGATTGAGCGAATTGGTATTATTCTGGTAATAATATTAGTAACTTGGGAATCAATCGTCGTTTTAAAAACTGTTCCATTTCAAGACATTGTCAAATGGCAACCAGCAGCCAAGTTTCAATTGCCAAGCGGAAAAATAGTAGATATTCTAGCTGCCTTCAACTTAGCCTGGGTGACAGCTGCAGCCGATTTCAGTCGCTTCACTAAAGACAAACGTGCAGCAACCACGGCATCATTTCTCGGTGCCAATATTGGATTATTCTGGTTTGCTTTCATCGGATTGATTGCCACAATTGCTACAGCCATTACTATTAATAAGTTTGATCCTAATAACGCTGACCCTAGTACCATCGCAGCAAAATTAGGACTAGGTATTCTAGCTATGTTGGTAATTGTTATTACCAGTACTACAGCTAATGCCGTTAACTTAATGGCCGCAGGTTCTGCTTTAACGAATATTTTTCATCGCTTAAAATTAACCCCTGCGCTTTGGATTGTTACATTAGTAGCCACTGTAATGACTTTCATACCAGTTTATATTGCCAGTTTCTTAACCACCTTTGAAACCTTTCTAGATGGTATCGGTATGTTCTTAGGGCCTGAAATTGCAATTTTTTTAATTGATTTCTTCTATATTAAAAAGAAGCAGTACCTAGTGGAAGAGTTCTCTAACCCTCAAGGTATTTATTGGTACACCAAAGGGGTTAATCCTATTGCTATAATTACCTGGCTAATTGGTGTTATTAGCTATCTTGGTTTAAATAAGCTTGACTTTATTATCAATACTATTGGTGCTACCTTCCCGGCTATGATTATTAGTGCCGTTTGTTATTACCTTGCTAATAAATTAACTATCAAAAATATTTGAATTTAACTTCGAAAAAGGTCCTTCCCATTGAATTGTTTCAATGGGAAGGACCTTTTTAATCATTTTCAACAAACTATTTATAATTCAATAAACTTTTCAAATACAAGAAGGGTGAAACTCATTTATTGATTTTGAATTTTGTCTTTCCGTGACTTTTTAAATAGTAAATTTTATTCTCATAATCCTCAATAACTGCTTTGATATTCTGCTGACCTTTCCAACCAGTATATCCAAAAAGCAGCATTCCTATAGAACCAATTATGAATAAAATTATTCCAAGAATGTTTATCCAAATATTTGTAGTATGAAAAAAATAAATTAATACAATTCCAATTCCACTAATGGCAGTAAAGAGTTGAAACCAATATCCGATGTTTTTCAGCATATGCTTTTGATAAGCGATTTCCTTTTTATAACCATCATGCATTTCTTCAATTGTCATTTAATTTACTCCTTTCTTTTTAATGTGTTTTCCTAATATGATAATCCTGGATTAAATACTCCCAGCAAAACACCAACTAATGAAACACCAACTAAAATAATCATTGTCCAAATTGCAGAAACATGCTTCTTTGACATTAACCACCAGCAGAATAATGTTATTGCAACTGTCAACAATCCAGGATAAATACTATTCAATTTATCTTGAAGATTTAAGAAAACTTTTCCATCAGAACCACGTAATTTGAATGAGGTTGTAACGTTAACCCATGTAGCTAGAACGCCACCAACAACCATACTACCTACAACACCAACAGCATGACGAACGGCTGCACCTTGGGCACCGACTAGAAAACTAACTGCCTTGTCACCAAACTTATAACCTCTAAAGTAAAGAAATCTTTGACCAAAATAAGCAATTAAAACCCATGCAACAATATAGAATATTGCTCCAACAGGAGAACCACCTGTTGACATACCTAACGAAATACCTAACAGAATAGGAATCAAGGTACCATCAATTAATGAATCACCAATTCCGGCAATTGGTCCCATCAAACCAGCACGCATATCATTGATTGTCTCACCATCAATTTGTTTACCATTTGCACGTGCTTCTTCCATACTGGCTGTGATACCAACAATAACAGTTCCCAACATAGGATTTGTATTAAAAAAGGCTGTGTATGCATGGATGGCTTTTACTTGATCATCATGTTTTGGATATAATTTCTTAATGATTGGAAGCATTGAGGACATATAACCAAAAGTCTGCATATGCTCTTGCGAAAAACATGTTAAAGCTCCCCAAAACCATAAATGAAAAGAATGAGATAATGTTTTTTTATCAATTGTTTTAATATCTTCAGTTTTTTGCATTATTAAATGTCCTCCTCTTCGTCATCATCATTTCCAGCAGAAACTGCTCCAGCTGTCGGTGTATTAGAAGATCCTTTTGCCATTTCTACTTCATAGAAAATAACGGCAAATAGAAGTGAAATGACTGTTACTGAAACAAGGTTCAAATGTAATGATGCTGCTAGAGTAAATCCAACAAAAAATGGAATAAAATCAATTGGTTTGCTTACAATTTGACGTAACAAAATGGCAATACCAACACATGGAAGCATCCCACCAACAGTAAATAGTGTTTTCATAGCAACACCATCCATTGGTAAAGCATTACGTAAAGCGGTAACAGCGGTTGAACCGTAGTATGTCAAAAACATTGTAGGTAAGAATGAGAAAATTGCATGAGAAATCCATGGCCATCCAAAGTTGACCGAATAAAGTTTACCTAGTTTTCCGTTTTGAACATCCTTCCATCCAAATGACTGCCAAACTAGGTTTAATGTAGCAACAGCATAAAATAGAACGGTACCAATAGTACCAACTAAAGTACCAACAGATTTTGCAAGATCGGCTGCTGAACTTCCTGTAGGAGCAAGTCCTTTTGAAGTAATTGCAACCATTGCCAAAGGAATACCAATATAAGAAATAGCACGTACATCAGCAGAAACAGTACCACCTGGAGTTACCAAAGCGATGTAAACCAATTGCATGGCAACACCACAAGCAATACCTAGTTTTAAATCACCCAGTATAAGACCACATACAAGGCCACCAACTAAAGGACGTCCAATTGTATAATTACCTACGGCCTGTCCAGCCATACATGAATTAGAACATAGACATGCAAACAGACCTAAAATAGCAGCTTGAAACCAACTTATTGCCATAATAATTAATCCCCTTTTCTGAATATAATATTTTATTCATATTAATTAATAGCCAAATTTTGATTTAAATTTATCCCAACTACCAATACGTTTATCTGGAAGTAATGCAAAATCTACCTTATAACCAGACTTTTCAATTGCTTCAAAAGCATCCGCTTCTTCCTGTGTGAATGATTGATTATCTCCGAGCTTAATTGCGCCCTCTCGATCATTACCAGGTCCTACATTAACAGTCGTTACTTCACTTGGTTTAAATCTCCAATCAACTAAAATGGTTTTCATATCCAGTGGGCTTTTTGTAATCAGAAAATAACGTGTATCTGAAGCCAAAACCTTATCTTTAACTTTATTAAAATGGTCCATTGTCCAAACAAAAACCTTTTTATCAGTAACTGCAGCTTTATAGGCTTCCTTTAAAATAGGATTAGTAGCGGCTTTATCATTTATTGCAATAATCCCATCACATGGTCTTTCCTTTCCCCAACGAGTTGTAATAAGTCCATGAATCATACGATCATCAATTCTGACAAAAGAAACTGACATTTTAATATCCTCCTCTAAATTTCATCATCTGATGAATCATCAGATTTTGATTCAAATTCCTTAATTGCGCTTGACCCCTCGGACAAGGCAACTGACTTTAAAGTTTCATTATCCATGGCATCCTTTGACAGTAAAGTTGTAAGTGCCATAGGAAAATTCATACCACCTAAAACAAGGCTATCTTGGAGTTTGCCATGTTCTTCAAGAATATTGCAGATTGTGGTTAAAGGGCTGCCACCGATTAAATCAGCTAGGACCACGAATTTACTATTTTCAGGCAATTCATCAATGGTTTTATTAAATCTCTTGCTTAAATGATCTACCGCTTCATCTGGTTGTAAACCCACAGCTATTACAGAGTCCATTGATTCTTTTGCGAACATTCCTAATGTTGTTCTTAAACCCTTTGAAAATTCACCATGGCTTACCAAGATTAAATATTTCATTACCCCTTTTCTCCTTTCTATAAATTTTTATTATTAAGTTAATTCGCAAAACTAAGTCCTATACCATTTATCATATGTCAACGCGTTGATATTTTGCTTTAAAAAAGAGTCAACGCGTTGACATAATGCACTGAACTTTCTTATTTTTATTTAAAATAAACAGTTTTACATAGAAAATCCAGAATTATCAGTGATTGTAAACGGATTCAGTTTACGAACTCAATAATATCCATTTTTATAATTTTTGCAATAGCTTTTTTAAAAATTGTTTTGTGTTCCCAAAATATTGGCTATACCAATTTTGGTGGGACTTTTAGTGTCCACGCAAGAAACTCCTTATCGTTAAAGTGTTTCATTCCAAATTTGCATGGCGTGGAAACATGCTTTCAGTAGTTTCCGTCATCAAATTCATTAAATTTAAAATTATAGAATCATAAGTCAACCAGCTCAATTGTTCAAAAAGTGACCCCATGGGTTGAATCGATTTAACTGTATCCATATTGTTTGTTACCTTTTTAGGTGTCTCTCCAGGTACGACGACAATAACGTCAGACATTCTTCCAATTGGAGCTTCAGGATAAATAGTAATTGTAGCTATTCTAGCTCCGGCAGACTTTGCCTTTTTTGCATTATCCACAAGACTAGTCGTAGCTCCGGACCCAGAACCTATAACCAATAAATCATTTTTACCAATTGATGGTGTCGTAGGCTCTCCTATGAAAAACGATCGAATATTTAGATGCATTAACCGCATTGCAAAGCCACGAGCGGCATAACCTGATCTTCCAGCACCAGCGACAAAAACTCTGTTGACCTCTAAAATTGTTTGTGATATTTCTTGAATACTTTCTTCAGAAACTCCTGAACTATATTTATCTAATTCTTGAATAATTGTTTTCATATTTTTAGATTCCATATTGATCTCCTTTCATTATTGAATTATTAATCATTGATTTTTTCCGCCAATTTCTTTGCTGCTAAAACTGAATTCTTAGCATGATTTATTCCACCACCGACAATAACAATATCAGCTCCTGATTTTTTATATAGATCAACCGTATCAGCTTTTATACCTCCAGCAACTGATAATATCGAATTATTGCTTAAAGATTTTACCTGTCGTAAAGCATCAATTGGTGTTTTACCAACTGCCTGTTCATCAACACCAACATGAACGCTTATATGATCAACTCCTGCAGCCTCTAATTCAGGAATCCTTTTATTCAAATTCTCAATATTAATTGTATCGACAAAAATAGATTTATTATATTTCCTAGCTGCTTTAAGGCATTCCTTAATTGTCAAAATATCCGTTAACCCAATCACGGTACAATAATCTGCCCCTGCTTTGAAGGCCAAACCCGCTTCATAACTCCCAGCATCTACAATCTTAGTATCTGCCAAGATTTTCTTTTCCGGAAATCTCCTTTTGAATTCTTTGATAGCTAATGATCCATTCTCAATAATGAAGGGTGAACCCATTTCAAATATATCAATATAATTTTTAACTTTTTCACCCAAATCTAAAGCATCTTTCAATGAAATATCATCTAAAGCCAATTGCAATTTCAACAGTTCTCCTCCTTGTGTAAGCGCTTAAATCAATTTTATTATAGTGTTTTTGTGTCATGTTGCAACTAATTATGTTGTTTTATCCAAAAAATTACAACATAATTGTTGTTATTGAACTTTTTCAATTCCATTTAAACTATACTTAATTCTATAAGGGGTGTGACAATGGCTAAAAAAGCAGATATTCGCAGAAAAAATATAGTTGAATTGCTTAATCAAAATGGGACTATGACAATAACGGAACTATCAAAACATTTTGATGTTTCCAGAGAAACAATCCGAAGAGATTTACAAATACTGAGGAGTTCTGGAAATATAAAAAAATGGTATGGTGCTGTAATGCCACAAAATGATTTCAAAATACTGACTGTTGACCGACGATTGTCTCAGTACCAAACTCAAAAGCAAATCATAGCAGATGATGCCTTAAAAAGAATTGATCAACAAACGGTTATTTTTATTGATGCTGGCAGTACAGCATTATTACTGGCACGGAAAATGATGAAATTGACTGGATATACAATAATTACTAATTCTTTTCCTGTAATTAATGAACTAGCAACAAGTAACAACCAAGTAATCAGCATTGGTGGTAAAGTTGACAAACTAACCTTCTCCGCAGTTGGTACACAGGCCTTAGGATTTTTGAATAAAATAAAAATAGATGTTTCATTTTTAGGTACTTCTGGTTTTGCTCAACATCAAGGACCAACAAGCAATAGTTTTGACGATGGTGAAATAAAACGAAAGATCATTGAAAATAGTAGATTAAATATAGTTTTGGCTGATAGTTCCAAAACATCATATTCTTCACTTACCTCATATGCCGATTGGCACAGTATTGACTATTTAATTACTGATGATGAAATTGATGATGATTCGTTAAAAAGCTTAAATGAAATGACCGATGTTATTATTGCGAAAAAAAGCCCTAACAATTTATTTCATTAGGGTTTTAAATTTACTATTTAATTTTACACACTTTTTCCGGCCCATAGTTTCACGGGAAGTATCTTATCGTGCCCATAAGTTGGATTCTTTATTCTTTTCATTAACATATCGACAGTTGCTTCCGCCATTTTATCAATTGGCTGTACAATCGTTGTTAAACAAGGATTCATTACTCTAGTTACATCTGCACCATCATATCCTACAATTTTCAAATCATCTGGTATCTTATACCCAAGATTATGAGCGATGTCCATAACCCGGGCTGCATCAATATCATTTGATATGAACATGCCATCAATATTAGGATTATCTTTAAATATTTTCATAATTATTTTTCTTTTTTTTGAATCTGATAAATCGGGATCTATAGAGTAGACAATTGGTTTTAATCCATGTTCAATCATTGAATCAACATAAGCACGTTTTCTTTCCTGATTCTGTGGTGGTCCTACAAGACTTTTGGGATCATTAGTATGAACAATATTTCTTGCTCCATTTTTTATTAACAGTTCTGTAGCCATGAGACCGCCATTATAATTATCCGATGAAATTATAGGAATATCATTATTAACTCTTCTATCAATTGCAATAATAGGCATATTAGAATTATCATATTCACTAATTCCAGTGTTATGTGACCCTACGATTAATCCATCAACTTGATGTGCTAACAAATCTTGCAGATATTTTCTTTCAATATTTGGATCATTCAAGGCATCTCCTACCAGGACCCTATATCCTTTCTCAAACAATCTTTCACTTATGACAGATGCCATTTGTCCAAAAAAGGGATTTGCCAAAGTTGGAAATATCAAACCAATCATCTTTGTTTCTTGTTTAAATAATTGCCTTGCTATTACATTAGGCCGATAGTTTAGCTGCTCCATGGCATCATAAACTTTTTTTATGGTCTTTTCGCTCAAATATCCACGTTTATTTAAAACTCTCGATACAGTGGTCTTTGACACACCCGCTAATTTTGCAACATCATCAATTCTTACAGTCATTTTTTTACCTTTTTATTCTTAATTATCTTTTATCTTAGCATTAAAATAGTTCTCACTTTAGGAAGATTTTAATATTACAGCCACTCTTCGTATTGTTAGGCATAGTTAAACAGAAAAATAACTATACATCGTGATGATTATTCAGTATGACAAGAACCGATTAAAAGAATTTAAATATTTGATTATACTACCACCGAATTGATTCAAAACATCTTTTTATGCTTAAGCCTTTTATATAATTTTAAAAAAATCAATGCATACAGAATATTCTGTGTACATTGATTTTTTGGCATACCTATCAAAACATAACAATATTATTTCCTACTTTTCTGTTCTACGTGAAACTCTTCTATTCCATAAAAGAATCCCAATCAATAAAATAACGCTAATTAAGCATGACAGTCCAAAGGTTATATGCATACCGTCAATAAACAACTGTGGATTATGTGGCGTATAAGACTTAACACGATTACCATTCAATATCGACATTGAGCCAAATAGTAATGTAGTTGACATCGCTGATCCAACAACCATTCCAACAGTTCTAGCCAAACTATAAACACTGCCGGCTGATCCATAATCTTTCTCATCAACATTATCCATTACTAGAACATTATTAGGTGAATGAAATAATCCATTACCTAACCCCGCCAAAGCAGCACCGACTGCGAAAATTAAAACAGTATTATTTAATCCACTTATCACATAAAAGATTTGACCAAAACTAATAATACTTAATCCTATCAAGGTTATTTTAAATGGATCATGTTTATCAGCTAGACTCCCTGATATTGGAGCAATAAATAATTGAACTACTGGGAAAATTAACAAAAAGAAACCACTAATCAATGGACTGAAACCACGGGCATTTTGCAAATAAAATGGTGCTAAAACGTCAAAAAAGAAATCAACTATAAAAACCATAAAGCTTGCTAACAACTGAACTGTAAACCATTTATTTTTGAATAATTTCACCGGTAAAATTGGTTCAACCTGTTTTCCTTCATAGTTGTATAAGACTATCAAAAGAACCAAACCTACAATTGTCAGTGACAATATTCTCCAATCAAACCACCCAAATTGTTGACTTAACAAAATTCCCACAAACATACTAGTAAAACCAACTAACAAAATCAATGAACCAATTAAATCAAAATTGTCATTCTTATAAGTTTTATCAAAACTGCTTGGTAGATATTTTATTAAAATTATTATTGCAACAAATCCAATAGGAACATTTAACCAAAAAATAATATGCCATGGAAAAAAATTTAACAAAATTCCACCTAAGCTAGGGCCAATTATTCCTCCAAGCGATACAAAAGAACCCATCCATCCTAATGCCTGACCGCGTCTATCGTCTGGAAAGATCTCCACAATAATTCCATTTGAGGTCGCCATTGTCATAGCCGCACCAATTGCCTGTAAACTTCTTGAAATAATCAACGTCAACCAACTAAAAGATAAGGCACAAAGAGCAGAACTAATAACAAAAGTTATTGTTCCCCACTTAAAAAATTTAACTTTGCCATACTTATCTCCCAGTTTCCCAAAAATCATCAGGCTACTACTCATAACAATCAGATACATCGTCACAACCCAATTAATTAAACTCATGTTAGTTTGCAAAGCCTTACTAAGAACTGGTAGAGCAACAGTTACAATGCTACTATCAAGTGTGGACATAAATGTAACAATTCCTATTCCAATCAAAACCATAGATAAATTTTTATTTTTTATTTGTTTCATAATCGGCCTCAATACTATATATTAATATATATAGATTAATATACATTAACTATCTAGTAAAGGAGATTTTATATGGCTCGTCGTAACACTTTACAGTACATGATTTTAGGACTATTAACTCGAAAAGAAATGACTGGCTATGATATCAAACAAACCTTTGATAAGGAAAAAGCCGAGTTCTGGTCTGCTCCTTTCAGTCAAATATATCCCGAATTAAATCGAATGCTAACCTCTTCATTAATTGAATTAGCTCCTAAAGAGAATGAAAATTCTCGTAAAAAAGCTTACCAGATCAGTGATATAGGTCAAAAATATTTTAGACACTGGCTTTATTTGCCATTGTCATCTGAAACAGTGATTTTAAACAATGACGATCTAATTTTACGTTTACATTTTTTAGGTGAAAAACAAAAAGATCAAATAAACCAATTGTTAGAAATTAGAATCCGTACTCTTAAAATGGAAGTTTCACAATTGGAATTGGAACTAGCAGAGGTTATTAACTATCCTGAACAGTTAGGTAGGAAATTAATTATTGAAAAAGAATTAGCTAATAAAAAAGTTGATATTAAACTTTGGAACAAGGAAAATAGACAACAATAATAGGGGCGGCAACTTAAAATTAAGTTGCCGCCCCCATTTTCGTTAATACAGACTGCACATATTCTTTCACGTTCTTGGATTATATTTTAACGATTCCAACACCAATTAATCCTGGTCCTGTATGTACTCCAAGTGCTGGCCCAACTTGACCCAAAAACTCCTGCTTACCTTTAATATTGTTTTCATGCAATATATCAAGCATCTTTTGACCGCCAATCTCATCGGCACCGTGTCCAATAGCTAGCAGATAGTCACCAGTATTGTCCTTCAAAAAATCTTCCGCTAAGTTAAGTAACAACTTTTGACCCTTTTTCATTCCACGCGCCTTTGCAGCAATCGTGTACGAACCATCATCTTTGCAAGTAATGATTGGTGCTAATTTTAATACTCCACCAACTGCTGCCGCAGCAGCACTAATTCGTCCGCCAGCGCGTAAATACGTCAAAGTTGGAATACAAAAATAAACAACTGTATTAGCAATCATTTTTTCAACATGTTTTTCAACTTCTTCAAAAGTTCCACCAGCATCAATTTGATTCTTTGCGCCAACAGCAATCAAACCAGCAGCAATAGCAACCTGTTTAGTATCAAAGTATCTAGTAGTAAATCGATTATCATCTTCTAAAAAGACTTTCAAAAAGTTAAATGTCCCACTTAAACCTGAAGAAACTGAAATTGAAATAATATGGGTATATCCATCATCTGCAATTTGATCCAAAGTCTTTTGGATTGATTCTCCAGAAGGCAATGATGTCTTAGGAATTTCAACTGGCAAATTATCATAAACTTCTTTAGCTGAAATATCTACTCGATCAAGGTACGTTTTGTCATGGTATATGATTTGCATTGGCAACTCATAAATACCATCTTTTTCAAGATATTCCTCTGGTAAATCACAGCAGGAATCTACCAATACAGCAATCTTTTCCATTATTACTCACTCTTTTCGTTTGAATTGTTCGTTTCGATCATTAATATTTTTTTCGTAATTAACTTTGTTGCAAAGGCTATTGTAACCATTTCAACTAATAAGTAAGCTGACGATTGGTCTTTTTCGGAAAGAATTTGTCCTTCTTCACGATGATTGAGCATCTTTAAGGCAATTTCTTGTTTGTCACAAAAGAAATCATATGCCTTAGCAATACCACCATTTAGTTTTGTCTGAATTTCCAAACCATCTTGGATGTCATTGATTGAAACAACTTGTTTTAAGAAGGTTATGGCTATTAGATACGCTAAGTGTTCCCGGGTATATCGTTTTTTTTCTGGATGTGGCAAGAGACCATTTTTTACATAGTTATTGACCATTGAAGTAGTGACAACTGGCCCATCATCTAGCCAAATAGGGCCAATATATTTATCAACTAATGTCAATAATTGATCACGGTATAAATCCAACTCAGGAAGATCTTCAAATCTTGGTAAATGATAATCCTCCACTTTGTCTAACCATTCTTGTAACTCGTCCATAAAAAAAGCGCTCCTTTTGTAATTACAATTATAATTTATCATAGTTATGTTAACTATTCAATCTAGTTTTAAAAACTAGATGTAATTATATTGAAAAAACATGATACAAAAAAATTCAGCAACCAAATTAATGGTTACTGAATTAATTTTTATCGATAGTTTATACTGTTTTTTCAAATTTTATTTATCTTCTAATCCACTAATAGTAACAGATGTAGAAATATTAACCGTATTACCAGATACCGATCCTGAAAAGCTAACATTATCTCCATCCCTTACAAAAACATTCTTAGGATCATTTTTGCTTGAAGCATAAAAAACTTTATCGTCGTTATCTAATAAGAAAATAACATTATCTCCATCAACAACGACTCGTTTTACAGTACCACTAAATGATTTCTCAACACTATTATCAGATGAACTAGCTGTAGTAAGTCCATTGGAAACTAGAGCCCGATATTTGGTCAATGTTGTTTTGGCATCACTACCCACGGCGACAGTACTTTGCGTACCATTTCCATTCGCCAAAAGATAAACATAAGACATAAATGCACCATTTGAATCAATCATTGATACGATCCAGGTTGGTTTGCCATCAATTCGATAAAGCAAAGGCATGCTTGCTTTCCACTGAGTCTGTTTCATTCTATTTTCAGCAAGACTCTTGGCCCTATTTGGCGTCATTGCATCATCTTTTTCACGGTAAAAGTACGTCTTCCCATTTCTTGCATTGACATAGATGTAACCTAATACCGACGTTTGTTTCTTGTTCTTACTTGTCATTGAAGCAAAATAATATACTTGACCTTTATATGAGATAGGTGTGAATTCTTTATCTGGACCTTCAGTTCCTACATTATCTACTGCTTCCATAACGCCAGTCCTTGATCCACCTATACCATGAGCATTCCACCAGCCGTTTCTATCATTGCTGAAAGATGCAACTTTACTGGCAGCAATTCCGGGATCAAATGTAACATCCAACCATTTAGGAGCATCTTTTTGTTTTATAATTTTAGTTTTTCCGGTCTCGGCATCAACCATACCCACCCAAGACTCTTTATAATTGGGAGAACTCGTGATCCCATATGTTTTATATAATGTTTTTACATAGAATGGTCTACCTTTTTCATCGACCTCTAGTTGAGCATCACCACTGGTCAATACTAAATTGGCTCCTTTGACTGCCGAATAAATCCGCCTATTAACATCATGCCCAAAATAAGCCGATGGCGTATAAGCCATATTCTTTTTTATAAATTTAGGATGCGAACTCTTTGATGTTGCATCGACAATGAAATATCCGGGTACTTTCTTATAGTGTACATATCTAAAAAAATCTCCCTCAAAATCAAGTGGTGCAATATAAACTAGTTTTCCATGATAAAACTGTACTCTTAAATGATTTAAACTATATACATTTGAATCTCTGACATTAGAAAGAGAGTTTTGCAATTGACTGCTAACTGTTTTATTGGAATTAACAACTGGCACTTCTTTTTTGCTAGAACTGATTACTGGCATAGGAGCATTTTTTACCTGCTGAGATTCTTCAACATTGGTTGTCCTAGCAATCGCTTTAGCAAAAGGTCCCATATTTACAACCACACCCATAACAATTATCAAAATAAGTGCAAGAATAATTGTAAAACCAGGTTTTACGATATATTTAGAATTAATTTCTGATCCGCCATGCGCACTACGAACTCTAAACTTGCTTGGACCAAGTACTAGATACAGCACCCCAAAAATGACTGCACATAACAATAGATTAACAAGATTGTATAAAATTACATTGTATAAATAAGCCCCTGGTAAAAATATAAATACATATAGATACTGAAACAAGAAAACAATAATCTGCAATCCAACATAAATACCAGTATGTTTCCTGTCAAGAACAATAGCCAAAATCATCGGCAAAAATGAAAGTATTCCAAACTTCAAAGTCAAAATCAAAAAGTCATAAAACATAAATAAACCCTCCCTAGTAGTCATAGAATATCATAGTTCGATTTAAGAAATACTTTTAAAAATTAAAATACAAAAAAAGCCTTGAATAAAACTATTCAAGACTCTCCTTCAAATCATGTTCACGCCATCCTAAGGCTATTACCACTATAAGACCAACGGTTGTTAACAAAACAATATAACCAATATTTCTAGCCAAATTACCATCGCCTAAATATAAGTCACCCAGCAAAGTTCCTAAAACTGCAATCCAAATACCAAATCTTTGGATCTTAGTAAAGGCAGTTCCTGTCTGACTACGTCTTTCCCTTTTAGTGATGTATGGTAAAACAAAGCCTAAACCAATCAAAACAATAATGGCTACAAAATTAATAACCAATTCATACCACCACATAGATGATCCCATTGGTACATCCTGTGGACCAACAGCAGCAATCGTTGCGACACCGGTCAGAATTAGGCACCACCAACCAACTACTAGTGACATAGTTTTGTTTTTAATGTAAACATAACCTGAACTATATTTATCATCGTTCATTCTAACTTTAATAAAGGACCAGAATATCCAGCACGTTACCCCTGGTGAAATAATCCCATTCAAATTCAAAAGCCAATTAAAAATATCCTTCATATTTGGCAATAGAATACCCAAAAACATGATGAAGGCACTCAAACCAACGGTTAACAAGTATCCATTGATTGGCAAACCAGCTGAATTAGTTTTTCGCAAAAATTTTGGCATATACTTATTGCCAGTATCAGAAATCAACATTCTAGTCATAGCATTCAACAAGACTGCCAACAAGGCGGCTAGATAAAAGATTTCAGTAAAGGCAAACAAATACATCAAAGTATTTCCCATATGGAATCGATTGCCCAAGGCCTGAAAAGCATAATAAGAACCATTAATTTTTAGATCATCAGGTAGATGATAAGCATTGAAAAATACTCCTAATGAAAATGAACCAAATATGGTCAAGAAACCTGTCATTATAGACAACATAATCATAGCCTTAGGGAAGTCACGGTTAGGATTACGCATTTTCGTTACAAACGGAGCAATTCTCTCAGCACCATTTATGGCAAAAATTAAAAAGCCTAAGGTTGTTAGATAATGTAAATTAAATGTCGGAACGATCGTATGAACTGTTAATGGTTGAGTAGCAATATGACCACCCATTCCTAATGCAGTCACAGTCATAATAACAAATAGAACCGTCATGCCGAACATGGCAATTCCACCGATCGTACTCAAGATTTCTAGCGAATGTTCAAATCGAGACTGAATAATAATGAAGAAAATGAAAATTAGCAGTGTGAATAGTGCAAAATGACTATTAGACATTTGCGTCTGCATTCTATCACTACCATTAACAACCCAGCCTAAAGCTACAGCAATCGTGTTCGCTGTATCAACAACATAAGGAATTGAGGCAGCCCAGTATGTCCAAGCAGCAAAATAGCCTAAGAACTCTCCACTAGTCTCTCTGACCCATGAAGTCAATCCTCCACCATCGTCATCGAAAGTTGAACCTAATTGCCCAACCATCAACGAATACGGGATAACATACATGAGAATCATAATAATCCAAGACGTTATAACGCCCATCCCTTGATTCTGAAAATTGTAAGTCAAGTCATCAAATCCGACAACTGTTACAAAATCCATAAGAGCCAATACTGGCCAACTGATGTATCTTTTCTTTGTATCTAATTCTGTCATGGCGTTTTCCTCAAGTGAAAATAAATCATTCTTTCTAATTTATTCACCTAACGGTTACTCCAAATATACAATACTTTTTGGAGAATAGTAGAAAAATGATTTAAAAATATAAAAAAATTAAGCGCTTACTTAACCGACATGACCGCAATCCCTTGGATTGACCTTTTGGTATACATTTTGGAAAGTTAAGCAACTCGAAATATTTTACCATAAAAGAACTGACTGTGATATAAAAAGATTTGTCAATAATATATTTGTCATATTTGATCAGGGTATGCGTGTCAGAAAACTCTATTTGATAGTGGAAATGCCACACTTTACTGCACAAGGAACAAGTGTAATTGATTCTACTTTATTTTCTTAAATATTTAAAAATAGTCTGTATTGATATCAACAATGTTCTCCTCGAACAAAGTTAAAAATCAATACAGACTATTTATTTCCAACAACTAAAACTATTTAATAACAATCTATACAAATACGTATACTTTAATCAAACTTAAATAAATATCTTCTATTAATTTTAAATTTCTTTCAGATTATATTCTTTAAATCCAAAGGCAATCACTAAAATTATTCCCAGAATACTGAGGCCAACAATGGCAAAGATATTATGTTGATAATTAGATCCGCCCAGATACAGGTCGCCAACAATTGTTAGGAACAACGCAACCAATATTCCGGTCCATTGTAAACGTGTAAAGGCTGAACCTGTCGTACTGCGATTCTCTCGTCTTGTAACATATGGCAAAACCGCCCCTAAACCAATCAAAACAATAATAGCTACAAAATTGATAACCAATTCATACCACCAAGTTGCTCCACCAAAGGCCACATCTTGAGGTCCAATTCCAAATATTGTTGCAACTGCTGTAACGATTAGACACCACCAACCAACTAATAGTGCCATCTTGTCATTCTTAATATAGACGTATTCAGATGGAAACTTTTGGCTGTCTTGTCTGATCTTGATAAATGCAAAGAAAATCCAACAAGTAACACCTGGCGAAATAATTCCATTTAAGTTCAAGAGCCAATTGAAGATATCATTCATACTTGGTAAGAATATACCTAGCAACATGATGAACGCACTTAAACCACACGTTAATAGGTACCCATTAACCGGCAAACCATTGCTATTCTTCTTGCTCAAGACCTTTGGCATATACTTAGCACCAGTATCAGAAATCAACATTCTAGTCATGGCATCCAACAATACTGCCAATAAAGCGGCTAGATAAAATACCTCTGTCCAAGCAAATATATACATCAACAAATTACCAACATGGTACTGTTCACCTAATGCCTGAAATGCATAGTATGATCCATTCATTTTCAAGTCATTGGGTAGATGATAACCATCGAAGAAAACTCCTAGTGAAAACGATCCAAAAATCGTTAGAAAAGCCGTCATAACAGCCAACATGATCATGGCCTTTGGAAACTCTTTTTTAGGATGTCGCATTTTAGTTACAAAAGGTGCAATTAATTCGGCACCATTAACCGCATAAATCAACAAACCGATCGTTGTTAAATAATGCAAATCGAATTTTGGTACGATCGTATGGAAATTCATTGGCTGCGTAGCAATATGACCACCATTGGCTAAACCAGCAAAAGTCATAAGAACAAATAGTACCGTCATACCAAACATAGCGATCCCACCGATTGTACTCAATACCTCAAGGGATCGTTTAAAACGTGACTGTACAAAAATAAAAACAATAAAAGTAATCAAAGTCCAAAAAGCAAACCAGCCATTTGACATATGACTTTGCAATCTGGCATTTCCATAATAAGCCCAGCCTAATCCGACAACAATCGAATTGGCAGTATCAACAACATAAGGAATCGATGCCGCCCAATAAGTCCAAGCCGTGAAGTATCCAAGAAATTCACCACTAGTACCTCTGACCCATGAAGTTAATCCCCCACCTTCATGATTAAATACCGAACCAAGTTGACCAACCATTAATGAATAAGGAATAACATACAAAAATAGCATAATAACCCAAGATGTAATGACTCCCATCCCTTGGTTTTGAAAATTATAAGTTAAATCATCAAAACCAATTACGGTAACAAAATCCATTAAAGCAAGGATTGGCCAGCTTATATAATTTTTTTTAGGTTCTAAATCTTCCATAATGAATAATAAGCTCCCTAATATAAAATAAACACAATTTTATATTTTACACTTAATGAGCATTTTAAATAGTATTTAAAAACGTTTTCAAACTTTATTTTGATTAATTCCATCAGCTTCTAATGTAGATCTTAACAATCTATCAGCTAAGGATGACAATCCAGTCAAATCAAAATTTTCTTGGCGCATAGCCGTATGCAAAACGCCAACCATTCCCCAACAGCAATAGTTCAAAATATAACCTGAGTTTTCAGGATTTTCAAACGGTATCACCTTTTGTCCATTAGTCACTGTCAAATCTATTAACTTGTGCATTAACTGTGAATCAGGATTTCGACATAATACTCCTATCATCTTTTGGTTATCTGCAATATAAGTCATTATTGTTTGAAAGAAAATAGGACCTATCATATTTTCATCTTCAGGACTTTCAAAATCCTGCAACATTTTAGCGAAATGATCTATTACATAATTTTCAGTACCATTTAATAAATCATAGATATCATCATAATGTAAATAAAATGTCCGCCTATTTATATCAGCTCGATCTGTTATTGCCTGAATTGTAATCTCATCAATAGGCATCTTTGCCATTAAATCAATGAAATTCTCACGGATCATTCTTTCTGTTCGTCGAAAGCGACGATCATTTTTATTCATACTTAGCCTCATTTCACTGCACAAATTTATCTATTATGTGTATTAAAACACGAAACACCGGGCATTGTTTATTGTTCCATTGATACTTTCCTAATAAGATTAGACTCATCAAGGAGGCATCATCATGTTTTTAACACTTAAAGAATTACGACACGAAAAATTAAAATTCGGTGCTTTGGGATTAATTATTTTTTTAATTGTCTTTTTAGTACTTTTCATAACTGGGCTGGCAAATGGATTAGCAAACGATAGTGGTTCGGCTCTAAAGAACACATCTGCTCAAACTTTTATACTACAAAAAGGCTCTGAAAAAAGATTAAATCGTTCACAATTAACTGACGCAGATTGGAACAAAGTTAATCATCGAAACGCAGCTAAACTTAGTGTTGCCCAAATGACAATTCAAAAGTCCAACAAAGCCAGTAAAAAAACTGATATTGCTTATTTCGTAACCGATGCAAATAGTTTTTTGAACCCCAAAACAATCAACGGTCAAAAATTAAAAAATAATGATAATAACTCAGTAGTAGTTAGTTCTAAATTAAAAACTGACGGTTATAAAATAGGTGATACATTCAAAGATTCTACTAGTAAGAAAGTTTTCAAAATTGCCGGATTCACTGACAATACAGCCTATTCACACACACCCGTGATTTATCTTAATTTTAAACAATACCAACACATTGCTCCTCAAAATAATAACTTCAACGCAATCGTTTTACAAAGCCAATTGAAACAAAAAACAGGTTATCAAGTAGTTGATAAGCAAAGTCTGATTGGAGCAATTCCTGGCTATTCTGCTGAACAAGGTTCTTTATATCTAATGATTGGTTTTCTCTATCTTATTTCCTTGTTTGTCTTGGCCGTTTTCTTCTACATTATCAATCTTCAAAAATTAAGCGATTTTGGAACTCTCAAGGCATTAGGTACCAGCACACCTTATTTGGTTAGACACGTTATCACTGAAATGGGACTACTTTCACTTATTTCTATCCTCTTATCCTTCGCAATAACCTACTTAATCAAATTAGTTTTACCAGCCTCAATGCCATTTAGTTTGAGCTCTGGCGTTTTACTTGGAACTGGTGGACTATTTATCTTAATAACCTTATTAAGTGCATTATTATCGTTAATAAAGGTTATTAAAATCGACCCTATCACAGCTATTGGAGGTAACAACTAATGAGTGTATTAGAATTAAAATCAATCATCAAAAATTATCCTGATGGGCAACTCGTTAATGAAGTATTAAAAGATATTTCTTTTACGGTTGAAAAGGGTGAATTTGCTGCTATTGTAGGACCAAGTGGTGCTGGAAAAAGTACCTTATTGACCATCATGGGAGCATTGCTTACTCCAAGTTCAGGTTCGGTTTTATTAAACGGACACGATATCAGTCATCTTTCCAAAAAGCAACAGACCGAATTGCGCCTAAACGAAATTGGTTTTATCTTTCAAAACTCAGATTTAATACCCTATCTCAAGATATCTGATCAACTCAAATTTATTCAAAAAATTTCCAAAAAAGAGACTGGCAACGCTGAAGAAGTTTTAACAAAGTTAGGTCTACAAAATCGCTTGCACAGTTATCCAAATGTACTCTCAGGTGGTGAAAAACAAAGAGTCGCCATTGCAAGAGCCTTTATTAACCAACCTGATCTGATCTTAGCAGATGAGCCAACTGCAAGTCTCGATTCTAAAAGAGGCCGAGAGGTAGTTCAAATTATTCAGCAAACAGTTCACCAAGAAGATAAGGCCGCTGTCATGGTTACTCATGATGAACGAGTTCTCGATCTCGTTGACTCAATTTGGCAGATTGAGGATGGCAGATTAAAAAAGGTCCGTTAAAACTTAAACCATAAAAAAATAAGTCCGTGTTGAATATCAACTTTGTAAATACGATTGATATTCAACACGGACTTATTTAAATTAACCAACTAAAGCTATTCATTTACTTCATCATTATCAATTTCTGAAATTCCTAAAGTTACATTCTCTTTGGAATTCTCTACGGCATCAATTCCAACTAAGGCAACCATATCAACCGTAATACTTTGCAG